>NZ_CP114289.2:643378-1286756 GCF_027111315.2 Flavobacterium limnophilum | reverse complement strand
CATCGGACATGATTTCAAAACCCAATTCTTATAAAAGGTCGATGCTCCTGCTTTTCTTGAATTATGTGGAAATCATATTTTCGTTTGCCGTTTTGTATTCTTGCGGGAATTATTTGAACCAGCCGTTTCAGCATTGGTTTGACGCCATTTATTTCAGCACCATCAATTCGGCTTCCATAGGTTATGGCGATTTTTACCCAGTGACTACCATAGGAAGGGTTTTGGCCACCGCCCAAGCCTTCTTGTTCTTGTTTTTTGTGGTGCTGTTCATGAACTTCTTCACTACAAAAATAAAAGCCAAAGGTTATTTCGACAATGAAAATGAATCTTGATTCTTCAGTTTATTTTTGTCCAAAAAAAAGGGAAACCAACTGATTTCCCCTTTTAATTAATTCATTTTTTTGATGTCGTCACTTATATCGACTTCGATGACCTTGCCATATTTCTCGGCAATTTTCTTGATGTCTTCTGATTTGCCTATCAGTACAAACTGCAATTTGTCCTTTGGGAAATATTTGGCGATAATTTGGTTGGCTTTTGCCAAGTCAAGACTGTCCACGTTTTTTTCGAAATTGTTGATGAATGATTGGTCAAAATTATACCAAAACATTTGCGACAACAAGCCGGCCAATTGTTCCGTGGTTTCATAATCCGGTGGAAACTGTCCTTTGACATAATTTTTGGCCGAAGTCAATGCTTTTTCATCAATTCCTTTCGTATGCAAATTTTTCAATACTTCCAAAGCTTTGTCAATCGCTGGTTCCACTGTTTTAGAAGCCGTGAAAGTGGAAATATAAAAAGAACCGCCATTTTTCAAATTACTAAATCGGCTTCCTGCTCCATACGTCAAACCCGAATTTACTCTTAGTTCATCATTCAACATTGAAGTAAAACGTCCTCCAAAAAGAGTATTGACCACTTCAATCGCCACATAATCAGTATTGTTTCTGCTCACTCCGGGTGCTCCAATATAAAAAGTAGTTTCCTTAGAATCTCCTTTATTGACCAACAAAACCCTGCTTTCCGTTGGAAAATTGATTGGTTTTGAAGCCAGATTTCCAATTTTAGTAGCCGATTTTTCCCAACCAGAGAACAACTTAGTTATCGTTGCTTTCATTTCATTAACCTTGAAATCACCAACGATGCAAATGGCTGCCTCATTGGGTTTGTAATTGGTTTTATAAAAATCCTTCACGTCATTTACAGTCAATTTGCCAACGGTTTCCTTGTTTCCATTTTTAACATTGGCATAAACATGATTCCCATACAATAAGGTATCAAAATAAGGACCTATTACGGATTTTGGACTTTCTTTTTGTTGTGCCAATGAAACCAACAACCTGCTTTTCTCCTTTTCGAATTCGCCAGCATCAAAAACTGGATTAAGCAAAATTTCTTTAATGATGTTCAAAATTTTGTCTTTGTCCTTGGATGCAAAATTGGACGAAAGTCCCGCAAATTCTTTTGTGGCATAAGTATCTACTTCGGCACCTAGAAAATCCAACTCTTCGTCTAGCTTTGTTTTTGTAAAGTTTTTGGTGCCGTGTTTGAGCGAAACAGCCGTCAATGAGGCCAATCCTGCTTTATCATAATCATAAATAGCGCCTCCGGGAAGAACGACCGAAACACTGATAACAGGCACATCGTGTTGCTCCATCAATGAAACCGTAAGACCGTTTGCCAATTTGAAAGTCGTGTAATTGGGTAATTTGAATCCTTGTGCCGATAAGTTACCACTAGTAATTACCAGTAAACACAGTATGAGTTTTTGAATATTTTTCATAATTATTCTTCTACATTGGTTTTTAATACGGCTACTGTTCGGTTGCTTTTGGTCAAATATTTTTGGGCAACTCTCTGCACGTCGGCAACAGTGACTTTGTTGTAATTAGCTGGAGCGTCAAACATTTTCCTGTAATCCCCGAAAAATACTTCGTAGGTTCCTATATTGTTCGATTTACCGTTAATGGTTTCTACCTGATTGTAAAACTCCATTAGTTTCTGGTTTTTTATTTTTTGAAGTTCCTTCTCGGTGATGCCGTCCTTTTTAATTTTTTCAATCTCGGCATAAACTGCTTGTTCCAAATCGGTTTCTTTCACATCTTGGTTGGCGACAAGATAAAAATTAAAAAGAAAAGGGTCGAAAGTATCTCCATAATCAGTGCCCACTTGGGTAGCCAATTCTTTTTGATCCACGAGTGTCGAATACAATCGAGACGAATTTCCACTTGAAAGAATAGAGCTCAGGATATTCAAGGCATAATAATCTTCATTCTTGGATTCCGGGGTTTTATATCCAATCATCATATAAGGTGTTTCCACTTCTTTCTTGATAGTGATTCTTCGTTCTCCGGTTTGGGCTGGTTCTACGATATGCACTTTGGGCGGAGCTGGTTGAGCTGGAATCGGTTCGAAATATTTCTTGGCCAGTTCCTTTACTTTTTCCAATTTCAAGGCACCTGAAACCACCACCACACAATTGTTTGGCGCATAATAGGTTTTGAAATAACGCTCCAAATCTTGTTGCGTCCAGTTTTTCATGTCGTCCTCATAACCAATAACTGGCCAATGATACGGATGTTCTTGAAAAGCGGTTGCCTGCAAACCCTCGGACAAAGGTCTCCAAGGGGAATTTTCAATACCGGTGCGACGCTCACTCAACACCACTCCTCTTTCGCTTTCGACCATTTTTGGATCAATGCTCAAGCTGGAAATTCGATCTCCTTCGAGGTCAAAAATAATTTCTGCAGAAGCAGCGGGAAACCAATCGGTGTAAACCGTAACATTTTCGGTGGTGTAGGCATTATTGGCTCCTCCATTGAATTCCATCGTGCGGTCAAATTGTTTTGGACCGTATTTTTTGGCTCCGTTGAACATCATGTGTTCAAAAAAATGGGAAAGTCCCGTGATTCCTTGGTATTCATTTCGGCTTCCCACTTTGTAAAAAAAGTACATATTGGCGTTGGGAATGGAGAAATCTTCAACAACCAAAAATTTCATTCCGTTGTTGAGCGTAAACGTTTTTACATCATCGGCTTTTATTTGTGCCTGACTAGTAAAGACCAGCAAAAGTGCCAGATGGAAAATTATTTTCTTCATAAATTATAATTATTAAAAATTAAAAATATTGTTTTTACATCAATTTTCTCGCTTTTTCCAAGTCTTCTTTGGTGTCAATGCCAATACCGATATGGGAAGTTTCAACCATTTTGATGCTTTTTCCAAATTCCAGATAGCGCAATTGCTCCAATTTTTCGGACGCTTCCAATGATTTCATCGGCAGATTGTAGAAATCCATCAAGGCTTGTTTGCGGAAAGCGTAAATCCCGATATGTTTCATGTAACGAACCCCCACATTTGCTTCTCTTGGATACGGAATTATGGATCGCGAAAAATACAACGCAAAACCATTTTGGTTCACGACCACTTTCACGTTGTTGGGATTGTTGATGTCAGCTTCGTCTTTTATTTCACACATCAAGGAAGCCAAATCCACTTTCTTTTCGGTGTCGTTTTTATAAACTTCAATTAGTTTTTCCAAAGCTGCCGTGTCGATAAAAGGTTCGTCGCCTTGCACGTTGACCACAATATCCACATCCATATTTTCTACGGCTTCGGCAATTCGGTCGCTTCCGGATTCGTGTTCCTTGATGCTCATTATGGCTTTGCCCCCATTGGAAGTTATTTCTTTAAAAATCAAATCGGAATCAGTAACCACGAAAACATCGTCAAAAAGATTGGACTTTTTGGCGGCTTCATAGGTTCTTAAAATCACGGTTTTGCCACCCAAATCTTCCATTAATTTGGCGTGAAATCGAGTTGAGGCGTAACGTGCGGGAATGACTGCTATTATTTTCATTTTATTTTATTTTTGCCACGAAGGCGCTAAGCCGCAAAGGTATATTTTTATTTACTCTTGTCTGATTTCTGTAAACTCGTATTCTTTATTGTCAAATTCCGAGCTTAATTTTTTAGCCTTGAATTTGACATTATTATCATCCAACATTTCTACTGCATAAACATCTGGTTCGTCACTATCTTCATATTTCTCGTAAAACACGCCGTCTTTCACCCACCATTTTCCTTTTTCAACAAAATTTTCCACCTCGCAATTTTCAATTGTTGTGTACATTAATATGTAGGTTCCATTTTTGTTGCGAATTTGAATCCAATACTTGGTTACCCCTCGAATTTGATTGTCTTCTTCAGAACCACTCCAAGTTCCTGTTAATTTGTTTTTTAGTTTATCGTCATCAGATTTTTTTATTGTCATAAAAGACAAAAACAGAAAAGCAGTTAGGATTAGTAAGGATAATTTGGTTCTCATATAGATTTTTATTTTTTAGTTGTGGTCACGAGCGGGACGCTCGCGCTAGCTGGGGGAAACATCTAGACTTGCTAATATTTTAATTTTACTCTTCTTTAGTTTTATTCTTGATACCAAACTTTTCCTCTATAATTTCTTTAAAATATTTTTCCTTTTCTATATGAAACTCTTTACCAAAGACCTGTTCTTCAATTGTTTCATACATTTCTAAATATTTTTTTAATGATTTATATTGAAAAGTCACTATGAATGAAAGTATAATTACGAATATCCAATTAAATGGCTGTCCTATTAATACACTTAACGAGATGAATATTAGGAAAGAGATTATTATTTTAGATATCTGCAAAATTATTTGTATAATCATATCTCCAGTGATAAAGATTTGTTTATATGAAGAATTATGAGCAAAACCAGATGCATATCCAATCCCAACTCTATGGAAAAAACCCTCTAATTGGCTAAATAAAATTTTCTTTCTAACTAATAAATTGATTCTAATATATTGTTTTTTAGCTATGTCATAAATTAAAGAAGAAATAATACTAGTTGAAATTGCAAGGATGATTAATCCTCTAATATCATTTTTTAAAAAGCTAATTATTTGGTCTATCATCATAATTATTTATCTTTTTTACGTTTTATAATTGCTGCAATAACTCATAAATATTCATATCATTATTAAAGAGAATATTTAATCTAAATTATTTTTATTCAAATATACCATTTTCCCACAAAACCCCTTACATAATCTTCACCGAAGTCATACTCAAGGAACCCGCCACTAATTTGTCATTGAACAAACTTAATTCTTCGGTTTTGTCTTTTAAACCCAATGTATAAATCAAGGGCAAATAATGGTCTGGCGTGGGAATCGCTATTTGTAAAGCCTTGCTTTGTTTTTCATAATCAATAAGCGGTTGAAAATTGCCGTCCAATAAATAATTGTTTACCGTTTCCCTGGCTTCAATTGCCCAATCGTAACCGTAATTGTCTTTGTCAAAATTAGGAAAATCGACCAATCGCAAATTATGAACGATATTGCCGCTGCCAATTATCAGGATTCCTTTTCGGCGTAAATCGCTTAATTTCTTGGCCAATTCAAAATGATATTGCGGTGATTTGGTATAATCAATACTCAACTGGATTACGGGAACATTCGCTTCGGGATACAAGTGTTTAATTACACTCCAAGCTCCGTGATCCAAACCCCAATGTTCGTCCAGTTCCACTTCAATTGGTTTTAATAATTCCTTGGTTTCCACTGCTAATTCAGGACTGCCTTTCGCAGGATATTGCACATCGAACAAGGCTTGCGGAAAACCTCCAAAATCGTGAATGGTTCGTGGCATTTCCATTGCGGTGACCTTGGTTCCATTGGTAAACCAATGCGCCGAAATGCATAAAATGGCGTTGGGTTGCGGCAAGGTTTTGGCCAAGTCACGAAAACCAGTCACGAATTGGTTTTCCTCAATGGCATTCATGGGACTTCCGTGTCCCAAAAATAAAACCGGCATTTTTTCGGTGTTTGGAAAAGTGCTGGATATTTTATGTAAATCATTCAATGAGTTCATAACCATTTATTTTATAATAATTCTTTCCTCTTTTCTTCAAGTCCTTTGATTGTATACGAGTTGCTTGTGGAAAAGAAAATAACACGATTTATAGCCCCTCTTTAGGGGTACCACAACCTAGGCTTTGACTAGGCTTTGACTAGGCTTTGACTAGGCTTTGGGTGGGAGTTAAACCGTCCATATATTTATTGATTTTTACTCCACAAAACTCTCGTCCTTAAAACCTATCAAATATAATTTATTTTTTGCTCTCGTCATAGCGGTGTACAACCAGCGAATGTAATCCCTGTTGATGCCGTCGGGCAAATACGGTTGTTCTATAAAAACAGTATTCCACTGCCCTCCTTGCGATTTATGACAAGTAATGGCATACGAAAACTTGACTTGCAGGCCGTTGAAATATTCGTTGGCTTTCACTTTTTGGAATTGCTTGAACTTGGTTTCGCCTTCATAATCTTTCAAAACTTCCTGATACAATCTATTGGATTCTTCGTAAGTCAAGGATGGTGATTCGCTTTTTATGGTATCTAATAATAGTACCGTTTCAAAAGGTTTTTGATTGGGGTAATCGACCATTCTTATTTTGACATTGGCAAACTTGAAACCGTACAATTCCTTGATATTAAAGATTTCCAATACTTCGATAATGTCGCCATTGGCAATAAAACCGGCTTCGTCGGAATCTTTGAGCCAGAAATAATTATTTTTTACAACCATCAAAAAATCTCCTGTGGACAATTCGCTTTCTTTATCGAGAATTTTCGTGCGGATTTGTTCATTATATTGATTGGCTCTTTTATTAGATCGAACGATGAAAGCCGTGTCTTCGATGCTGTAATTACTGTACGACGAATTGATGGCATCCTGAATGTCGTAACCATCCGTCAAGCGGACAATATCCTTGAATTTTTGGAGGTCAAATTTGAATTCGTCGATGAAGGAATCCTTCAACAATTCCCGAAGTTCCGTGGCATTATACAAGATTCCAGAGTTTTCTTCCTGACGCATTACTTCGTCCAATTCGATGTGTTCTACTTCTTTGTTGTAATTCATTCCCAAAGTTCGAATGTCCAAAGCTGGACTTATATCTAAATTTACTGGCGGTAATTGCGCCGTGTCTCCCAAAAGAATCATCTTGCAATTGGTGCCCGAATAGACATAGGAAATCAAATCATCGAGCAAAGAACCATTTTCATACAACTTGGAATCGGAATTTGTGTCGGAAATCATTGAAGCTTCATCGACTATAAAAATCGTGTTGGTGTGTTTGTTTTGTTGCAAAGTGAACGAAACACCACCGCCCGAAGATTTCTTGGGAAAATAAATTTTCTTGTGAATCGTAAAAGCAGGTTTGTTCGAATAATTGGCAATTACCTTGGCTGCACGACCTGTTGGCGCCAGCAAAACATATTTCTTGTTGATGTCGAGTAAATTATTGACGATGGTCGAAATCACGGTTGTTTTTCCCGTTCCGGCATATCCTTTCAAGACAAAAATCGTGTTGTTGTCTTTTTCGGTCAAGAAAATAGCTATTTTTTGGAAAAATATATCCTGTTTATACGTCGGTTTAAAAGGGAATTTTTTCTGTAAAAGGCTATAAAACAAGGAGGATTCCATTAGGTGTAATTTGACTGCAAAGTAAGGAAAAAGTTTAAGAGTTTTCGCCACGAATTACACGAATAAACACGAATTTTGACTAGTTATTAATTTCACTAATTTTTGATACAAATAGAATTTGTGTAATTTTATTTTAAATTTTAGAAAAATTAGTGACAATTGGTGTAATTGCTTCGCCTATTCGCTATCGCTCGGGTCGTGGCTAACTTTTTTTTAAGGCGAACCCCTTTGCTATTGCCATTGATTTTTGCTATTGCCATTGAAATTTTGTAAGTTTGCAACCATGTCCATTAACACTACCATTACCGACAAAAAATACAAAAAACTCTCGCTTCAGGTTTCCTTGACGGGGCTTTCATTTTGTGTTTTTGACACCTTGAATAATGTGGTGCTTTCCGTGAATGAAGTACATTTTGACACCTTTCACAAAGCCACGAAAATAGAAGAATTGTTTGGAGATGCTTTCAATAACAATCCAGAATTAAAGGATTCGTATGACGAGATTTTGGTAATTCACAACAACAATCTTTCGACATTTGTACCAGAACCGCTTTTTGACGAGAACTTCTTGGGAAGCTATTTACAATACAACACCAAGGTTTTCAATACCGATTTTTTTGCTTTTGACGAAATCCAGAATTACCAAATGAATACGGTTTACATCCCTTATGTGAATATCAATAATTTCTTTATTGACCAATTTGGTTCTTTCAATTACAAACACGCCAACAGTATTTTGGTTGCCAAACTTTTGGAAGCTTCTAGAAATAATGATGATAAAAAAATGATCGTGAATTTCAATCCCGGACATTTTGAAATCATTGTGGTCCAAAACCAGAAGTTGCTTTTATTCAATTCTTTCGATTATCAAACGCCGGAAGATTTTCTGTACTATTTGCTTTTCACTGCCGAACAATTGAATATGAATCCCGAGAATTTCAAACTGGAATTACTGGGAACCATTACCGAGGAAGACGATTTTTATCGATTGGCTTTCAAATATATTCGAAATGTTTCCTTGTTTGACGTATCGAATTTGCAGAAAAACAATTCCTTTTCAACTGCCCAAAATCAAAAACATTTTATTTTATTCCAATCGTGAGAATCATTTCAGGTAAATATAAAGGAAGACGTATTTTTCCGCCCAAAGGACTTCCAGTTCGCCCCACAACCGATATGTCAAAAGAAGCATTATTCAATGTTTTGAACAATCATTTCAGTTTTGAAGGCTTGAAAATACTGGATTTATTTGCGGGAACCGGAAACATCAGTTTCGAATTTGCCTCTCGTGGCAGCACTCCAATTACCTCAGTCGATGCTGATTTTGGTTGTGTAAAATTCATCAAGCAAGTTGCTGCGGAATACGATTTTAACATTGCCGCAACCAAAAGTGACGTTTTTCAGTTTTTGGAAAGAAACAAAGCCACTTACGACATTATTTTTGCCGATCCTCCTTATGCTTTGGATCAAAAAACCTTTGATAAAATAGTCTTGACCGTTTTCGAAAAAGAAGCACTTCAAGAAGATGGAATGATGATTATCGAACATTCCAAATACACGAAACTCGACCATTTGGCTCATTTTTCGTTCAAGAAAAGTTATGGAGGTTCGATTTTTAGTTTTTTCGAAATTGGAAAATCCACTGACGAAGAAATGGATGATGAAAAGTTGTTTTCGGATTCTGAAGAAGAATAGGTTTCCTTTATATTCTAAATTTCATTGCTTAACTTGTCAGGATTTTGCCTTGTGTCAAATATTGTAATAACCTCAATTTCATTTTTATCAAACAAAATTCTATAGTAAAACGTAGTTTGTTTAGTAACAACACATTTATACAAACCATCAAAATTTTTAGATTGTGGGCAACTTTCAGGTTGTGTTGAAATTTGATTTATTTTTTGGGTAAGTTTTTCTATAAATTCATCTCTAACTTTTGCGTTCCATTTATAAAGTAAATAATTATTGAGTTGCAAAAGTTTTATTTCTGCTTGGTCAGACAAAAACACTTCCATTAAGAAATCTTTTTCAAAAAGTCAGAATATGGAATTCTCTTTCCTTGCTCTAAATCTTCAATTCCTTTTCGGATTTCATTTTGTTCCGCTACACTTAAATCGTTCCAAAAATCAGATTTTTCATTTTTTATAAAATTAGTGACTTTTTGGAAAAATTCAGTGTTATCGATATCTAATATCAATTTTACTAATTCAATTTTTGAAGTTTGAATGTCCATAACTATTTTTATTTCAAATTTACAAAAAAAACAAAACCAAAAATAAAAAAAGCAGACCTGTAAGCCGGATTCTGTCCCCAATAAATTGGAGCCTTATCATTTATCTAGGCACGCAATTGCTTGCGAGCTCCATCTTTCTACCCTTCGACAACGGGCGAGCACCCTTAAATGCCGATATACTTGAAATTTCACCGCATAGAGTTTACCTGGTTTCACTACAGCATTACCTGTACCTGCTTTCTGTTGCACTTGTCCTAATCGACTCTGAAATAAATTCAGAGTAAACCGACGGGCGTTACCCGCTATGCTTCTCTGTGGTGTCCGGACTTTCCTCCCCGATATAATCGCGGCGATAAGGCGGTCTGCGGTGCAAATTTAGCATAATTAACCCCGTTTCCAATATTTAGTCACTTCACTTTAACAACTCTTTCACAACCACTTAATAATAAAATAGTTATCTTTAAGGATTAACTATAAATCTCTTTATTATGAAACCTATCTATCATTATGCCTCCGTTTCGGAAGCTTTAGAAGAATTGAATAAAAAAGGTTTCATCCACGATTTTAATCTTCAAGATGAAACCATCCAAAACAATCCCCAAAATTACGAAATAGAACACGTCTATCGCTATGATGGCGACACCGATCCTGATGAAGAAGCCGTGGTTTATGGCATAACCTCAAATTCAGGCGAAAGGGGCGTTTATGTTGCTGGATTTTCGGCAAACTCGGAAAGTCAAGCCGCCAGTGTTTTGGCCAAATTATGCATCGAAGGAAATGACAAGCAATGTAGAAATTATACTTTATAAGTGAGAAAATTAACTTCGATTATCAAGTTATTTCTCCTGAAAAATGCTTAGTATTGTGTATCCAATATTAAATTATGAAACTGCACAATTTATTTATTTTAGTTATTTTCTTTTGGGCTAATCAATCTTTTTCCTGTGATTGTCCTCCACACAATAGAGAGACAATGGTTTCAGAAGGACTTAAAGATGCAGAAATAGTTTTTTATGGTGAACTAATAAAAATTGATACTATTTCTGGAAAATATTCTTTTAAAATAATAGAACTTTTCAAAGGAAATTATAATTCCTCAATAATAAATGGAAAAGCATTAAATGATAATTGTGAAATTTTTCCTTTTAAAAAAGATTTATGGATTGTTTATGCTAATTTTAATAAAGACAATACAATTCACATGAATTATTGTTTACCATCTCAAACCATAGAAATTCCCCCTGGATTTTTGCCACCAATTCCATTATTTACATCCTCAGAAAGAAGAACCACAAAAATTGATTCATTAAGTAATGAAATAGATAATTTAAAAATTAGGAACGAAACAATGTCAAATTGGTTTTATCAGTTAGAACAATTGAGAGCCTATAAATTATCTCAAAATAAAATTCCTGAAAATAAGAAAAAGACATTATATGACATAGCGCTAATCATTTCTTTGATTATCAATATGCTATTGTTTTCAACACTCATTTTCATCTTGGCAAGGAAAAAATTTTATTCAAATAAACAAATTAGCGAATAAACAAATCAACTAAAATCCTATATTTGCTTTCCAATAAAAATCTATGGAACAATTTGTAGTATCGGCCCGTAAATATCGTCCGCAAACATTTAATGATGTTGTGGGACAAAAGGCTATTACCAGCACTTTGTTGCACGCCATAGAAAGCAATCACTTGGCTTCTGCCCTATTGTTTACAGGACCTCGTGGTGTTGGAAAAACCACTTGCGCCCGAATTTTGGCTCGAAAAATCAACCAACCTGGTTATGATGATCCGAACGAAGATTTTGCTTTCAATGTTTTCGAATTGGATGCGGCTTCCAACAATTCCGTGGATGATATCAGGAATTTAATTGACCAAGTTCGGATTCCGCCGCAAACGGGACAATACAAGGTTTATATTATTGACGAGGTTCATATGTTGTCTTCGGCAGCTTTTAATGCTTTCTTGAAAACATTGGAAGAACCGCCCAAACACGCCATTTTTATATTGGCCACGACCGAAAAACACAAAATTATTCCGACGATACTTTCTCGTTGCCAGATATTTGATTTCAAAAGAATTACCGTTAAAGATGCCAAAGAACATCTTGCCGAAGTGGCCTTTAGCCAAGGCGTAACTTGCGAAGACGACGCTTTGCATATTATTGCCCAAAAAGCCGATGGTGCGATGCGTGATGCTTTGTCTATTTTTGACCGAGTGGTTTCGTATTGTGGTAATAATTTGACCCGTCAAGCCGTTACCGAAAACTTGAACGTGCTGGATTATGAAACCTATATCACGGTAACCGACTTGATTTTGGAAAACAAAATCCCGGACTTACTGATTGCTTTCAACGATATTCTTGCCAAAGGATTTGATGCTCATCATTTCGTATCTGGATTGGCATCGCATTTCAGGGATTTATTGGTATCCAAAACTCCTTCGACATTATCCCTGTTGGAAGTTGGCGAACAAGCCCAAAAACTGTACGCCATTCAATGTCAAAAAGCATCACAAGAGTTCTTGTTGAAAGGAATAGAAATTGCCAATGATTGCGATTTGAAGTATAAAGTGAGTCAAAACCAGCGACTGCTTGTTGAACTTTGCTTGATGCAACTTGCCTCCATCACCTTTGATGGAGAAAAAAAAAAGTTGAGCAATTTATAATTCCGCCTACTTATTATAGGAGAAATGATTATTCGATAGTTGAAACTAAACAGGCTGCGGAAAGCAGAACGCAGCCGGCAGATAGCAGTTTGCAGAAGGCAGAAGTTGCACAACCAAAAGTTGAAATTAGCACTTCGAATGTAGTTACTTCAACCGAAACTCCAAAATTACCAACAACAAATCTTCCAGAAGGTCCGAAATTTTCTGCATTGTCGCTTTCGAGTATTCGTGCCAAAAGAGAATTACAAGAAAGCAGTAAAGGGATTGTAAAAGAAGAAGTTCACCTGCCTACGGAAGCTTTCAACGAAACCGACATGCTGTTGTATTGGAATAAATACGCCTTGCGTTTGGGCGATAAAGGGCACAAAATAATGGAATCCCTTTTGATGATAAGCGATCCCAAATTAGAAGGGACAACTATCATTCACGAATTGCCCAATGAAGGATCCAAGCTCGATTTTGAATCTCAAATTAACGGACTTTTAGGCTATTTGAGAGGGCATTTACACAATCACGACATCGCCATCAAAATTGTTGTCAATGAAAGTATCGAGAAAAAATTTGCTTTTACAGCTTTGGATAAATTCAACAGGTTGAATGAAATAAATCCTAATCTGGAGTTGTTGAAAAAGACATTCGATTTGGATGTTTAAAATCCTGTTTTTTAAACTCAAAAAATCAAAAATTCGCAATATATGTACTTCTGCCGAAGTGTTAAATTTGCAAATTTTCGATCTATTCATTCTGCATAAACCAAGCAGAATCTATATCTTTCCATAATACATTGCCTTCACGATACCGTCAGAAAGTCCAATTTTTGGAACATAAATATTTCTGGCACCACTCCATTTCATGGCGTTGAGATAGATTTGGGTTGCAGGAATGATTACGTCGGCACGATCGGGATTCAGACCCAATTCCGAAATTCTTTGTTCGTAAGTCAAGGAATTCAAAAAGGAATATTGCGAATTCAAATAAATATAGGACAAAGGTTTATCCTGCAATTTCCCGGACATTTTGAATAATTTATTGATATTTCCACCGGAACCGATAAGGGTTACATCGTCATACTCTTTTGTATTGGCTTTAATCCATTTTTCCATTTCTTGCCACAAGACATCTCTCACCATCTCGTTCAACAAACGAACTGTACCCGCCTTGAATGATTTGGAAACGACAATTTTACCATCGGAAAAAAGAGAAAACTCGGTGCTTCCACCACCAACATCAACATATAGATAGGTTTTGTCGGATTTTAAAAGATGATGCAAATCTGTTGAAGCAATGATTACGGCTTCTTTTTTTCCATCAATTATTTCGATGTTGATTCCTGCTTTTTCTTTAATAATTTCGACAACTTCTTTGCCATTGTAAGCTTCCCGCATAGCCGAAGTGGCAAAAGCCAAGTATTTTTCGACTTTGTGTACTTTCATCAAAAGACGGAATGCTTGCATGGCATCAATCATTCTTTCTATATTCTCTTGAGAAATTTCACCTACGGTAAAGGAGTCTTGCCCCAAACGAATAGGCACACGAACAAGGGAATTCTTGTTGAATTGTGATTGTTTTCCTTCCTGCTCAACAATATTGGTGATTAATAAACGCATTGCATTTGAACCGATATCAATTGCGGCATATTTTTTTATTTTGAGCATTTCTTGGTTGAGCGGGTTATTCATTGATTCTGGGATATGTTTAAATAAGAAAAATACGAATGACTATAAAGTATCCATAAATACCTCTACTTTGTTTTGGTAATATTTATAGGTTTCCAATTGTGCCCTGAAAACGGGTTCGTTCTCTTTTCGAACGCGGTATTTATTATCCAATTTTTCAGAATGATACCTAGCTTTTACATTGCCCTTCCATCCCAAATCAAAATTGCCTATCAATTCTTGCTTGATTTCAGGATCATAAATTGGACAAGTCACTTCTACTCTTGCATCAAGGTTTCTGGTCATAAAATCAGCCGATGAAATATAAACTTCAGGGTCGCCGTCATTGCCAAATATGTACAATCTGGAGTGTTCCAAATAATTGTCGACAATACTTATGGCTTCGATGTTTTCGCTCATTCCGGGAATACCGGGAATCAAAGAACATATTCCTCTAACTTCAAGTTGTATTTTTACACCAGCATTGCTTGCCACATATAATTTATCAATCATTTCAAAATCAGACAAGCTGTTCATTTTTAGCTTTATGAATGCTTCTTTACCTTCAAAGGCATTTGTAATTTCCCGGTCAATCAGCTTGTTGAATCTGGATCGGGTGTAATGTGGCGAAACAATTAGATGTTTGTATCGGTACAATCTGTAATTAATGTCAAAAAAATCAAAAATCTTGGTAATATCCTTCAATATTTGCTGGTGGCTTGTAAAAAGCGTTACGTCTGTATAAATTTTTGCCGTTTGTTCATTAAAGTTTCCTGTGGAAATAAAACCGTAACGTCGAATTTTTTCTTCTTCAATTCTTTCGATAACGCATACTTTACAATGTACTTTAAGTCCTTTTATACCAAAAATAAGATTAATTCCTTCTGTTTTCATTTGCTCGGCATAAGAAATATTGGAAGCTTCATCGAAACGGGCTTGCAATTCAATTTGAACGGTAACTTTTTTGCCGTTTTTGGCTGCATTTATAAGCGAACTTATGATTTGCGAATTTTTGGCCAATCGATATAAAGTTATCTTTATGGTAGTAACTTTTGGATCTAATGCCGCTTCACGCAAAAACTTGGTGAGGTACGAAAACGATTGGTAAGGCGCATTCAACAAATAATCTTTTTTGCTGATTTTTTCCAACAGGCTTCCTTCAAGATTCAATCCTGGAATGGGTAATGGCACATTGGTTTTGTATAATAAATCGTATCTTCCTAGATTAGGAAAACTCATGTAATCACGTCTATTGTGATATCTTCCACCTGGAATGATACTGTCGGTAGAAACGATTTTCATTTTATCAAGAAAAAATTGAAGGGTATCTTGGTCAATCAACTGGTCGTATATGAACCGAACCGGTTCTCCTATTCTACGGTCTTTTACACTGGTCGCTATTTTCTCCAGAATACTTTTGCTCAAATCACTGTCGATATCCAACTGGGCGTCTCTTGTAATTTTTATCATGTGGGCCGAAACACTTTCATAATCAAAAATGTTAAAAATACTTCCCAAATTGTGTCTAATCACATCATCGAGTAGAATGACGTATTGCTTTTTATCTGTTGAAGGCAAAACGACAAATCGGTTTATTGTATTGGGAATTTCGATCATTGCATATCGAATTTCCGACTTTTTTTTCATTACCAATTTAATGGCCAAGTAGCCCACGGTATCTTTCAATACCGGAAATTCGGCTAAATCATTTAGTATAATGGTAATCAATTCAGGACTTAGTTTTTGGATAAAAAAGTCTTTCAAAAACACTTCTTGTTCTTTCGAGATGCCATTTTCATTTACCATGAAAATGTTTTCGGTTCCCATTTTGGTTTCGATACTATTTAATATTCTTAAACTTTCGGATTGCTGTTGAATAACAATATCCGTGATGTCTTTGACCGATTGTTGGGCCGAAATTCCTCCAAGAAATTTTTCTCCCGATATTCCGGACAAACTCAATCTTCGGATGGCAGCGAATCGCACCCTAAAAAATTCGTCTAAATTATTCGAGAAAATCCCCAAAAAACGTAATCTGTCTAATAATGGAACGGTATCGTCTGCTGCTTCTTGAAGTACTCTCGCATTAAAGGTTAACCAACTTTTTTCTCTATCTATATACTTGTAATTATGCACTTTATTTTAATTTTTTAGGAAATATTAGTTTTTTGGTTTTGCCTTTTTTAATTTTTCCCCAATCATCTGTGTTGAATTCAAGCGATACAAAACCTGATGTGGGAACATTTTCAATATAAATATCTCCAAATTTATTAACAAAATCTGTAATTGCAGCATTATGCCCGAAAAGAATAACATTTTCAAAAATATTATTACACGATTTAATAACCTTTTCCAGTTGATTTTCATCAAAAGTATAAAGTTCTTCTTTAAAAACGATGCTTTCTATGGGATATAAAAAATTTTGGGCAAAAATAAGTGCTGTTTCTGAAGCTCTTTTGGCCATGCTACTCCATACTACAAAAGTTGACGGGATATATTTTACACAATTTGTGGCCACTAGATGGGCATCCATTATCCCTCTTTGCTCCAAAGGTCTATCGATGTCTCTTAATGGCGCTTCCCAACTAGATTTTGCGTGGCGAATCAGGATTAGATTTTTCATTTTTTTTTACCGTTGTCTTTTTCTATTGTAATTATGTAACTCATATAAACTAATAACAAATTACAAAATAAATTTTGATTAGTGTATTTATTCAAAATAAAAATCAAATAATTATTAAAGTAATACAATTTAGATGAAAAGGCAAGCCCAATATTGAATACACATAATTTTAACATTTTAACCACGTCTTTAATTGATGTGTTTTTTATATGGAAATTTACTTGTAAAAAATACAAATATTGCACTTTATGTGTTATTTATGCATTTAATAGGTTTTTATTTAATAAATTTATTGTTAAATTTTGGTGTTTAAAAAAATGTTTTTTTGAAATAAAATTAAAATTAATCATAAAATCAACAACTTATCTATGTTTTAAAAAAGTTAAATTGAATAGTATCAAATCAAGTTACAAAAAGATAATATTATCCTTTTAACGAGTTTTTAGGTTATTGACAGAGAAAAAATTTCTACATCATTAATAGTCGTTAGTTTCGCAATCGAGAAAAACAACATTCTTATTTCGAACAATTTATGTAAAATAAAGAAGGCTAATTAAAAAAAATAATGTGATTATGAAAAAAAATACCACAATTCTAATTGTTAACCTACAAAACAATTTTATTTCAAATCTAAAACCACTCTCTTTTACCATAAAAAGAGTTTTCCTATTATTGGCTTTCTTTTTGTTTGCAGGGATGTCTGATGCAAAAGCAGATTGTGTTGTATCATCAAATATGAATGCGACCCAGTTTTTAACTTATGTTTCAAATTGTACCGGTACTGTCACGATTAATGCTGGATATACCATTACTATGGATAATAGCATAACAATTCCATCCACAATTAATAGAATTATTGTTAAAAATGGCGGTCATATATTATGGAGTAGTAATTCTGTTGTATTGACCTTAGCCAATAATACGGCAATAGTAGTTGAAAATACAACTTGGTCTGGTAGTTCGTCAGACGCTATTGGATCTAGCGGAACTTGCAACAATACCAGAAGATTAGTAATCGGTACAGTAGAATATGCAGCCTGTACAGGGGGTGGAAATGTTTGTATTTTATTTAGCCAATTAGTTCAAAATGGGGGTACTATACAAATTGATCCTGACTTTGCAGTTATTGCTGGTTCAGCAAATGAAGTATGTATAGGGCCAACAAATATTGAAGTTGCACTAAATGGGTATGTAGGTGGTTCTGCATCCTATTTGTGGACAAAGAAAAGTGGTCCGGGAACAGCAACATTCAATCCTAATAATACAGCCAAAACTATTGTAACTGTCAGCACAGCGGGTTCGTATGTATTTAACATAGCTGTAACAGTTCCTTTAAGTGATGCTTGTACAACCACGTTTGTTACTGTTAATAGGGATGTCGCAATAGTATTTAGAGAAGGGATAGTTGCAAATATAGGTACCATTATTCCTGGAACAGGAGAATCTTGTAATAAAATTGTTGATTTTAAAGGAAATATCACATATGGAGGTAGCAATGTTACCTATTTATGGAATTTTGGTGATGGTAGTGCTACTAGCACTCTTCAGAACCCAACTCATGCCTATACATCAAATGGTACTTACGAGGTATCTTTGACTGTTACTGACCCGGCTGGTCTTGTCCCTTGTAATGTATATACCGTTAAAAAAAACATTACTGCTGCAGATTTAACGCCTCCAGTTATCACTTGTCCTGCCAATATCACCACAAATGCCGATGCGGGAATCTGTGGCGCCGCAGTTGCCATCGTGAACCCTACGGCCACCGACAATTGTTCCACTTCGTTTACATTCACCGGAGTTCGTTCTGACGCACTTGCCTTGTCGGCAAACTATCCTATCGGAATTACGACCATTACCTGGACGGCAAAAGATGCCGCAGACAATATTTCTTTGAGCTGCAACCAAACCGTGACCGTGACCCCTAATAAACCAACCAAAATTTCCACTCCAATAACCATCTGTTCCGGAGCAAGCTATACTTGGCCGGTAAACGGAACGGAATATACGACTGCTGGAACTTATTTGGTAAATAATGACGGATGTACGGCTGACCAAGAATTGGTGTTGACCGTGACTCCGAAACCAACCAAAATTTCCACTCCAATAACAATCTGTTCCGGAGCAAGCTACACTTGGCCGGTGAACGGAATCGAATACACGACTGCCGGAACTTATTTGGTAACCAACGACGGATGTACCGCCAACCAAGAATTGGTGTTGAACGTGACTCCGAAACCTGCAAAAATTTCCACTCCAATAACAATCTGTTCCGGAGCAAGCTATACTTGGCCGGTGAACGGAACAGAATACACGACTGCCGGAACTTATTTGGTAACCAACGACGGATGTACTGCCAACCAAGAATTGGTATTGACCGTGACTCCAAAACCAACCAAAATTTCCACTCCAATAACCATCTGTTCCGGAGCAAGCTATACTTGGCCGGTGAACGGAACTGAATACACAATTGGCGGAGCTTATTTGGTAACCAATGATGGATGTACCGCCAACCAAGAATTGGTGTTGACCGTGACTCCAAAACCAACCAAAATTTCCACTCCAATAACAATCTGTTCTGGAGCAAGCTATACTTGGCCGGTGAACGGAATCGAATACACGACTGCCGGAACTTATTTGGTAACCAACGACGGATGTACTGCCAACCAAGAATTGGTATTGACCGTGACTCCAAAACCAACCAAAATTTCCACTCCAATAACCATCTGTTCCGGAGCAAGCTATACTTGGCCGGTGAACGGAACTGAATACACAATTGGCGGAGCTTATTTGGTAACCAATGATGGATGTACCGCCAACCAAGAATTGGTGTTGACCGTGACTCCAAAACCAACCAAAATTTCCACTCCAATAACAATCTGTTCGGGAGCAAGCTATACTTGGCCGGTGAACGGAATCGAATACACAACTGCTGGAACTTATTTGGTAAATAATGACGGATGTACGGCTGACCTAGAATTGGTGTTGACCGTGACTCCAAAACCGAACAAAGTTTCCACTCCAATAACAATCTGTTCTGGAGCAAGCTACACTTGGCCGGTAAACGGAACTGTTTACTCAATTGGTGGAACTTATTTGGTAACCAACGACGGATGTACCGCCAACCAAGAATTGGTGTTGAACGTGACTCCGAAACCTGCAAAAATTTCCACTCCAATAACAATATGTTCTGGAGCAAGCTATACTTGGCCGGTAAACGGAACGGAATACACGACTGCCGGAACTTATTTGGTAACCAACGACGGATGTACCGCCAACCAAGAATTGGTGTTGAACGTGACTCCGAAACCTGCAAAAATTTCCACTCCAATAACCATCTGTTCCGGAGCAAGCTATACTTGGCCGGTGAACGGAACTGAATACACAATTGGCGGAGCTTATTTGGTAACCAATGATGGATGTACCGCCAACCAAGAATTGGTGTTGACCGTGACTCCGAAACCAACCAAAATTTCCACTCCAATAACAATCTGTTCCGGAGCAAGCTATACTTGGCCGGTGAACGGAACAGAATACACGACTGCCGGAACTTATTTGGTAACCAACGACGGATGTACTGCCAACCAAGAATTGGTATTGACCGTGACTCCAAAACCAACCAAAATTTCCACCCCAATAACAATATGTTCCGGAGCAAGCTATACTTGGCCGGCGAACGGAACAGAATACACGACTGCCGGAACTTATTTGGTAACCAATGACGGATGCACCGCCAACCAAGAATTGGTGTTGACCGTGACTCCAAAACCAACCAAAATTTCCACTCCAATAACAATCTGTTCCGGAGCAAGCTATACTTGGCCGGTGAACGGAACTGAATACACAATTGGCGGAGCTTATTTGGTAACCAATGATGGATGTACCGCCAACCAAGAATTGGTGTTGACCGTGACTCCAAAACCAACCAAAATTTCCACTCCAATAACAATCTGTTCTGGAGCAAGCTATACTTGGCCGGTGAACGGAATCGAATACACGACTGCCGGAACTTATTTGGTAACCAACGACGGATGTACCGCCAACCAAGAATTGGTGTTGAACGTGACTCCGAAACCTGCAAAAATTTCCACTCCAATAACCATCTGTTCCGGAGCAAGCTATACTTGGCCGGTGAACGGAACTGAATACACAATTGGCGGAGCTTATTTGGTAACCAATGATGGATGTACCGCCAACCAAGAATTGGTGTTGAACGTGACTCCGAAACCTGCAAAAATTTCCACTCCAATAACCATCTGTTCCGGAGCAAGCTATACTTGGCCGGTGAACGGAACTGAATACACAATTGGCGGAGCTTATTTGGTAACCAATGATGGATGTACCGCCAACCAAGAATTGGTGTTGACCGTGACTCCAAAACCAACCAAAATTTCCACTCCAATAACAATCTGTTCTGGAGCAAGCTATACTTGGCCGGTGAACGGAATCGAATACACGACTGCCGGAACTTATTTGGTAACCAACGACGGATGTACCGCCAACCAAGAATTGGTGTTGAACGTGACTCCGAAACCTGCAAAAATTTCCACTCCAATAACCATCTGTTCCGGAGCAAGCTATACTTGGCCGGTAAACGGAACTATTTACTCAATTGCTGGAACTTATTTGGTGACCAACGACGGATGTACGGCCGACCAAGAATTGGTATTGACAGTAACACCAAAACCAACCAAAATTTCCACTCCAATAACAATCTGTTCTGGAGCAAGCTATACTTGGCCGGTGAACGGAACAGAATACACGACTGCCGGAACTTATTTGGTAACCAATGACGGATGTACCGCCAACCAAGAATTGGTGTTGAATGTGACTCCGAAACCTGCAAAAATTTCCACTCCAATAACAATATGTTCCGGAGCAAGCTACACTTGGCCGGTAAACGGAACGGAATACACGACTGCCGGAACTTATTTGGTGACCAACGACGGATGTACCGCCAACCAAGAATTGGTCTTGACCGTGACTCCGAAACCAACCAAAATTTCCACTCCAATAACAATCTGTTCGGGAGCAAGCTACACTTGGCCGGTAAACGGAACTGCTTATACGACTGCTGGAACTTATTTGGTGACCAACGACGGATGTACTGCCAACCAAGAATTGGTGTTGACCGTGACTCCGAAACCAACCAAAATTTCCACTCCAATAACAATCTGTTCTGGAGCAAGCTATACTTGGCCGGTAAACGGAACGGAATACACAACTGCTGGAACTTATTTGGTGACTAACGACGGATGTACCGCCAACCAAGAATTGGTGTTGACCGTGACTCCGAAACCAACCAAAATTTCCACTCCAATAACAATCTGTTCGGGTGCAAGCTACACTTGGCCGGTGAACGGAACAGAATACACGACTGCCGGAACTTATTTGGTGACCAACGACGGATGTACCGCCAACCAAGAATTGGTCTTGACCGTGACTCCGAAACCAACCAAAATTTCCACTCCAATAACCATCTGTTCCGGAGCAAGCTATACTTGGCCGGTGAACGGAACAGAATACACGACTGCCGGAACTTATTTGGTAAATAATGACGGATGTACGGCTGACCAAGAATTGGTGTTGACCGTGACTCCAAAACCAACCAAAATTTCCACTCCAATAACAATATGTTCTGGGGCAAGCTATACTTGGCCGATAAACGGAACTGTTTACACAACTGCTGGAACTTATTTGGTGACTAATGACGGTTGTACCGCTGACCAAGAATTGGTGTTGACCGTGACTCCAAAACCAACCAAAATTTCCACTCCAATAACAATATGTTCTGGGGCAAGCTATACTTGGCCGGTGAACGGAATCGAATACACGACTGCCGGAACTTATTTGGTGACTAATGACGGATGTACCGCCAACCAAGAATTGGTGTTGACCGTGACTCCGAAACCAACCAAAATTTCCACTCCAATAACCATCTGTTCCGGAGCAAGCTATACTTGGCCGGTGAACGGAACTATTTACTCAATTGCTGGAACTTATTTGGTGACCAACGACGGATGTACGGCTGACCAAGAATTGGTGTTGACCGTGACTCCGAAACCAACCAAGATTTCCACTCCAATAACCATCTGTTCCGGAGCAAGCTATACTTGGCCGGTAAACGGAACTGCTTACACTGTGGGTGGAACGTATACCAAAACCAACGACGGATGTACGGCCGACCAAGAATTGGTATTGACAGTAAATCAATTGACTGCTTCTAAAGAAGTTGGCACAATCTCTTGTAAAGGTGGAACTACTACCGTAACTATTTCTGCAACTGGTGGAATTCCTCCTTATTCTAATATCGGTGAACACACTGTTTACGCAGGTCCATATAGTTTCAATGTAACAGATGCCAAAGGTTGTCAAATAACAGTATCTGGAACTATAACAGAAGGCGATGGTACTGCTCCTTTAATTAGTGAATTACCAAGTATCTCATCCATCAATTGTCCCGCAACACCTGTATTTGTTCAAGCTGTTGCAACCGACAACATTGATTCAAATGTTTCACTAACTTTTGCCGACGTGACGACAAACGGTGATTGTGCTGGTTCTTATTCAGTGACCAGAACTTGGACTGCCAAAGATGCTTGTGGAAATACTTCAACTGCTTCGCAAACCATAAACGTAATTGATACTACAGCTCCAGTTATTGCCGTACCTCCTACTCGACTTTCAATTAATTGCCCTGAAACTCCAGTTTTTGGAGAAGCAACAGCAACGGATGAATGTGGTAGTAAATCCTCATTAACTTCATCTGACGTAACAACACCAGGTGCTTGTGCGGGTTCTTATTCTATTACCAGAACTTGGACAGCCAAAGATGCTTGTGGAAATACATCTACTGCTTATCAAACCATAAGAGTTAAAGATGCAACTGCTCCTGTGATTACAGCTTGTGCTCAAAATCTTACTATCGCTTCAAATTTAAATTGTCAAGCTATAGTTCCTGACTTTACCAAAAATGTAACCGCAACTGATGCGTGCACTTCATCTGATTCGTTAATCATCACACAATCTCCTGCAGCTGGAACTTTAGTTTCATCTGGAACAATAACTATACTAATATCAGTGAAAGATGCTTGTGGAAATGAATCGACTTGTGAATCAAAATTAATTGTATCTAACTTTATTGTTGCCAATGATGATGCTGGAACAACAGTAAATGGTAATACTGGTGGTGTTTCTTTTACCAATGTATTGTCAAACGACCTTTTAAACTGTAAAGCAGTTAACACAGATAATGCAAATATAACATTCGTATCTTCAACTAATTCAAACGTTTCTCTTTCTGGAACAAATGTTATAGTAGCTTCTGGAACACCGGCTGGCTCATATTCGTTAGTTTACCATATTTGTGAAAAACTGAATCCTGCCAATTGTGCTTCTGCAACGGTTACAGTTAACGTAAATGCTCCAGTTATTGATGCAGTTGCCGACACCATAGCCGGTGGAAACGGAACAATTGGTAATGCCAATGCTGGAAACGTGTTGTCTGCCAATCCAACAAATGCCGATACCTTGAATGGAACTCCTGTGACCATTGCTCAAGTAAACTTGATCATTGTTACTGCCGCGTCTTCTATTGGTGGTGCGCCTGTTCCTTCTATTAATACAGCAACTGGACAAGTGAGTGTGCCTGCTGGAACTCCTGCCGGAACTTACGCTATTGTTTACAGTATTTGTGAAAAATTGAATCCTGCCAATTGTGATTCTGCAACGGCTATAATTACCATAGCTTTAGGAAAAATGACCAATTCGGCCCCTGTTATAAACAGGACTATCAATTGCGATGCGACCAATTTAGTTATTACTCTTTTGGAAAAAGTGACCATGAACGAAAGCCCGGTTACCTTGACCATGGTGAATCTCTCCTTGACTTCAGGAAGTTATCCAAAAATAACATTGGGCGATTTAGGTTCTTTGAATGCCGAAAACGGAATTCCTGTGGGTGAATATAAATTTGCCTATATGGTATGCGACAAACTAAACCCAGACAACTGTGCCGTTGGTTTTGTAAACATCACCGTCCAGGATATTTCTGCTCCAGTAATTGCTGCATTGCCGGCTACCAAAACAATATCTTGTGGCACAGCTCTTGATTTTGCACAAGCCGTGGCCTCCGATAGTTGCAGCTCCGTAACATTGACCTTTGTTGATGCAACCACAAACGGAAATTGTGCCGGTTCCTATTCTGTTACCAGAACCTGGACTGCCAAGGATGCTTCTGGAAATACTTCCACCGCTTCGCAAACCATAAACGTGACTGATACTGTTGCTCCGATTATTGCGGCTTTACCTGCACCTTCCACCATCAGTTGTTCTAATACTCCCGTATTTGCAGTGGCAACCGCAACCGATGGTTGTGGTTCTGATTTCACCTTGACTTCGACTGACGTGACCACTAATGGAGTTTGTGCCGGTTCGTATTCAATTACAAGAACCTGGACGGCTACCGATGCTTGTGGAAACAAATCTACCGCTTCACAAACCATCAATGTTCAAGACCTTGTTGGGCCAACAACAGCAACCCTGTTCCTAGCCAGCATCGACGTGACCTGTGATGCCATTCCTGCCAAACCTGATTTGGTGTTTGTGGATAATTGTTCGGCTGTTGCAACGCCTGTTTATACCGAGAAAATCATCAACCAAACCCTGACATCCTATTCCATTGTCAGAGAATGGAGCGTGGCCGATGCTTGTGGAAATACTTCCAAATTTGTACAAACTGTCAATGTGACCATAACAAATGCTGGAACAACAATAACAAGTTCTGCCTGTAATGCCGACTCCTCTCCAATAAACTTGAACGATTTGTTGCCTGCTGGCACTCCTACAAACGGTAATTGGATTAACACGGACAATGTTGGAATATTACAAGGCAGCATATTCAATGCTTTAGATGTTCCTTTAGGCGATTATGTTTTCGAATATAGAATCTCTGGCGGAGATTGTCCTACAAGTATCAAAATAAACATAAACGTCAATTTTGATTGCAAAGTATTGGGTTGTGAAACTGTTGTTGTCCATAAAGCCTTTACTCCAAATGGAGATGGTACCAATGAAAAACTTGTCATTGATGGTGTAAATAACAACATTTGTTATCCATCGGGTGTCAATATTGAAATCTACAACCGATGGGGTGTATTGGTTTTTGAAACTACTAAATACAACAACGAAACCAATGCTTTCGAAGGATTTTCAAAAGGAAGAACAACCATAAGCCAATCGGATGGTTTGCCTACCGGAACCTATTTTTACATCTTGAATTACGAATCCTTTGATGGAAGTGGAAATATTGAAATTATTAAAAAAGACGGGTTTTTGTACCTTTCTAGATAAATCTAACTCAAATCTAACTCCCGGGAATTAAAACTTCCTGGGTATAAACAACAAACTAAATGAAGACAAGAATACTATTATTCGTTTTGATGTTTACTGGAGTGTTAAGTTATGCGCAACAAGATGCACAATTCACACAATACATGTACAACACAATCAACATCAATCCTGCTTATGCAGGTTCGAGAGGAACTTTGAGTATGTTTGCCCTGCATCGTACCCAATGGGTTGGACTTGACGGTGCTCCCGTTACCAATACCGTGTCGATGAACACGCCGATAAATGAAAGTAATCTGGGTTTGGGAATATCACTTGTTAACGACAAGATTGGGCCTACTACCGAGAATGCCATCTCGGCCGATTTATCCTATACCCTACAAACTTCGGAAACCTGGAAACTATCCTTCGGAATCAAGGCTACCGCCAATTTGTTTGATTTGGATGCCTCCAAATTGAATGCCGTGGATGCCTCCGACCCGAGTTTGCAGAATTACAGCAAGTTTTCTCCTAACATTGGTGCCGGTCTCTACCTGCATTCCGACAAGGCCTACGTGGGTTTTTCGGTGCCCAATTTTATCGAAACCAATCGCTATGACGACAATGAAGTGGCCATATTCAAGGAAAAAATAAGTTACTACCTTATTGCCGGATACGTGTTTGACCTTGGTGATACCGTAAAATTCAAGCCGGCAATGCTTACCAAAATGGTCGAAGGAGCTCCTCTTCAAGTGGATGTTTCCGGTAATTTTATGTTCTACGACAAATTTATGCTTGGAGTTTCATACCGATGGAGTGCTTCACTTAGCGCAATGGCTGGATTTCAAATCACCGACGGCTTGTATATTGGATATGGGTACGACAAAGAAACCACCAATCTAGACAACTATAATTCCGGTTCGCACGAGATATACCTGCGCTATGAATTATTCAACAACATCAGCAAAATTACCACTCCAAGATTCTTCTAAAAACAATTATTATGAAAAATTTCATTCTCCTTTACATAACGATAATAAGTGTTTTTTCATTTAACTCTTATGCCCAAAAATCGCAAGTCGCCTCGGCAGACAAGAAATATGACAAATTTGCCTACATCGATGCCATCAAAACCTATGAAAGGGTGGCCGAAAAAGGATACAAGTCCGAAGACATGTTCCAAAAACTGGGCAATTCCTATTACTTCAACGGCGAATTGGACAAGGCCGCCAAATGGTATGACGAATTGTTTGCCATGGCTCCAGACCAGCAACCCGAATACCTGTACCGATATGCTCAATCCCTCAAAGCCGTGGGACAAACCGACAAGGCCAACCAGGTGATGGAGCAATTCAACCAGAAAGCAGGAAACGACAACAGGGCCAGTATTTACGGAAAAAACAAAAACTATCTCGACATCATCAAGACCAATTCGGGAAGATACACCATTGAAAATGCCGGAATCAATTCCAAATATTCCGATTATGGAAGTGCCTTCTTCTTGAACAAACTTGTTTTCACCTCGGCAAGGGATACAGGAAGCCTGATGCAAAGAAAACACAAATGGACCAACCAACATTTTACCAATCTCTATGTTTCGGATTTGGGCGAAGAAATGGATCCCGGAAAAGTGGACAAGTTTTCCAAAAAAGTGAAATCGAGATTCCACGAATCCAGCGCCATTTTCTCCAAAGACGGGAAAACAATGTATTTCACCAGAAACAACTTTCTGGACGGCAAAAAAGGAAAAGACGGCAAGGAGATTACCTTGATAAAAATTTACAAAGCCTCTCTTGAAAACGAGGACTGGGACAAAATAACCGAGTTGCCTTTCAACAGCGACTCCTACAGCGTGGCGCATCCTGCCCTTAGTCCTGACGAAAAAACATTGTATTTTGTCTCCGATATGCCCGGAACAATCGGCCAGTCCGATATTTTCAAGGTGCAACTAAACGAGGACGGCAGTTTTGGAACCCCGGAGAATTTAGGAAAGGAAATCAACACCGAAGGAAAGGAAACTTTCCCGTTCTTGACCGATGAAGACGAACTTTATTTTGCCTCGGACGGACATCCAGGATTGGGCGGTTTGGACGTATTCGTGTCCAAAATGAACCCTGACGGAACTTTCGGCGAAATCCAGAATCTGGGAGATGGAGCCAATTCTCCCAAAGACGATTTTGCCTATTTGATTGACACCAAATCCAGAAGAGGATTTGTTTCCTCCAATCGAGGTGGCGGAGAAGGCTATGACGATATTTATAAATTTCTGGAAACCAGAAGAATCAAGTGCGAACAGGAATTGTACGGAACCGTGACGGATTTGGCCACTGGAAAAATACTCCCCGACAGCAAAATCAGCTTGTTCGACAGTGGATTTAATTTGATTAACACCACAGTTACCGATCCTGCAGGAAATTATGTATTTGCCGTAGAATGTGGCAAAACCTATAATGTAAGGGCAACCAAACCCGAATACACCACCAAGGAACTCAAAGTGACCATTGCCAAGAAAAACAATGGCAGAACCAAATTGGACATTGCCCTGGAAAAAGAAAAATGCCAGGTGGCCATTGGCGACGACTTGGGAAAATGTTTTGGAATCAAAATGATTTATTTTGATTTGGACAAATACAACATTCGCCCAGAAGCCGCACTGGACTTGGAAAAAATATTGGACGTCTTGAACCAAAATCCAACCATGAAACTCGACATTCGTTCTCATACCGACAGCCGTGCATCGCATAAATACAATGAAACCTTGTCCGACAACAGGGCCAAATCAACCATCAGCTGGTTGGTCAAAAATGGTGTCGATCCAAGCAGGTTGACCGGAAAAGGATATGGCGAAACTCAATTGGTAAACAAATGCGCTGACGACGTGAAATGCTCCGAAGAGGAACACCAACTCAACAGACGAAGCGAATTTATTATTTCTGCCCTGTAATTTTTGAAATAGATTACTTAAATTAAAACAACTCTTTTTTAAAACCTCGAAAGCATCAACTTTCGAGGTTTTTGTTTTTTGTCTAAAATCGAATTTAATACATATAAGATAAAACATTCAACTTTTAGTACTCAAATATTATTTAAATAATCCTCATTTATAAGACTTAATAACCTGACCTTAAAAACACTTTTAAATTTAAAACACTATTAATCAGTAATTTAAAAACCAGATTATTAGTACAAAAAAATATTCAAAGTTTAATAAAACCTTTAAAAAAAAACAACCAAAAACTACATTTCAACGAGTATTTAGGTAATTGAAAGAGAAAAAAATTAAAACTCGGTAATTATCTATAAATTTGATTATAATTATTAACATTCTGTTGTTAAGTAATTTGGACGCAAAATAAGGATGTTACTTTTAAAAAGTTTAGAGAAAAAACTTTTCATCCTTAATAGAAAGTGTAAAACAGCACTTAAGATTAAACCCATAAAATAAATCAAATCAATAACAATCTAAAGTGTTGTTAAACAGAAACGATTAAGAATTTATTTAAATTAATTTATTTGTGAGTTAAGCCCCAATATCTCACATTAACAATTAGGCAATTCTCGAATACCTAATTTTAGTCAGTTTACCATTATTATTTTTTAACAAAAAAGTTGAAGATTATGAAAAATGGAAATCAATATTACAAAAATAAATAGCGCCCCCAATTTTTGTGTCAATTTTTTTTATGACTAAAAATTTATAATTCCTAATTGATAGCAAATTGCTAAATATATAAAATCAATTTTTCAAATAATGAATTAAAAATAGATTATATGAAAACGAAAATTACCCTCTTTTTACTAGCCATCTTTATGTTTGTTGGTAATTTATACTCACAAGGAGCAGTTCAAGGCGATGATTGTATCACTATTACTGATTGTCCAGGCAACCAAACTAAATGCGCCGATGTCACAAATCAAAATGGTGATCCCGGTGCTATTTTCAATTGGAATTCACCTACAGTCTCACAAAATTGTTCAGGAGTGGGTTCAGGAGCATCCTTCGGAATGTTGTTTGAATTAAACGAACAGTTACTAGGTAAAGATTGTTGGAAATTCAACTATATTTCAAGAGTTGGAGGCAGCGGTGGACATGTAAAATTATTTTCAGGAAGCGACGCTGATGGAGATAAAGATTCTAAAGTTGTCACTCCGTATTTAATAATTGAAGATGACACTGAAGTTTCTATCGATTTACATTATGATAGTGGAAATTATACCGTTCAATTAATTTTGGAAGGTGGTACCGACCCTCAAAACAATGTAGTTTATGGAGATAAAATACTCGCTACTTATCCTGTAACGTCAGGAACAACAACTTATACTTGGGCAGCCAATTTTGACACCCTTGGTCTAGGCTCCGTAACCAACAAAACAGCAATTTATAAATTAAAATTTGTTTTCCATTACACAGGTCCCAAACCTGCAAATGCAAATACAGGAGATACAATTATTGCTGTTAAAGGTTTTTTGTTTGACACGGGTTGTACTGGTGGAGTTGATTTTACGGTAACTGGTCCAAATCCTGGTTTTTATCCTGTTGGATCTCATGATTTGCAATATATTGCAACTTATACAGCTACGGATGGAACCGTAAAAATTAAAACTTGTTCCTTCAATCTAACTGTAAATCCAGTTCCAACAATAACAGGCACTACCCCTGCTTCACGTTGTGGAGAAGGAACAGTTAATCTGGGGGCAACTGCTTCTGCTGGAACTATTAATTGGTATGATTCCCTAAGTGGTGGAACTTCATTAGGTTCCGGAAATACATTTACAACACCAACTATTGCTGCAAATACTACTTATTACGTAGAAGCCACAAGTGCTTTAGGATGTACGACAGCCACAAGAGCACCAATTGTTGCGACTGTTAATATGGCTCCAATTGCAGTATTTTCAGCAGTAAATGATATTACCGTGCCTTGTGGAGAAGCAACTACAAGTGCATTAAGCTATACTAATAATTCCCAAGAATGTCCAATAAATGGTTCTGTTACCTCTACACTAAGTATCCAATCACCTTCTGGTGCATGTGGAGGAATTATTATAGAAAAATGGGAATTTAAAGATTCGTATTCAAGGATCATTACAAAAACAAGAAACATCACCGTAAGCCCTGCTGCATTGCCCACAATGACAGCCCTGGAACCAATAACCGTGGCTTGTGGTGCTTTGCCTGCTGCCAGCACCATTCCTTTCAGCAATGGATTGGGAGGTAATTGTTTAATAAGCGGTACTTCAAATCCTTCCACTTTCTCTACTTCAATATCAGGTTACTGTAAAGGAGAAGTAGTGGAGACGTGGACAGCTACTGATAGTTGTGAAAGACCACTTGCTTCAGTTTCAAGAATTATTACTATTAACGATGCAATCGCCCCGACTTTCACCGCGCCTGCCAACACAGAAATCTTTACTTCTGCAAGCTGCACTTACGATGCTTCCGTGGCAATGACCGGTGACGTGACCAACGAAGCCGATAATTGCTCGACAGGATTGCAAGCCACTTTCTCCGATTCGATGGTAAACGGAACTTGCGAAGGTTCGAAAATTATTACCCGAACTTGGAGTTTGGTGGACAAATGCAGTAACAAAGCTGCCGATCAAATCCAAACCATCACGATTTCCGACAATACGAAACCGACTTTCACCGCGCCTGCCAATATCGAAATCTTTACTTCTGCAAGTTGCACTTACGATGCTTCCGTGGCAATGACTGGTGACGTGACCAACGAGGCCGACAACTGCTCCACTGGATTGCAAGCGACTTACAGCGATTCGATGACTGCCGGAACTTGCGAAGGTTCGAAAATTATTACCCGAACTTGGAGTTTGGTAGACAAATGCAGTAACAAAGCTGAAGATCAAATCCAAACCATCACGATTTCCGACAATACGAAACCAACTTTCACCGCGCCTGCCAACACAGAAATCTTTACTTCTGCAAGTTGCACTTACGATGCTTCCGTGGCAATGACCGGTGACGTGACCAACGAAGCCGATAATTGCTCCACTGGATTGCAAGCGACTTACAGCGATTCGATGACTGCCGGAACTTGCGAAGGTTCGAAAATTATTACCCGAACTTGGAGTTTGGTGGACAAATGCAGTAACAAAGCTGAAGATCAAATCCAAACCATCACGATTTCCGACAATACGAAACCGACTTTCACCGCGCCTGCCAATATCGAAATCTTTACTTCTGCAAGTTGCACTTACGATGCTTCCGTGGCAATGACCGGTGACGTGACCAACGAAGCCGACAACTGCTCCACTGGATTGCAGGCAACTTTCTCCGATTCGATGACTGCCGGAACTTGCGAAGGTTCAACCATTATCACCAGAACTTGGAGTTTGGTAGACAAATGCGGTAATAAAGCGGCCGATCAAATTCAGACTATCACCATTTCTGATAATGTGAAACCAACATTCACCGCACCTGCCAACACAGAAATCTTTACTTCTGCAAGCTGCACTTACGATGCTTCCGTGGCAATGACTGGCGACGTGACCAACGAAGCCGATAATTGCTCCACTGGATTGCAGGCAACTTTCTCCGATTCGATGACTGCCGGAACTTGCGAAGGTTCAACCATTATCACCAGAACCTGGAGCTTGGTGGACAAATGCGGTAATAAAGCGGCCGATCAAATCCAAACCATCACGATTTCCGACAATACGAAACCGACTTTCACCGCGCCTGCCAATATCGAAATCTTTACTTCTGCAAGCTGCACTTACGATGCTTCCGTGGCAATGACTGGCGACGTGACCAACGAAGCCGACAACTGCTCCACTGGATTGCAGGCAACTTTCTCCGATTCGATGGCTGCCGGAACTTGCGAAGGTTCTAAAATTATTACCCGAACTTGGAGTTTGGTAGACAAATGCGGTAATAAAGCGGCCGATCAAATCCAAACCATCACGATTTCCGACAATACGAAACCAACTTTCACCGCGCCTGCCAATATCGAAATCTTTACTTCTGCAAGTTGCACTTACGATGCTTCCGTGGCAATGACCGGTGACGTGACCAACGAGGCCGATAATTGCTCCACTGGATTGCAAGCGACTTACAGCGATTCGATGACTGCCGGAACTTGCGAAGGTTCGAAAATTATTACCCGAACTTGGAGTTTGGTGGACAAATGCAGTAACAAAGCTGCCGATCAAATCCAAACCATCACGATTTCCGACAATACGAAACCGACTTTCACCGCGCCTGCCAATATCGAAATCTTTACTTCTGCAAGTTGCACTTACGATGCTTCCGTGGCAATGACCGGTGACGTGACCAACGAGGCCGATAATTGCTCCACTGGATTGCAAGCGACTTACAGCGATTCGATGACTGCCGGAACTTGCGAAGGTTCGAAAATTATTACCCGAACTTGGAGTTTGGTAGACAAATGCAGTAACAAAGCTGCCGATCAAATCCAAACCATCACGATTTCCGACAATACGAAACCGACTTTCACCGCGCCTGCCAACACAGAAATCTTTACTTCTGCAAGCTGCACTTACGATGCTTCCGTGGCAATGACCGGTGACGTGACCAACGAAGCCGACAACTGCTCCACTGGATTGCAAGCGACTTACAGCGATTCGATGACTGCTGGAACTTGTGAAGGTTCTAAAATTATTACCAGAACTTGGAGCTTGGTTGACAAATGCAATAACAAAGCTGCCGATCAAATCCAAACCATCACGATTTCCGACAATACGAAACCGACTTTCACCGCGCCTGCCAACACCGAAATCTTTACTTCTGCAAGTTGCACTTACGATGCTTCCGTGGCAATGACCGGTGACGTGACCAACGAAGCCGACAACTGCTCCACTGGATTGCAAGCGACTTACAGCGATTCGATGGTAAACGGAACTTGTGAAGGTTCTAAAATTATTACCCGAACCTGGAGCTTGGTTGACAAATGCAATAACAAAGCTGCCGATCAAATCCAAACCATCACGATTTCCGACAATACGAAACCAACTTTCACCGCGCCTGCCAACACAGAAATCTTTACTTCTGCAAGTTGCACTTACGATGCTTCCGTGGCAATGACCGGTGACGTGACCAACGAAGCCGATAATTGCTCGACAGGATTGCAAGCGACTTACAGCGATTCGATGACTGCTGGAACTTGTGAAGGTTCTAAAATTATTACCCGAACCTGGAGCTTGGTTGACAAATGCGGTAATAAGGCCGAAGATCAAATTCAGACTATCACCATTTCTGATAATGTGAAACCAACTTTCACCGCGCCTGCCAACACAGAAATCTTTACTTCTGCAAGCTGCACTTACGATGCTTCCGTGGCAATGACCGGTGACGTGACCAACGAAGCCGACAACTGCTCCACTGGATTGCAGGCAACTTTCTCCGATTCGATGACTGCCGGAACTTGCGAAGGTTCAACCATTATCACCAGAACTTGGAGTTTGGTAGACAAATGCGGTAATAAAGCGGCCGATCAAATTCAGACTATCACCATTTCTGATAATGTGAAACCAACATTCACCGCACCTGCCAACACAGAAATCTTTACTTCTGCAAGCTGCACTTACGATGCTTCCGTGGCAATGACTGGCGACGTGACCAACGAAGCCGATAATTGCTCCACTGGATTGCAGGCAACTTTCTCCGATTCGATGACTGCCGGAACTTGCGAAGGTTCAACCATTATCACCAGAACCTGGAGCTTGGTGGACAAATGCGGTAATAAAGCGGCCGATCAAATCCAAACCATCACGATTTCCGACAATACGAAACCGACTTTCACCGCGCCTGCCAATATCGAAATCTTTACTTCTGCAAGCTGCACTTACGATGCTTCCGTGGCAATGACTGGCGACGTGACCAACGAAGCCGACAACTGCTCCACTGGATTGCAGGCAACTTTCTCCGATTCGATGGCTGCCGGAACTTGCGAAGGTTCTAAAATTATTACCCGAACTTGGAGTTTGGTAGACAAATGCGGTAATAAAGCGGCCGATCAAATTCAGACCATCACGATTTTCGATAAAACTGCACCAACAATTAATACAACTGCTTCCAATATCACCGTAGAATGTGATGGTACAGGAAACAAAGCAGCTATTGCTAATTGGTTAGCCAATAACGGTGGGGCAACTGCAACAGACACTTGTTCAAATGTAACTTGGTCCAATAACTTCAATGCTATTTCGAATGACTGTTCATCTGCTGTAACTGTAGAATTTACGGCAAAAGACAGCTGTGGTAATTCGGCAACAACTTCGGCAACATTCAGTATTCAAGATGTAACACCTCCAGTTGCTCCAGAAAATCCTGCAACTATAAATGTTTCTTGTGCTTCTGAAGTTCCAATGCCAATATCACTTACAGCAATAGATAATTGCAAAGGAGAAATCACCGTGCAAGGTATAGATACCATTGTTCAAGGTAATTGTGCAAATTCATACACTATTACAAGAACCTGGACATTTATTGATGATTGTAGCAATACTTCATTAACCACTCAAACTATCACTGTTGAAGATAAAACAGCACCTGTAATTGCAGCTTTACCAGAAACAAAAACCATCACTTGTCCTGCAACACCTGAGTTCGCTCAAGCTGTAGCGACTGATGCTTGTGGTCCTACTTTCACTTTGACTTTTGAAGATGTGAAAACCAATGATGCTTGTGCCGGTTCTTATTCTGTAACCCGAACTTGGACTGCTACAGATGCTTGCGGCAATGCTTCAACAGCGTCACAAACAATAAACGTTCAAGACAAAACAGCTCCTATTATTGCTGTACCTCCTGCCCGTCTTTCAATCAATTGCCCAGAAACTCCAGTATTTGCAGAAGCGACAGCAATGGATGAATGTGGAAGTCTATTCTCTTTAACTTTCGAAGATGTAAGAACCAACGGCTCTTGTGCAGGTTCCTATTCCGTGACTAGGACTTGGACTGCAATCGATGCTTGTGGAAATACGTCTACTGCAAATCAAACAATAAGAGTTAAAGATGTAACTGCGCCAGTAATTGCGGCTTTACCAGAAACTAAAACCATTTCTTGTCCTGCAACACCAGAGTTCGCTCAAGCCATTGCAACTGATGCTTGTGGTTCAACTTTCTCTTTGACTTTTGAAGATGTTAAAACCAACGGCTCTTGTGCAGGTTCCTATTCCGTAACTAGAACTTGGACTGCTACAGATACTTGTGGTAATGCTTCAACTGCTTCACAAACAATAAATGTGATAGACAATACTCCACCAATTATAGTTTCTTGTTCCAGTGCACAAACTATAGCTGCAAATTCAAGTTGCCAAGCCATAATTCCTGACTTTACCAAAAATGTAACTGCCAGCGATACTTGTACTTCGACCGATACATTAGTTGTTACGCAATCTCCAGCTGCTGGAACTATGGTTCAATCTGGAACTACGATAATAACCTTGACTGTCAAAGACGCTTGCGGCAATGAATCGACTTGTGAAACAAAATTAATTGTAACCAACTTCATTGTTGCAAATGATGATGCGGGATTACCAATAAACAGTTACACTGGAGGAATATCATATATCAATGTATTATCCAACGACTTGCTGAACTGTAAAGCTGTTGACGCTTCACAAGTGGCACTAAGTTTCATCAGTTCAACTAATCCTGGAATAACATTAAGCGGTTCTAATGTAATAGTCGCCGCAGGAACTCCAGCTGGAAGTTATACTTTGACCTATCAAATTTGTGAAATCGCAAATAGTGGAAATTGTGACCAAGCAATTGTCAGCGTTATGGTTACCCAAACTCCTATTGATGCTATTAATGACAACGCAAGTACCTTTGACGGTTTAAATGGTGTTTCAAATATTATTAACGTATTTACGAATGACTTGTTAAACAACGTTGCCGTTAATCCTGCAGAAGTTACTCTTACAACAGTAACACCCAACAACAACCTAATCCTTAATCCAAATGGTTCGGTTGATGTCAAAGCTGGAACACCATCAGGAACCTATACTTTGACCTATCAAATTTGTGAAAAAGCCGATAATGGCAACTGTGACCAAGCCGTGGTTACAATTACGATAGCCCAACCCAGAATGACCAATTCGGCCCCTGTTATAAACAGAACCATCAATTGCGATGCGACAAATTTAGTCATCAATCTTTTGGAAAAAGTAACCATGAACGAAAGCCCGGTTACCTTGACTATGGTGAATCTCTCCTTGACTTCAGGAAGTTATCCAAAAATAACATTGACCAATTTAGGTTCTTTGAATGCCGAAAACGGAATTCCTGTGGGTGAATATAAATTTGCCTATATGGTATGCGACAAACTAAACCCAGACAACTGTGCCGTTGGTTTTGTAAACATCACCGTCCAGGATATTTCTGCTCCAGTAATTGCTGCATTGCCGGCTACCAAAACAATATCTTGTGGCACAGCTCTTGATTTTGCACAAGCCGTGGCCTCCGATAGTTGCAGCTCCGTAACATTGACCTTTGTTGATGCAACCACAAACGGAAATTGTGCCGGTTCCTATTCTGTTACCAGAACCTGGACTGCCAAGGATGCTTCTGGAAATACCACTACAGCCTCTCAAACCATTAATGTAACCGATACCGTCGCTCCTGTCATTGCGGCTTTGCCGGCAGCTTCAACCATCTCTTGCCCTGCCACTCCCGTATTTGCCGTGGCAACCGCAACCGATGCCTGTGGCTCTGCTTTCACTTTGACTTCGACTGACGTGACTACGAACGGTGCTTGTGCCGGTGCTTATTCTGTAACCAGAACTTGGACAGCTACCGATGCTTGTGGAAACAAATCTACCGCTTCACAAACCATCAATGTTCAAGACCTTGTTGGGCCAACGACAGCAACCCTGTTCCCAGCCAGTATCGACGTAGCCTGTGATGCCATTCCAGCCAAACCTGATTTGGTGTTTACCGACAATTGTTCGGCTGTTGCAACGCCTGTTTATACCGAAAAAATCATAAACCAAACCCTGACATCCTATTCCATTGTTAGAGAATGGAACGTGGCCGATACCTGTGGAAATACTTCCAAATTTGTTCAAATTGTAAATGTGACTATTGCCAATGGCGGAGTAACAATCGCAAGTACCGCATGTAATGCTGATTCGTCTCCTATAGACCTTAACACTTTATTGCCCGAAGAAACCCCTACAAATGGCACTTGGATTAACACTGATAATGTCGGAATATTGCAAGGCAGCATATTCTATCCTTTAGATGTTCCTGTAGGCGATTATGTTTTCGAATATAGAATCTCTGGCGGAGATTGTCCAACAATTATCAAAGTCAATATGAATGTAAACTTTGATTGTAAAGTTTTGGGTTGCGAATCTGTTGTTGTCCATAATACAATTACTCCTAATTGGGATGGCGTTAATGACGTGCTTATCATTGATGGTGTAGATGACAATATTTGCTATCCTTCTGGAATTAAAATTGAAATATACAATCGTTGGGGTGTATTAGTTTTTGAAACCGAAAAATACAATAATACAAGTAATGCCTTTGAAGGGTATTCAAAAGGGAGAACAACCATAAAAGAGTCAGCAGGTTTGCCAGCTGGAACTTATTTTTACATCTTGAATTACGAATCCTTTGATGGAAGTGGAAATATTCAAATCATTAAAAAAGACGGGTTTCTGTACCTTGCCAGATAAATCTAACTCAAATCTAACTCCCGGGAATTAAAACTTCCTGGGTATAAACAACAAACTAAATGAAGACAAGAATACTATTATTCGTTTTGATGTTTACTGGAGTGTTAAGTTATGCGCAACAAGATGCACAATTCACACAATACATGTACAACACAATCAACATCAATCCTGCTTATGCAGGTTCGAGAGGAACTTTGAGTATGTTTGCCCTGCATCGTACCCAATGGGTTGGACTTGACGGTGCTCCCGTTACCAATACCGTGTCGATGAACACGCCGATAAATGAAAGTAATCTGGGTTTGGGAATATCACTTGTTAACGACAAGATTGGGCCTACTACCGAGAATGCCATCTCGGCCGATTTATCCTATACCCTACAAACTTCGGAAACCTGGAAACTATCCTTCGGAATCAAGGCTACCGCCAATTTGTTTGATTTGGATGCCTCCAAATTGAATGCCGTGGATGCCTCCGACCCGAGTTTGCAGAATTACAGCAAGTTTTCCCCAAACATTGGTGCCGGTCTCTACCTGCATTCCGACAAGGCCTACGTGGGTTTTTCGGTGCCCAATTTTATCGAAACCAATCGCTATGACGACAATGAAGTGGCCATATTCAAGGAAAAAATAAGTTACTACCTCATTGCCGGATACGTGTTTGACCTTGGTGATACCGTAAAATTCAAGCCGGCACTGCTCACCAAAATGGTCGAAGGAGCTCCTCTTCAAGTGGATGTTTCCGGTAATTTTATGTTCTACGACAAATTTATGCTTGGAGTTTCATACCGATGGAGCGCTTCAATTAGCGCCATGGCAGGGTTTCAAATCACCGACGGCTTGTATATTGGATATGGGTACGACAAGGAAACCACCAATCTAGACAACTATAATTCCGGTTCGCACGAGATATTCCTGCGTTATGAATTATTTAACAACATCAGCAAAATCACCACTCCAAGATTCTTCTAAAAACAATTATTATGAAAAATTTTATACTCCTTTACATAACGATAATAAGTGTTTTTTCATTTAACTCTTATGCCCAAAAATCGCAAGTCGCCTCGGCAGACAAGAAATATGACAAATTTGCCTACATCGATGCCATCAAAACCTATGAAAGGGTGGCCGAAAAAGGATACAAGTCCGAAGACATGTTCCAAAAACTGGGCAATTCCTATTACTTCAACGGCGAATTGGACAAGGCCGCCAAATGGTATGACGAATTGTTCACCTTGGCTCCAGATCAGCAACCCGAATACCTGTACCGATATGCTCAATCCCTCAAAGCCGTGGGACAAACCGACAAGGCCAACCAGGTGATGGAGCAATTCAACCAGAAAGCAGGAAACGACAACAGGGCCAGTATTTACGGAAAAAACAAAAACTATCTCGACATCATCAAGACCAATTCGGGAAGATACACCATTGAAAATGCCGGAATCAATTCCAAATATTCCGATTATGGAAGTGCCTTCTTCTTGAACAAACTTGTTTTCACCTCGGCAAGGGATACAGGAAGCCTGATGCAAAGAAAACACAAATGGACCAACCAACATTTTACCAATCTCTATGTTTCGGATTTGGGCGAAGAAATGAATCCCGGAAAAGTGGACAAGTTCTCCAAAAAAGTGAAATCGAGATTCCACGAATCAAGCGCCATTTTCTCCAAAGACGGGAAAACAATGTATTTCACCAGAAACAACTTTCTGGACGGCAAAAAAGGAAAAGACGGCAAGGAGATTACCTTGATAAAAATTTACAAAGCCTCTTTTGAAAACGAGGACTGGGACAAAATAACCGAGTTGCCTTTCAACAGCGACTCCTACAGCGTGGCGCATCCTGCCCTTAGTCCTGACGAAAAAACATTGTATTTTGTCTCCGATATGCCCGGAACAATTGGCCAGTCCGATATTTTCAAGGTGCAACTAAACGAGGACGGCAGTTTTGGAACCCCGGAGAATTTAGGAAAGGAAATCAACACCGAAGGAAAGGAAACCTTCCCGTTCTTGACCGATGAAAACGAACTTTATTTTGCCTCGGACGGACATCCAGGATTGGGTGGTTTGGACGTATTCGTGTCCAAAATGAACCTCGACGGCAGTTTCGGCGAAATCCAGAATCTGGGAGATGGAGCCAATTCTCCCAAAGACGATTTTGCCTACCTGATTGACACCAAATCCAGAAGAGGATTTGTTTCCTCCAATCGAGGTGGCGGAGAAGGCTATGACGATATTTATAAATTTCTGGAAACCAGAAGAATCAAGTGCGAACAGGAATTGTACGGAACCGTGACGGATTTGGCCACTGGAAAAATACTCCCCGACAGCAAAATCAGCTTGTTCGACAGTGGATTTAATTTGATTAACACCACAGTTACCGATCCTGCAGGAAATTATGTATTTGCCGTAGAATGTGGCAAAACCTATAATGTAAGGGCAACCAAACCCGAATACACCACCAAGGAACTCAAAGTGACCATTGCCAAGAAAAACAATGGCAGAACCAAATTGGACATTGCCCTGGAAAAAGAAAAATGCCAGGTGGCCATTGGCGACGACTTGGGAAAATGTTTTGGAATCAAAATGATTTATTTTGATTTGGACAAATACAACATTCGCCCAGAAGCCGCACTGGACTTGGAAAAAATATTGGACGTCTTGAACCAAAATCCAACCATGAAACTCGACATTCGTTCTCATACCGACAGCCGTGCATCGCATAAATACAATGAAACCTTGTCCGACAACAGGGCAAAATCAACCATCAGCTGGTTGGTCAAAAATGGTGTCGATCCAAGCAGGTTAACAGGAAAAGGATATGGCGAAACTCAATTGGTAAACAAATGCGCTGACGACGTGAAATGCTCCGAAGAGGAACACCAACTCAACAGACGAAGCGAATTTATTATTTCTGATTTATGATAATTTTAGAAAATAAAAAAATAACCCTTGGAAGTTTCCTTCCAAGGGTTGTTTTTTTTTTGAATGCAAAATGATTTCCTTATATTTTTACAAAAATATTGGTATAATATTTTTTACCTTCCGCATTTATTCTAATTGAAATTCCAAAGTGTGTATAGTCACCTTCTATGCACTTTTTATGAGTTGGGCTATGCAGCCAAGCAATAAGGGCAGCTTGAGGGGTACCGAAATTATAAGCAATATTTTCTCCCACTCTTTTAGCGCCCAAAGTCTCAATGATATTTTGTGACCGACTACTAAAATAATCATGGTTAACCACATTGTTAACTATCATATAATTGTCGTGTTCTTCTGATTTGAGTGAAGCATAATTATTCTTTTCCAATGGTTTTAACCCCATACCCACACGATGTGAATTTATAAGTGCCAATGTCTCGTTCTCTATGGAATTGTATGTATAAGCGGAAACTGTTGGGGGCAATGATGTTGAATTATCCTCTATTGTTGGACTATCGGAAGAACAAGAATTAAAAATAAAAGCAACAGTAAACAGTAATAATAATCTAGAAAATTTAAGCTTCATAAAAATAAAAAAAAATTAAATCTAAAGTAGATTTTAGACAAGCTAGTTAAAAATTGGTAATTGATTGAATCCGTTTTAATTGTAAAGCTAATCTAAATTATTTACCAAAGAAAGACCAAATTTCATCGATGAACTACACATAATTTTAATTTTTGAATATAATTTTCTTATATAATTTAATATTTTAAAAACAGACAATTAAAATAAAAATAAAAACTGCCTCTATTTAGAGGCAGCTACTAAACTAAAATCAAAAAAATTACTTATATTTTTGCAAAGATATTGGTGTAATATTTTTTCCCATCTGCACTAACTCTTATAGAAAGTCCAAAATGTGTAAAATTGCCTTCTATGTTTTGTTTGTGACTTGGACTTTTCAACCAAGCTTCTAAAGCTGCTTTTGGAGAATTATAGTTGTAGGCAATGTTTTCGCTTACGTTTTTAGCTCCTAATACTCTCATAATGTTTTCTGAACGAGAAACAAAATCATTATGGTTAACCACGTTGTTGGCTATCATATAGTGATCATGTTCTTCAGATTTATAAGAAATATGGTTAATTTCTTTCAATTCATTTAATCCAATACTCACTCTATAAGTATTTATCAGATTCATAGTCTCAATTTCTGTTGAATTATAAGTATAACTCATTACTTGCTGGGTAGAAACTGTAGAAGTAGCATCTTCTGAACTGTCAGATGAACATGAATTCATTGTGAATATTACTGCAACTAGCAATAATATGCGAAGTAATTTTGTTTTCATAATAAAAAGTAGATTAAACTTAAAGTAGATTGTGGGGCAAACTTCTTTAGTGTTGTTATTATTAAGAACTTCTGTTATTTGTTTTATAAATGTACGACAAACATCGTTTAAAACACAAATAAAATCGATTAAATACACAAATTAAAAAAATAAAACATACATTTCTTACACACATTAGCAAATTAAAAATTAAAATCCTAACTGCATTCCTAAGCAAAAGTATTGTCAGAAAAAAAATTAAATGAATTAAGGCACGACACTAAAGAACAAAATCACTTAAAAGCAAAAAAAAGCCCTCGAATTTTCGAGGGCTTTATATAAATATTAAGGTTTACAAGAAATGCTACATCTTTATAAATTTCAAAACTTTCTCAAATTGCTCTTGTTTTGAAATATTGGAATTGTCAAATTCCAAGGCATCTTTTGCTTTTACAAGTGGCGAATCGTCTCGATGGGTATCGATATAATCGCGTTCTTCGATATTCTTTAAAACATCTTCTAAAGACGAAATGGTATCTCCTTTTTCTTTTAATTCCTTGAAACGTCTTTCCGCTCGAGTATTTGCACTGGCATTCATGAATATTTTGAGTTCGGCTTCCGGAAAAACAACCGTTCCAATATCTCTGCCGTCCATAACTATGCCTTTACTTTTCCCCATTTCTTGTTGTTGTTCTACCAATTTTGAACGAACTTCGGGTATTTCGGCCACTTTACTCACATAATTGGAAACCTCGAGCGTTCGAATTTCCTGTTCCACATTGGTTTCATTCAAATACATTTCCGAGAATCCCAAATCGGGATTGAATTGAAACACCAATTTGATGAAAGGAAGACTATTGACAAGAGATTCTTTGTCAAAAAATTCTTTGCCGATGTATCCGTTTTGCATTGCAAAGAAGGCCACGGCACGATACATGGCTCCCGTATCAACATAGACATATCCTAAATGTTTGGCTAATTCTTTGGCCAAAGTGCTCTTGCCCGTCGATGAAAATCCGTCTATTGCTATGATAATTTTTTTTTCCAAAATAGTATTATTGTAAGTTTACGGTTAAGCCAAACAAACTTGTGTTAGCTGCCAATGTGTATCTCGAATACGAATAGTTAAATTTCAATTTATTGAGTTTCAATCCAAATCCTATCGAAATACCTGAAAAATTCCTTTGTTCCAAAATTAGTAATTCTTCGGCTCTTCTGAAATTATATCCCAATCTAATATTGAATGATTTTTTTGGGAAAAGTTCCGCCCCAAAAACGACGTGTCGCAAAGCATTGCCAAACACAGACACTTTTTCCTCACTGGAAGTTCCGTCAAGAGAGGTTTGTGCTTGGTTAGGATTGGTAAAAGAAATATTCCATTGCTGCAAATTATCCAAGGTAAGATGCCAACGCAGCGGAACATTTTCTAATTCTTGCGATACACCTGCCATAATTTCCAATGGCAATTTTTCGTTTATACCATTGTAGGTTGTAAACTGTGTTCCAATATTTCGAACCACCAAAGCCCAATTGACATCATTGGCTTCATCTATAAAAAGTGCTCCTAAATCGACAGCACCTCCAAAGGAATTATAACTCTCCAAAGTAGAAGAAATCAGTTTTCCATTGGCTCCCAAAAACAAATTCGTATAAGGAACATTATAGGCATATCCGAAAGAAAGGGCAATTTCACTACCGGTAAATTGTGATGTGGCTTCTCCGTTTTCATCATAACCATCAAATTTTCCGTAATTCACATAATTGATTCCCACTTGAAAAGTTTGTAAATGGCGGTCATACGTATAAGCATAAGAAGCCGTTCCGTAAGCAACTTCTCCAAAATAGCTACCATAATTCAATGCCAGCTGATTGTCCATTTCCGGGTTAATGGTGGCCGGATTAAAATGGGCTTGATTGACGTCGTTATCATAAATAGTAATCGTTTTTCCGCCCAAAGCTGCTTGTCTAGGCGAAGTGACCAAATTTAAAAACTGATAGGTGTACTTACCTCCTATTTGACCGTAGGACACGGTGCAAAACGAGAATAAAAGAAATAATAAAAGTTTTTTTGGCATACTTAAAAGGACTATTCGGTATTGTAAAACGCAAATGCGAAGATAAAATTATAATGACATAAATTCTTGTTTTCTTGTCGAAGTTTCAAAACGATTTTTTTGGCTAAAATAAAAATTCCATCCCGAAGTTTCAGGATGGAATTGATTTGAATTAAAAAGCAGTGTTTATAATGCTTTTGCGTTTTTCACCTTTTGGTCGGTGATGGCAATTTTCAGGACATCACTCATTTCCTTGACATAATGAAAAGTCAATCCTTCGATATATTCTGGTTTTATTTCGTCTATATCGCTTTTGTTTTCGTGGCAAAGGATAATTTCCTTGATGTTAGCTCTTTTGGCGGCCAAAATCTTTTCTTTTATTCCGCCTACTGGCAATACTTTTCCACGTAATGTAATTTCGCCCGTCATGGCCAATCCTTTCTTCACTTTCTTTTGCGTAAGCACCGAAACCAAAGAAGTCAACATCGCGATTCCTGCACTTGGGCCGTCTTTTGGAGTAGCTCCCTCGGGAACGTGCAAGTGAATATTGTATTTGGACAAAATTTCTGGATTTATGCCTACTAATTCCGCATTGGCTTTAATATATTCCAAAGCTATCGTTGCCGATTCTTTCATCACGTTTCCTAAATTCCCCGTAATAGTCATCGCCCCTTTTCCTTGAGAAATCAAGGATTCGATAAAGAGAATATCGCCGCCAACGCTTGTCCAGGCAAGTCCTGTTACCACCCCGGCAACATCATTGCTTTCGTATTTGTCTCTCTCCAACCTTGGAATTCCAAGTACTTTCACTATGTCTTCGTCGGTCACTTTCTTGTTGTACTCCTCCTCCATTGCAATGGATTTGGCGGCATTTCGAATCACTTGCGCAATTTTTGCTTCCAAACCACGAACCCCGGATTCACGAGTATATCCTTCGACTATTTTTTCCAATTGTTTTTTTCCAATAGACAAATGTTTGGCCGTTAGACCGTGTTCTTTCAATTGTCTCGGAAATAAATGTTGACGGGCTATTTCCACTTTTTCTTCAATCGTGTAACCCGACATTTTGATGATTTCCATTCTATCTCGCAAGGCAGGCTGAATTTCAGACATATTATTGGAAGTGGCAATGAACATCACTTTCGATAAATCGTACCCCATTTCCAAGAAATTGTCATAGAACGAACTGTTTTGTTCCGGATCCAAAACTTCCAACAATGCCGAAGACGGATCGCCTTGATGGCTATTGGACAATTTGTCTATTTCGTCCAAAACAAAAACCGGATTGGAAGTTCCCGCTTTTTTCAAGCTTTGTATGATTCTTCCCGGCATGGCACCAATATAGGTTTTTCTGTGTCCACGGATTTCCGCTTCGTCGCGCAAACCACCAAGAGATATTCTCACATATTCCCTTCCCAAAGCTTCGGCAACTGATTTTCCAATGGAGGTTTTACCAACTCCCGGAGGTCCCGTCAAACAAATAATTGGCGACTTCATGTCATTTCGCAATTTCAAGACGGCCAAATGTTCTATCATTCTTTTCTTGACGTCTTCCAAACCAAAGTGATCTCTGTCGAGAATTTTTTGAGCACGTTTCAAATCGAAATTGTCTTTGGAATATTCGTTCCAAGGCAAATCCAAAAACAACTCCAAATAATTCCTTTGGATACCAAAATCAGGCGCTTGCGGATTCATTCGACGCATTTTTGACAATTCTTTTTCGAAATGTTTCTGCGTGGTTTCGTCCCATTTCTTGGTTTTGGCCTTGACGCTCATTTCGTCCATTTCCTCTTCTTGTGAAACGCCACCCAATTCTTCCTGAATGGTTTTCATTTGTTGGTGAAGGAAATATTCGCGTTGCTGTTGGTCTAAATCGAAACGAACTTTAGACTGGATGTCATTTTTTAATTCGAGTTTTTGCAACTCCAAATTCATGTACCGAAGCGTTTCCAATGCTCGCTCTTTCAAGGAATTTATCGACAACAGGTTTTGTTTTTCCTCCACGGATAAATTCATGTTGGAAGTCACAAAATTGACCAAAAACGATTGACTTTCAATATTTTTGATGGCAAAGGTGGCTTCGCTCGGGATATTCGGGTTTTCCTTAATAATTTGGATAGCCAACTCTTTGACAGAATCAAGAATCGCCAAGAATTCGGTGTCCTTTTTTCCGGGTCTTTTTTCGGACACTTCCTTGATACTTGCCGTGATGTAAGGAATTTCAGAAACTATGGATTCTATTTGGAAACGTTTTTTTCCTTGAAGAATAACGGTAACATTACCATCAGGCATTTTCAGGACGCGCAAAATTCGGGCTACAGTTCCTATTTTGTGAATGTCATTTTTGGAAGGATCTTCAACTTCTTCGTTCTTTTGAGCCACAACTCCAATGATTTTTCCAGCCGCATAAGCGTCATTGATCAATTTTATGGATTTATCGCGTCCTGCGGTGATTGGAATGACAACTCCGGGAAACAAAACCATATTTCGCAAGGGCAAAATAGGCAATGAATCCGGCAATTCTTCGTTGTTCATTTCCTCCTCGTCTTCGGGAGTCAATAAAGGAATTAATTCGGTTTCCGTATCAAATTCTTGAAGTGACAGATTGTCAAGAGTGCGTATTTTATGATTTGACATATTCTATTTTAAGTCTTTTTGTCATTAATAGATTCATTGAATAACAAATATAAGACATCAGATTAATAAATTTCAATAAAATCAATCTAATCCACCCAATATTCGCTTGACCTTGAAAAGTGACAATCATCATGCCAAAAAAAATCCGCCAAAAAGTAGCGGATTAAAAATTTATTCGATTATTAACTAATAAGAAACGCTAAAAGTTCCATCCGTAATGTTATGTGTTTCACTTACTATAAATGAATTTGCGGTGAACTTGAAAGTTCCTACTATTTTTTTATTCACTTTGTCATGGCTTGTAATAGTAACAGAGCCATCTCCACCAAATATTCCACTTCCATCGGCATTATTATTTTTTATGTATTGTCCCCTGAAATCAGTGTCAAGCCAACTATAATTATATGTCCCTGGTGCAATCGTGTTAGGAAAAACCAATCCTATGTTTTCTATAGTTCCTCTTCTTCCAACAATAGTTATAAAACCCGAAGAACTTAAACCATTAATATATGTTGGGGTAAAAGCCACTCCATCCATTTTTGCTGAAAAACTATTATTATTTGGTGTCACAACGACATCTTTGGTAAATGGGATATCCGTAAAAGAACCTCTTGTGAATTTTTTTGTTTCGATACTTGTGCTTCCTCCTACGGGGTCTTTGTATCTAAATCCTGTAAATTCAAAAGTTCCCGACATTTTACCATTGACAACATCTATTTTAGAAATAGTAATTTTAGCAGTATCTGTATATCCTGCAAATTCAGGACCACTAACTGAATTTTTATCCGCTGATATGAATGCCATTGCACCAGCTGGTGGATTATAAGCCAATGCCATAACACCTGCTGCCGCACTAACCTCTTTCCAAGTATAAGTTCCAACTTCATTGAATGGAGCCGGTAATGTTATTTGCACTAATTCTCCTGTTGATGTTTTTAATCCAGAAATGGATATGTAATCGTTATTTACTAACGCTTGAACAGTAGTGGCAACGAAAGTTTTTCCGTCAAAATCTACCTTAAAAACTCCTGCAGAAGTATTAGTTCCTGGATTTGGATTAGTGCCAATCAAAGCGGGATCTAGGGGTTCTATCTCACAAGAATTCAAACAAAATGTTGCAATTATAACCAAGGGCAAAATAAAAATTCTAAATCTTCTCATAATTAGTTGTTTTACCCTACAAATATAGAGTTTTAAAAATCTAAATGCAGTTTTTTGACAATAACTTTAGCAATAGTATTCATAAAAACTGTTCGGTATATTTAAAATCTAGCCATAAATAAGCGAAATAAATAATTTGAACCACGAAAAGGCAATTGATGCAGAAGAAATTAGTTTACGGCCTTGTTTTTAGGTACTCTTCTCAATAAAATGACTCCCGTAACAAAAAAGATACCCAAAAACACGATGGCAAATCTTGGACTTTCCGTAATTTGGTCAATGATGCCATAAACGCACATCCCGATTACGATTCCAATTTTTTCGGAAACGTCATAAAAACTAAAAAAAGAAGCCGTGTCCTCGGTTTCAGGCAATAATTTAGAATAAGTAGAACGTGACAACGACTGGATTCCGCCCATAACCAATCCAACCAAGGCTGCCATAACATAAAAATGCAAGGGTAAAACAATAAAATAGGCCGCAATACAAAGCAAAACCCAAAAACAATTAATAACTATAAGAGTTGCAATATTTCCGAATTTTTCCGATGCCCTAGACGTTAAAAATGCGCCTAAAACAGCCACCAATTGAATCAACAAAATACAGATAATCAATCCAGTAGTACTTTCTTCCTTGGATGACCAAGCAATTTCTTGCTCCCCAAAATAAGTAGCCACAAGCATCACCGTTTGCACAGCCATGCTGTACACAAAAAAACTACCTAAATATCTTTTTAAAGCAATATTGCCTTCCAACTGTTTCCACACTATTTTAAGTTCCCTGAAACCATTAAAAATCACATGATGCGTTACTTTTTGATTTGCATTGTCATTCCCTTTTGGCAGATAATAAAAGGTATATTGACTAAAAAGAATCCACCAAACACCCACCATTAAAAATGAATAACGCATAGCCTTCATTGCTCCTTCAGCACTTGTTCCCGTAATTCCAAAAAAATCGGGTTTCATAATCATTGCCAAATTGACAACCAATAAAAGAACACTTCCTATGTACCCCAAAGAATATCCTTTGGCACTAACTTTATCTTGTTGTGCCGGAAAAGCTATATCCGGTAGATAAGAATTATAAAAAACCAAACTTCCCCAAAACCCTATCAATCCTAAAAAATAAAACAATAAACTAATGTAAATATGTTCCAAACTGAACCAATACAAACCGATGCAAGACAATCCGCCCATATAGCAAAAGAATTGCATGAAAGCTTTCTTGTTTCCAACATAATCAGAAATTCCAGACAAGAGAGGCGAGATAAAAGCAACTACCAAAAAGGCAGCAGCAGTAACAAAAACAATCAAGGCAGAATTTTTGATTTCACTGCCAAAAGCGTTAATATACTGATAATCCTTGCTAAACAAAGCCAAATAAAACAAAGGAAATACAGCCGTTGCAATCACCAAACTATACACCGAATTTGCCCAATCATAAAAAGCCCAAGCGTTTAACAATTTTGAACTTCCTTTTTCTAATGCTTTCATCGTTGCTTTTTTTAATGGTGCCAAATATAGTCAAAAAACTAGTGTGCCAAAATGCATTTCGACTTCATCTTATTAAGAAATTACCAAGGATTTTATTAAAAATTCAAAGTTTGAAAATGATTTCCAACCAAGCAAAATCAAGCTTCCGGAATATTCAATTTGCTGTTTTTTCGGCTAAAGCCAAAGTAAATCAAGAGTCCAATAAGCAACCAAATGGTGAAATAAATCCAGTTCCAAACACTCAGTTCCGCCATCATGTAGAGGCAACAAATCAAGCCCAATAAAGGAATTAGCGACAAATTTTGTTTGTATGACCAAATCGTCAATCCAAACAAGACAATCAAGAAAATCCACATAGGGATTTTGTGTTTAAAAAGATTGAAACCACTTTGATACTTGATGAAATCATCCACTGGAAGACCTGCAACCACGGTGGCATATTTGGCATCATCTAGCTCGTATTGGCTCAACAAATGCTCCAAGTCCGGCGTCTCGACAGTGCTGTTCTTGGCATCGACAGCTACCAAATAATCATAAACTTTCGTGGTGTGCTCTTTGTCCAATGCTGTAACAATATCGGCAGGAGTGTTAATTTGTGTTTCATTGGTAATGAAATCCATCGTTGCTTTTTGGTTGTAACCAAAAGCATAAACGAGTCCAATGGCAATCAGGACCGGCATGATAAATTTAGAATTTACATAAGGAGTCTTGAACTTTCCACGAGGAATATTGGGTTTGTTTTGCAATACCAAAACGCCGGCGCAAACCAAGACAAAGGCAAACAAAGTACCGATACTGCACAAATCGGTAACCATCGTCAAGTTCAAAAACAAGGCTGGAATCGCCACCACAAAACCAGTCACGATAGTGGCATAAGAAGGCGTCTTGAATTTTGGATGCACTTTGGAAAAACGTTTGGGCAACAATCCATCACGGCTCATGCTCATCCAAATTCGGGGTTGCCCCATTTGGAAAACCAACAAAACACTCGCCATTGCTATAACGGCACTGACGGCAATAATTCCCGACATCCATTTTAGATTCAATTTATCGAATACAAAAGCCAATGGATCTCCAACATTTAATTCATTATAACTTACCATTCCCGTCAAAACCAAGGCAATGGCGATATATAAAATGGTACAAATAATAATGGCCCACATCATTCCTCGAGGCAAATCACGTTGCGGATTTTTGCATTCTTCGGCTGTCGTTGAAATGGCGTCAAAACCAATATAGGCAAAGAAAACTGCCGAAACTCCTTTTAAAACACCCGAAACACCATTGGGTGCAAACGGATCCCAATTGGCCGTATCAACATATCTGGAACCCACAAAAATCACCAAAAGAACGATACATAATTTTACTACAACCATAATATTACTGGCGTTTCTGGACTCTTTCATTCCACGATATACCAATGCGGTAATCAAGATAATAATCAACAAGGCAGGCAAATCAGCAACAAAATGAAAAGAACCAATTACCGGTGAAGTCGTCCAAGCCGTGTAAGCAGCTTGCAAACCCGAACCTAAATTTTCATAGGTTTTTCCGCCTTGCATCAATGCCGTGGCGTCTTTAAAACCGTTCGAAGCCGTCAAATAATCCATTTGAACCCATTGCGGCAAATAAATGCCGCCACTTTCGAGTAATCCCGTAAAATAATCACTCCACGAAATGGCAACCGTTATATTGCCAATGGCATATTCCATAATCAAGGCCCAACCAATAATCCAGGCAATTATTTCACCAAAAGCAACATAAGAATACGTATAAGCACTACCAGAAACGGGAACCATTGAAGCAAACTCTGCATAGGCAAAAGCGGCAAAACTACAGGCAATAGCAGTAAACAAAAAAAGAAAAATTACTGCTGGACCTCCATCGGCACTAGCTTTCCCAATGGTGCTAAAAATCCCTGCTCCCACAATGGCCGCAATACCAAAGGCGGTCAAATCACGGGCAGTCAAATGTTTTCCCAAAGCATTATGACCATCAGTATTGTTTTTTTCGACTTGTTTTAAAATATCATGCACTGTTTTTTTTCTAAATAAACCGGAAATCGCCATAGTTGAAATTTTAACGTTTAAAAAAAATTATACCGTGAATTGTGCCAAAATGCAGGCCTTCATTAAGAGTCCAAATCTATGAAACAATTTCAATTTATAAAGTTTTCATTAATAATTTTATTTTAAAGTTCTAAACCGAAATTTAAGTTATAAATAGTATCTTTCCTATGTTAAACAATTTTTATAAAGATAGTAGTCGGAAAGCTTTTTGACAGATACCTAATCCGAAATTATCCATGAATTTTTTGACCAATAACCTAAAAATATGTTAGTCAATGAAATAATGAGGAAGATATTCAACAAATGTTGCAATATGTAATTTATGAAATAATAATTTAACCCAAACTAAAATGACCAAAGAACGTTTAATTTCACTAGATGTATTCAGGGGATTTACAATAATGTTAATGACGATCGTCAACAACCCCGGAAGTTGGGTCCATATTTATCCACCGTTGGAACATGCCGAATGGAATGGCTGCACCCCCACTGATTTGGTATTTCCTTTTTTCATATTTATTATGGGAACTGCAATTCCATTTTCCATGCCAAACAAACAGTTTGACTTTGCCGTTTTTAACAAAATTGTGGTTCGCTCGTTGCGAATTTTCTGTTTGGGATTATTTTTAAATTATTTCGGAAAAATAGCGTTTTTAGGACTGGAAGGAATACCCTTATTGATTATTCGCCTGATAATTACTGGCATTGTTGGAATGGCTCTTTTGGGAAGTTTTAACCAAAAAATAAAAACGTACTTGGCTTTTGCAATTCTGGCGACACTATTATTTTTAGCCTACAGCAAAATAGAAAATTATCAAGATGTCAGGATACCCGGGGTCTTGCAACGCATTGGGATTGTCTATTTTTTTGCATCCATCCTATTTTTGAAAACCACTTTAAAAACCCAAATAGGGATTGCCACATCGTTGTTGCTATTTTATTGGTTTTTGATGGCCTGCATTCCTGTTCCGGGTTTTGGCGAGGCTAATTTTGAAAAAGACACTAATCTGGCAGCGTGGTTGGACAATTTAGTTTTAAACGGACATTTATGGAGTTCCTCCAAAACATGGGATCCCGAAGGTATTTTAAGTACTATACCTGCTATTGCAACCGGAATTATTGGAATAGTAATTGGACAATTATTGAATTTAGAAACTGCTAAAATAGAAATCACCAAAAAACTAAGCATTATTGGTATTTCATTGTTGGTACTTGGTTTAATTTGGAATCTCGTTTTTCCAATAAATAAATCACTTTGGACCAGTTCTTATGTTTTATATACTGCCGGTTTGGCAATATTGATTTTAACACTTTTGCATTATTTAATAGAGATTGCCAATTATAAAAAATGGACCAATATTTTTTTGATTTGGGGCGTGAATCCCATGATCGTGTTCTTTTTATCAGGAATACTTCCAGAAGTTTGGAGCATGATTGAAATTCAAAACCCCGAAGTTATTTCAGGAAAAATAAACACGAGAGACTATTTTTATGATTTTTATATTTCACCACAATTTTCTGACCCATTGAACGCTTCATTGGCATTTGCCTTGTTGTACGTTGTTTTTTGGACGTTTATTTTGTGGTTATTATATAAAAACAAACTCATTTTCAAAGTATAATTTAAAAAAAGGACTCCACAGGTTTTGGGATTGACCCTGTTTTTTCATTTTCAATTGAATGTGGGCTAAAAAAAGAACACAACTTACTGATTAACAATAATTAGCGCTTTAAAAAAGCGAAAAAAGAGGGACTAAGTGACATTCTGTTGGCCAAACTTTTAGTGGAGCAAAATTAATCAAAAAAAAGGATGCGTTCATTCCCGGTGGAACAAGGCGCGGTATCTTTCTTCCATCAGGGTCTTGTATTTTTCCTTGTATTCCTCGGACAGGAATGAATTATTGATCCATTGGAAAGCGACGGGTTTGTTTTTCTGGAAGCGTTTGACGATGCTTTTTATTTGTTTTCCGTTAAGTCCAAGGTTGATGCCCAGCTTTTCGAAATTTTCCCATTGTAGTTTTCTCTTTTTTCCCTCCAGTGTTAGGGCCAGTTCCTCGGTGTCGTCGGGGTTTACTATGGCCACATTCAATAGATCATAGGCTGGAGCCAATGTCCAACTGTCGCCGGAATGGATCATCGAAAAGTTCTTCAGGTGCATGTCGTTGTTCCCGGTGAGGAAACTGAAAATGCCCAATTCCAGAAAATACAATTTGTCCAACAAGGTGTTGTCCGAATACTCGTTTAGGGCTTTGCCCACCTTTTCCATCGAGCTTTTGTATTTATCGAAGGCTTCCGTGATCTGGAACATGTCGAGCATATGGATTTTCTCTCCGGTATCCGTTCGGTCGATGCGTTTGGTGATATAAGACAGTTCGCCCGACTGCAATCGGATCAAGCTTGATTTTACCGTATTGATTCCGAATGCTTCCGCGATTCGCATCGTCAGGTGTTCATTTTCGGGCATTTCAGGGTATTGGTCGGATGGTGGTTTAAAAATGTAATTTCCTCCCAAGGCTCCTACAACGGTAAGACGTCCTTTGTTTCCGTCCTGCAGAGAGTCATTAACGATAGACAGGGATAGTTTGGGTTGCACGCCAGGAACCGCCACACTTCGTTCCACCACGTTTTTGGCCAATTCCGCCATTTGTTTTAGTGAATGTTCGAATACTGGTGGTTGTTTGGTGCCAAAAAACTCCAAGCTGCACTGCTCGTGGAAATCACCAGTACCATTGTCCTCCAATGGTTCATAGCAATATAGACACTTACTCATTTTCGTTTTGTATTGATTGTACACTAACTGCTCCGATGCAATTCTGGCAACAGGCCAGAAGCAAGCCCATTCGGTCGCCAGGATTTATTTTCCAGTTTTTGGACGCAATGTCCAATAGCCATCCTTCCGGGATCAAACCTTCGAAAAAAGGAAACAATCGTTTGTCGGTGTAGCTTTTTAATCGTACCGGCATTGTCAGGCTGATGCCTTCCTTGGGATGTTCCACCACATATTTTTCATCGTATTCGAAGGTGTATTCCCCGTCGTCCGTTTCCGTGAGGATGCCCGCCAGAAATTCTTTATAATATACGGCTGCTTTTCTCATTTTCTTTAATCGTCATTTTTGAATAATTCTCTTGCATTGACTGGAGCCAAGGTATGCCCAAACATTTTGAGCACTTGGTTTACTTTTTCGAGGTTGAGGTTTTCTTTTCCCTGTTCTATTTTTCGAATCACTGTAAGAGCTACTCCAGCACGTTCCGCAAAGGCTTCCTGTGTGAGCTTTACTTCGTTTCTTTTATCTTTTACAAAATCGGCTAGTGTCTTCATTGCTATATGCTTTTGCATTGATTTTAAGCAAATATAGTAAATTATATGCAAAAGCATATAGTTTATTGTAAATAAAATATATCTATATGTAAAAGCATATAAATATTGTTTGTTCTATTTCCGATACAGGGTTACATTTATACCACTGGAATTTGCACTCTGGTACGGCTTCATAAATTTTATAGATACTTTCTAAAGAACCACTTTGAAAAAGGCGGTTTTTTTATGCTTGATCCCTTATAATTCTGGTGATTGTGGGATATTGTGGTGATTTCGAAGCAATAAAAAAACCCTAACTAATTGAAAGTCAATCGTTAGGGTTTTAATTCTGCGGAGAAAGAGGGATTTTTTTGTTTTTGTAATTAGCACTAAAACAAGGTTTTACGAAGCATTTATTACAAGTGACTCCTCAAGTGACTCCTATTGATATGGATAAAAAAAATGATCTAAATTCAATGATTAAATATACTGATAATTAATTGATTAAGAAAGAAACTTGACTAAAAAATGAACTAGTTTAATTAAGATTTAAGGATTTAATAGGTTTAAAATATGAACAAGTATTTTCTAATTTTAACCAAAAATCAAATGAGCTACTTGTTCATATTTTATTCCTGTGTACAAACAGAATTCTTCTATCGTTAAGAATTCATTTTCGGGCTTATTGAGGTCGTTTTTTACTTTTTGCATTATTCTGGTACTTTGACGATAACTCTTGCCTGTTATGCGCTGTATGTCCTTTGGATAAATGCAGACCCTCTGTTTTTCATTTTTCATACACTATCTATACCTTTGACTAGGCTTTGACTAGCATCAAAGTGCTAGGTGCAAAGTCTATATTTTAATCTTTTCAATCCTTAAATATCTTTGCTGATTATTTTGTAAATCCTAAAATGGCTTTACAAAATTAAGATTTTCTAAGTTACTATTTATTGCTGCAAGTTACACCTCTCTGGGGTGTTTTTTTATGGGCATTTATGTCGTTTTAAGCCATTTATGTCGTTTTCGGACATATGGAACTGTGCTTGCTTTTTTATTCTGCTAAATAAGCTAAAATTTGTTCTCGAAATCAATTGAAAGATGTTGCAACGGATGATGATTGAGGGAATTTCAAACCAAGTATTAATTTAAATATTAGGAATTATGGCAAGGCAAAAAGGCATAATTAAGTTGAAAGGTACTATCGGGGATATTACCTTTTACAAAACCCAGGACGGGCATTTGGCTCGTGAAAAAGGAGGCATCGACGCCAGCAGAATCAAAAATGATCCTGCGTTTCAGAGAACCCGCGAGAATGGGTCTGAATTTGGGCGAGCCGGGGTAGCCGGCAAGATTTTGAGAACGGCTTTGAGAGCATTGCTCTTGAATTCTGCCGATGGAAGAATGGTGAGCCGCTTGACTCAACAAATGGTTAAAGTAATTCAAGCTGATGTTATTAGCGTTAGAGGATTACGAAACGTGATTGATGGCGAGGCGGAATTGCTTACCGGATTTGAATTCAACATCAGAGGAAAACTGGGTACCAGTTTATTTGCTCCATTCGTTGGAACTATTGACCGTGCTGCAGGTGAAATCACTGTTGACATTGATCCGTTTGTTCCGGCAAACATGATTGCTGCTCCTAGTGGAACAACCCATTTTAAAATCATTTCGGCTGGAGCTGAAATTGATTTCGAAGCTGAAACTTTCGTTGAAGCACATTCAGAAACTGCCATCCTTCCATGGGACGCGGTGGCAACAGTTGCCATCAGCCAAGTGAATGCAGTGACAGCTGCAAGCACAAAACCTTTGTTTTTGGCTTTAGGTGTGGAGTTTTACCAAGAAGTGAATGGACAAATGTACCCATTGAAAAATGGCGCTTACAACCCATTGGCATTGGTGAAAGTGGATGGCGGTGTCTAATGGACTTCGACGGGCTCAGTCTGACAAATTAAATAGTTAGAATATGACACTATTTTTAACTAGAACTTATTTCCCTGAAGGATGCAATGGTAAACTCGAATGCGAGGGCAAATTAATCTGCCATACTATTGAATTGCCTTGGAAGAACAACGAAACGAAGGTTTCCTGCATTCCGGAGGGGAAATATTTTATTAGAAAGCGGTACAGCAAGAAGTTCCAATGGCATTTGGAAATAGTAAATGTAAAAAACAGAAGTTTGATTCTGCTTCATCCAGCCAATAATGCCCAACGAGAATTGAATGGTTGTATTGCTCCAGTAACGAAACTTTCTGGACCTGGATTGGGTCTGATGTCTCGAAAAGCTTTTACCAAGTTGAAAAATTTGGTTTATAAAGTTTTGGATCAGAAAGAAAGTGTAGAGTTGATTGTTCAATCTGGATTCCTGACTTTGGAAGGATGACAGCAAAACGAGAAAATATGAATATTATTAAACGAGTGAAAGCTCCAACGCCTAAATTTTTTAAAGTGCTTCGAAATATTGGATTGGCTATGGCTGCCATTGGTGGAACGATCCTGGCAGCTCCGGTGGCTTTGCCAGTTGTGCTGACTACAGTTGGTGGTTATTTGGCTGTTGCGGGCGGAGTGGTCTCAGCGGTAAGCCAGCTGACCACAGGGGAAGCGGTTTTGCCACCAAGCGTGGATGACGACGGGTAACCACACCCTGATGGGTACAGCCGGAGGTACATTTTTGAGTGTTTTGCCGAATTTGCATTCGGAAGATGTTTTAAAGACGATTATATTAGCTGCTCTTGGAGCGATTGTCAGTTTTGTAATATCATTGCTACTCAAATACCTCATCAAGAAGCACAAAAAATAGTCTAATTCTAGTTGTGGTGACCTTTGGATTAGATAATAAGAAAGCCAAGTCGAGAGACCTGGCTTTTTATTTTTAACCGTTGGAGCTATAGGCAGCGGGCTAAGCGATTTGAAAGTATCGTCCGTTGCTTAATGGTTTTGTTACACGCTTTTTTCATTCTAAATAATCTAAGTCTAAATGGATTCCTAACAATCTACCTTCTGGATTGTCACCATTAAGTTCTAGAACAATATTCTCTTCAATAATTTCTTTATATTCTTCTGCACTTCTTTCTTCTTTCAATATGTCTAGTGTGTCTTGATTCATTGATGCGATGTATTGAAAATCTTTACTTCCTATCTCAGAAGCAATGTTTAATGCGGAAAATCTTTGATGTGTATCCATATTAGCAAACAACCTGCTATCGTGAAAAATAAATTTAACATTATGATTTATCTGGCTCAGAAGTAATAATAAATCAAAGCAAAATATTCTTACCTCATTAATTCCATCTGAGGCATCATCTTGAATTCTAACATCTATCTTGTAGCGTAATTTGTTTTGACCATCATTATTTACTACAGAAATGCCTCCTTTTTTATCGTCATAAAAACTCCCTGTTAGCGCTCGGTATGAATCCATTAAAATAGCTAAATGTCCTTGCTTCTCTACTTGCAAATACTGTTCAGTGGCAAGATTATCTTCTGCCATAACTAGTTTAATTTCACTCTCACGCTTTTTGTATGCATTGATTAGTTGTATGGAAGTCGTTATTTTTGACAAAGCATTTTTATCTTCATTTAGTTTTTGATTAACAGAAACGTAATCATCTAAAGCACCATATTTATTAAGAAATTTTAAACTTGTATCATATTTACTTGCAATAAGTTTTTGTTTTTTTTCTTCTTCATCAATTTGTTCAAGAATATTAGTCTTTTCTTTATTAAGTCTATGGGTTCTGCCAGTCGTTAAGTTTTGATGGAAAGCCTTTACTTCTGAAACCCTTTCTGAAACTTTAATATTTAATTCACTTTCAAGACTCGCAATGAATGAATCAAAGATTGATTCTGACATATCTGATCTTAAATGCAAAGATTTTATAATGTTCTTTAATGTTTCCCTTAATAACGAAAGTTGATTATTGCTTTCTTTAAGTTGATATGATAATAAATTTGATTGTTCTTCAATTTTGGAATAGTCCTCAGCTATCTCAAATTGCGAAATTTTAATTTCTAGTTTTTGAATACTCTCTTCTAATTCTTTAATTACAATATCAATATCATTGTCTGCACCAAAAAAGGAATTGAAGGTCTCATCAGATTGAATAGCTTTCCGAAAATCTGATATTTTATTAATTTCTTCTTTCAATAAAAATTTTTTTTCTACTAAAAGAGAATTAAGGCCCAAAAGGATAGAATTACTAAGAAGAGCTCTTTCGTCTTGTTCTTTATAAACGAAGTTGTCAAACTTAAAATATTCTTGCTTTCTTGTTCGTAAGAATCTTGAAATTAAAGATCTGAATGAAGCTTTAGTGACACCGTCTGGAATAGTAAATATTGACATTAACATAAACTCTGAAAATTCTGAGAGACTTTTTTCTTCACCATTTAAAGAAACTTTACTTTGATTATCGGTACTTCTTTTTACAATAAAATCTTTACCCTCAATTGAAAATTTAAGATAAAATTCCCAAGTAGGTAGCTTTTTAGAAAGCTTAAGATTTGATTTACTCGCTAGACAAAATTGTACGAGATATAAAGCGAAAGACTTACCAACGCCATTATAAGTATTATTTCCTTTTTCTTCTGCACGTTTACCAATAATCAAAGTGATACCACTCGGATTGAAGTATATAGTTCTAAATGTGGGTTTATTAGCTCCAAGCTCAATTAGTTTCATTTTTTATAATTTGTTTTTCATTGAATTGAATTTTGCCTAATACAAATAATAGATCTAATGCTAGAATTACATTGTCAAAAGAATGTAAAGTTGGACAGTCTTTTGTGTTGTTAATCCCTTCAAAATCAATCCAAAGCTCATCGATAGTTTTTGGACTTTCTAATTTATTTAAGAGTATACTACCCAAACCAATTAGGCTTTCACAATTTCTAATATGTTTTGATGGAAGAATCATTTTAATCTTTAGTCGGTTTTTCAAAAATATCACAGCTTGTAAAAAAGAATGACATCAAAACAAGTGATGAATTGATAGCTTCATCTCCCTTTTCAACGGCACATATATCAAGAATGTTATAGAAAATAATAGCTGAATTTAAGACAGTTACTACACCTCCATATTTTTCTTTTTCTGTTTCGTAAATATAATTTAAAGAATTTCGGATAATTTCACCTAAGCGTTTGTTCTGATTGCGAGTAAAATATTCGTCTATAATATATGTTTGTGTTTCTGCTTTCTCTAATATTTGTGCGATTCTATTATCTAAAAAGTTAAAAACAATTTTGTTATTGAATTCCTCTAAATCAAAATTGTCATTGGGTTTATCCTTTACTTCTTTGAGAGATATCAAATGTTCAATAGTGGTAGATAACGCTGAAACTGAAATTGTTTGCAATTTATTTGGCGAAGGAATAAAACCAATTATGGATTCTTGTTTTTCTATATCTAATTCCATAAATTCTGAAATCAAATCATCCATAGTATAAGTCCCAAAAGAAATATCAGGATGGAGCTTACAAAGTTTCGCCATTTTCTGTTCTACTGGTGGAGGAGAGCCTTTTTGTTTGTCATTTAACACAAAATAAAATTCTTTTATAGGTGTAAATTCATTCCAATGCTCTAATAACTTGGTAAAGTCTTCTTCTAGTTTACTTACTGCGGAAACCACAGTTCGTTCATTGTTGATATCTTCTGGTGCAAATACTTGAAAGTAGACACCAGTAGCTGGAACAAAGCCATCATTTTTTCTATCCCCAATATTACCATAAGCCTTAACTCTCCGAAAGCCAGTCCTTGAGGCAATCATAACGTCATTGAACAAATCTTCATATTTCTGTCCTTCAGATTTTATGGCATTAAGTGAAAAGCGAAGTTTTGAATAGTATTTTTGGCTCATTTATTAATTATATTTTCTTTTATTGAATTAACGTGACGCGACTTTACGCAGTGGCGACGCCATTAAGTTTAGTTGTAAAGATATAGAATTGACCTATTATTACTTTCCGGCCAATAAAAAATAAACTAGCTATTGCATAAAACCGCATTTATATGCGGTTAGACCATTTCATAAAAGTTAATAATTGGAAAAACTTCCATTACCGTGCTGATACAAATTTGGTCAATAACTTTACCTTTCATTTCATCAATGTTTTCAATTCCTATATCGCAAACAAAATATGTAAAAGTAAAATGTTTAATCTCCCTTTGAAAAAACTTTGCCTGAATTGCTGAATATGCCCAATTAGTATAACTTTCTTTTTCAAAACATCTTTCATTTTCAATAATTTCTGATGTAATTCTGGCATTGCCAAAGTGTTTTTCTGTTTCATCAAAAGTATAAGGGCAAAGAACAGGATGTTTTTTATTTTTACTTGAGTTTACTGTAATCGAAACTATTGATGAGTTATTTTCGATTGTAGAAAAAAGGACAACTGCATTAACAAATTTGTATTTATAAATAACTAGATATTCATTATCATCTGAGTCATATGGATATTTATATTTTTCTGTTGGTTCACCAAAGTCTTGTATGATTTTTTCTATTGATAATCCTCCAGGTTCGTAATTAAGTAGAAACTTTTCGTCAAGATATTTGCTAACTTGGTTTCCAACCTTGTTACTTTCAATCTTCTGTTTTTTCTCTTTGATTATTTCTCTAATTACTTGAAAAAAATAAACCACAAGTCCACCAATCACTCCGCTAATTATATTCTCTGTAAAATTGTTCATAATCTATTACGTGTGCTTAGGGCTAGTTGTGTATAATTCGGTTTTAGGTGCCATAAATTGGAACCAATCTACCCAAAATAGAATGGCTTTGTCTGATAAATGCCAGGACTAATTATTTTCAAATATACATAATATAAATCTTATGTTTTAGATTTCTTCGAAAATGTTCAAGGTTACTTTTTCGATGACCACTTTTGTATTAGCAGTATATAATCCGTTGTATTTGGCGCTGCCCTTTGTTTTTGGCCTGCTGTCAAATATTCCGTAAAAGACTCTCGAGATTTTGGTTTTCCAAATGTCGGTTTGGTATAGAATGAATAGTTCCATGGTAGTGAGTATTAAAGATGGTCATAATTATTTCTTGCAATAGCGATACAATATGGTCTTACGGATGTCATTTATAAGCATCATATCCTCTTTATACTGTTTTTCTTTTTTTTCCAACAATTTGAGCGCTTCCACATTTTTGACGTGCTGCTCGTGTTCGACCATCATCAAACTGGATTGGGGGTTGAACTCTTTTTTGAAGTCTGGGAGGCGCAAAAATGGAATCACGGAACCATAAAGGTGTGGGTGCCAAAATTTTGTTTTCCACAAGCTGTATGCTACCAGGAAAATGTTATCGCGGTCCTTTTCCTCAGAAAAAATGATGACAAAGCTGTTTGCGAAAGGCTCGTCCTGGGGCTTTCCGGCGTTCAACCCTTTGTTAAGGATGAATAAATGGGGTTTGGTGTACTGTGTGTCTTTTCGATGGGTCTTGATGATAAAATTGGTCATGGCTTCGGATTTAAATTGATTAGCTTTTCAATTTTCATTTATTTTCTGGTGAACTAGCCAATGTGCCTCGCTACGCTTCGCCACATAAAATTTTTTAAAAGAAAAAAAAGGAAAAAAAAGAAAGTCATCTCCTAAGTGGAAGTTTCAAGAAAGTCAAGTTTTTTTTGAAAAATTTTTTCCGACCGGATGTTGATTAGGAGGACAATATTTCTTTTCGGAAAAAAATTTTCAAAAAACCGGAGGCCTGAACTTTACTTTCTTGAAACTGGAGCTTAACTTTACTTTCTTTTTTTTTATTTTTTTATTTTCCTATTAACCATGGTTTTTTCATTAGTAACCAATCGAAAAATGTTTTCTTAAGAGGGGGGATTTTCTTGGAAAGGGTATGGATTTTTAAAACAGAAAAACACATTAACCGCCATTCCAATTTTTTTTATGTTTTAAAAATCCATACTCTTTACTGGACTTGATTTTGTGTGTGCAGACCATTACTTTATTGGAATTGTATTATTCAGGAATCAACGTTGTAAGTAATGGTCTGCACTCACAAAAACAATGCATAATAATACCTAGTGCGATGAGGCAGTAGCGCAGGCAAGTGTATTGTTTTTTTATTTGCTGACTGGGGTGTTCCTGATTGCTTTTGTGGAAAAGCTGGTGCCAGAAATAGTGTTCAGTGTACAGTGTACAGTGTCAGTTTGCAGAAAATTGTCTTATAAAACGATATGGCAACTGCTTTTCCGGAAAAGCAATTACTACTTATTTTGTGGCAAATAAAAAACGATACTCTTGCTGGCTTTTTAATTTTGTGTGTGCAGGCCATTACTTTATTGGAATTGTATTATTCAGGAAGCAACGTTGTAAGTAATGGTCTGCACTCACAAAAACAATGCATAATAATACCTAGTGCGATGAGGCAGCAGCGCAGGCAAGTGTATTGTTTTTTTATTTGCTGACTGGGGTGTTCCTGATTGCTTTTGTGGAAAAGCTGGTGCCAGAAATAGTGTTCAGTGTACAGTGTACAGTGTCAGTTTGCAGAAAATTGTCTTATAAAACGATATGGCAACTGCTTTTCCGGAAAAGCAATTACTACTTATTTTGTGGCAAATAAAAAACGATACTCTTGCTGGCTTTTTGATTTTGTGTGTGCAGGCCATTACTTTATTGGAATTGTATTATTCAGGAAGCAACGTTGTAAGTAATGGTCTGCACTCACAAAAACAATGCATAATAATACCTAGTGCGATGGGGCAGCAGCGCAGGCAAGTGTATTGTTTTTTTATTTGCTTACTGGGGTAATTCTGATTGCTTTTGTGGAAAAGCTGGTGCCAGAAATAGTGTTCAGTGTACAGTGTCAGTTTGCAGAAAATTGTCTTATAAAAACGATATGGCAACTGCTTTTCCGGAAAAGCAATTACTAGGTATTTTGTGGCAAATAAAAAAACAATACTCTTGCTGGCTTTTTGATTTTGTGTGTAGAAAAATGGCTTTTTCCCTAGGCAAATCCACTAGACTTAAAAGCCATTTTTCTACTCACAAAATCAATGCAAAGACTTCCGATTTCAATACCAAGTTGCTAAAAACCATCATAAGTTATCAGCGATACGGAATCGTTAATTAAAAGATATAAATTCTTCGTGAGGTATTGTAGTGGTTTGTGAAGGGCAGCTTCTTGAGGGGCTGTCCCTCGACTGCGCACGGGATGACCAATGTCTTTACAGCCCCTCAAGAAGTTGTCCTGGAGCAAACCACCGGCGCGTTGGGGTGCGGCTGTTTTACATAAATGATATTATAACTTCGTCGCAAAAACCAAAAAAACAATATAAACGCTTTGTGATGAATTATAATACTCAATTATGTAAAACAGCTTTGGGGAAAAAATTTCTGGCGCGAGTCACGAAGTGTACGTGTTTTTGTTCCAAAAACCGTGACAGAAATTTTTTTAGGAGCGTTGGCCAGGAGTGGCAACCGAAGCGGGAAACGTCCTTTTCACCGCGAACGACAAAAAATGTTTACTCTATTGAAAACGTAATTAGTGAAATGAAGCAAACAAATCCTTCGTCTGCGCTCAGGATGACAATGATGCTAGGAATACTTGGACTAGGAGCAATTTTTGTGCAGTTGAATGAGTTAATGGGAATCTTTCCAGTAATCATTTTATAATTTCAAAACTATTTTGGTAAATGAGCAGGGTTTCCTTTTTTCTGAAGATTACTTTTTTATTTTGATAGCTTGGTTTTTGCAAAAGTAGTTTGTCGTTAAATTGTGTCAATTTGAATTGCAAATCATCTATAGTAAAATGGTCTAATTTTATTTCATAGCTGGCAATGAAACCAATGGCTTTTTGTTCGATATAAATTCCAGGATTGTATTCTTCCGTGACTTCGGTTTTATTCACGTTATAGAGGGGAAAAAGCAATTGTTGCTGGTTTAAATCTTTGATTTGGAGTTTATCGATTTTTTTGCCATCCAATAATATTTCGATTTGGTTTTTTGGTGAGTTCCATAGTCCGCTTACTTTTATGCCTGGTAAATTTTCCAATGATGGGACAGTAGGTATTTTTAGGTAATAATAGAAAAAGGGATCTAATAACGCTTTTACTAAGGGGAGTTTCATTTTAGCAGCCACTTTCAAACATTCTGTAAAATCAACCTCGCTGCACTCGAATTTTTTCAGTGACCAACTTTCCCCGTGAAGATTGATTTTTAGCGTTTGCATTGAAATTAGTCACTTGATTTAACTCAGTTATAATGAACTTTAAAAAGACGGATGTTATTTATATATATTTAATTTTAGTCTTGAGGAATCAGTTTGTCAATATCATTCTTTTTTGCTAAAACCTCAATCCATTCTTTCAGGATGGTTTCAAATCCGTAGAGCATTCCTGCCAAACCACCCGTAACTGCTCCCGTGGTATCGGTGTCTTCCCCTAAATTAATAGCTTTGAGAACGGCATCGACATAATTATCAGTGGTTAATAGACTCCAAATACTCGCTTCCAAAGTATGAACCACATAACCCGAACTTTTGATTTCATCTTCCCCTAATTCATAAATATTACCGTTCAAAAGGCGACTGTAAATTACAATTTCAGAAGGATTGACATTCAATGATTTTAAAAATCCAGTTACTTCCGTTTTTAAGTTTTCGTAAATTTCAAACTTGTTTTTGCCTTCCATTATCTGTTTGGCAAATTCCAAATAATAAAAACAGCCAATCACCGAACGTATGTGTCCGTGTGTAAGTGAGGAAACTGCTTTTGTGATTTCAAACCTTTCGGAAATCGACTTGTCTTTGCTGTATTGCACCAAAGGCAAAATACGCATCAGGGAACCGTTTCCGTTGTCCCATTCTTCAAAACCGCCAGCCAATTCAGGTTTCATCCCTTTGGCTAACCGATCAATAGCTATACTCGTGGCAATGCCGATATCAAAAACTTCGCCTTCCGGTGTCCAATAATTTTCGTTTTTCCAGGCGATAAATTTGTTTGCCAATTGTTGTAAATCCAAGCCTTCATTAATGCTTTCGGCTAAACAAAAGGTTAACGAACTGTCATCAGACCAAACTCCTGCTTTGACATCGTGGGTTCCAAAACCCTGCATCGTGTCTACAGGATTTTGCCTTAAATAATAACGACTTTTAAATTCTACAGGAACACCAAGCGCATCACCAACGGCAACTCCGTAAAGGATGTCTTTTAAAAAGTTTCGATTCATTTACTTTATTAAAATTTGATTGATCAGGAATGATATATGCAATCAATATTATTTGTGTCTAATAATTCCTTTAGATCTTTTGAATATTTAAAAAACAAAATAATTTGATAACCTTCGTGGCTAATAAATCCGGGAGTTATTTCTTTTTTAAAACTAAGACTCCCTTCAAAAACTACTTGTTCATTATCGACGTTAGCCTCATAAAAACAAGCGCCATCCTCTTCAGATGTTACCCATTTTTTTTCATTATCTACCAATAAACTAAAGTAGATGTTAGCTGATTTTAAAGAAAAACACACCCTACTGCCATCAACAAGCTCGGTTTCAATAATTAAATTTTCATAAACATCTGGCTGAACTTCCATTGAACGGTGCATATAAATCCGTTTCATTATCGGTGGTTTCCATTTCAACAATTCGTTATTTCCTTTATAATGAATTATCATTTTTCCGTGACACATAATGGGATTGATTATTTTTACCATAATTGATTTGTTATAAATGATTAAAATTCTAAAACCAGATTATTGAAATTATCTTCAAATCCTTGTTTTTTAAAGAAGTTTAGAGCTGTGGTGTTTTTTGAAAAAACATTCAAAATAATCTTATTTGTCGATTCCGACTTAGCCCATTTTTTTATTTCGTTTATAAATAGTTTTCCAATACCTAAATGACGGAAGTTTTCATCAATCATTATATCTCCAATCGTGCAGTAATTGTTGGAATTGTAACTTGAATATCTGAACCAGCTAATGTCGGCCGTTACATAACCTATGATTTTATTGCTCTTTGTGGCAATAAAAAGAATTCTTGTAGTATCTCGCAAATTCCAATCTAAATTCATTTTATATTCTTCGCCGGAATTGTCGGTGTCTGCAAAAAAATCTTCGTCAAAGCCTTTATGCAGATTCATTAGTTTTAGCCATAATGATACTATTTCGTCAAGGTGTTCGGCAGTTGCTTTTTGGATTTTAATCATTTTGCTGTTATTTAGACTTCTTTATTACTGAAGAATAAATTATGGAAATCTTCATTTAACACTTCCAGAAGAAGAGGAGTGTTTTTTACAATAAACTGAAAATTATATCTTTCTCTTCTGGTGTCAACTTCGGAGATTATTTTAGCTATTTCGAAATAGCCATAAAAATAAATGGAATCGTCCTTGAAAATTTTATTGATAAAAAGCATATGGTTATAGGAATACTCCCAGTTGGCTACTCCATTTTCAATTGTTTTGGTGTACAGTAATCTATTGGAAAAACATAGCAAAACATCTTTTTGATGTAACAAGGAAACCTCGACACAATAGTTTTCTATGTCATTCTCGGCTACTTCAAAAACTCTTTTCAGGGTAACTTTATGAAATTGAAAACCGTGATTGTCTGTTCGTATATGAAAATTCGAATCTCGATATTCCGTGATTAAAACAGCTTCTGTTTGAAAGTTCTCTTTATGAGGATTAATTACTTTTACCATAAGAATATTATTTCGTCAAGGTGTTCGGAGATTGCTTTTTGGATTTGGATTATGTTTAATTTGTTATTCATCTTTCTTTTCAATGTAAATTGGTTCTAAAAATGAAAAGTAATTATCATTTATTATCTCCTTATTTCTCCATAAAAACGCTATGTCGCTTGAAATTTGAACATTGTGAGAATACTTTGGGTTTATTGGAAAATAATCACCCGAAAGATATCGAACCCCGTGATATGTCTCAAAATGTGGCTCTATTCTTTTTTTATTTATTGAGTAATATTTTTCATTTGTAGCACATAAAAATATCCCTAAATCAATTCTATTTTCATTTACCAAATGATTTAATCTTTTAATATCATTAATTATTTTTTGTCTTACTTGTGTTTGTCCTGAATTTGAAACCTTTTTATTCGGAAATTTGAATTCAATACCAACTTTATAATTACTTCCCTGAATTTCAATTTCAAAATATAGATCTAAAAATTTTCCATCTGAAAAATCTACTCCATACAATGCTATCTCAAAATCAACATTACTTAATTTCTCTTCCGCCTTTAAATGTAGTAACCAAGCAAATTTGAAAACCAAAGACTTTTCAGAGGAAATTAACATTTCATTATTGTTTAAACCACTTTCAATTTCACCCCATAGTTCTCCAACAAGTTCTTTTATTTCTAGCGTATCTATCACTTCTTTTAATGTCATTTTTAGTTTGTTTTTAAAGTAAAATTTTATTAGCCCAATCTTCTGACTTTCTATCACATCCTCCACCATAGTTTGCAGGTGTTCGAAGTTTATCTGTTTTGATTTTATTGTTTAAACAATATTCTTCAATTTCTCTCCAATTTTTAGCAATTTTATCAATACCATTTAATGTTGATCTTGTTAAAAAGACACCCTGCAATGTTGATTTATTATTTTCAATTAGTTTTAGAATATTAGGAGTATTAAATTCTAAAATATATCTATTAAGAACATTATCTGAAAAGCCCTTTGTTAGTTTATTCCTATCATCAATGTTTTCTCTGGATGCGTTTTGAATGTTAATCACTAAATCAGTAATACCTATTTTCTTTTGAATAATATAATCAAGCTTTATATTTAATTCTTCTCGTTTTAAGCTTTCTTCTCCAAAAACTCTTGGTAAAACGCACCAAAAATTATTTTTAATTTTTCCGTAAAAATAATCTGCTTGCTCAGCATTATTATAATTCCAAGTAGGATTAAATGTTCCTACAAATAGGTATTCTAATTCCCAAACAGGAAGTAATTGGTTTAAAAATCTGTGTTCACAAGGCATATTATTGTTTTTTAATTGGTTGGTTTTTTATATTTCAAAGAGTGATTTTTGTAAATATATAACTATATTTTTTCAAATAAAAATTGGAAAAGTCAATTTCATTTATTTAAGAATCAATGTTTTAATCAGTAGCTGTCAAAACTGTTTTGATACCTCAACAAAGTGTCGGTTTTCAATTAATTGTCATTGGAATTGTAAACTTTTTGTAATTCTTCGGCTGAAAGTGCCCTGTTCCATAAGGCAGTATCGTCTAATTTCCCATCAAGAGGCCACCAATAACCGTTGGCTTGATAAGAGTCACCAATTGAAATTCCCGAATTACCCGAATTCAGGGTTATCACTCCTGCTTGGCTTCCTTTTAAAACGCCATTGACATAAATTTTCAGCGTTGCTCCATCGTAGGAAAACGCAATATGACTCCATTGATTTAAGGGAATAGTGGAAACACTCAAATTTAAGTGGGTATTGTTTGTGCCAACAAGTCCTGCCGTTAGGTTATTTTGATTAAAATCCAAACCCCATACTTCACCGGAAGGATTGGCATAGCCATTTTCGCTTCTCCTGATGATTGCCGTATTGGGACTTTGGGCATTTCCTGTCCAAAAATAGGATCTTGGATATATCCAAGTGGAAACAGTAAGTTGGTTGTTGTCTAAAAGGGATGAATTGGGAACATAGATTTCAGTATTTCTTTTTCCAAAAACACTTCCTTGATGGGAAAATTGATAGGCAGCAGCATTCTTTCCCTTTCTGTCTGTTGTTAGGGAAGCCGCATAAACAATACTGTTTAAGTTATGCCCCGAAACATCGTTGGCATTGCCATTAAAGTTGTACTGGGCAACTAAACCGTCTGTTGGAAATGTTGATGGTTCTGGAGTCGAACTGTTGTTTGGACTACAATTGATTAATAAAATGGACACAGCTGTCAGTAGCATTAAGTTTTTAAGTGATTTCATTGTTTTCATTTTTTGGGATTAAGTTAAGATGATGGATTCGTGTTTATTATTAGACAAAACTACAGTCGTGTTTGGCATAAAATGGCAAAGTTGTTTTCCTATCTTTGCTGTAGAACAAAACATTTTTTTTATGGAAGATTATGGCAAAAAAAAGATTTACAAGAAAATCATAGTAAAACTTCTAAGAGAGAAAAATCTCAATGTTGAAGAGCTTTTGACTTCCCTAAATGAAATTTTGAAAACAGATTATGGAATGGATGGCATATCCAGAAGAACTTTTGACAGGGCAAAGGAAAGCCTGTTGGAAAACGGATATACAATCAAATCCAGAAAGTTTGAAGGGAAAAGTTATTTTGTTCTTGAAGGTCATCCCGAAAATTTGAATTTGACGGAAGAGGAACAACTTACCTTACCCTTGCTTTTAGGGTTGTTGGATACCGAAAAAACGATGAACTCTGTAGAATGGATTAAATCCGTCCTAATGGATGAATTTGATTATAGCGAAGAAGATTTAAACCCGCATCCGCATTTTGTGCATATTGAGCCTGCTTTAAACAGTCAAGACCAGTTGCTTATATTGGCTGGCAGAATCATTGAATACATCAAAAAAGGGCAAGCCATTAAATTCTTGTATGACAAAAAAGGAATAGCAACATTCAAGCAAGTTGCTCCATTACAAATCAGGTATTATGATAACCGTTATTATTTATTGGGAACCGATATCGATGAAAATACAAACGAAGCAGAAGTATTATTAAAAAACTACACTCTTGATAAATTCATGGAAAAACAAGTGTATCCTGCAATATTGGAAGATGAAGATAATGACACAGTTGAAAAGTACATTTATTTCGATTACCAAGAACTGTATAAAAATAGCAATTTAGAATATTTACTCAACAACAGTTTAGGGATTTGGTATGACAAGGAAAATATATTAAAAACTTTTAAATTAAAATTTACCGATTGGGCAATGGGAATTGTCGAGAATAAAAAAATTCACCATTCACAACGCATCATAGAAAAACGCAAGGATTTTACCATCTTGGAAATTTCCGTTTGGGACAATCGAGAAATTGACTTTTTTGTAGGGAGGTTTGGAAATAAATGCGAGCGGTTGAATTAAACTTCTTACTTAGGTAGAATTTATAATAAATGATCGAAATATCCTTCCCACCATTGGATGGAAAAGACTTTTATTATTTTGAAATATAGTTGAAATTTGAAATGTTAGTTTTTGAAAACTTCATTTAGGACTCCTGCCAGGCGGATTCCGGCTTTTAGTATTTGGTTTTCGATTAATGGGGCGCAAGCGTCTACATAATCGTCGTTGATTTTGTTGCCGCCGGTTTTGTAGATTTGGGGTAGATAGGCCCTGGTGTCTGTAGCCCAATTGACAACATTGGTGTATTGAATTGCCCTGATTTCATTTTTGGAATAATTGTTGGCTTTTAGACAATCCTGTAGGGTGATTTTTTTGTATTCGATTATGCCGGAATCCCACAAGGAATGCAGGTTTGTGCCCCTGAAATTGTAGTTGAGCTGTATTGTATTGCCCCCTTTGTCTTCTCCATAACCTACGTGTAAAGGTTGGTGTAAGTCTCCCATTAAATGGAAAAGGATTTTTATTTTGGTGTTGATTTGTTCTTTGGAGAGGCTTTCCTTGTTTTGCAATTCTTTGATGGTAGTATTTAGTTGAAAAACAATGTTGTCTCCATTTGTTTCTACCACATTGGCGCCCTTGTCAAAATTGGCGTAATGGTAGGCTCTCATATAATCGTAGGAATGGTCACTTTTTACATTGTCCATCCAGTTGGCGGCTTCTTGGATTGTCATACCATCGAGGTATTTCAGGACTTCCTTTTTGGTGTTTTCGTCCATATAGTTAAAAGCTACCTCGGCCACCATTGCGTGTCCTTTACTGCCCCAGGCGAAAGTTTTGATTGGTAAAATAAGTAGTGTCAGTAAAAATGACAGGGTAATTAGGGCTTTGTTCATTGGATAAAATTTTTGGCAAATATAGGAGGAGTTAAGAGAAAGGGGAGTAATTTAACACTAATTGTTTTTGTAGCTGCAGGAAAAAGTAGCGTTGTTTTATAGATTTTTGTAATTTTATAAAAAAATATGCCATGATGATAGAGCCCACCGTACTTTCCCTGACAATCGAGGCCTCCAATGTTAGTTTACCCGTTGGGATGCCTGACTCGAATTTGTTTTCGCATTTTCAAACTAAAGCCATTGCATTATTGAAAGATGAGACTTTGGGGGTTCATCATTTTGGGATGGTTCCCGATAACAGTGCCGAGGGGAATGATGAATTATTGGTAGATGGGATTTTGTTTCGATTTGATGCAAACGAGGAACTTCTGGGAATTGATGAAGCTGCGGCACCGCATTTGGTAAAGCAAGCTTTTTTGGCCGTTGTTGAAAATAAAGAACCTGATTTTATTTCTGTATTGGATGAAGTTGGCCCAACCAAAAAAGAAATGACCATAGTATTTCATTTTTAATATTTCATATTTTTCTTGCCACCAAGTCGACTTGGTAGGGAAAAGCAAAGTGTTCGATTGGCTCGTGCTGTAACCATTTGGTTTCATCATCGCGTTTTAGAACGACCGGCATTCTTTTATTATGATTGTGTATTTCAGCAAGCAAGGGACTTGCCTCCGTGGTGAGGATAGTGTAGGTGTTTTTTAGCTCCCCCGTGTTCTTATCTACCCAATGGGAATACAATCCTGCGAAAGCAAACAATTCTTCGTCTGGCAGGCACAATTCATATTTTTGTTTGTTTTTACCTTTTGGATCCAGCCATTGCCATTCGAAATAGCCGTTGGCGATTACGAGGCATCTTTTGTTGACCGAATTTTTGAAGGATGGTTTTTCGTGGACGGTTTCTATTTTTGCGTTTAGGGTGTATTTTTTGATTTCTTCGTCTTTTGCCCAAGCCGGGATTAGCCCCCAATTGTAGTGTGTAATGATTTGTGGTGTTTCGTCGATTATGACCGGTGTTTCCGGAAAGTCAAAGCCGTTGATGTAGTTTTGCGGTTGGAACTCCAAGGGGTTGTCCAAGGTTGCCTTGAACCGTTTTTGTAGTTCTATGCCTGACTTTGATTGTTTGGAGTGGAAACACATGGGAAGTGGGAGGTTTGAGGTTAGAGGTTAGAAGTTAGAGGTTAGAAGTTAGAAGCGGGAGGTTAGAAGTTAGAGGTTTGAAGTTGGAGGTTAGAAATACTATTCAACATTTAAAGTTAGGAAAAAAAGTAATCAAGATTTTACAATGGAATGTTAATTGTTGAGCAGTTGCATTGTTTTTTCGTCTTTGGTTCCTTGGTAATATTTATCCAAGACTTTCTGAAATATTGGATCTGTATTCGTTATTTGCGCAAACAGGGTCATGCACGACTTCAATTTTCTGTCATCTGGTTTTCCGAAGATTTCGTTTGCCGTTTTTCCATTTATTTCCAAAACGGCTTTTGAAATTTCAATTAGTCTCTGACCCAAAACGGGATGTCGTAAATACTGGGTTGCTTCTTCCAGGTTTTTTATGGCATAGAATACATTATAGTCGGTGAAGCCCAAACCTGCGATTTGTGGAAAAATGAACCACATCCAATGGCTTTGCTTTTTACCTCTTGTAATTTCGGACAAGGCTTCATTGTATGTAGTTTCTTGAGCTTCCAAGAAACGATCTAAATTGTATTTTGTTTCCATAATTTAGAATTGATCTGTATATGTTGTGGATGCAATATCCTCTCGCATCTCAATCTAAAAACTACACGATAACTGCAAAGTGTTGATGGCACGTGTTCCGGTGTTGTGCAACAGGAGTTTCATTGTTCCTGCTGCGCACGCAACGACACTCTAGCTATAAGCAGCAGGTTTTGATAGTTATAATATTTAATCTATCCCCAATCCTCTATTAATTACTTGCATTTCTTTGTTGAATTGAATCTGTTCGAATACAGCTTTTCGCTTTTCTTCTGGCAAACATTGAATGCAAGTTGGATATTGAATGCCTTTGTAATAAATTTTACATTTAGGGCATAATTCCATATTATACAGGTCAAAGCTAGCTGCACATTTTCTACAAGCAGTTATTGTATCGTCAAAGGAAAGATACTTAATGTTATCATTTAGATATTCCAAAAATGCTTCTTTCTCAATCGATACCGTGTCTTTATTCTTTGCACGTTCCCTTTGCAACCAATATTTAATGTTTGATAAGTTATGCTTGTTTTTCCATATATCCTTTGATACAAAACACTTGTCTTGAACTTCGTATGCGTCCTCATTTTTATAAAAGATAGAAATGAGTTCATTTACCGAATTAAAAATTGGTTCGTCAAATTCGTGTTTACAATCAGTGCAACGATATTTTGGAGTTTTTCTCACTCTTTCACTAGGGTTTTTACTTTTACAATTAGGACATAAAAGAACTGGCAAATAATCATACATTTTTGATATGTGATTCCCAAACTCAGATTTGTCAATATCAGGATTTGCCTCTATATATTCTTTTGTATATACTCTTGTCGCACCTGTTTTATATTCTGTAAACTTTCTTGGATGAGAAAGATGCTGCAGCGTTAATACGTGTTCACTGGCACATATTTCACATTTTTCTTTAATGAATTTAGACCTTCTTTCTTTCCAGTCCTTCGTGTGCCAAGAATATTGTCCTTCTTTGAAGTCTTTCCAAAAATCTGCTTTTGCTATTTCTAATGAAATCTCGCAATTTGCTAATTTGTTCCTTAGCTCTATGAGTTCATTGTATGTCAACATATTAATTTTAGTTTATAAACGTTCTGTCGGGTAAATTTGCAATTAAACAGGGCGGTCGGGTTGGAACCTCAAAAAATTTATTAATTACCTCTACTGGAATGATAAGCATCATTATTGGGATTCATTTGATCAGCGTGATTATCAAGTTCATCTTGAGAATAGTTGCTATTACTATCATCTTCATAACTATTATTCCAATTATTTGGTCTACCGTCCATTCCTCTGCTCTGGTAATATTTATCGTTGTTTGGGTTAAGTTGATTTGATCTATTATTTTTTTCATCTTCAGTAAAGTCATAATCATTATCCCAATTTTTGGATTTTGAGTTATAACCGCGTTGTTGCCAAGCTGAATCGTTATCTATGTTTAATTGAGTCGAATTTCTATTTACTTTTATATACATATTGAATTTCACTTGACCTTGCTTCTCGCCATAATAGTCTTTGAAAGTTTCAAGAGTTAAGCTGTCTAATTCCTGAAACTCATTGCGATATGATTTCTTTGAAGATTTTTCAGTTTTAGAACCAAATAAGATTTTCAAATCATCGAATCTATGATTCCATTTCCCGTGAACTGCAGGATAAAGGATAAAATATCCAGCGTATACTCCTAGTATAAATTTAAATATACTATTATTTTTATTTTCCATTATTCACTAAATTTTTATCTATTCGTTTTTAATCCCTATTTAATTTTCGAGTTCTTTTAAAATTTTATTGACGTCTTCTTCGGTTGTGGTTAATTTTAGTTTGCATTTTTGGATTAGTTCGGTTGCTCTTTTTACTTTTTCGGATAGTTCGTCTACTGAGATTTCACCTTGTTCTATTTCGGTTACAATACCTTTTAATTCTTCGAAGGCTTTTGTATAGTTGAATTTTTCTTCCATTTTATTTTTTTATTTTTGTTATTGTACTGTCGATTGTGCCATTATATAACACGGTGCTTATTTTTTCTCCTTCAGCTAGCTGAGCTGCATCTTTTATTGATTTACCATTAAAGTATGTGATGCTGAAACCTCTTTTTAAAATGTTTATTGGATTTAGAATGGTTATGTTTTTATCTATGTTTCCGATAGCTAACCAGGAAGTTTTCAGTTGGAGTTTTGATTGGATACTAATTTTTTCTTGGTAATTATTTATGGAAACTTTGAGTTGGCTTAGGCTGAAAATTGTTGCTAAGCGGGTTTTCTCCTTGAATGAATTTAAGTTGGTATTGTTGTTTTTGATTATAAATTGTGATTGATGCTGGATTGAATATATGGCATTCTTGATTTTATGCTCATTAGTGTTTAACATATTTTCAGTAAAGGAGCGAAACAACTTTAGTTCTGATTGGAGCTTTGTGTTTTCCTCCGTTAGTATTCTTCTGGATTTGTCCACTAATTTATCTTTGGCTCTTTGGATTGGAACTGAAAAATTATGGAATTTTTGAATTAGGAATTCGGCTAATTTGGTTGGTGTGATTGCGTTGGTGTGTGAAATCATTTCGCACACTGTTTCATTTGTGACGTGACCAATTCCTGTTATTACCGGGATTGGGAATAGGGCAATTTCTTTGGCCAAAACATAATTGTTATAGCACGATAGGCCAATGTCTCCGCCACCGCCTCTGATGATGGCCACGACATCGAAATGGTGCTGCACTTTTTTGATTCTTTCTAATTGGGCAATGATGCTGTGAATGGCTTTGGGTCCTTGTAATACTGCTGGAAACAAGAAATGGAAAAACTTGTAATTCCAAGGATTTTTATCCATTACATCTTTAAAATCGCCATAGCCTTTGCTGGTTTCTACTGATATTATTGCGATTCTTTGGGGCAAAAGTGGAAGTTCTACTTTTTTGTTTTTATCGTAAATACCCTCGAGCTGCAGTTTTTTTATCGTTTCGAGCTTTTCTTTTTCTAAATCTCCTAAAGTGTATTGTGGGTCTATATCCAATATTTGAAGGGAAAGGCCAAATGCGGGATCGAAAATTATTTTGGCCAATAATAGAATTTTTATTCCATCTTTTAGTGGCTCTTTTAGCGTTTTTAGAAAATTGCGGTTTATGTTGTTGTAATCGCCTTGCCAAAGGATTGATTTGATTTGTGCAATTATTTTACCCTCTGATTTTTCCACTAATTCCGGAAAGCAATGGCCTGTTTTACTGTAATGATTGAGTTTGTTCATTTCGGCTTTCACCCAAAATGAACTGGTATACCTTTCCTCCAGCGTTTTTTTGATGCTGTTTGTTACCTCTAGTAGCGAAAAAACAGTCTTATCATTATTTTTTTCAGGCATTCCGGTTTCGGGTTTTGGATTGCATCAAATATAAGGGTCTTTATTAATAGTATTGTAAATGGGGTGGGATAAATTGATTTTGATTGTTGTAGATACTTATTGGAATGGGCACGGAATGCAATTCCGCGCTAACGGGTATGAGAATGTATTTTATAACTATTGGCTATATCTTATTAAATATTAAATAATCCATCTCATAATTATTGGAATGGGCACGGAATGCAATTCCGCGCGAGCGGGTTAAGAAAACCTAAACTTTCGGTTAAAAACTAATTTTTCAGATACAAAACCCTCTTTAAATCAATCCAAATGCCCAGCTTGCTTGTAGCGTGTATTGGGCGATTGCTATTTTATTCGATTAATTTTAATGTTTCTTCTAAATATTCATTTTGGTCACCAGTAAGAGGTTTTAAAACTGACCTTTCATTTTTCAAATCAGTTAAAATTAATTTAGCTTCATTTTTCATTAATTCTCTATTGTATTCCTCAGCTGTTTTTGGATTTTTCTTTGATTCAGCAAATGAGAAAATTATTTGTTCATTTTTTGGCTTGTTTTTATAAATAAATTTAAGAATCAATTTTCTGTTATCTTCATCTATATCTTCTTTGAAAATAGCATCTAATAAAAACGGTAATCTATGTATATATTCTGTATCTTCAATTACTCTATTAAAAGCAAAATAATAAGCTAACATAGTTTTCAAAAGCTCGACACCTTGTTTTGGAAAAATTCCCATCCAGTAAAGCAATGTGTACTTATCATCATCAAATTTTTTAACATTCAATTCATTTAAAAAATCTATAAAGTAATTTTTGAATTGAAAATCTCTCGAATTCCTTTCTTTCTTTATTTCATCATCAGTTTTGAATTTTTTTAATTCACTTATTTTTTTATTAAGATTAATTGTTGTTTCACCTATTTGAGTTAAAATATTCTCAGAAAGTTTGACTTTAGTTTTGTTATCTAACCAAGTACCAAAAGTTAAATCTTCAATTTTGTATTTATCTAATATTGAATAATCCTTCGTTACTTTTTCTTTTTGAATAGATATCTTTTCTTCTAGACTGTTAATAGTACTTTGTAAGTCTTTAAATTTTACTTTTATTTTTTCGATTTCTGCATTTGTGTTATTTACATCTTGCGAATACTCGTAGATGTTCTCTAATAAACTTGGTAAACTTTGTTTACAAGTAGGACAGTCGTCTTTTATTGGATTTTCTTTTTTAAGAGAAATTTTTACTTTATTTAAAATTTTTAATCTCTCTTCATAAAAAGTTACTTCGTTACATTTTACTATATATTTTTTCTCCGTTTGGATTAATTCATCCTTATTTTTTTTATATGAATCAATATATTCAATTGATTTAGAAATAAACGATTCATCTTTTAATTTTGAAAGATTTAATTCGTCATTTTGTTTTTCAATATTTGTTAGAAATTTGATTTGATTTTCAAAATCCTTCTTTTCTTTTTCTAGATTTTGTTTTTCTAATCTATCATATTCATTTGTAATACCTAAATAGTAATCATAATAATCATATTTAAAATTTCTAAAAAAATCTAAGCCACGAAATGATTTTAAAGCCAAAACCCATCCATAATCTTGAGCAACGTAATAAGGTAAAAACATAGCTTCTAAAGAAGCAAGTTTATATTCTCCAGAAGTTTCTAATTGTAGATTAAATCCACATAATTCAGCTAAATAATGTTTCAATTTAATATGTTCTTTAGATGAATTCCCAATAATACCCGAAAATTTTTCTAAAGGTTGGTTTTCTCTTTTAATATAAATAAAATCGTCATCTCTAACTATTGTAATATTTTCTACAAATTCTTTTTTTATCAGAAAATCTAATCTGAAGATTACCTTTTCTGATAGAATTTCGGCTAACTTATGTTTTTCGTCATTTATTCCAAAAGCATAATGAATCGCCTGAATTATTGTACTTTTTCCGGATGTATTTTTCCCGTGAATAATATTAATATCACTACTAAAAGTAGTAAAAAAGCTTGTATTACTTTTTTCAGAAAAAATAAAAAAGTTTTTATAAATTATTTGAGATTTCATAGTTAGTTTTCTGTTAAGTATAATACTTCAAAAAGCGCTGCAAATAGTATAGCTTTTAATTGCAAGTCATTAAATTTTGTTCTTTCAGAACTTTTAAATAACTCTAAAAGTTCAAATACACAATCTTCTTCTGAAAAAGAAGTTAAATTATTAATTTGTTTATTTACAAAGTTGAAAATCTTTTGATGTTCGGCTTCTTTGAAACTTTTAAATAAATCAAAAGCACTATCAAACGCTAACTCAAATGTTTCTTTTTCAATAATTCTTATTTTTAACTTTAAAGAAACTTCTGCTTTTTTTCTGTGCCAATAATCAAAACATTTGGCTTTTGTTGTTAAAATATTAAAAGCGTTTTCAACTTCAGAATTGCTTACTCTTTTGGTTTTATCTAATAGTTTTACAATATTACCTTTATTATAAGTGGTTTCAATTTTTCTAAATAAACTGATTAAAGTATCGATTGCTGCTCTTTTATCAAAAATCTGATTTTCAAACACTTCATCTATTTTACCTACAAGTTGATTTTCCTGTTCTTTTTCAGTTGTTGTAAAAGGTATCCAAATAAAACTTAAATTATCTAACTCCTTGTGTAAATCAATTTCAGTAATGTTTGTTTTTAATTTTTCTTTAATTTCGTTTGGTAAGCTTGTAAAAAGTGAATTTGGATTATCAGCTTTTATTGAAACAGAAACAGTTGGCAATTGCTCATTTTTTTTTGGTTTGTGTTCTAAATGTATGGTCTGATTAGAAGAGAAGTAAAGTATATGATTGTAATCTGAAGATTTAGAAATTTGATCTTGAATTAATTCTGTACCAGTTTTTAATAATTTAGTTATTATTCCAAACAATTCATTGTTTAAACGCCAAATATCGGGTGCCTTTTTTTTTGATTGATATGCTTCTATTAAAGATACTGTATCATTTTCATTCAAAAAGCAGAATAAAAAATCTTCGTGATGTTCAAGACAGACAAAGTATTTTTTATTTTGAAACTTACTAAAATAGTTTTCTAATAACAAAAAAATAGCAGTATTCCTTTGCAAAGCGAATCCGTTTTGTGCGTCTGGTCCTGAATTTATTGTTTTATCTGTCATTTAACGTCTCGTTTTTTTTTAGGGTGTCGCCCAACTCATTTATATGTGTGACAAAATCACACAAAGCGATCTGTTTTAGGGTAGCTATATATGATAAACATCATATGTAAGTTTTACCAAATATATAAATTAATACCGAAAACACTGATAAAAAACATACTGTTTTATTTCTATTTTCTAAAGTAAGTTCTTTTGAGTTAGGGGTTTTACGGGAAACCGTAAAGGCTGGTTTTTTATGCTTATTTTGAAAGTTTAGTTTTTGAATAAGGTTGCGCAACAACTGTGGCTGTTGACGGTAGTAGCTTTATTTAATTCTTTTAACTTGAACAGTACAACCTTCAACTTCCATTCTGTAATTCCAACCGTCATTATAGATAGTAGCGTCTGGACGATATGAATAATTGTATTCATAATCATATTCATCTTGTTGCCAAACTTCCCCGTTTTCCATTACAAAAATGCTATCTCCATTCCAGCCATTGAAATCGCTAACAATTGTGTGGCGAGAAATATCTTTAGCCTGTTTGACTTCTACAAATTCGCTCTGACCGTCAATTGCAAAATAATATCTGTCACTATGTTCATAAATAGTAATTGATGGATTATATTCATAATGATACCAATATTTGTATTCTTTTTGAATCCAGCCTGTTCCGTCTGTCAAGTAAAATAATCTTTCTTTTCTAAAACCTCTAAATCTACCTCGGATTTGAGATTTTTTAACTGCTCTTCCTTTGTTTTTTAAATCGTTGATATTCATAGGTGTCTTTTTATAGGAATGTGTCTTGCTATTGCCGCCAACGTTTCTCTGCTTTGAAATGGCTGGAAGTTCGTAACCTTTCAGTTTTCAACTTAACGAAAATTTGATGCGAAACAGTAATTCCACTAAATTCCAACTAGCTCAAAATGGCTGTTACCCGCAGGCTTTATATTCTTTCGTTGTTAAATTCCTCTCCGTTAATTGTGAATATTGTTGCGTGTTCTTTTCCATTTTCATCATTATAAGTCATTCGCATCTGAAGTCCTTGGATAATTTCGGGTACTTTCGGTTTTATCAATTCGTCTGCTTCAAGATGAGTTCCTTCGAAATAATTTTCAAAACTTGCTCTTAATTCTAAGTCTGCATAAGGTGGTAAATTGTTTATTTTAGATAATGAATCAATTGAGCTGAAATTCGTTCCACCTATTTGCTCAATTTTTATATTAAAAGCGGGAAATCTTGAATTGTTATAAAGTGCAATTTTAAAATTCCAAACCAAATTCCAAATAATTATTGGTTTGTTTTCGCCAAGAACAATTACATTTCCGTAAAGTTCTTTATTTTTATAGCTATATCCTCTATTCCACTTTTGGCTATTTGACCATATTAGGTCAGCTTCTATAAAAGGCCTTTCTGTTTTTAATTCGACGCCTAATAATTGTTTGTTCATTTCATTTTCTGAATATTCTTTCCAATCATAAAGCATTGTCACAGAAAATGCATTTGGATCTTTATCTATTAGTGTTGAACAATTGACACATAGCCAAATTCCGTTTTCAATATCTTTTCTTTGCTCTGTTGTTAAAACTCCATTGTATCTTGGACCTCCCGGTGAAGCAGCAGTAATATGTGCGGCAACTCCAACTATTGTCGCTTTATCTTTCGCAGTATTAGGTCCGACTGTTGCTTTTCTGCAGTTTGGGTTTGAACATTGATATCCGACTCTTTTAGCAAGTATATCTACTGTTTTAGTTGTGAAATTGTCTCTGTTTAATGCCATTGTTTGTTGGTCTGGTTAGCTTGTGGGTAACTTGTATATACTCGCTATCAAGCAGCACCTATACACCCATAATTGGATAGATTGTCGCTAATTTGTAGCATTTGTTATTTCCTCAAATATATAAATTAATACCGAAAACACTGATAAAAATCCTATTGTTTTTTTTCTATTTTCAAAAGTAAGTCCTTTTGGTTCAAGGATTTTACGGGAAACCGTAAAGGTTATTTTTTTTATTTTTCTAGTTTCAGTAGCTGTGGGAAGGATTGGAGAGGAGGGGGAAGGTTTTGGAGAAGGAACCACCCCGCCCTGCGGGCACCTCCCGAATTGTTAGGGACAGGCTCTCCAGCAATGTCATTAAGTTAAGGATTTATTTGCCATTTCGACCAATGGGAGAAATCGCATAATGTGAGCAACTGATGTGATTGCTACGCCTGTTCGCTTCGCTCGGGTTCTCCTTTGTCGAAATGACAAAAAAATGATGATTTTCTTTATCCGGGTATCATTTTCTGTCTGGGCAAGTTAATTTCGTGTTCTTGTGGATAGGGTGCCCGATTTGTCATACTCACGTCTTCCCGAATTTGTTGGTGGACTTTGTATTGCCTGTCGGTGGTATTTGAAAATCTTGGATCGGGAATGAAGGGCATTTTTGCCATTTTGAGCACTGTGATGGTCGGAAAATGGAAATCGACTTCCACGTTACCCAAAAGCAAATAACAGCCACCGCCTTGAAACGGATATTTTTCTAGGCTGTCGGCAAAATGTGCCGTGTCGAAATATACTCCTTCGCTGTCTATCCAAGTGCCAAAAAACATTGTTCCCCTATTGGTAGGCACGTGTTTTCTGGAAATCAGATAGGCGAGCATTTTTACCGATTTTTTATGGTGAGCGAGCAAGTCCTTGGCCATCACTTTTCCCCTATAGGTGGTTTGCAACAAATCGAAAGGCGAACAGGAGACTGGAAAACTGAGCAATTCTATTTCATCGAAGGCGTCTTCAAAAGCAGCGCGTTCGAGAACGGGCAGTTTATAGTCTTTGACCGGTTCTTGAATCAGCATCAGGTTGCGGTTTTCGGGTTTGAAGTTTACCAGGATTAATCGGGCTATGACCAGCAATTGGTTTTTGGTTTTGCCCGTAAAACGAAAGGCACCAATAAAAATCAGGATCTGGATGCCTTCAATGCCTATCGGGATTCGGTTTATGAAATCTTCCAAGGATTTGAATTCTCCTTTTTCTTTGCGCTCCGCAATAATGCCGTGTGCTATTCTAGTTTCCAATCCTTCCAAGTGCATCAAGCCCAGATAGACATCGGTGCCGTAAACCGAAGTTTCGTATTCACTCTTGTTGACGCAAGGATTGTGTATTGTAGCTCCAGACATCCGAGCTTCGTGAATGTACACTTCGGTTCGGTAAAAGCCTCCCTGATTGTTAATGACCGCCACCATAAATTCGACCGGATAGTATGCCTTCAGGTACAAGCTTTGGTAACTTTCGACAGCATAAGAGCCTGAATGCGCCTTGCAAAATGAATAGCCAGCGAAAGATTCGATTTGTCTGTATATTTCTTCGCTCAACTTTTGTGGGTGTCCTTTTTTGGCACAGGAAACAAAAAAGTCCTCCTTCACTTTTTGCAAGGCCACCAACGAGCGCCCTTTGCCACTCATGGCACGTCGCAAGATGTCACCATCTGCAGCGGGAAGCCCACCATAATGCAAGGCAATCTTGATCACGTCTTCCTGATAGACCATAATGCCGTAGGTTTCGCCCAGCTGTTCCTTAAAAACATCGTGGAAATATTCGAATTTGTCGGGGTTGTTGTGCCTGAAAATGTATTCTTTCATCATACCCGACTTTGCCACCCCTGGGCGAATTATTGAGGAAGCTGCCACGAGCGTTTTGTAATTGTCGCATTTGAGTCGGCGAAGGAGTCCTCGCATTGCGGGGCTTTCAATGTAAAAGCATCCTATGGTTTTTCCTTGTTCCAAGAAGCTATTGGCCTTGGCCTCATTTTTGGACAGGGCCGTGTTGCGGATGTCCACTTTGATGCCGCGGTTCTTTTGAATCAGCTTAACAGTGTCGTCAATATGTCCAATCCCTCGTTGGCTTAAAATATCGAACTTTTCAAAGCCTATATCTTCGGCCACGTGCATGTCGAAAAGCACAATGGGAAAGCCTTTTGGGGGCATCTCCAAAGGCGTATAATTGGTAATGGGTTCCTCCGAAATCAATATGCCACAAGAATGCATGCTTCTTTGATTGGGGTATTTTTCGAGCATCATTCCGTATTCCTGCACAAACTTTACCACTGAATTTTGGTCGTGTGAAGCCATCGGGTTTTTGGCCAACCTATCCAGTTCTTCTTTTGGCAAGCCAAAAACCTTGCCCACTTCCCTGAATATTGACCTGTATTTGAATTCCACATTGGTACCGCAAAACGCCACGTGATCGGCACCGTAGCGATTGAAAATGTATTCGAGAATGGTATCCCGTTCTTTCCAGGACCAGTCTATGTCAAAATCGGGTGGGCTTTTGCGGTTGACGTTGAGGAAGCGTTCAAAATACAAATCCAGTTCTATCGGGCAAATGTCGGTAATACCCAAGCAATAACTGACTATGCTGTTGGCACCGCTGCCGCGCCCGATATGCAAAAACCCCCGACTGTTGCTGTAGCGGATGATGTCCCATGTAATCAAGAAATAGCCACTGAATTTTAGTTCGTCAATCACTTTCAATTCTTTTTCCACCCTGGCTTTTGCCTCGGGATTATTGTCGCCGTATCTCCACACCAATCCTTGATGCGCAAGAGTTGTCAGCAACGCCATATCGGTTTCTCGATTGTTGGTATAATACTTTTTATTTTTAGGAGTCTGGAAATCGAATTGGAAATTGCATTCCTGAATTATTTTTTCTGTATTGGCCACTATCTCGGGGAACTCTTCATATTTTGCCAGTAGTTCCTCCAAAGGCTGCATTTTTTCGGACGTTTTGCAGTAATCGTCTTCCACAAGCTTTGACAAGATGATGTTTGTATCGATAGCCCGAAGGATTTTATGGAGGTTGAATTCCTTTTTTGTGCGGAATGTTATGGGTTGCAGCACCACCATTTTTTGCTGTTTGCTTTTCCATTCTGGCAGGTATAATTTGATGAGTTGTTCCGGACGAATGCCGACAAATTCGTTTTCTTTCAAAGCCGCAGGAACATTTTCAAAGGGGTAAATTATAAATACCTCTTTAAAATCAGGGGCTTCCAAAGGCAAAGTCATATTCTCGAAATTATGCTTGGTCAAGAACCGGTTCATTTCTGCCAGTCCTTCCGCATTTTTGGCCAAGCCGATATACCGTAATTTATGGTTGCAGCGAAATTCTATTCCGACCAATGGTTTTATACCCAGATCGTTGCACCCTTTGATGAAATCATAAATGCCGGTAACCGTGTTGATGTCTGTCAATGCCATAGCTTTCACACCAGATGCAACGGCTTGTTGTATCAAGTCTGTCAGCGGTATGGTGCCATAACGCAAGGAATGAAAGGAGTGGCAGTTGAGGTACATAGGGGGAAGATGTTTGTTGTTTGTTGTTTATTGTTTATTGTTTATTGTTTATTGTTTGTTGTTTGTTGTTTAATGGTTTATAGTTTAGGGGATCGTTTTAAGATTTCGTCTTTATTGTTGGGTTTGAAGGTTGCGCCTGCGCAACGCATTACGGCATCAAAACCGTAACGGCTTTTCATTTTATCCATTGCCGCATACAGGGACAGCATTTCTTCGGTATCTTCGAATAGATTGATTTGGTAAGTACCTCGAACCAATCCGCTGAAGCGGATTCCGATTAATCGGAGGCGCATTCGGCGTTGGTATAATTTATCAAATAATTCCATCACGTTTTTGGTCAGGATGTGATCGGCCGAGGTATAGGCTATTTTGCATTGTTTGGTTTCGGTATCGAAATTGGCATAACGAATTTTGACTACAACAGTCGAAGTTAGCCATTGTTCGGAACGCAGTTGGAAGGCCAGTTTTTCGACCATACCGATTAGGATGGTTTTTAGTTTCACCATATCGATGGTGTCTTGGGAGAATGTATGTTCTGAAGAGATTGATTTTCTCTCGGAATAGGGTTCCACGGGATTGTTATCAATACCATTGGCTTTTTTCCAAATTTCGATGCCGTTTTTTCCAATCATTTGTTGGAGTACCTCAGCCGGCATTTCCGAAAGGGTTTGAATTGTACGAATTCCAATGCGTGATAATAGTCGAAACGTTACATCGCCCACCATTGGTATCTTTTGTATCGATAAAGGGTTTAAAAATGGTTTCACCATGTGTTCCGGTATTTCCAAATTCGTTTTTTGTTTTCCTTCGCCTGTTCCAATTTTAGAAACGGTTTTGTTGACCGATAAGGCAAAAGTCAGGGGTAATCCGGTTTCTTTTGTGATCTTTTGCGCCAGTTCGTTTGTCCATTTGTAACTGCCATAGAATTTATCCATACCCGTTATGTCGAGGTAAAATTCATCAATGCTGGCTTTCTCTACCACTGGTGCTTTTTCCTGAATAATTTCAGTAATTGTATGGGAGAATTTGGAATATAATTCCATATCGCCTTTCAAAACTTTGGCCTGAGGGCAAAGTTTTAAAGCCATATTTATCGGCATAGCGGAACGCACCCCAAAATGACGTGCTTCATAGGAACAAGAGGCCACGACGCCACGGTCACCACCGCCAATAATCAACGGAATGCCTTCCAACTGAGAGTTGGTTAGTCTTTCGCAGGAGACGAAAAAAGTATTCATATCGAGGTGTACAATTGCCCTTGTCATTTTCTTTAATTTCTAGGTTACAAAATTAGTACAGGTTGTAACAAAAATGTTTATATTTGCTGTTACAAATTGTAACAAAAACAAGATGTCGTTATTTTCAGACAATATCAGGAGCCTACGGCTGCACAAAAAAATTTCGCAGGAAAAGCTGGCTGAAAGCCTGCTCATCACGCGTGGACGTTACGTGAAATATGAAGACGGAACTTCGGAAGCTCCGTATGAAATACTGAAGAAAATTGCCCATTATTATCATATCAGCATTGACCTACTGCTTTCCGTGGATGTGCGGAAAATACCGATGGACAATTTATTGCAATTGGAAAACAATAGATTGGTATTGCCTATCACGGTCGACACGAACGGGGAGAATTTTATTGAAGTCGTCACCCAAAAAGTCAAGGCCGGTTACTTAAATGGTTATGCCGATCCCGAATATATCGAAAGCCTGCAACATATTTCATTGCCTTTTTTGGGGCCAGGCAAGTACAGGGGTTTTCCGATTGAAGGCGATTCGATGCCTCCCCACGAAGATGGCAGCATCATCATCGGGCGGTATATTGAAAAGTTGGGAGACGTCAAGGATGGCAGAACTTATATCCTGATTACCAAAAGCGAAGGCATGGTGTACAAGCGTTTGAATAAAAACAAAACCAATGCCCTGGTTGTTGCATCAGACAACAATTTTTACCCTGCTTATGAAGTCAAGGTTTCGGATATTCTCGAAATTTGGGAGTACGAGTGCAATATCGGGCGAAATGACAGCAAACAAGAGAATCCGGAAACGGCCAATGTCGTGAACATGTTTTTGGAGTTGAAAAGGGAGATTGGGGAATTGAAGGGAAGAACCCCCTAACCCCCTAAAGGGGGAATTGTTTACCCCCTAACTCCAGATTGCCGCACGACACTCTGTTGCGTTCGCAATGTCAGGGGAACTACAGTAGTGTTTATTTTTACGGTAATTTGTATAGAAAGTGACTTTCCAGATTACCAATAACTTTGAAGACATTTGACCAATCTTGTTTATCGTCGTCGGTGAGGTTTACTTCCTCTGTGTTGGCAATGTAAACTTCGGTGGCACCGAACTTTTTTAATTCAATAAAACTGTCCAATTCTTCGTCCGCACTTTCTTTTTGTTTTAGTGTTTCAATTAGTTTTAAATAATCCACACTGGCAGGCAAGAAATATTGCAAATAATCATTAGCAATAACATGGGCTTCATCACCATACTCTAAGGCGTATTTGAAGAATTTGTCGTATTTGGGATTTAGAATATTTAGATTTTTAGTGCTAGTTGCGTTTGGAATTGTAATCGTCTCCATTACTTCACCACCTAGTTTCAAGATATTGATGTTTACTCCTAATCTTTTTGCTAATTCAGTGGCTAATTTCTTTGGGTTGCCAATATCTAAATTGTGTGCACAGAATATAATGGGTTCATCAAAATCAAATTCTCTATTTTCCATAATTCGAAGTATTAGATTTAAACAAAGTTAGAGAATTATATTGTGTTTTTGGAAAAGGGATTGAAAATGTTGTTAGGGGGTTAAGCGGTTATTGGTTAATCGGTTAGAGTTTGCCCCCTAGCCCCCTAAAGGGGGAATTGGAAATTATTAGATATGTATCTTTTCAGTACATAATCATAGTTTTCTTTACCTAATAAATTTTTGTTTTTAATAATGTATTCACTTGCAGAAATAAAACCACAATATTCCACACGGTCATCAACTTTAATTTCTTGCAAAAATTCATCTACAAGGTTTTTAAAAGTAATTAGAGTTTCTTTATAGTTACTTACATTTTGTTCAAATTTATTATAGAATGGATTGTCTAAGCAAAAACTGTAGAGTTTAAATTTCTTGTTTATATACTGGGGCTTATTCATAATATTTATAATTCCGAGTAAGTGACTACACAGTTGCTTTATTCCTCCACCATAGATGTTTTGATTTTCATATTTTTTTATAACAGTTTTAATAAATCCCATAAATTGTTCAGCTATATCAGAACGCTTGTATTCTGTTTTAGTAAAGTATTTCTGTTCAAACAAAATTCTATTTTTACTTATGCTATTAATTTCAAATGCTTTAACCTCAAACAATTCAATTGTTTGGGATTTCAAATCTTCAAACTTAACATCAATTTGGGCATCTCTATCAAAAACTTCCATAGGGAATTCAAATTGTAAAGTAGAATTATTAATGCCCGAAAAAACATTATAAGCAAATGCTTGAGAACTTTTTAAACTTCCAGCCCACCTATGATATTTAAAATTTATTGGCGGTAAGGTTATGAAATTTTCCGTTGTACATTTAAGTACAAAATTGTGCTTGCTATTTGTAATTAGAGGAATGTTGTTATTTTTAAACCCAATAATTACAAAATTTTCTATTTCTTCTTTAAAATTCATATTGTTAGTTTTTTTTGAATGAAGGTTAACTATTGGTCGATACGTAATGGGCAAGTAATGGAGTACATAGCGAGTTGTTACAAATTTAATGAGTTAGCTTTGATGAAATTCGTAATAATTTCACTGATACTATCCAACAAGTCTTTTGAAATACTATTTGTCAACTGCCTTGTATGTATTAACAATTTCGGATTAAATCCAGAATGAATTCCAGAATGAATCCATATTTTATCTCTACCAGGATAATCATATATGTAATCAAATTTCACTTTGAACAATTTAGAAACTTCGCCAGAATATGTTTCAATATAATTACTGTCATTAGCAAAAATTACGATTATCGAAAATTGTTCAATGAAATTAGTATTAAAAAATGCAAGCTTTCTTTTTTCTAATTCGGTTCTAAAATCAATTTGTTTTTTAGCTGTATTAGTTGTTTTAGCTGGCATATTGCTAAATTCAGTTGTAAAAATATTTTCTAAGAAAGTAATTTCATACTTGTCTTTTTTTGGGTTATCGTCAATTATACAAAGTTTAGAAACTATTTTGTCATAAAGTTTTTGATATCGCTGCCAAGTATGGTTTAGGTTTCGCAAATGAGGTTCTATGGGGATATACCTTTTTGAATAATCGAATTCTTTAACCTTCCAAGATTTTGTGTTTCCGTGAAATATTTCTGTTCCAATGTCAGTGCCAGCCTCTTTGCCAATAAATAAGATTTTTGCATTAGGATTACCTAAACCCACGTATTCATTGTCAGGTAATGTTTTTAGTAGTTCTTCAAAATTTTTATTATATACCATATCTGTATTTTAAATTAAGTTTTAGATAATTGGAAAGTGAGGAATGTTATTCCGTAAAGAGTATTTATTATATTTAAATTTTTTTCACCTCAAAATTTCCAGAGCTTTTGTATGATTTAGCTTGTGAGTTAAAGCCAAGCCGTTCTATTGCTTTTTCAATATCTTTAAAATCTGGAGTTGGAGTTGTGGCTGAAACTACTTGAAATTCATAATTTTTTGGCATATTGCCATAATTACCATTTGCTTTTAATTTATACACTGCCATAATTATTTTTAATAAAATTGTTACTAAAAAATTCTGATTTTCTCAAATATATGTAAAGTTAGAAAGTGTAAATTAGAATAGATTACGGTTTTCCTCATTTGGGTGAAATATTTTGAAAAAATATTTATTGAGGGGATTATTACTTTTCGTATAAAGGTTATTTGTGTAGAAGAAATGGTGGGGAGTGACCCCCTGACCCCCTAAAGGGGGAACTTGAAAGAGACGTTATGGGTTAAGCGCATAGAGGATTGATTTTTGATTATAGGATGTTCTTAGATTTTTTTCATTAAAAATTCTCCAAGACCTATTTTTAATGCCAATCGATTTTCAGTTAATTCAAGAATTAATAACTCAAATTTTTCCGTTCCTGTATCTAAAATTATGGATTTGGAATTATTAATATTAAATGCCCATTTACCATTCATGTTTTGTCCAAAAGCAAAAGCTACAAAGTCGCCATTGCTTTTAAATTCAAAAGTCAATTTATTGATTATATCTGATTTCAAACTTTCTCTTCCGAGTTTATCTATTCCTTTATTTGTAGCTTCTTTGAAAATCCATTTGCCATTTAATAATTCTGAATTTTGAGCATTTACAGTAGAATAAATTCCGATAAAAGCAAGAATTGTGAATAATCGTAGTATAGGTTTCATTTGAAATATAATATTGGTTATTAAATGGGTGGTTTAAGCAGGGAGCTGTTGTTTACCAAATTTTAGTTTGTCAATTAGTTTCCTTTTATGACTCTCCAAATTTTTACATTTGGCGGGAATCGATTTTCTTCTACATATTTTATGAAAGCAGAAAATTGGGCTGCATCGGTTGCGTCTGGTTGCAGTTTTACATATTCTTTTGAAGTTTCCAGCATTCGGCTTGTTTCATCGTAGGTTAGACCTTCGGTATAGAGCAAGTTTCTGTATGATTTTGCAATAAAGAAATTGACCGCGAAAAACTGGGGTGAAGTGTCGGCAATTAGAGGATATGCTTTTTCGAAATACATTATCGCTTTTCTAAAGTTATTTCCATTTTGAAAATTATTAATTCCTGAATACCAAAGTGCTCCGGTGTTGTTTGGTTCTTTGGACAAGACTTTATCCAGCTGCTTTTCGGCTTCGCTGTATTTCCCTTGATTGGTCAAAGCTAATCCAAGTTGGGTTTGATATACTAGATTGTTTTTTTCTGATTTTATGGCTTCTTTGAAGAGTTCCTCCGCTTCCTTGTTTTTATCTTGACTCAATAGTTTGTTTCCTTCGTCGAGGTAGTTGCGCTGTGCAAAGGTTATGAATGGGATTAATAGTGCGAGATATAGAAGTTTTTTCATAATGCGAATGTTGAAGGAATAACTGCTAGCTAAGAATTTATTGCTTTAGGATTTTGAAGGTTGTGGATAGGGTTGAAAATAAAGTATTGAATAGTATTATATTTTTATTCTGAAAAAACAGGAATAGGAAGGACTGCCATCGTTTGGATCATAGGTCTTATTGGTAATAATGGTGTTGTCATCAATAAAGTAAGTGTCTGAATTATAGTATTCATAATTGCCAAAAGATGGAAAATTAAAAATGGTGTTCATTGTTGAATAATCATAAACTTTACCCCAATCTGCAAGATATTTATTGGAAGGGCTGCAAGCCCGTATGACCGTATTAAATTTACGAACTAGGCTTAGATTCTTATCTAATTGAAATTTATCCCAAAAAATATGTTTCATATCGTCTGATATTGTTACAGAAGGAAATGGATAGCCTACTTCACCATATTTGGTGAAGCCATTTAAAGTGCTTAGGAAATTGGAGGAGTTGATCATAAATAAATCCCCGCCTGAGGTATTACTTTCACCTAAATAAAGGGTGTCGTTTGAACTATTGTAACGCATGTCACCTTGTGCAAATCCAGATGTAGCTACTGTATAGGCTCCAGTCAGTGCATTGATCAATTGCATGTTAGACAAATCATAATAGACATAGGCATACAACATATTGTTGTTAGCGGCTTCAATATTTTCAAAACCTGCACCACCAGTATGCGTGTAAATGATGCTTGAACTAAACGTATTTAAATTGACTTTTGTAATTAGATCTACATGACGTTGGGTTAAATATAAGTATTGCCCATCAGGGGAGACAGATAAATCTGTAAATCTAGTTGTGGTTAGTATATGAGATTCAATTGTGAAAGTATCGGTGTTAATAATTACAATACCATATTTATTTGGGATTTCATCTAAATCTTTTGGTGTTGCTATTGCATATAATTTATGTCGAGTGGGGTCTTTTACCATTTTTCTAACGTAATACGGAAACGAAATAAAATCCCCCGTTATCTTAGTTACTATGTTGCTACCTAATGTTTCATTTATCAAAGCAGGACTATTTGTTTTGACCACCACTTGGTAGTGATGTTCTTTAGATAATTCGTAGATTTCGGAATAGTCGTATTGTAGTGTGTTGATGTCTTTTATCTCAGCTAATGGAGTGTTACTGTCGTTGTATACTAAATAGGATACAAAGCCGGTTCCTTCATATTTAGACCAGTTCAACTTCATCATTCTTCCTTTATAGGGAGTTGCTTCTAACTTGACCACATTTGAAATCGTTATGGAATCCTTTTGTATTACTTTAGGATTATCCCCTAAATAAACTTCAAAATATATTTTATGCAATCCTTTGGTTAATGAGGTGGTAAAATTGCTCTCGAATTTAGCATTGGGAATACCCACAAACAATTCACCATCAATATTACTACGCCATTTAATTTTCAAGTCGGTATTGGCCACCATCAAAGTATCGGAAAGTTTTATTTTTCCTTTAAAAGTTTTTTGGTCAGAAGGGTTTTCAAATACACCATAAATACCATTATTGTGCGATGAATAATCTCGGTCTTTAAGGGGCAAAATTATTGAAACACTTGCCTTTTTTTGAACTTCTTCGACAGTTGGTCCCTCTTCTTCTTCTTTGGAACAGGAGGCAAATGCGACAAGTATTGCTAGGTATAAGAAAGCTTTCATTATTATCGTTTATAAAGTGTTTTGTTTAAAAAATAACTTGAACAAATATAATTAATACTTAATGAAATAAAATACTACAAAACATTAATTTATTACTATCAATTTAGGGTAATTGAGTTGCTATTTATTATCCTAATTTAATTGAAAAAGAAGTTTTTATAAGGATATTTTACACAGTGAAAGCTATTATTGCTTCAAGATTTTGAAGTTTGTGGATTGGGTTTTGTTTTGAAGTTGGATGAAATAGAGACCTTTTGAGTTGTTGGATAGGTCGATGGTTTCAGGAGAGTTTGGGTTATAGGTTTTTGTTAAAATAGTTCTGCCCAGGATATCGATGATGTTTAGGGTCGTGTTTTGGGATGCGCTGGTGGAATTATTTTGGATATGGAAAATGCCGTTGGAGGGGTTTGGATAGATGCTCCAATTTGATGCCCAAGTATTGTCACTTACAGACAGTGGATTGGTTATTAGGCCGCCTGCTTGAAGGTATAGGTAGGCGAAGGATTGGTAGTACTGGTTGGCGATGTTGGCATCGTGGACGATTAGGGTGTTTTCGTCGTTTTTGGTTTGGGCAGCGGAGCTCCAGTTGTGGGAACCTAAAAGAACCAATGGATCTGAGGTGTGGTCGAAATTGTCGACTACCATAAATTTGTGGTGCATAATTCCGGAGAAGGACGATTTTACTGCGTGGTTTGGTGACAAGCCTGCTTGTATGGTCAGGAATTGATTGCCGGTTGGGTTTTGGGTGTCGACCACCAAATTGATGTTGGTTAGGCCGGAATTGAATTTGTCCAACAGGGCAGAGGTTATGTCGGTTCTGGTGATTAGCATTGTGGCTATGTCGATGTCGGAGTTTGCCGTGTTGATAGTGGAAATGATGTGGGTGTTGGTGTCGTCGCTGGGGCTGAAGTAGCTTTCCACGGTTTTGCCGCCAATGATGAAAGTATGGGGTGTGTTGTCGGTTTTGTATGGGCCAAATCTTGAATTCACCAAGTCCGGTGTCAGGGTGCTGCTTCCCCACATTTCCTCGAATTCCAATTTGTAGGCCAAGGCCAAGGCTTGATCCTGGATTGCCATGGCGTTGTTTTGGTCTGGGCCATCTATTTGCGCCACCGTCCAATTGGTTGAACCTGTCCAAACCCAAGGGAGGTTTGGGTCGGCGTGGTTGGCATCGAAGATTACGAATTTGTTATGCATGATTGCATAGGCACTGCTTTGAGGGCTTGGCAAAGTAGGGATTGCGGGATTGATAAGCGGAATCATCACACTGGAAGTACTACCGTCGTAAATGATACGGACTTGAACGCCCCTCGCATAGGCAGCATTTATGGCTCCTGCTATGCCGGTTGTTTCGGAAGGAGAATAGGAATTGTAGATGGCTATGTCCAAGGTTGTCGTGCAGGCATTGATGTATTCGATTAGTTTGTCGTCGAGCGTATTGGACAAGTTGACTGCGTTTTGGGTTTGGGCGTAGGTGGTGTTTACCGGGTTGTTGAAATAGACATTGATTGCACCGGAAGATTGGGATTGTGTTGCCAGGTATTTGGTCGTTGTTTTGGCGTTTGTTCCGGTGGTGGTGTATTGCAGTTTTAGGATTTGTGCAGGGGGAATGTTTTTGAGGTTGAAGCCGTTTGCTGCAGTGCTGTCTTTTTCGATGCTAACTTCGTTGTTGGTGAAGGCATCGAAAGCTTTGATTTCGGTGGTGGTGTTCTCAAATTGGATTCCGATTTTGTTGGTGGAATATTTGAGGGTATAGTCTTTTTCTTTTACCGTTGTTTGAGCCAGTAGTATGGTTGAAGTGAAAAGGAAAAATAGGGTTTGGGTAGTTTTTTTGAATAGGCGCATTTTTGGGGAGGTTTGGGGTTTGGAAAGTAAAGGTAGGAAAAAAATGGGATTTGGGGTTAGGGAGAGGTTAAGGAATGGGGGGGAGATTTTGAGCTTGGGTAACAAACTGAAAATAGGTTTTGAATGTAGTTGATTATTGGGGTGGGCACGGATTAGAAATCTGCGCGAGCGGGTTTAGAAGTATATCTTTTTCAAATAGAAATCAAGATTCAAAAATTCATTGTCTACCAATACTAATCTAAATTCTTCAATGTTATATGAAAAATTTTGGAAATCAATTATTTTGTCATTTTCAATTGAGCCAAAAGTCATTAAAAAAGCTTTAATTTCTTCACTTCCACTTATTAAATTCATCACAACGTAATCATTGTTTTTTTCTTCTAGAAAAGTAATATTTGATAGTTTCATTTTTAATTGAATTTAGATTATTGATTCTTGTTTTTCAGCATTGTACATATTGTTCTGGTTCTACGCAGGAGACCTCGCCAGAACAATCTGTACTTTTACGAATGTTTGTGTTTTATGGAAGACTTCTGATAGCCGCGGAATTTTGGAAAGTTATATTAATCATCTTTCTCCATCATTCTTCTAAAATCGTTATCACGAGCTATTTCATACCAATCAATGTCAAATTCGCTTAAATCTGCTTTGTATTCTAGACCAAGAAGGTTAAGACGTTCATTAAAGTCTTCAAATTCACGCCTTTTATCATATGCTTCGCCTTCATCAGTTATCCAATCTTTTAGATCTTCCGTTTCGTCAAAAACATTTTCACTAAATAAATCATCTAAATGATTAATGATATTTGTTGTGTCTAATTTATTAAAATCAATATCAAAACTTTTAATCAATTCAGCTAACAAATCTATAGCTTCATTGATGTCTGTCTGACCTCTAAACAGTTCAGAAACAATTTCTTCAATTCTTTCTTGTAAAACAGAATTAATATTTTCATTGTCTTTAACTGAAACCATAAATTCTTTAAAATGTGAGTTTAAAGAATAGTCTTGATATAATGCTTCCCATTCTGTGATACTATCAATTATTTCACAAATAACTTCCTCTTTGTCAACATTATCAATGTATTTATAAATTACTAAAGCTAATTGAATTAAATCATAGTCACTATTACTGTTGCTTACAAAAGAATGATAATCGGTAAGTAATCTTTTTTCCAAGCTTTCTGGCATTTTATTAATACCTGCACTCCCTAATGAAAATAATCTTTCTGTTAATTGAGAAACATATTTTACTGATTCTGCAATTTTTTTAATTTCCACTTTATCTTTTCTAATAAAGCTTTTGAGAAAATCAATTATTGAAGGATTTATGAAATGAACTTCACAAGTATTTTTGATAATAATAAAACTACCATCTAAATTTCTAAATGCATTTCTAAAAGCATACATTTCTATTTTCTTATTATTTTTTTCTACTTCATATTGAACTCTAGTTAAAAAAGCTTCTTCTAGTTCATGAATATTTGCAGATTGCCCAAAACTTAATAATGTATGTAGAAGAAGTCTAGCATCTTCATTGATTTGAACTGTATAAGCATGAGTCCAAATAATTTCTGGTTTATTAAAACTAGTTTTAATGAAACTTTTAAATGCTTCAGGTTCATAATGGTTTATTTTTATACTATCACAAATAAATTCAACAGTGCGAGGTGTAAAATTATTATGATTTGAAATGAAATTTTGAATATCATTGTTTAGCAATACATCTTTTAAGTCTTCTCTTAAATCGGAAACTTCGATATGATTATTTAGCAACTGCTTTTTTAATTCTACATTATATTCTTTGAGTTCTAATAAACTTGTTTTAGTTTTAATATTAAATCGATCTAATTTTTCAGAACTAATAATTGCACCATTTAATAAATGATTTCTAGTAGTTAAAACAACAAACTTATTCTCATATTTAGCAACTCTTCTTAATAGATTTATTAGTCTTGATTCACTTCCTTTAGCCTTATTTATCTCAACTTCTGTACTTCCCAAAAAATCATCAAAATAGATTATTTGTTTTGAATTATCAGGAACCAACACTTGTTCGGCTTCTCTAATATCATCAATTATATACGTTAAATTATATTCGTTAGCTATGTATTCATAAATTAACATTTCGGCTAAAGTTGTTTTTCCTACACCAGGTTCGCCAGTTATTACAACAAACTTATTTTTTTCTAATGCTTTGCGAGTATCTTCAAACAATGACGTTTTTACATAAATTCTAATTCTTTTTTTAAGTTCATCATTTATTAAATCGGAAGATCTAAATTGTAAATGCGAATTCAATATTTTGGTTAATATTGAAAAATCAGATAGCCAAAGTTTGTAATGAGAATTTAATATTCCTTCATTTTCTTCAATTAATCTATTTAAATCTTTTTTTCCATAAATATCATTTAGGTTTTTAATATACACTCCAAATAATTTTTTTATAGCTTCTGTATTAGCAACATTCAAATCTACCGAAGTAGCAACAATGTATTTATTTGGTTTTAATATATTAACATTGTTTACCTCTGTATCTTTTAAAACCTTGTACAACCCATCATAACCTGTTCTGTAATAATGCTTGACCTGGCCAACTTGCGCATAAAGATTTTTCGCTGTTGAATATATAAAATCTATTCCTTTATCTTTTCCATCCTTAAAGGTTTTATATTTTATTATTGAACCTTCAGGTTGGGCAAGGTTTAATAAATCACAAACAAGTTCTTCTAAATCGGAACTGTTAAGTGTTGAAAAATCATAATTAGCCATAATTGAAATTTTGTTTAAAAGTTAGTACCAATTAACTAATTGCTGGAATACCAAAATATTGTAAAAAAAGATTTGCGAGTAATGAGGAAGTAACCTCTTTTGCAATTGATCCAACACCTTTTAATGCTTTCCCTGAAACTTTAGTTATCCAGTCAATAGTATTGTCACCTAAATTAATATTTTCAATAATTGTTGATTCTTCTTCTTCAATAATTTGAATTATTTCTTTTATGTCCTCCTCATCTATATTAAGTTCTTCTAATTTTTTTACAAGTTGTTGTTTGTTGCCCTTATTAATTGTAATGTTGGCATTAATAATGGAATTATTCCCTGTACTTGCAATATTACCATCGCCATTATTATTAATTATTGTTGTCATATAATTTGTAATTTTTTGATTATTCAAAATTTGAGATTTATTATAATTTTCAATTGAAATTTCGTATCCAAAATCACTTCCAATTTCTAAACAAAATGTTAGTAATCTAGAGCGCACTGATACTAATGCTCTTGATATTATATTTTTGTTAGTCATTAATCTTGCTCCAACTACTTTTGCTTTATAATATGGATTTTTGTATAAATTAGCGGCGGGATCTTGGAAATAGTGTATATAAGTTAGAGGTAAATTAATAGCTAAGTAATTACTTAAGTTTTTATTTTCTTCATTACTTAAAGACATTTGTTCCAGTACTGAAACTGCTTCTGGTAATGTGAATTGACGAAATAAATTTTTATGTTTTCCATCGATCATCTCAATAGGGATTTCCAAATCAAAGTGTTTATTATTTCCAAATTGTATATCTACATTTATAAATGCTAATGAGGTTCGATAATCAGGTAAAATTTCTTTTCCTTTATAACCGTTTAATTCAGATAATACAAATTCTAATAACTTAGTATTACCTGTCCTTGTTGCAAAATATTGAAGTTTCATCAAAGGGCCCACTAATGAACTTTTATTATCCATTAATTCAGATATTACTTGCTCAAGCAAAAATTCTTTATTCATAATTATTACTTTTTAGTTACACTTTTTCATTTGTATATAATGCCTCTTTCAAAACCTACTGCAACAAGATTTCATTATATCCTTGGCTTTCCTTCCTACTTTGCTCTAAACCATCACAAAACGTCATTAACTCCTCCAACTAGGCTACGATTTGTACTTGCTCGTGAAGTGGTGGCCGTGGTTATTGATTACTTTGTTTCTTCAGAATTAATTAAACTAATATCATTATCATTACAAAATAACTTGTATGCCTCTATAATTTGTTGCCTCGTTGTTTCTGTAATAAAACGATTATCGTAAACCCAATCAATGAGCTTATCATTTATCTCTTCTTTTAAAATACTTTGATCAGCTTCATTTGTTTGTTTTATGAATGGCGATAACATTTTAGGAAAGGGGAAATAAATATTACCGTCTAAAGTGTAATGACTAAGGTAAGGAGTATGAGAATCATCGTTAATTCTTAAATCAAAATACTTTTCAAGACATGGAATAGTAACTCTTGCACTGTGTTGGGTTGTATTTTTTAGAATAATTAAAAGTTCTTCGTCTTGTATAGGACTACCTTGTTTTTCTTTCGAATAAATTATAGTTCTTGACTGGTTTGGTGCATCTATTTTTGATTCAACAGCCTTAAAATATTCACCTATTTTCAATAGAAAAAATTTAGTAAAAGCGAACGAAGGTCTTAGGTTAGAAAGTGATATTGATAGTTCTGAATCGATAAAATCATATTCATCGTCATTTGTCAATGTTCGTTTGGGATTGTTTTTAATGAATATTTTTTTAGATTCTCTTAGTAAATCAATCATTTTCTTTTTAGCATCAATTCCTTTGATTTTTAAATCAACTTCAAAATTTTCCCAGTGATTAAATTGTGAGATATCAATGTCTTTTATTTCGTTTAATTCTTTATAAAAATTTAGAAACATACTGCCGATAGATTTTTCCTCTTCAGTTTGAAAAATATCATCGAAATTTTTACTGATAATTTTAAAAGATGATTTATAAAAATCACTGCTTAGCGTTTTAGAATATTCCGATTTTATTTTATTCCGATTCAAAGTTAGTACTTCGGATGCTTTATCCTTATGGATATTAATTTCAAATCCCAAAGCATCAAATTCTTGACGCAAACGATTCTCTGTATTTTGATTTTTGTAGTATGTTAATAAATTCCATCCATTTTTTTCATTTCCACAATGAATTTTAATTTCAAGAGAATTTTCAGGATCGAAATAATCAAATTTATTTTCGAGTGATGAAATTTTAATTTCTTCATTATCAATAAATAATTTTATTGGAATGTAGCTCTTATCAGCAAAATCAAATATTTCATCTACTATTTTCGCTATTTCAACATCCATTGATTCATTTGAAAAAGGGTCAAAGTTTGTCACAACTCTTTCAGCATTTGTTCCAAAATTAACGATATATCCATCTGGAATTGCTTTAGTTTTATGAATGAATGAAATTTTTGAACCAGGTTTAACAGCGTGCGTTGTCTTTTTCTTTTGAATTAAAATATCTCCATTCTTTTTAGAGCTTGGACTATTTAATTCAATTATTCGAAACTCTTCATCAAAGAAACTTTTTGTTTCAATAGTTACTAAATCTGTCAACATGAAAATACTTTGAAAGCCTATGCCAAAAGTTCCTGACGGTTTTAGCCATGCAGGCATATTTTCAATGATATTTATTCTTTCACTATTTTTAGATGAACTTCCAGTATTCATTAAAAATTTTAAATCAGTACTAGAAATCCCAGTGCCCTTATCATTTATTTCTATTTCCCAACATTTAAAATCACCTTCAATTTCTTTTTCATTAATATTTATAATAATTTGATAATCATTAATTAGACTAATAAAATCTTTGCTTTGAGGTGTTGAAAAATCACTCGATTCAAAATGTTCTAACCAGATTCTAATTAAAGACGCATCCACTGCATTTTGTAAAACTTCACGAATACATTGATATGCACCATCATAAATTCCTGCTCCCTGTAATAATGCTAAAGCTTTGTCTGTATCTACAGAAAATTTTGGTTTGTTCTTTCCGTCTATCAAATCATAATTTTCTAATATAACTTCTAATTTTCCAATTGATGGTAAATACCCCAACTCTTTGAAAGGAACAATTTTATTCCAACGAATCATTTGCTCGGTTATCTCAGAATTCAAATAATTAAACCAGTGCTGAGTTATGTTAGCCACATCATAATCTTTACAGTTTGCTGTAATTTCGATTATTTCTTTGTCTACCCTGAAAGATTCTATTGATAAATGTTTTGATTTATGATTCAACGTATCAATTGGAACTTTTGTTAGAGTTCTTAACATCACATCAGAAAACCGATTATTATCTAAATCAAGTAAATCACCAATTCGAAGTAAACAAGCTATAAATCGAGGATGAGCATCTTCAATATCTATACCTACTTCAGAAAAAGGAAGTTTCATCACATCCTCAAAATTTTTCGTGTGACAAGAACAGATATTTGCCAAAATCCTATTTATCCTTGCAGGAATTACACCTCTAGGTGAAGCAATTGAAAGTTCTCCTAATGGATTTATTATTATGTCGACTGAACGTTCAGCATGTGTTCTTCTAAAGAATTCTGCTAGTATAAACTTGATACTGTCGTTTAATTCTAAATTATACACATCTTCTTTAGAACGTATTTTATTTTCAATAATATTAAATTGATTTGCAAATTCATAGAGGCTATTTTTTGTATCTTGAAGTAGCTCTTTAAAAAAGCTAATGAATTTATCAGACTCAATTGTTTTTAAAAGTTCTTCACTCGATACAACCATACCAATATCATGATTATAAGAAGCTTCTAAAATTAGCCAAATATCTATTGCAGATAATTTTACCATATTTTCTTTTCCGAGAACTCTCACTATGTTGTTAATTATAGTTATTGAGTGTGATTCATCATGCAAACTATAATGAGGAAATATATTAGAAACGGCATTAAGTGCGGAAGGAATAACTTTTTTATCATAATTCCATTGGGCATATAAAATAGCACTTTGCGTTTCTTTTGTTTTTTCGTACAATAATTCTTCAAGATATTTTATCATAATATGCTTCTTTTTGTATTTAATACTACACTTTTTTGGTTTAATTCTTATCTTCTTTAGTTTGCAACACCTCCTGTAACAATTTGTCAAAAAAACGTTTTCTATTTTCACCAAAATGCTGTTTATATTCTTCTTTATCCAATGTGTAACTTTTATCATTATTGCAATAATAACAAGCTAATACACAAGTTTCTTTTGAATAGATATTATCATTTTTGTCAATTTCTAAGACAGGACCTCTAACTCCATTGCCTTTAACAGCTCTAGTTTTTACTTTATAAAGGTTTATTAATTTAATAATATCAAATATTGAAGTTTCACAATAATAGCATTTACAATCATTTTTCCTGAGCTCAGTTGTATACCAATCTGCTAGTCCTTTTTTATTTATGAAATTTGAGTGTTTTTTTTTGTTATATATTTTTTCAACTCTTCTATGTTGCTCTTGTATGTAGAATTCATTACTCATCTTTCGTGTTGGTACCCTTTAGTTCGATTACACCGAGAGCATTTCCTTCTTTTAGGATGGCCCCATCAACTTTTTTAGCTCCTTTTATGTTTTTGAGTTCCGTGGTAAAATTAAAGTTAGCCGCTGGATTGAGTGTATAACCCAATATGTCCACAAATAATTCTCGCAAGAATTGTTCCTCCTTGCTGTTGCGGATGTTTTCCTGAATGGCCGCATTGTGAAAATACTTGGTGTATTTTTTATAGGCTTTTTGGACTAAGGCAGAATCTTGTTGGTTTAAATATTTCTTGAGGACTGAGGGCTGGAATAAAAACATTGGTGACACTTTTGTTTGAGAATCTAAAAATACACAATTTGAAAGTAGTGTAAGATTTTTGTTATCAACAAATTCCGTTGATAAATCACACTACTTTCAAAGTGGGGATATGATTGATTTTTTCAAAGCTAAGTGGACTGAATGGAATTATTTTACGGTTTTCCTCATTTTAGTGAATTATTTTTTTTGTCATGGTTTTAGAAGAGGAAATAATGACTTTAAATTTCAAGTATTTTTAAACCTTTCTTGTTTTTCGTCTGGAGTTGATTTGATAGAGATAGTCAATGAAATCGGGAAGTTCTATGAGGCTTAACAGGCCTACTGGTTCCAAGGGCATTGGGTGGAGCTTGATTTCTCGGATATGTTTGTAGAAAGCCATTTCGCCAAGAATAAACAGTACAATTAAATGAATATCATTTTCCAGGTTTTTATATTCTTTTATTTCATTGTAAAAGGGAAGGTAAATATTGATTTTTAATTGCTTTCTGGCAATATCGTAATCTTCTAAAGACATTTGCATTTCGCTGATTTTGATGTCACATCCATTGAATTCAAATGGTTCATCTGTACCGTTTTTGTATTTTGTAACCTCCTCGAATGGTTGGACAAAAGCTTGGGCAGTAAATTTCTCCATTTGGGGAACTTGTTCTTCTAAAGCAATGGCTTTGGAAAATATTTTTCGATAGCCGCGGCAACAGAAAATGATGGTGTATTTTTCCTGGTCGTTTTCCGGGATTTTAATTAAAAAAATCATTGCTTTAGAAATATAGCTCAATTTTTTATAGAATTGCTCCAGTATTTGGTCATAGTTGAGACCAAGAAGGAGTCCGTTAAATATTTCTTGTTCGTTTTTGCGAACGTAGTTCCAGAAGCTGGTGATTTTTTTCTTGGAGTTTTGGGTGATGGGTTTTAGGTTGCGGATCATGGGTTTTCGGTTTTCGGTTATCGGTTGTATGTTTGTCGGTTAATTATTATTCATTGCCTGTGCGCCGGCTGGCTCCTTCGCTAAAACAGTCCACTGGACTGTTTTTTAACGCTCGGCCCCCTAAAGGGGGAATTTGGAAGGGGTGGTTGGTTAATTTTTTTTGGTTTTACTGTTGGATACTTTTTTTTATAGGATTGGCTCATTGAATTCTCTTAGGTAATCTTGTAGATAGCAGAGATCTATGGGTTGCGGTTTTAGGGTGTCGGTTGTTAATTGCACGAGCTCAATAAAGTTGATGTCGTTTGCAAAAGCTTTTTCTCCGACGAGGTGTTCGATAATTGTGTATACTGCTTCTTTTAATCTTGGATTGTCTTTGTGAACGATGTAATTTTTGAGGTAAATTCTGAGCCCCAAACGATTTGGGTTATCACTGTTTTCGAGGGGTATGAAATACATTTGACTTATTTTTAAACTGATACCAAAGTATTCCAATGGTTTGTCGGTTCCTTTTTCGATTTCATCGATGTCTCCAACTGGTTGGAGAAAGGCTGTTATTATCCAGGGTTTTATGGTTGGTGCATAATGTACCAATAGTTCGACATCTTTGAAAAGATAGGGATTGCCTTTGGCCGTAATGATCAATTCGGATTTGGTTTTGCCGTTTGTTATAATGACGCCAAGATCTTTGTTGTATTCGTAGAGGAGCTCGTGTAATTTCCCGAAGTATTTTTCTAGTTCCTCTTTTGGGATATCGGGCATTAGACGAAAAACAAAATTGTTTTCTTTGAAGTGGTTCCAGAAATTTGCTATTGTTGCGTTCATAGGGTTTGGGTTATCGGTTGTGGGTTATCGGTTAGGGGTTAATCGGTTATGAGTTACCCCCTAGCCCCCTAAAGGGGGAACAGGAGACTAGGGGTTAAACGGTTAATTGCTATACGTTACCTGCGCGCCGGCTGGCTCCTTCGCTAAAACAGTCCAGTGGACTGTTTTTTAACACTCGGTCCGGTTTTCGGGTGCGGAGTCTGTTGCGAGGATTTTTGGGGTTTTTCTGGGTGTTGAAATGGGGCTTTGTTTTTGGATTGGGTTTCATGGGTATTCATTTAAGGGTTATTGTTTATGAGTTATGGCTTTTTAGCAATGGGTTATGTTTAGTTATTTAATCGGTATTATTTGCCTCTGCGCCGGCTGGCTCCTTCGCTAAAACAGTCCACCGGACTGTTTTTTAACGCTCGGCCTCCTAATGGGGGAGCTAAAAGGTGGTTAGCGTTTGTCTTTTGTGGCTTTGTCGAAGGCTATTAGGTTGACCATACTTCGGAGGCGGGAGCGAACCCTGTTGCCGTAAGTGGTTTCTATTTCGGAAGCGGAAAGGTTAGTTGTGATGTGGGTCATGATTTTCTTGGCTATGAACAGGTCGTATCTGGAGAGTAATATCTCGGCCATTACATTGCATTCGTTACCGTAGTATTTGATGTTGTTTTCGGTGCCCAAATCATCGAAACAAATGTTTTTGGGGTCGGGATAGAGCTTTCCTTTGCTGTATTTTTGGATTATTTCGTAACCTTCCTGGATAAATTCATAACTGATGTCGCGGCAGGGTTTTACGAAAAATTTGTGATCCATTGGGGCCAAATTTTTCATAAGATTCATAAGGGATGTTTTGCCTATACCAACGGGACCCGAGAGAAGAATGCCTTTATTGAGATCGATGTTTAATTGAAAACAGGTGCTATCATCTTTGAGGAAATAGGCAATGAGTTTGTGAATGATGGCATAATCCGTTTCAAGGATCTTGAAATGGTTGCCATAGATTTCCATGCCTTTTTTTTCAAGCCATAGGGTTACTTCGAGGTAGTCGTATTGGGACATAGGGTTGTCGGTTATTGGTTGTCGGTTGTCGGTTGCTTTCTCAAGGGGGATTTGGAATCGTTTGTTCAATCGGTTCTGGGTTAGAGGGGTTCCCCATAGTCTTTGTCGTTTTCGGTGTTGAGGTGTTTGGCGCGGTCTGGTGGTTTTTCGTAGGTTTTGAATTTGAGAGCGTTGAGCAGCCAATTTTGAGCTGCAGCCTGCCAGTCGACCATCGGGATTTTTCCGCCTACTAACCAGCCAACACTGGAGAAGTAATTGAAAAATTTATTGGCTTCGAGTTCGGGGAAGTTTTGTTGGAGGAAATAAGATTTGACTTCTTCGATGGTTGGCACACCCTCTTTTTCTTTTTTTGTGGAACTTTTTTGCCGACTGTTTTCTGTTTGCTTCGCATTGTAGTCGGCGAATGCCGGAGAAAATGATTTTTGATTTTCGAAAAGAAATTGTTCCTGCATTTCTTTTTCTTTTTTGGCGGAACTTTTTTCTTTTTCTAAATTTTTGTTTTTTAAATCGGAATTATTTATTTCTTCAAAATTTTTTGCTTGCTCTTCCAAGTTTAAATCGTTTTGAACGTTTGAATTGTTTGTAATGTTTGTATTGTTTATAGAAGATACCAGAGCTTGTTCATTGCTTGTACCAGTAGTTGTCTCACTACTTGTCCCCTGCTTGTTCATTACTAGTTCATTATTTGGTAAATTTTTTTTAGGAGAGATGGCTTTTTTTTGAACTGGTTTGAGATAGTCCGAGAAATCAAAAAGGGTTGCCAAACTGCCTTTGAATGGGTTATTTGAAGGCTCGTATTTTATATAGCCTTTGTCATTTAAATCTTTAATACACTTGTGATAGGTTGCCTTTGAACTGATTTTACTTATTCGCATCACTTCACCTCGTGTTAAGCTAATTGGGTTTTGAAAGCGGCTGGTGTTCCAGTAATGAAATAATGCAATGTATAAACTGACATGGGTAGGATTGAGTGTCCAATCCTCGGAGACCCGGTCAAAGAAACCTGTTAGGTGTTTGATGTAGTTCATAGGGGGTGTCGGTTATTGGTTGTTGGTTATTGGTAAATCGGGTAGTTTTGGATTAAGTTTTGATGGGGTTATTTGAAAAGTGTTGGTAATGCAGCAATTTTGTTTTTGTTGAGCAGTTTTTCGATGTCGGTATTGTCATAGTAAAGCGTGGCGCCAATTTTGGTGAATGTCAGTGATCCATTGATTCGAAGGTTTTGGAGTGTGCATGGGGAAATTTTAAGTAGTTCACGGACTTCTTTGGCTTTGAGCCATTTTTTGGAATGATCTGGTTTGGAATTTAATATTTCGGTGATGTCTTTTAGGAGAAGCAAGCGAAATTGATCTAGGTCTTCGCGAGTTATTATTTCTACTGCCATTTTTTTTGAGGTTTTGGTTATGGAAGCAAAGAGAAAAAAAAGAACAATACCAAAACAGTTGCTAGGGTTGCGCAACCCCCCATTGAAGTCAATGATATTAAGGGTTAAGCGAAAAAAAGTTTTTTAAAGTGGAATGGAATTATGATACTTGTTGAATAATGTCTAAATTTGTTTCTTGAAAAAAAAGAGTTTGAGACTCTTTAACATATAGGTAGCGAAAGTTATTTACTGTGCCACGGAAAACCGCCAAATTTTTGAATTGCACCAGAAAATATACTGTTCGCCCACGCAAGGCGTGGGCTCAGTTTATTGGTGCAATGGGTGCTTGGCGGTACCTCTGTGGCTGATTTATTGATGTCCCACGCCGCTTGTTTTTACTAAAGTCCCAATTGTTGAGGTTATTTTAATTTTTATATTGTGAAGGAAATTATTGAAAAGAGTATCAGTCCAGAACTTGAATATTTTATGGAAGAAAACGAAATCTCAAGCGTTGATGCCATGCTCAACATAGATAATGAAGATTTACTTCAGATGGAAGGTTTTGGATGGAGAATGATGAAGGAAGTTTTGTCACTTCGTAAGATTCAATAATTCAATTATAAATGGGCGAATTCTAAGTTTGGAATTTGTATCTGCATTGTAAAAATTATTTTTCACACTATCCGCAGAAATTTGAGTTGATGATTTGGTATTAAAATTTTCGGCTATAAATCTAAAAATATCAGCATTATTTTTGTGAATGATAATTTTTACTTTCATTAAAATTTTGAAGAAATACGTTAACTGAGCTACCGATAAACTAGTTTGTATTTTGACTTTGGCCTCCGTACTATTTGCGTTATAATTATTATTAATACCCAGATTTTTTCTTCGGGATAAGTACTCGATTTCTTCTTCGATCCAACTGGTTAATTGGTCTTTGATCGAGGGTATTTTTTGATTGAATTTTCTAAAATTTGTAATACGACTTTGATTGAATTTTTTGAGTAAATGAAAGAGCAAATCTGTTTTCTCGATATCAGATTCTAAAAGTTCCAAATTCTTAGTAATTTCATCTGTTTTATAGTCAAAGAAATCCAGGGAATTAAAATTCAATTCAAATAACCAATGCTTAATAACCGATTCGGTTACTGTTTTTTTATTTTGTTGAAAAAGGCTATATAATTCTTTGATATACTCGATACAATAATAGAATTCGTTGTATGTTATGTTTTTTTGGATTTTTATAGTCGCAATTTTCAAAAGAGGTTGGTATGCCAGTTTGAATACCTCATCGTTTAAGTTGCAATCCATAAGACAAGATTTGACAAAATTGAGTTTGTTTTCAATTTCTAATTCTTTAACCAAAATAGATCTATAAGGAACTTTATTATTTACATTTAGGTAGGTATGGTATTCTGTTTCGATGAAAACGAGCAGTTTTTCTAAATAGAGATAAATAATTTTAAGGCAATCCATTTTGGTGTAGTCTGCAGAAAAAGTGTAAATATCGGCAGGGTTATCAGGGTTAATTACTTTGAATAAAGCGTGGGAAAGATTTTGGAGGGCATTTTGTTTTCGATGGATGAAAAGCTCTATTTCCTCTTCTTTTTTTAAACTAAAAAATTTATCATTGAGGGATTCTTTGATTGAAGAATTTCCAATAAAAACGGTTTGAAAGCAATATAAAAAGAACCGATTCTCTTTAGAGAGCTCTTCCAATGTGCAATGTTGCTTGACAATTAAAATATTGTGTTCCGTCCAGCAGAATTCCAAATTGCTGTCGGGAATATTTAATTCTTTAAGAATTAGTGGAATTAATTTTTTGAATTCCGGGTTGATATCACAATCGGAGTTTATTAACTCTGGTGCATTTGGATGTAGGTTGTGAACCCTTTTTTGATAGGCATATTTTATATCCCCCTGTTTTCTTGAGAATTTGATTTTATACAAATAATGACTTTCGTTGGAGCAATTTTTTAGGTAAGCAATGATTCCGGAATCGGTAGTTTTTTTGTTGTATTTAATTTCATTGATTAATTTGTCATAAATTCCTAAAATGTATTTTTGCTTCATAACGCTACGATTGAAAAACTAACTTTGATCAATGTTTTAACTGAATCCTCCTCTTTTAAATACTATTAATATTAAAATTCTTTTGTAAATATAATTGATAATAGTCAATAATTGTACGAAAAAGTACAATATTTTTTTTGATTTGTACGAAATACCATTTTATTAATTAATATATGTTAAAATGTTATAAATATAACAAACAAACCAAAAGGCTTCTTTTTTATGGAAGCCTTTTTGATTATAGCCTATAAATTAGCCTGGTATAATCCTGGTTCTTGAGCGGATTAACTTATTGGTTCTTGTGCCGCTGCAGGACTACTTATTTGGAATTTATCTCTTAAGAGCTGCATATCCTCGCTTACTTTCTTGTCTAAAATCTTCGCATAATGCTGGGTAGTTTTGAGGCTTTTATGACCAAGCATTTTGCTCACGCTTTCGATTGGAACGCCATTTGTGAGGGTTATAGTGGTCGCAAACGTATGTCTGGCAATGTGGAAGGTTAATTCTTTATTTATGCCGCAAACGTCCGCTATTTCTTTTAGGTAGCTGTTCATTTTTTGATTGCTTAACACAGGTAATAATCTATCTTCGTTAAGGCATTGTGGGTTGGCTGCATATTTTTGGATTATTTCTTCGGGAATTTGCAGTAATGGAATTCTGGAGGGGGATTCCGTTTTTTGACGGTGAGTGAAAATCCATCGTTTGCCATCAATACCAAGGCTAATATTGGATTGCATCAAGTTTTTGACATCAATGTAGGCCAGACCCGTAAAGCAGCTGAAAACGAAAATATCGCTTACCAGATTTAATCTGCTGGTAGCAAATTTTTTGGTATAGATTGCTTGTACCTCTTCCTGAGATAGAAAATCTCTTTCGACCTCCCGGACTTTTGATTTATAATTCGCAAATGGATCTTTATCCAGCCATCCATTGGCCAAACAAATTCTGATAATTTTTTTGAAGTTCTTGATGTACTTAACCGCGGTGTTGTTGGCGCATTTGCGGACGCTTCGAAGGAAATACTCATAATCAGTAATGAAGGCGTGGTCGATTTCAATTATATCGAAATCGGAAACTCCGAATTTCCATTGAAGGAATTCCTTGGTATGCTTTAGTGAAGTTTCATAACGCTCAAGAGTTCCGGGAGCATATTCTTGACCTACCAAGGATTTAATTCTGTCATTATGATCCTGGAATATTGGGATGAGCATACGTTTAGACGTCCTAGTTCCGAATAATTCATTTTTCAGATTTTCGGATGTCACCGTGATGTCTTTTTTGAATAATTTTTTTTCAGCCTCATTTATTTGATTTTTAATAAAATCAAGATGACTATTTATTGTTCTAGCTTCTTCACTTGCACCCCTAATTTTAGCGCCTTCACTAGACCATCTTTCGGGATTAATAAATTTGTTAGTGCTAAACTCAAACCGTTTGGATTGAACAGTAATTCGTGCATAAATAGGGCAAATACCCTCATTGTTGACTTTTGCTCTCTTTACGTAAAAGAGAATCGATACAGGATTATTCATAAGTGGCAACCTTTTAATTACTAATAAATTTAAACTTTTTAATAATTTCAGTCAAGATGTTCATTTTTTAGTACAGTGACTGAACCTCTTGTTGAACTGGTTCATTTCGATAGATAGGAGTCACTTGATTGTGAAAATTTTAGTGACACCTCGAAAGACCCCTTTGAGTTTAGATTTAACTACTTATTTTGATTATCCATAAAACAAAAAACCCACTAAATCGTTGAATTTAGTGGGTTTTAGTTCCATTTGTATTTCTACTGGCGGAGAAAGAGGGATTCGAACCCCCGGACCTGTTACAGTCAACAGTTTTCAAGACTGCCGCATTCGACCGCTCTGCCATTTCTCCAGTATGTTGCTATCATTTCGTGATTGCGAGTGCAAATATAAGAACCTTTTTTGGTTATGCAAATGTATTTTTGAAAAAATTCCTCTTATTTTTCGAGTATTTTTTTAATCGTTTCATTTGCTTTGTTTTAGTCAAAACTTATTTTTTAAAAACGACGAAAAACAAGTCTAATACGCAACGTATTCTTCGATTTCCAGGCCATATCCAATCATTCCAACACGTTTGGTCTGCTCGGTATTCGACAATAAACGAATTCTTGAAATGTCGATGTCGTGCAAGATTTGGGCACCAATTCCAAAATCCCTGTTGTCCATCTTGATTTGTGGCGCCTTGAATTCGCCTTTGGCTTGCAATTCTTTCAATTCGACAATGCGATTCAATAAATCCCCGGATTGTGATTCTTGGTTGATAAACAATACGGCTCCTTTTCCTTCGGCATTGATTAGTTCGAAAAGGTCGCATAATTTCTTGTTGGCATCATTGGTCAGTGTGCCTAAAATATCGTTATTGATCAATGTGGCATTGATACGGGTCAATATGGCTTCGCCAATATTCCAGGTTCCTTTCGTCAACGCAATGTGAACGCGATTATTAGTGGTTTGCAGGTAAGCTCGCATTCTAAAAGTGCCAAAACGGGTTTCAATGTCAAAATCTTCTTTTTTGACAATCAAGCTGTCATGTTGCATTCTGTAGGCAACCAGATCTTCAATGGAAACTATTTTTAAATTGAATTTTTTCGCCACTTTGACCAATTGTGGCAATCGTGCCATGGTTCCGTCTTCGTTCATGATTTCGACAATCACACCAGCTGGTTTAAATCCAGCCAATCGGGCAAAATCGATAGCGGCTTCCGTATGTCCGGTGCGTCTTAAAACGCCTCCTTGTTTGGCAATTAAAGGAAATATGTGGCCTGGTCTGGCCAAATCGTGCGGTTTGGTGTTCGGGTCAATCAAAGACTGGACGGTAAGTGCCCTATCCGATGCTGAAATTCCCGTCGTTACCCCTTTGCCTCTTAAATCCACCGAAACCGTAAAAGCGGTTTCCATTGGGTCTGTATTGTTACTGACCATGGAATGAAGTCCCAACTCTTTGCAACGGCTTTCCGTCAATGGGGCACATATCAATCCACGACCGTGGGTAGCCATAAAATTGATCATTTCTGGTGTCACTTTTTCGGCGGCGGCCAAGAAATCACCTTCATTTTCCCTGTCCTCATCATCAACAACAATTATTATTTCACCTTGACGAATAGCTTCAATGGCTTCTTCAATGGTGTGTAGTTGTATTTTTGTTGTAGTCATAATAGGTGTTTATTTTTGTGGTGGAAATACTTTTTGAAATGCTTTTTGAAAAGGAGCCAGAATGACATCCATGTTGATTAATCCAATATCGTTCGTGGCTCTGTAAGTCAATAAAATAGCCAAAGGAGAAAGAATAATGGAGGACAACCATGCTCCAAAAAAAGGAGATAGTTGGTCTTCTTGTGAAACTCTTTTTCCAAAAGTATTGATGAAATGGAAGGATATAAAGATTAAAACGGCAAAGACGATTGGCAAACCCAATCCTCCTTTTCTAATGATGGCTCCCAAGGGTGCTCCAATGAAAAACATCAAGAAACAGGCATATACAATTACAAATTTGTCATAGAAAGCCAATAGATGTCCATTAATGTTTTTTTGTTTGTTTTCTAGCTCGGTATTGGTGCCGTCAATGGAATACAGGTTGTTTTCAACGGAACTGATGGCCAAATTCAGGACTTCCAGCTTTTTTTCGTTTTTGTAAATTGACATTAAATCCTTTGGAAGAGTCTTGCTTTTTGGTGTCGGGATAGACATGGTTTTGCCCAAAACCCCAATACGTTGATTGATGTTTTCCGAAAAAGACAAAATATCGGTATCCATATTTTTGTGCAGGGAGTCCAGGGTATAGTTGAGTTCACTGACATTGAGCATCGTATTGGTGTTGCTGATGTTGGTGTTGTTTACGTCAACGGGGTTCAATTTTGACAAATCAATATTGATGATGTATTTTTTGAAGCTACTTTTGGCAAATGGAACCTTGTTTCTGTCTTCATATTTTTTGGTGACAACATCTTCGTAATAATTGCCGTCATTCAACACCAATTGCAGTGTACTGGATTTCTCGCTGCTGATCAATTCCCCATTCTTGGCCTTAATTACGGTTTTGTTTCCATCTCCAAAAATTGATTTCTTGTGAATGGTTATACCGGTGAGGATGTTTCCGTTTTCGCCGGACTTTTTATTTACCTTGATGTTAAACAAGCCCACGTCGCTAAACTGTCCTTCGGCAATAGCCATGGCAGGTTTTAATTGGGCAATGTTTTTTCTGAAATTGATGAATTTAAATTCGGCATAGGGAATGACGTTATTGGCAAACAAGAAGGCGACGATGCTCAATATCGAGATAAAGATAATTAAGCTTTTCATGGCTCTTTGAAGCGAAATACCGGCAGACTTCATGGCGGCAAATTCATAATTTTCGGCCAAATTTCCAAAAGTCATTATCGAAGCCAATAATACGGACAAAGGCAATACCAAAGGTACAATTCGAGGCATTGCAAACAATAAAAACTTGAGCACCATGACCAAATCCAGGTCTTTACCTGCAAGTTCTGCAATGAACAACCAAACCGATTGAAGTATGAATATGAAAAACAGGATTACAAATACCATGGTAAATGTACTCAGAAAGGTTTTCAGTAAATATTTGTCGAGAATTTTCACCTAGAATTAATCTAATTTATTGATGTAGTAATTTGGATATTTACTCGCGACAAAGGTAAATTGATTTTTTGACAAAGGTTGGTTGGTTTTAAAAGAATTAACAGTCAAAGTGGTTTTTGTTCCTTTTTTGCCCGTTTCAATCAAGTTGTAGATGTGTTTTGTTTGTACATCAATGCCCAAAAGTATTTCTTTTCTTGGGTCTTTTGCATTGTTGGGAACTAATTTTACGTATTGTATTTTTCTGCCTTTCACGTCTTGCAAAATATCCATGGAACATTTATAACCAGAATTGAAAAAAGTCAACATTTTGGATGGAGTTATGGCAGTGTCGTCATTTTCGTTGACTGTTGATATGGTAACTTCCTCGTCTTCCGGAACAATGGTGTAGCTTTTCTTTCCATCAAAAATTTTGGTTACTCCCATAAAATTCAGGACGTATTGATTCCCTTTCATCGTCACGTTTCCCTTGCTGTTTTGATTGATGTTTTCCTTGCTGTTGTTCAAGGTGTATTTAAAATCAATTACAATGTTGTCATAGCTTTTTACTATTGTCGTCACCTGGTTCAAAAGGTCTTTTGCCTTTTTGTCTTGTGCTTGGATAGAGATGCTAAAAAGCAGTAAGGCTATAATTTGAAAATACTTATTCATTTTTTTGTTATAATTAATTTTGTTCGTTGTTGAAAAATTGGTCAAGAGAACTCATGTCGGGAATGTTTACATTTCGAGCCTTGCTGCCTTCAAATGGCCCTACAATTCCTGCGGCTTCAAGTTGGTCAATCAATCTACCAGCCCTGTTGTAGCCCAATTTTAATTTTCGTTGCAATAAAGAAGCCGAACCTTGTTGGGCATTTACAATAACTTCTGCCGCTTCCCTAAATAAAGTGTCTCTCTCGGAAATATCCATATCAAGATTAATGCCACTTTCCTCGCCAATAAATTCTGGAAGTAAATAAGCGGTTGCATAGGCTTTTTGGGAACCTACAAAATCTACAATTTTTTCAACTTCTGGCGTATCCACAAATGCACATTGTACTCGCACCATATCGTTTCCGTTGGTGTAAAGCATGTCACCACGACCTATCAATTGATCGGCTCCTTGACCATCAAGAATGGTTCTGGAATCTATTTTTGAAGTTACCCTGAAGGCAATTCTGGCAGGGAAATTGGCTTTTATCAAACCGGTAATTACGTTTACCGAAGGTCTTTGGGTAGCTATAATCAAGTGGATTCCAATGGCTCGGGCCAATTGTGCCAATCTCGCAATCGGGGTTTCCACTTCTTTTCCTGCAGTCATGATTAAATCGGCAAACTCGTCGACCACCAGTATGATGTAAGGCAAAAATCGGTGTCCGTTTTCTGGATTCAATTTTCTGGACTTGAATTTGTCGTTGTATTCCTTGATGTTTCGAACCATCGCATCTTTCAATAAAGAATAACGATTGTCCATTTCCACGCAAAGCGAATTCAGGGTATTGATAACTTTGGCATTATCGGTAATAATGGCATCGTCCGTATCTGGCAATTTGGCCAAATAATGTCTTTCTATTTTATTGAAAAGCGTTAATTCCACTTTTTTTGGATCAACCAAAACAAACTTGATTTCGGCAGGATGTTTCTTGTACAATAAAGAAGTGATCACGGCATTCAAACCAACCGATTTTCCTTGTCCCGTCGCTCCAGCCATCAATAAGTGAGGCATTTTGGCTAAATCGACCACGAAAGTTTCGTTCGAAATAGTTTTTCCCAAAGCAAGTGGCAGTTCCATTTCGGCTTCTTGAAATTTGGCAGAACCAATGACGCTTTTCATCGACACCATCGTGGGATTCTTGTTGGGAACTTCTATTCCTATGGTTCCTTTTCCAGGAATTGGAGCGATGATACGGATTCCCAACGCCGAAAGTGACAGGGCTATGTCGTCTTCCAAACTTTTGATTTTAGAAATACGGATTCCAGCTTCTGGCACAATTTCATATAAGGTTACCGAGGGGCCAACTGTGGCTTTTATTTGTGCAATTTCTATTTTGTAGTTGCGAAGTGTTTCAACAATTCTGTTCTTGTTTTCTTCTAATTCTTCCTGGTTGATGGTAATTCCTCCGGTTGAATATTCTTTTAGTAAATCAATTGTTGGGTATTTGTAATTGGATAAATCCAAAGTAGGATCAAACAATCCGAAATCAGCCACCAATTTTGACGCCAAGTTTTCCTCAATGATGTCTTCCTCTGGTGCTTTTTCGATCACAAAACTTTCGTCATTGGTATGAATAATTTCCGGTAAATGGAAAGGCGGAGGCGTTACTTCATTCGGAAGTGTTTTCAACGTAATTTCTGAAGGATTACTAATGGTAGGTTTTAACGCCTCCTTGTTGATTTCAAATTGCGAACCTGTTGTTTTTAGATGAATTCCATCAAGTTCTTCATCTAATTCTGGGTCTTCAAGAGCATATTCCTCTAGATTATATGCGCCGGTTGGTGCGCTTGCTCCTGCCGCAGAACTTAAATCGGTTTTGAGTTCTTTTTTTGTATTTTCGAAAAAGGTTTTGATTTTTTCAGGAGACAGCTTGATTTTAAAAATCAAATAAATAACGATTCCAAAGAGCAGTATCAATAAAGTTCCTGTTTTTCCAATATAATCTTGCAAAAACAAGTTCAATTCATAGCCAATGATTCCGCCCAATTCTGGCAAGGAAGTGGCAAAAAAACCAAACAAAACCGAAAGGATTATAATTACAAACAAATCCCAAAACCAAATATTCTTCATTTTTCTTAACGAAATATCAAGGATTAAAAACAATCCCGTCAAGAAGAATAACCGAACAAAAAGGAAAGAAGCAATTCCGAAACCTTTATAAACCGCCAAATCAGCCAGAAAAGCACCAAACTTACCCAACCAGTTTTGAACCGTCTCATTTCGATCCGTCAATTGATTTACGGCACTTTGATCTTCCTGTCCATAAATATAAAAGGAAATAAAGGCAAGTAACAAGGCAACTGAAAAAAGTACCAAAAGGCAACCTAAAACAACTTTGTGTTGTTTTGTTATTGCCCATAGTTTTTTCGCCTCAGATTTTGAATCGGTTTTCTTGTCTGGAGTTGTTGGTTTTATTGTTTTTGCCATTCTTGGTTGAACTATTTGCTATAAAAATTTTGGTATATATATGATTAATCCAATTGCGATTGCGGTAAAAGCGGCGAATAAGACTGCCCCGGCCGAAATGTCTTTTATGAACCCAATTTTTTCGTGATAACTGGGATGAATAAAATCGGCAATTTTTTCAATGGCGGTATTCAATCCTTCAATGCTCATGACAAACCCTATTGCCAAGGTTTGAAAAAGCCATTCGGTTTTGGTGAGATTACAATAAAAACCAAGAATGGTCATCAAAATTCCAAGTGAAAATTGAACCATTATACTGTGCTCGGTCGAAATCAATTTTATTGCGCCTTTTAGGGCAAACGAAACGCTTTTTAGTCGTCCGCTAAAGAAAGTGTTGTCTTTCTGAAATTCCATTAAATGTGATTATAGAACTGCCAAAGCAGCTTCGTAGTTAGGCTCATTTGCAATTTCCGGTACTTGTTCCGTATATAGAACTGTTCCTTTTTCGTCCACCACGATGATTGATCTTGAATGAAGACCAGCCAATACACCGTCAACAATTTCCAATCCATTGGTTTTTCCAAAACTTCCTTCTTGAAAATCGGACAAATTAACCACGTTCTCCAATCCTTCGGCACCACAAAAACGTTTTTGTGCAAAAGGCAAATCTCTTGAAATACACAATACTTTCGTGTTATCTAGTTTGCTGGCACTTTCGTTAAATTTACGAACAGATGTGGCACAAGTTCCAGTGTCGATGCTTGGAAAAATATTCAAAACTAATTTACTTCCTGCAAAATCACCAAGTGTGGCAGTAGAAAGATCGTTTTTAACTAATTTGAAATCGGCTAGTTTTGAGCCAACTTTTGGTAATTCACCTGAAGTGTTTATTGGATTTCCTCCCAATGTTATTGAAGCCATGTTGTTTGTTTTTTAATGAGGTTCAAAAGTATGAAAATTTATTTACGATTTACGATTTCGGATTTACGATTTGCGAATTTTATAAAAAAACGCCCTCATTTCTGAAGGCGTTATGTGTTTTTTCAAAACAAAAATATTATTTGTCGATGGAACCCAGAACTCTTTTCATAAAAGTATTCAAGGCTTCCTTTTTATCCATTCCGTCTTTGGTCATTTTATGGACTTCGAGTGCACCGTACATATTGGAAATTAATTCGCCAATCACGTCCAACTCTTCGTCTTTCAAGGAAGAAATCTCGGTCAAGGCTTCCAGGACTTCAATGGTTTCGATAAGATAATCTTGGTCATTTTCTTCAATAAATTGAGATAAATGTTTGATTACGGGTAGTTTCATAAGGTATGAGGTTAGATTTTAGAGGTTAGAAGTATTGCATCTACTTCAAAATTTAACCTCTAACTGAATTTATGCAATGTCATTTACCAATTCTATTAAAACTTCTTGTTTGTTGGTTTGCGTTTCGTTTACCAATTTTCCATTTACGAAAGTGGCAAAAGTAGGCAAATTGCTCACATTGGCCAGTTTTCTAGATTCAGGTGAATTCTCGGCATCCACCAAAACAAAAGTCAAGTTCTCATTTTCTGAAGCCAATTTTTTGAATTTTGGTTTCATGATTCGGCAATTTCCACACCAAGAGGCAGAAAATTGAACCACGACTTTTTCGTTTTTGGAAACTAAATCCTGTAGGGTATCTTCGTTTAATTCGATTAACATATTTTTAAAAATTCAATTTCAATTTCAATGTCAAAAATCAATTTGTTTTAAGTTTACAATTTGAATGTAAATATTAATTTAAAATAAGAGTTATACAAAACCGAATTCTATTTTTTACATTGAAATTGCAATTGATTTTTGGCATTGCAATTGAAATTATTATTGAAATTTAGTTTGCACTTAAATAAGCGGCAGTACTGTTTCTGTCTGCTGTCATGGCGTCTTTTCCAGCTTCCCAGTTGGCTGGACAAACTTCTCCTTTAGTCTGGATATGGGTGTAGGCATCAACCAGTCTCAAATATTCGTTTACGTTGCGACCCAATGGCATGTCGTTTACGCTTTCGTGGAAAATTTTTCCTGTTTCGTCAATCAAATAAGTTGCTCTGTAGGTCACGTTGGAACCTTCTACCAAATAAGTGTCCGCATCTTCGTTGTAAGCTCCTGCTTCTGCATCCAAAATTCCCAATGCAGCCGACAAATTTCGGGTAGTATCAGCCAAAAGTGGGTAAGTTACGCCTTCGATTCCACCGTTGTTTTTTGGGGTGTTTAACCAAGCAAAATGTACTTCGTTAGTATCGCAAGAAGCACCAATTACAATAGTATTTCTTTTTTCGAATTCTGGTAAAGCGGCTTGAAAAGCGTGTAATTCTGTTGGACAAACAAATGTAAAATCTTTTGGATACCAAAAAAGCAATACTTTCTTGTTGTTGTTTACCGCTTCTTCAAAAATATTGATTTTCAAATTATCGCCCATTTCCGATATGGCGTCTACTGCAATGCTTGGGAATTTTTTTCCTACTAATGACATAAATTTTATTTTTAAAAGTTGTTGTTTATTATTTGATGGCAAAGATAAATTAAAACAAACGCTTGCATGTATAAGTTTTAATTATTAATTTTTATATAGCGATAGTAATTTGTTATACATCATCCGTTTTGTTCCGTCATACATCTACTAAAGACCTTTTACAGCTACCGGCAAACTACCTTTACATTTCGTGTTTTCAATTAATTGTTGAGCTGCACTTTCTTGAAATTCAGGGAAGTCTTGATAGACCTCGATAATTCCCAATGCGGACTCCAAATTTGGAATGACCTGCAAAGCATACGGATTTCCAAAAACATACAAAACACATTTTTTGGCAGTAAATAATTTTCCTAAAAAGGCCAAAACAGAGTCGTCAATGTCAAAATTATTCATGGGTTTTGCTTTTGGAACAAAAAGTGCAATTAAAACAGTGTCAAAATCAGCTAGATTTTTCTCTAAGTTACTAATGGCATTTTCATCCACTTTTTCCAATGCAAATTTTGGTGAAGGCAGCGGAATAGTCAGTGCTTCAAAAAAAACGTTATCCAAGTTTTTGTAAAGGCTTAGTTTGGCAAGTTCATCATTGTTTTTGGCTTCGAAAAGGGTCAAACTATTCAGCTTGTCTTTTATTTTGGTAATACTGGAATTCGCAATTTTCCGGTTTAAATCGGAAGCGGATTCAAAATCTAAAGTTCCTTCAGGATCAGTATGACCACCTACTATTCCGGCTTTTTGCTTGCATTTCATCAAACGTTCAAAACTAGCCTCGATTCTATCTGGCGATGCATTTTTTAGAATTTCCTGTATCCCCTCGGCCACGTTTTCGGCAAAACACAACACGTCATTTCCTGCGTTGAAAGCTTCCCATTCGAGTTGCCCTTTCTTGTCATACAATTTAGAAACGCTGTGCATGTTCAAAGCATCAGAAATAACCAAACCATCATAACCCAACTGCTTGCGCAAAAGATCTTGAATGATTGCTTTTGACAGTGTGGCCGAAGTGTTTTTCCCATCATTCAAGGCTGGAACCGCCAAATGTCCTATCATAATCGAATCTACATTGTTCTCAATTCCTTTGATGAACGGAAACAATTCGTTTTCCATTAATTCTTCCAAGGTTTCTTCCAAAACCGGCAATCCCAAATGCGAATCTACGCTGGTGTTTCCGTGACCCGGAAAATGTTTGAGGCAACCCAAAACCCCAACATCATTCATTCCGCGTAAATATTCGATGGCAAAACGGGCCACTTTTTCCTTGTTTTGACCAAAAGAGCGATAACCAATCACGGGATTGTTCGGGTTGTTGTTGATGTCCGCCAAAGGTGCCAAATTATAATGAATTCCCGCCGATTTCAAGTCCAACCCTATTTGTTTTCCTATCTGGTAAACTAACTGTTTGGAACCGCTTGGCAAAGCGCCAAGAGTTATGGCATAAGGATATTGTGGTGTTTTTTCGACCCGCATCGCCAATCCCCATTCCGCATCGATACTCATCAAAAGTGGCGTATTGGCACATTTTTGAAAGCGGATAACGAGTTCTTTTAAGCGTTCGTAACTATCGTCGTTGAAAACTATTTTTTTCTTGGATTCATAGTTGGTTGCAGCACTGGCCCTGCTATGAAAAAAGGTCAGTCCACCAATGTGGTGTTCCTTTATTAAACGCTCCGTTTCCTGAATGTTTTCTTCGGTATCGTTGATGAAAACGGCCGGAAAAAAGAATTGTCCTATTTTTTGTTCTAATGTCATTTTTTAGAATTTTATGCTTTTGACTTCTTCCCGAAATCCTTTGGGAAAATCAAAAAACGTGATAAAATTAATCCAGGAACAGTTGCCAAAAGTACCCAAATAAAGAAATTTCCGTAGCCAAGATATTGCTGGATGTAACCGCTCAACATTCCGGGAAGCATCATTCCCAAAGCCATAAATCCCGTGGCAATGGAGTAGTGGGACGTTTTGGATTCGCCTTCGGCAACATAAATCAAGTACATCATGAAGGCGGCAAAACCAAAACCGTACCCAAATTGTTCTAAAATTACGACGGCATAAACATAATAAATGGAGGCCGGATGAAAATGGGCCAACAATATAAACCCAAGAATAGGCAAGTGCATGGTTAAAATCATTGGTAACATCCATTTTCCCAAACCTTGTTTGGAAATGGCTATTCCACCTAAAATTCCACCAATAGTGAGAGCAATCAATCCGAAGGTTCCATAAATGATTCCCACATCTTCGGTTTCCAGTCCCAAACCACCAACATCAGTTTTGTCGACTAAAAATGGAGTCAACATTTTAAGTAATTGGGATTCTCCCAAACGAAATAAAAGTATGAACGCCAATATCAAACCGATTTGTTTTTTCTTGAAAAAACTGGCGAAAACCGTGACGAAATTTTTCTCTTCGGTTGCTCCGGCTGCAATTGGCAATTCGGTTTTTGGAGTGGCAAAATAATTGTAAATCGTTAAAAATGACATTAGCAATCCAACGAAAACCATGGTGTAAGACCACGCTTTTTGATTGTCGCCATATTGATGTTCCAAATAGCCAGCCAACAAGATGATCAACCCGTTTCCGGTTAACATGGAAGCCCTGTAAAAAGTGCTTCGGATTCCTAGAAAGAAGGATTGTTGTTCTTTTTCCAATGCCAACATGTAAAAACCGTCGCTGGCCACGTCATTCGAGGCAGAAGCAAAAGCAGCCATCCAAAAAATAGCCAAACTCAAGAGGAAAAAATGACTGGTCGGAATAATGAAACCAACTACCAGGAAGGCAACAGAAATGAATAATTGCATGCTCAAGAACCAGTTACGTTTGGTTCCGTGCAAGTCGATAAATGGACTCCACAAGGGTTTTATGACCCAAGGCAAATACAATAAACTGGTATAAAGTCCTATGTCTTCATTGCTGATTCCAAGGTTTTTGTACATCAAAACTGAAACTGAAATGATAATTACATATGGAAAACCTGAAGCAAAATTTAATAACGGTATCCAATACCAAGGCTTATTGTCTGTATTCATTTAGGTTGTTTTCGGTTGGTTAATTAAGGATGGTTGGTGTACTTTCATTGCCGTAAAAATCAACAAAAGTAAGGGCGCAAGTGCTGTTTTCTTCTCCATTTTTCGTCGGAATACTGACTAAAATAGTATCGCTTTTTGCTGCCAATGTTATCTTTTCAAAGATTTGGCTCGGATTATTCACGTCGATTTTTGAAGCTTTTTTGGCACGATACACCATGATGTAACGCACTTTGCTGTTCAATGGATATTTGATGTAATAACATAAATTATCAGTGTCTTTTTCAACCCTGTTTAACATTGGGCTATCAACCACAATCTGTTTTGAATTGGGTACAGCATAGGGAAGTGCCGGATATTTGTATTGATTTTCCATTAACAGGTTGACCACGTTTTGATTTTTATTCACAAACCATTTGGCACTAAAAAAAGCATTTCCCTGAACGTTTTTATAGGTTCTGGTAATGTCAATTTGATTGGGGATTTCATATGGATTATTCCATTTTTTGTCGGAATCGGCATTAATTTTATAGGTTCCGTTTCCAATGTAAATGGCCGTATTTTTCGAATTTTCCGACCACCATTTCAACAGTTTAGAATAGGAAACTTTGGGATGACCCAAACTCCAATACAATTGTGGAACAAGGTAATCTATCCAGCTATTTTGCATCCATGCCAATGGATCAGCATATAAATCGTCATAATTGGTTTGTCCTGAATCGGTGTCTGAACCTTTTGGGTCAACCGATTTGTTGCGCCAAACGCCAAACGGACTGATGCCAAATTGCACCCAAGGCTTGATGTTTTTTATGGAAAGGGAAACGCATTTTACCAAGTTGTTCACATTCGAGCGTCTAAAATCTTCCAGACTGAGACCACCACCGTATTTCACGTATGACGCTTTGTCATTAAAAACTTCTCCGGGGACTTTATAAGGATAAAAATAATCGTCAAAATGGATGGCGTCGATGTCATAATTTCGAACCACTTCATTCACGATGGTGACCAAATGGGTTTGAACTTCGGGCAAGGCAGGATTATAATAGTATTTCCCGGCATATTTGATCATCCAGTCAGGATGTTTGTAAAAATCATGGTTGGGACTCAAGGTTTCCGTTTTCAAATCCATCGTGGCACGAAACGGATTGAGCCAAGCATGAAACTCGAATCCACGTGCGTGAGCCTCGGTAATCATCCATTCGAGCGGGTCATAATAAGGGCTTGGCGCTTTTCCTTCTTTTCCGGTTAAATAACGGGACCATGGCGCTAAATCAGTTGGGTAAAATGCTTCGCCTGAACTACGGATTTGCACGATTACTGCATTGTAATTCATTTTTTTATAGGTATCCAAGATTTCGATAAAATCGGCTTTTTGTTTTTCGACGGAGTCAATATTGTTCTTTGGCCAATCGATATTGGCAACGGTGGCTATCCAAACGGCCCTGAATTCATTCTTGGGATTTGTAATTTTTTCTTGTGCATTTCCATTCCAAAATGAAAGCAGAATAATGGAAACCAGTAGTAAAAAAGACTTAATTCTATTCATTATTATTTATATTATGTAAAAATCAAAAGTAGTTTTTTTGAAGAAGTTTATCCTATAAAATTTTGATAAAATTCCAGCTTGTAATATTGCAGCAATTTCTTTGCCAAACTATTAAAGCCCTCTTGATGGTTGGATAGTCCACAATCAATAAATTCATATTTGATAGACCCATGAATAATATTAAAAATCAAATCATCTAATTGCACCTCTCGGGTTAAACTTACATGCTTTATATGGCTAAAAAAATGTTTGCAAAAATTAAAAATCAAACCAATTTTGGGTTATTTCTTTTTCTAGAGCAGGATTACTTTTATGTATAAACTCGTTCTTCAAATCGTCATACTCATAATCTTCACCCCATAATGCAAAGTTTTCTGAAACTTGTTGAATGGCATCGCAGATATAATCTATTTCTAGATTGGTCATTGTGGGATGTATGGACATTCGAACCCATCCAGGTCTTTCCATCAAACAACCTTCCAGTATTTTTTGTTCTATGACTTTCGAGGATTCCTTGTTTACATGCAACAAATAGTGCCCATAAGTACCGGCGCAAGAACAGCCGCCACGGGTCTGGATTCCAAAGCGGTCGTTCAATAATTTCGTGATTAAGTTGTAATGGGCTTGATCAATATAAAAGGAGAAAACGCCCAATCGGTCAGTGTGTTCTTTGGCAAGGAGGTGCAAGTTTTCAATTTTCGAAAGCTTATCGAATATCCTTTTATTAAGCTGTTGCTCTCGATCCAAGATGTGGCCAACACCCATTTGTTCCTTCAACTTGATGGCCAAGGCTGCTTTTATGACTTGCAAAAAACCGGGTGTTCCACCATCCTCCCGTACTTCTATATCATCTATATAATGATGTTCTCCCCAGGGATTGGTATAAGTTACCGTTCCTCCACCCGGACTGTCGGGAATCCGATTCTTGTATAATTTTTTATTAAAGACAAGCACTCCGGTACTGCCTGGACCTCCCAAAAACTTATGAGGGGAAAAAGTCACGGCATCCAGATAAGCTTCCTTATCTTCTGGATGCATGTCAATGGAAACATAAGGTGCTGAACAAGCAAAATCCACAAAACAAAAACCATTGTTTTGGTGCATCAATCGGGCAATGGAATGGTAATCCGTCTTGATCCCGGTTACATTGGAACAGGCCGTGATGGCTGCTATTTTGTAGGGACGGTCTTTGTATTGCAACAATAATTTCTTGAAATTATCCATGCAAATTAAACCTTTATCGTTACAAGGAACTATTTCTACTTTGGCAATGGTTTCCAGCCAAGAGGTCTGGTTGGAATGATGTTCCATGTGCGATAAAAAAACGACAGGACGTAAATCATCTGGAACTTGGGTGTAATCCTTTAGGTTTTCCACCACTTTAAGCCCCAAGATACGATGAAACTTGCTGATGGCTCCCGACATTCCGGTACCCACCGTAATCAAGACATCATCATCCGATGCATTCAAATGTTCCTTGATGATATGGCGAGCTTGATGATACCCCAAGGTCATGGAAGCTCCCGTAATGGAGGTTTCGGTATGCGTATTGGCAACATAAGGACCAATTGCTTTTAACAACTTTTCTTCTATCGGGCGATAAAGTCTCCCGCTGGCCGTCCAATCGGCATAAATAATTTTTTTCAAACCATAAGGCGATTGAAAATATTGGTCTACACCAACTATTTTTGCTCTAAACAACCCGAAATAGTGTTCTAAATCAACATTCTTTGTCATTTTTGTTAAGTTTAATAATACTTTTAGAAAGGGGAATCTTGGTTTTAAACACCAAGTTGTGATTCGGTGCAAAACGATTCCATCGATACATATAACCAGACACTCAAGCTATAGCGAATTGACGAAGTAAATCTAAAAAAAAGATAGTTGACTTTCTTGTTTTTTATGCAAAAAGCAACAGCTTTTTACAGATATGGCTTTTTAACTTGTTTTGCCCTCGTGCATATTTTGGAGTAAAGTAAATAAACAATTAACGACCACGCCCCAGTGTTACCTTTAGTAATCTTGTTCAACATTGTTGTTTTTTTTTATCGCTTGGCAGAAAATAAGACAACACATAACGACCTATAGCATTATATGATACCACCAATAAAAAACTTTGTAGCTTTGCAAAACAGAAAATTCACCTATGTTAAAAAAAGTTTTCCATCGCTACATCAACAATTTCAAGGGGTTTAGACGCGAAGTTTGGATTCTTGCCATGATTACTTTTATCAACAGGGCGGGAACGATGGTTTTGCCGTTTTTGTCCAAATATTTGAAGGAAAATCTCCATTTTACTTATGAACAAGTGGGATGGATTATGGTTGCCTTTGGTTTGGGTTCGATGTTGGGTTCATGGATTGGCGGTAAATTGACGGATAAAATCGGTTTTTACAAGATCATGATTTTTAGCCTTTTCACCAGTGGGATACTGTTTTTATTCTGCAATACATTACCAGCTTTTGGGGTCTGTGCTTCGGAATGTTTACCATTATGGCCATTGCCGACATGTTCCGACCAGCGATGTTTGTCTCCTTGAGCGTCTATGCCAAACCCGAAAATAGGGTTCGTGCCTTGTCCTTGGTACGTTTGTCGGTAAATTTGGGTTTTGCGGCCGGTCCTACTTTGGGTGGATTAATTATTTTGGGAATGGGTTACCAAGGCTTGTTTTGGATCGATGGCAGTTCTTGCATCCTTGCTATTCTCATTTTTGCTTTAACCGTCAAAGAGAAAAAAAGAATTCCGCTGGCAGCTGGTGAAATTCCTGCCAATATAAACCGAAAATCCATATACAAAGACAAACCTTTTTGGTTACTCCTATTCACTATTTTTATTATCGTGATGGTGTTTTTTCAAATATTCACCACATTGCCTTTGTACCATCACGAAAAATTTGGTTTGACCGAATTTCAAACCGGAATGCTTCTTTCCTTAAACGGGCTTTTGGTCTTCTTGTTGGAAATGCCTATTGTAAGCATGGTGGAACGGAAAGGTTTAAATAAAATCAAGATCATCGCCTATGGCGCATTATTCGTGGCCTTGGGCTATTTTGTCTTATTAATTGATTCTTGGGGTGCTATTTTAGTGGTAAGCATTGTTTTTCTGAGTTTTGGAGAAATTTTTGCCTTCCCTTTTTCGAATGCCGTGGCGCTAAACCGAGCACCAAAAGGACAAGAAGGACAATACATGGGCTTGTTTACGATGAGTTTTAGCTTGGCGCACATTGCCTGTTCGAAAACCGGACTCGATATTATTGCCCATTTTGGGTATCTAACCAATTGGGTTGTCATGGGTTCGTTGGGAATGTTGGCCGCTTTCTGTTGCGTTTGGTTGAATCGAATGTTGCGAGCCGAAAATAAATAAGCATCTCAAAACCAGAGTTTTTTACTTGAAACTTGAAATCTAGTTAAATAACTATAAAAATAGTTTGTCAACTAAAAATATAGTTGTAAGTTTGTTTTGAAGATAACAAATCGATACAACCATGCAAAAACTTACCAACAAAGAAGAGGAAATCATGCAGATTTTATGGAAGCTGGAAAAAGCTTTCGTGAAAGAAGTACTGGCCGAAATTACTGAAGAACAACCTCATTACAACACTCTTTCGACCATTATCCGAAACCTGGAAGAAAAAGGTTTTGTGTCCCACAACGCTTTTGGCAACACGCATCAGTACTTCCCTGTCGTGAAGATGGAAGACTATAGAAAGCGTTTTATGAACACGGCGATCGATACTTATTTTAATAGTTCCTATAAAAACATGGTGTCGTTTTTTGCCAAAGAAGAAAAGATTTCAGCCGACGAATTACGCGAGATTTTAGCGATGATCGAAAAAAAGCAATAGTCATGGAAACGCTATTCGTTTTCCTCATCAAATCCAGTGGATTAATTGGACTATTTTATTTGGCTTATTTCGTTTTGCTGCGAAAAGAAACTTTTTTCAACAGCAATCGTTGGTTTTTATTGGCGGGACTCATCACATCGGTCATTTTGCCATTGGTTGTTTTTACGAAAATTGTTTGGGTAGATCCTATTCCAACCAATTTTGATTGGTCGAAAATTCCGGTGACAACTACTATAGAGAAAGAGGCTTTTGAAATCAATTGGTATCTTATATCCACCATTGTGTATTCGATTGGAATTTTGGGTTTCTTGATGAAATTTGCTTTTGATTTTTACAGTTTATCCAAGGTTTTGAAAGGAAAAACCATCCAAAAACAAGCCGATTTCAAGTTTATTGACGTCACCGAAAACCTCGCTCCTTTTTCCTATTTCAAATCCATCGTGTATAACTCATCACTGTACAGCGAGACGGAATTGGAAAGCATTTTGGAGCACGAAAAAGTACACAGCACACAAAATCACACCGTTGACGTTTTGTTTTCGAGACTGTTTTGTATTGTTTTTTGGTTCAATCCGTTGGTTTGGTTGTACAAAAAAGCCATCGTTCAAAATCTGGAATTCATCGCTGATAATGAAGCTTCCAAAAATATTTCCGATAAAAAAGCGTACCAATTGACGCTTTTAAAAATAACGACACAGGAAAATTGTGTTGCCATTACCAATCATTTTTATCAATCATTAATCAAAAAACGAATCGTTATGTTAAACAAAAATCAATCCAACAAAAGGAATTCTTGGAAGTATGCGGCAGTATTGCCAATATTGGGTGCCTTTTTATTCTTCTTCCAAGTAAAAGTAGTCGCACAGGAAAAAGTTAATCCAAAACAAGAAAACGAAACAAAGACAGAAGCTGTTGACTTAACTAAATTTAAAGTTGATAAAGATTTAATCACTTTATCAAAAGGAAAAGAAATTTACATCAATGGCGAAAAATCAAGCCAAGAAGAATTAGCTAAATTAGATCCCAAGGATATTATATCCATAGATGTTATTCAAAAATCTGGTAATCCAACAATCCTGGTCACTACCAAACATTTAACAAAACCTGTTAAAATTACGGATAAAGACATTTACATTGATGGTGTGAAATCGACCAATGAAGAATTTTCTAAATTAGACCAGAACAGCATTGAAAACATGTATGTTGATACCTTCGAAAATACAGTTAAAATAACAACAAAAGGCAATAAACCAATTGTTATTCTCAATGGTACACAAACCATATCTACTTTCAAAATAGATGATATACCAACAGATCAAATCGAAAGCGTAAATGTCCTAAAAGGCAAAGTAGCAGAAGAAAAATATGGTGCCGATGCAAAATACGGAGCAATTGAAATTTCCACTAAAAACGGAACATTCACAATTGGTAAAACAGAAAACTCCACCGACAAACCAATGATAATTATCAATGGTAAAAAAGCGGGTAGCCAAGTTGGGATGAATAATATTAATTCAGATGCCGCTAAAAGTATGAATGTTTTAAAAGGTAAAAGTGCCTTGGATAAATATGGCAAAGAAGGCGAAAACGGGATTGTTGAAATAACTACCGATAAACCAGACCAAATTATTATGAAAATAGCGTTTGGTCATCCTATGCCTACCGTGCCATCTGTTCCATCTGTTCCTTCAGTACCTTTTGATTATAAAAAAGCTAATATTAATACTCAACAAGATCAAGCTAAGAAAGCTGCAGAGCAAGAAAAAATAGCTTCAGAACAAGCCAAGAAAGATACTCAACAAGCAAAAATAGATGCTGAGCAGGCAAAATGGGATGCCGAACAAGCCAAGAAAGATACTGAGAAAGCCAAGAAAAAAAAATCAGAACTAGACAAAAGTGAAATTGAAAACACTGGAAATGAAATTGTATCCTCCAAAGGACAATGGCTCGAAACTTATAAAGCAATATGGAAAGCACGATTCAGCCTTGAAAAAATGAAAGCCCAGAAAGAACAAGCAAAAGCAGATCTTGAAAAAGCAAGAATAGCTATGAAGTCAAAATTATTCTCATAATAAAACTTATAAAAGACGGTTCTAATCATGACCGTCTTTTTTATATATTTGAAAAAAAATCAATCTATGTTTAAACTATTAGCTCGAATAAACAAACTTATCCTGCCTAGTTTTACCAAACAAAGGCTAGATTTGGCCAAAGCCAAGAAATGGCAACTGGCGATCATCGGTTACCGCTATTATGTAACTACAAGAGCATTAGAACGTTGATTTCAGATTATAGATTTTAGATTTTAGATTAAAAAAAAAATAGATATAATTTCGCATTTAGGTTTGCACGATTGCAAAAATTGCCTATATTTGCACCCGCATAAAGGCCTTGTGGCGCAACTGAATAGCGCACTTGATTACGGCTCAAGAGGTTACTGGTTTGAATCCAGTCAAGGTCACGAAATATGAAAGTAGCCAACTTTCGAAGATACTAAAACCCCTGTAAAATAGGGGTTTTTCTTTTTTTTAGACACTATCCCAAAAAGTGTGTAAGTTTAAAAATATAGGGGTTTGATTTTTTAATTAAAGTTGAACCCTTTTTTCAAATATAGTTAAGAACTGGTTGAGGATTAATCCCCAGTTTTGGATTGGCATCGACCATTTTTTGGTTGCCTCTCTCAAAGCCAAATATACAGATTTTAAAACAGCTTCATCCGTTGGGAATGATAATTTGTTTTTAGTGTATTTTCTGATTTTACCATTGAGGTTTTCGATTAAATTTGTGGTGTAAATTATCTTTCTGATTTCTACTGGAAAGTCAAAGAATACGGTAAGTTCCTCCCAATTTTCTTCCCAGGATTTAATCGCATAAGGATATTTATTATTCCATTTTTTAGAAAAATCTCCCAGAGATGCTTTAGCAGCTTCTTTAGTTGGAGCATTGTAAATAAGCTTCATATCTGCCGAAAATTCCTTTTTATCTTTCCAAACCACATAACGAGCTGAGTTTCTAATTTGATGTACTACACAGATTTGGGTTTGTGATTCTGGGAATACATTTTTGATAGTTTGCGTAAAACCATTTAGATTGTCAGTAGCAGTAATTAGTATATCTTCAACTCCTCTAGCTTTTAAATCTGTTAAAACGCCAAGCCAGAAACTAGCACTTTCATTCTTTCCTAGCCACATTCCAAGGACTTCTTTTTTACCTTCTCTATTAAGTCCAACGGCTAAATAGATGGTTTTATTGACTATTTTTGAGTTTTCTCTAACTTTAAAAACAATTCCGTCCATCCAGACTATCAGATAAACAGCCTCTAAAGGTCGGTTTTGCCAAGCAATAATATCACTCGAAACCGTGTCGGTTATCCTAGAAATAGTACTAGTGGAAACCTCAAAATTATAAACTTCTCTTATTTGTTCTTCGATGTCGCTATTGCTCATTCCTTTGGCATAGAGAGAGATTATTACGTTCTCTAAACCATCGAGCATATTTTGCCTTTTGGGCACAATTAAAGGGTTAAATGAGGCTTCTCGATCTCTGGGAACTTGAATCTGAGATTCGCCAAATGAGGTTTTTATTTTCTTGTTAGAAAAACCATTACGAGCATTGGATTTTGTAGTTTTCTCGTGCTTATCATAGCCTAAATGGGCGTCTAATTCGCCTTCGAGCATTTTCTCTATTCCTCGCTTTTGTAGTTGGGCTAAGAAGCCATAAAGGTCTTCGCCTGTTTTGAATTGCTTCAAAAATTCATCGGATAATAAATCTTCCTTTTTCATAAAATGTGTAAAATATTAAAATTAAGTAAAAAAAGTATTAGGGTTTGCACAAACCCTAATACTTTTTTTACTTACACACTTTATAGGATACTACCTTTTTTTAACCCACAATCTTTTATCATCTTTTATCATTTTTGTTACCCCCATTCTTTTTCGGCAACTAAAAAATCACAAAAGAATGGAAAGGATACATGAAAGTGTGGGCTTTTTTTGTATAGATTTGTTTTTTGAGTTTGCACAAAACATTTCACAATCCATTTATGACCCAATATTTCCTTGACGTCGAATACAACAATCTCACTTATGGTGAACAAGAAGTCAATTTAAAGGAATTTGAATGCTGTACTTTCAACGGTTGTGATTTCTCGCAATGCAATTTTATTGGGGTAGTTTTTATCGATTGTACTTTTAACGATTGTGTTTTTAGTGGAGCCAAAATCAATCACGTAGCACTTCGAAGCGTGTTTTTTAATCGTTGTCAAATGGAAGAAGTAAATTTTGCGATGTGCGACAAACTCATTTTTGAAGTTCATTTCAGGGAATGCGTGTTGGATTTCTCCAAATTTTACACCCTGAAAATAAAAGGAACAACCTTTACCGATTGCAGTATCATCGCCGTGGATTTTATGAGCGCCGACTTGACCGAAGTAGTTTTCGACAACTGTGATTTGTACCGTTCCGAATTTGCGAAAGCCAATGCGAACAAGGCCAATTTCAAAACCAGTTACAATTATACCATCGACCCGACGAAAACTAAACTAAAAAAGGCCGTTTTTTCGTTGAACGAAGTAAAAGGACTTCTCTTCAAACATGAACTCGATATAAAATAAAAAATTCCGAAACCTGATAAATCAAGGTTCGGAATTCATTTATAAATCGTTAAATGATTATGCCACAACCAATGGTTTTGCAAGTAATCCTTTCAACCAAAATCCAACTATCAAGGCAACTACCAACAATAAGGAAAACAGATAGAAAATGGTAATTTCAGTACTCAATCCCAATAATAATGGGCCAACAAAGGCCGCTGCCGACCAAGCCGTCAAGGTGTAACCCAATACTTGCCCGTAATTCTCGGTTCCAAAAATGCTTTTCACGAAAGACGGCATTGTTGCAAAACCGGCACCGTAGCCCGCAATAATCACGTAAGTCAAGATTTGAAAAGAGGTATTGTTCGTTGAAAAACTAGGGATTAAAGCAAAACACACCACATTTATTCCGATAAAAAGCATAAACGTAGTCCAACACCCAATTTTATCCGAAATACTGGACCAAAACAAACGCCCAAGACCATTAAACAACCCGATGATGGCCACAAACAGCGTAGATTGTGCTGCACTCATTCCCACCACTTCTTGCCCTAAAACAGCGGCTTTCGAGATGATGGCAATTCCGCCACATACGTTCAGGAACAACAACAACCAAAGTGCAATAAAACGTTTGTCGGTGATGATTTCTTTTGGCGTCAAATCGACGTGGGCGTGGTGAGCCGTAGCAACATTTACAGGATTTGCCAAATACAAAGCGCTCAACAACATGCATATTCCGTAAGCAATTCCCAGTGTGGCAAATGCTCCAGACAATCCCGTGGATGCAATTAATGGACTAATCAAGAAAGAAGCCAACAACGAACCCAAAGCAAAGGACATGATGATGATTCCCGAAGCCAATCCTGGTTTATCCGGAAACCATTTTACGACAGTGTAAACCGGAACCACGTATCCAAATCCCAAACCGATGCCTTGCAAAACACCAAATGTCAAGTAAAACAAGTAAATGGAGCCTGTATTAACCGCCAAGGCACTACCCAATAATCCTACAGTCAAAAATAGCGTGGCCAATAATCCCGCTTTGGTTGGCCCCACTTTTTGGGCAAATTTACCCATAAAAGCTGCCGTCAATCCCAAGAAACAAATGGCTAAACTAAAACCTGTTTTGGTGTCGTGGGCATCCCAATTTAATTCTTTTGACAAGGGTTCGATCCATTTGCTGTACGCATAAATAGACCCGATTGACAGCTGCATAATCATACCAGCCAAGACAATCAAATATTTATTCTTTTTCATTTTAATTTCTTAAATACTCTTTATTGAATTTATTTTATTTTCACGTTGTCCAAATACAAGTCAAAAATGGCTTTTACTTTTTCCAACGTTTCTGCTGTGGGAGAAGGTGTTTCTGCAAGTGCATACTCCATATTCAACAGTTCCCATTTGTGTTTCCCCATTTGGTGGAAAGGAATAATCTCCACTCTTTCGACTGATTTATAACCCGAAAAATGTTTGGCCCATTCGTGCAAATATTCTTCTTGATCGGTCCAGCCTGGCACCAAAACGTAGCGCAACCACATCGGTTTGCCAGTGCTTTCACGGTATTCTGCCACTTTCAAGGTGGTACTATTGTTTAAACCGGTCAATTTTTTGTGCCATTCTTCGTTGATGTGTTTCACGTCCAGCATCAACAAATCGGTTCTGTCCAAAACTTCCTTGGTTTGTGCGTCCAAAACGCGTCCATTCGAATCCAGGCAAGTGTTGATGCCTTGTTCGTGCAAACGGTCAAAAAATGTAATTAATTTGGCTCTTTGCAACAAAGGTTCTCCACCAGAAACGGTGACTCCGCCCTGCTTTCCAAAATAAGATTTTTGTTTTAATGCTTTGGTAACAAGTTCATCGATGGTAACCAATGAACCTCCGTGAATATCTATTGAATCCGGGTTTTGACAATACAGGCATCGAAATTGGCATCCTTGAACGAAAACAATCATTCGTATTCCTGGTCCATCGTGTGTCCCAAAGGTTTCCAAGGAATGTATTCTTAAAGAATCAAAGTCGGTATCGTTTAATAAATGGTTGGGTTGTTCTGGGAAGTACATATTTTATTTTTTAATTGATTTAGTAAATGCTATTCCTTTGAACAAATTGTTCAAAGAAATAGCATTTATAAAGCCTAGTTATTTTTGAAGCTTTGCAATCAATTACATGGTGTCATGGAATGTTCTGCTGATCACTTCTAATTGGTGCGCTTTAGACAAACGTACGAAATTAACAGCATAACCAGAAACACGGATGGTCAATTGAGGATAATTTTCAGGATGATTGTAAGCATCCACCAAAGTTTCCTTGTTTAACACGTTAACATTCAAGTGGTGTGCATTTCTTCCGAAATAAGCATCCAAGGTAGTAGTCAAATTGGCTACTTGCTCTTCCATGTTATTTCCCAAAGATTTTGGAACCATAGTGAAAGTGTAAGAAATTCCGTCTTGAGCATCGTTGTAGTTTAATTTACTAACAGAGTTCAAAGAAGCAATCGCACCGTTTTCATCTCTTCCGTGCATTGGATTAGCTCCTGGAGCAAAAGCCTCGCCTGCTTTACGACCGTCTGGAGTTGCACCAGTATTGGAACCGTACATTACATTTGAAGTAATGGTAAGCAATGAAAGTGTAGGTGTTGCGTTTTTGTATGTTTTGTGTTTTCTCAACTCGTCGATAAAGATTTTGGTCACTTCTTGTGCAATACCATCTACTCTATCGTCGTCATTACCAAATTTTGGATAATCTCCTTCGATGTTGAAATCGGTAGTCAATCCGAATTCGTTTCTGATTGGAGAAACTTTGGCATATTTAATGGCAGAAAGAGAATCGGCAATAATTGAAATTCCGGCAGCACCATAAGCAATGTCAATATTTGGATTAGAGTCAATCAAGGACATTTGGGCTCTTTCATAGTAATATTTGTCGTGCATGTAATGAATGATGTACATTGATTTAGCATACACACGAGCTACTTCGGCCAATGTTTTCTTGAAAGATTTCATTACAGTATCGTAGTCCAATACTTCATCATCCATTTCAGAGATGTTGTTCACTACTTGAACTCCTTGTGCTTCTTCTCTACCGCCGTTCAAGGCCATCAAAAGCGCTTTAGGCAAGTTGGCACGAGCTCCAAAGTGTTGGATAGTTTTTCCGATGTGTTGGTAAGAAACGCAACAAGCAATACCATAATCGTCAGAACCACGATTGTCTCTCATCAAATCGTCATTTTCGTATTGAAGTGATGAAGTGTCGATAGAAACTTGAGCACAGAAATCTTTGAATCCTTGTGGCAATTTTTCAGACCAAAGAATGGTCAAGTTTGGTTCTGGAGAAGCTCCCAAGTTGTAAAGGGTTTGCAAGAAACGGAAAGAAGTTTTGGTTACTTTAGTTCTTCCATCGTGCAATTGACCACCGATAGCTTCGGTAACCCAAGTTGGATCTCCACCAAAGATGGCATCGTAAGCACCTGGACGAAGGTGACGCACCAAACGTAATTTCATCACAAATTGGTCAATGTATTCTTGGGCTTGCTCTTCGTCAATGATTCCGGCTTCGATATCGTTTTGGATATACACATCAAGGAAAGAAGAAACATTTCCAAGGGACATTGCTGCTCCATCTTGTTCCTTAACGGCACTTAAATAAGCCAAGTAAGTGAACTGCACTGCTTCGTGGGCGTTAACGGCTGGCTTCGAAATGTCGATTCCATAAGTAAGAGCCATTTTTTTCATGTCAAGCAAAGCGTTGATTTGCTCGGCAATTTCTTCACGCAAACGTACTTTGGCATCATTCATGTCGCCTGTTACATTTACTTTGTCTGTTTTCTTTTCGGCAATCAATCTGTCAATTCCGTAAAGAGCCACTCTCCTGAAATCACCAATGATTCTTCCTCTGGCATAATTATCAGGCAAACCTGTCAATACGTGTTTTGAACGGTAGGTTTTAATTTCACCATCATAAGCATCAAATACGGCTTGATTGTGGTTTCTGGCGTAATTAAAAATATCAATTACCCTGTCGGAAACTTTCAATCCTCTTTCTGCTACTGCAGATTCCACCAATTTGATTCCACCAAAAGGTTTCATAGATCTTTTTAAAAGTTCGTCTGTTTGAAGACCAACAATAGTTTCGTTTTCTTTTTGAATGTATCCAGGTCCAAAAGAAGTAATGTTTGAAATAACTTCAGTGTCAATGGCCAAACAACCGTCATTTTCTCTTTCTTTCAAAAGGGATTGTTTACATACATCCCATAATTTAGTTGTTCTGTCTGATGGTCCTGCAAGAAAACTGGCATCCCCTTCATACGACTTGATGTTTTGCAGGATAAAATCGTGTACATTAATAGTGTTGTTCCAAACTCCTTTATTCAAGACTCCTTCACTTAGCTCTGTTCTTTCTAATAAATTTTCCATTTTTGATGTTTTAATTATCTATTGTATTTAAGTAATTTTCTATTGATTTTTCTATACCCTAAATTTACGGAATATGTAAATCGATTATGAATTTCACGTGTTTTTTAATAAAAATTCATTCATTAACTAAAAAAACTAAACATTTTGTCTTTTTTACACCCTAATAATTAATTATGAATTTTTTTTGGCTGTTTTTGAAGACAAAAAACAAAAATAACGCTAACGTTATAGTTTTTTCATTTCTTGATTTATACTCCATTTTCTTCTGAAAAAGCACAAACCGACACTTTTATTAAAAAGGACAATTTAGTCTTTTTTTGGCAAAACATTAAAAAATAAAAACTTTTTTATGAATTAGCGAAATCACCCAAGGATTTAAAGTAAGATCCCCTTTCGAAATAAGACTTGGAAAGGGAATTAGGGCAGAAACTATTTAACTCGGAGAGAAAAATAAAATTTTCAATTCCATTTTGTAGTCTTCCATCAGATAACCGTTTCCAATGTCCAAATCTTCTTGGCCAACGACTTCGAAACCCATTTTTTTATAAAAGGCACAAGCTTTGTTGAATCGGTTTACGTTCAATGAAATCCTGTCGGAATGGTTTTCTTTGGCCAAAACCACAATTCTTTCCAACAACAATTTTCCCAATCCCTTGCCTTGGGTTTCCGGCAGAAGATAAATTTTATGCAAGCGGGTACATTTCTCATTCAAATAATGGTGTTCGAACGAAGCAAACCCCAAACAAACGGAATCTTCTTTGGCCAATAAAAAATGATGCCCTTTATTTAGATTATCCATTAAAGCAGCATCCGAATACATTTTATCCAACATATAGTCCAATTGTTCTTTCGATAGAATTTCGCCATAAGTCACCGGCCAAGTGGTATGAGCAATGCTTCGAATGGTTTCAAAATCTTCAACTGTGGCTTCGTAAATGGTTGTCATGTTCTTTTGATAAAAAAAACCTTCAAAAGCGAACTATTGAAGGTTTTAAATTGAATTAAAATATTTTTTTTTAGAAAACGAAGATGGCTCTTTCGCTCATCATTTCGTTTACTTCGGCAGCTACTTCTTCGATAACCGCTTCGTTGGTGTGATCCATCAAAACCCTGTCAATCAAGGCCACAATAGTTTCCATATCTTCTTCCACAAGTCCACGAGTGGTGATTGCTGCAGTTCCCACACGAATTCCTGAAGTCACGAATGGTGATTTGTCATCAAAAGGAACCATATTTTTGTTTACGGTGATTTCTGCTTTTACCAAGGCATTTTCAGCCTCTTTTCCAGAAATGCTCTTGTTTCTCAAATCAATCAACATCATGTGATTGTCAGTTCCACCAGAGATAATGTTGTATCCTCTTTTTACGAAAGCATCCGCCATTGCATTGGCATTTTTTTGCAATTGCATCGCATAAGTAAAAAATTCGTCTTGCAATGCTTCACCGAAAGCCACAGCTTTAGCAGCAATAATGTGCATCAAAGGTCCTCCTTGATTTCCAGGAAAAACAGCCAAGTCCAATAAAGCAGACATCATTCTGATTTCTCCTTTTGGAGTAGTCAATCCCCAAGGATTTGGAAAATCTTTACCCATCAAGATCAAACCACCTCTTGGTCCACGCAAAGTTTTGTGGGTTGTAGTCGTTACAATATGACAATGAGGAATTGGGTCATTCAATAATCCTTTGGCAATTAAACCTGCTGGATGAGAGATATCGGCCATCAAAATAGCACCAACGCTGTCAGCAATTACCCTGAAACGCTCAAAATCCATGTCACGAGAATAAGCCGAAGCTCCCGCGATGATTAATTTTGGTTGCTCTTTAGTGGCTATTTCTTGAATTTTATCATAATCCAATCTTCCTGTTTCTTTGTCAACACCATAAAAAGTAGGTTTGTAAACACGTCCTGAAAAGTTTACTGGAGAACCGTGCGTCAAGTGACCACCGTGTGACAAATCGAATCCTAATATTTTATCCCCAGGTTGCAAACAAGCGTGAAATACTGAAGCATTGGCTTGAGAACCCGAGTGAGGTTGAACGTTGGCATATTCGGCACCAAATAATTCTTTGGCTCTGTCAATGGCAATTTGTTCAACAATATCAACCACTTCGCAACCGCCGTAGTATCTTTTGCCTGGATAACCTTCGGCATATTTATTAGTTAAAACAGAACCAGCTGCTTCCATTACTTCGTCACTCACAAAATTCTCGGAAGCTATAAGTTCCAATCCGTGAATTTGTCTGTCTTGTTCCTCTAAAATAAGGTCAAAAATTTGTTCGTCGCGTTGCATTTTCTCGATTTTAGTTAATTTGTGTGCAAAAATACAAAAAAACGTTTGGTAAATAGTTAGTTTATGATATATTTGATGAGTATTTCTCAACAAAATAATTAACAGCATTATGCCATTATCAGCCAATAACACCAATAGAAAATCATGGATCAACGTTCCCGAGGACAGTGATTTCCCTATTCAGAATATTCCTTTTGGCGTATTTATCACCAAAGATGATGTCATAACCATTGGTACTCGAATTGGAGATAGCGCTATTGACATGGGAGCTTTACAGCAATTAAATTACTTTGAAGGCATCGAATTGACCGACGACATGTTCATGCAAGACACCCTGAATGATTTTATATCGGACGGAAAAAAAACATGGCGATTGGTTCGAAATCGCTTGGCGGAATTATTTGACGAAACCAATCCAGAACTTCGAGATAATAAGGAACATCGAGATTTCGTAATATTTGACGTAAAAGACATCGAAATGCAATTGCCGGTTTTAATTGGCGATTACACCGATTTTTATACCAGCAAAGAACACGCTATTAATATAGGTAAAATAATCAGCAATCCTGACAAAGCTTTACCACTGAATTGGTTTCACATGCCGGTGGGTTATCATGGAAGAAGTTCGACCATAATTCCATCCGGAATTCCTGTCAACAGACCCATGGTGCAAACACTGCCAATTGGAGAGACAACCCCAGTTTTTGGCCCTTCGCGAATGGTGGATTTTGAACTGGAAACCGCTTTTATCACGACCGATGCCAATATTATGGGAGAAAACATCCCAATCGCTGAAGCCGAAGATTATATTTTTGGAATGGTTTTGATGAATGACTGGAGCGCTCGCGACATCCAGAAATGGGAATCCCTGTCCTTTGGTCCTTTCTTGGCAAAAAACTTTGCCACTTCCATCTCATCGTGGATTGTGACCATGGATGCCTTGGAACCGTTCAGAACCAAAGGTCCCAATCAAGACCCAGCACCATTTCCTTATTTGCAATTAAAAGGGAAACACAACTTCGACATTAATCTGGAAGTAGCCATACAAACCGAAAAATTGGATACCACGATTGTGTCCAAAACCAATTTCAAATACATTTATTGGTCGATGATCCAACAATTGGCACACCACACCTCCAACGGTTGCCGAGTAAACTCGGGCGACATGATGGGTTCTGGTACTATTTCCGGTCCCACTCCCGACAGTTTTGGTTCGATGCTGGAATTAACTTGGGGCGGAGAAAACGCCATCCAACTCAACGACGGAACAGAACGAAAATTCATCAATGACGGAGACACCGTAATCATAAAAGGTTTTTGCAAAAACAATGGTCTCCGAATTGGGTTTGGAGAAGTTTCCAGCAAACTGCTGCCGCCGTTTGTGAGGAAATAAATTATTTTTCACCTTAATACATAATCCGACATTTTATTAAAAGTGTCGGATTTTTTTTGGCATCATATTGGCTAATAAAAAATCAAAAAACTGTCCATAAAACAGGTTCTCCTATTCAAAAATTATAGTAAATTCGCAAAAATTTTATTTAAAATGAAAAAACACTACTCTATATTATTCGCTTTCTTAATACTAACTTCTTGCGGAGTAAAACAAACCCAAAACTTGTTGAGTTCCGGCAATTATGATGAAGCCATCAATAATTCCATTTCGAATTTGCGTTCCAACAAAGACAAAAAAGGCAACCAAGATTACGTCTATTTGCTGGAAGAGGCTTTCGCCAAAGCCAAAGAACGCGACTTGAACGCCATAAATCTTTGGGAAAAAGAAAAAAATCCGGCCAACTTCGAAAAAATATACAACACCTATTTACAATTAAACAACCGTCAGGAGAAAATAAAACCATTGCTCCCGTTAAAGCTGTTGAACGAAGGCCGGAACGCCATCTTCCCTTTTGATAATTACAACGACCAAATCGTGGCCAGCAAAAACAACTTGTCCGATTATTTGTATGCCAATGCCAAGTCATTAATGACAACTTCCGATAAAATGAATTTCCGCAAAGCCTACGACGATTTGGCTTATTTGAACGAAATCAATCCCAATTACAAAAACGTCCTAAATTTAATGGACGAAGCCCGATTCAAAGGAACTGATCACGTATTGGTTAATGCCAAAAACGAAACCGACAAAATCATTCCTGCCCGTTTGCAAAATGATTTATTGGACTTCAACACTTACGGACTGAACAACAAATGGACAGTATTTGACGCCGAAAAGCAAAAAGGAATCACTTATGATTATGGAATGACGATTCGTTTCCAGAACATATTGGTTTCGCCAGAGCAAATAAAAGAGAGGGAATTCATCAAGGAAAGACAAATAAAAGACGGTCAAAAAAGACTTTTGGATGCCAATGGAAAAGAAGTCATCGACAATACCGGAAAGGTAGTTATGGTGGACAACATGATAAAAGTAACGGCGAGAATATTCGAATCTCGACAATTCAAATCCAGCCAGATTCAAGCTAAAATAGATTATGTGGATTTTCGAAACAATCAATTAATCCAGTCCTTTCCGCTAGTCAGCGAGTTTGTATTTGAAAACATTTATGCCACTTGCAAAGGCGACAAACGCGCATCGGACGACAATTATTATTCTTATTTCGACAAAAGGCCCATTGCTTTTCCGTCGAACGAGCAAATGGTTTATGACACGGGCGAAGACTTGAAAATGAAACTCAAAGGAGTCATCAACAAAAACTCGTTTAGAAATTAACCCTCAAATAGGGGATCCTTCTTTTAGCAAAGTTTTATTTGAAGAAAAAAAATAACAATTAATTTCAATTTTGTTAAGAAAAAAATCCAGCGGTTTAATAAATTAATCGTATTTTTGCACCAATGAAAAAAACAAGTTTACATATAACTTCTTTATCACGGATAAACAAACCAACCGCTTCGCCCGAAGTACGGATGCTGTAATATATAGCTCCAAATGTGTTTTTTTATTCATTTTTCATTTTTTATCATTTTGAAATTATTAATAGCATCCATCGGATTATTTCATTCTGAAAATCTAATTTTTTTCTGTTTGTCCTGCACTCTACTTTTAGGGGCGATTTTCTATGGCATTAATTCAATGACAAACTCGAATAAAAATAGTCTTTCGAAACCAACATTTTTTTATTTTTTTAACCCAAACTTTAACTCTTGAAATGAAAATATCTGTAGTTATAGCTCAAGAAGAACATTTTAAATATGCGCAAGAAATATGTGACACTATAGAATCTTCTGCTTTATTGAGAGGTACTGGAATTGCAAAAAGAACCCCAGAATACATCAAAAAAAAGATAGCCAATGGCGATGCCGTTATTGCATTGGACAAAAATGGTGTTTTTGCCGGTTTCTGCTATATCGAAAGTTGGCAACACGGCAAGTTCGTGGCCCACTCCGGATTAATCGTGCATCCTGATTTCAGGAACCACGGTTTGGCCAAGAAGATAAAAACCTTTGTCTTTAATTATTCGTTGAAAAAATATCCAGGAGCCAAAGTTTTTGGTATCACGACTGGTTTGGCCGTAATGAAAATTAATTCCGATTTGGGATACAAACCTGTACCATTTTCGGAACTTACTTCAGACCCAAGTTTTTGGAAAGGCTGTCAAACCTGTACCAATTACGAGATTTTGAAAAGCAAGGACAACAAAATGTGCCTTTGTACCGGAATGCTTTACGACCCGGCCGAAAAACCGAAAGACCCGCCCAAACATCCATTCAATGTGAGAATTTGGAATCGATTGAAAGAAATTAAAGCGGCTCTTTTCTTGGAAAACAAAGAAAAATAAACAACACACAGTTCAAATAAAATGAAATCGGAGCTTTACAAACTCCACAAAAACAATACAAAATGGCAAATAAAAAAGTAGTATTAGCATATAGCGGAGGATTGGACACATCATACTGTCTAAAATATTTGAAAAACGAACAAGGATATGAAGTTCACACCGTATTAATCAATACAGGAGGATTTGACGATGCCGAATTACAAGCCATCGAAGACAGAGCTTATGAATTGGGAAGCGCTCAACACGCCAACCTTACCATTTTAGACAAATATTACGACAAAGCGATTAAGTATTTGATTTATGGAAACGTTTTGAAAAACAATACCTATCCTTTATCAGTGAGTGCGGAACGTGTTTTTCAGGCCATTGAAGCCATCAAATATGCCAAATCTGTTGGTGCTACTGCCATCGCCCACGGAAGTACGGGTGCTGGAAACGACCAAATTCGTTTTGACTTGATTTTCCAAACCATCGCTCCCGAAATTGAAATCATCACTCCTATTCGTGACTTGAAATTATCAAGACAAGAAGAAGTAGATTATTTAGCGAAAAATGGCGTGCATTATTCTTGGGAAAAAGCACAATATTCCATCAACAAAGGACTCTGGGGAACTAGTGTTGGAGGAAAAGAAACTCTAACATCAAGCAAACCATTGCCTAGCGAAGCGTATCCTTCTCAATTGACAAAAGAAGGCGAAGAGAAAGTAACTTTAGAATTCCTTAAAGGTGAATTAGTTGCCGTAAACGGTGTGGCGGACAAACCTTCAAACAATATTGTAGTTCTTGAAAAACTGGCCAGTGCTTATGCCATTGGTAGAGACATTCACGTTGGAGATACAATTATCGGAATCAAAGGAAGAGTTGGTTTTGAAGCAGCAGCGCCAATTATCATTATCAAAGCGCACCATTTATTAGAGAAACACACTCTTGGAAAATGGCAACAATATTGGAAAGAACAACTAGGAAACTGGTACGGAATGTTGTTTCACGAAGGCCAATTTTTGGATCCCGTGATGAGAAACATCGAAACTTTCTTGGAAGATACTCAAAAAACCGTAAATGGAACCGTGACCGTTTCTTTGAAACCGTACCACTTTTCATTGGACGGAATCGAATCTAAAAATGATTTGATGAATACCGGTTTTGGACAATATGGAGAAATGAACAATGCTTGGACATCAGACGATGCGAAAGGGTTTATCAAGATTTTAGGGAATGCTCAAAACATATTTTCGTCTGTAAATAATGAAACTTACGAATAAATAATTTCGGAATCACGTACAAACGGGTTCTGTACAGACGGGTTTGAAACCCGTCTCTACCAAAATAAAAATAAAAAATTATGATTACAATTGGTATTATCGGCGGTTCAGGTTACACGGCTGGGGAACTCATCAGGATATTGATGTTTCACCCGAATGCTAAATTGGATTTTGTTTACAGCACGACCAATGCGGGAAAACCACTTTCCATAGCGCACCACGATTTGTTGGGCGATATCGAAATGAATTTTACCGATACCATCAATCCAAATGTAGATGTTGTGTTCTTGTGCTTAGGTCACGGAAAATCAATTTCTTTTTTAGAACAAAATCAATTTTCTGCTACAACCAAAATCATAGATTTAGGAAATGATTTCAGATTGCTAAAAGACAAAGACTTTAACGGAAAATCATTTGTTTACGGTTTGCCGGAATTAAACAAAACGGACATCAAAAGCGCACAATATATTGCCAATCCAGGTTGTTTTGCAACAGCGATTCAATTGGCTTTGTTGCCATTGGCATCCCACGGATTATTGAATGACGATGTGCATATCAACGCTACAACAGGAAGTACTGGAGCTGGAGTTGGTTTGGCAGCCACCTCACATTTCAGTTGGAGAAACAACAATATGTCGCATTACAAAGCGTTCAATCACCAACATTTGGGCGAAATCAACCAAAGTGTAAATCAGTTGCAAGCGGATTATAGCGACGAATTGATTTTTGTTCCCAACAGAGGCGATTTTACCAGAGGAATTTTTGCCACTTTATACACTAAAGTAGAAGAAAGTTTAGAAGATTTGGTCGCCAAATACGAAGCGTTTTATGATGACCAACCCTTCGTAACCGTTACCACTACCGACATTAATATGAAACAAGTGGTGCAAACGAACAAATGTATCATCAGTTTAATGAAAAAAGGAAACCGGATTTTGATTACTTCGGTAATCGATAATTTAGTAAAAGGTGCTTCAGGACAAGCCATCCAAAATATGAATTTAATATTTGGACTCGAAGAAACTACAGGGTTGCACCTGAAACCAAGCGGATTCTAAAAATAGTTTGTGGTTTATTGTTTGTGGTTGTTGAATTGACCATAAACAATAAACCATAAACACAAAACATAAAAAAAATGAACTTATTTGACGTTTACCCATTATACCCTATTACGCCCGTAAAAGCATTAGATTGCACTATTTACGACGATAAAGGAATCGAATATTTAGATTTATACTCTGGTCACGGAGTAATTTCTATCGGTCACACCCAACCGGATTATGTGGCCAAAGTGAAAGCACAATTGGATAATTTGAGTTTTTACTCGAATGCCATCCAAAATCCATTGCAAGTAGAATTAGCAGAGAAATTAGGAAAAGCTTCTGGTTTGACTGATTTTAGCTTATTCCTTTGCAGTTCTGGTGCTGAAGCCAATGAAAATGCTTTAAAAGTAGCTTCTTTTCATACCAATAAATCAAGAGTAATTGCTTTTGATAATTCGTTTCACGGAAGAACTTCGGCGGCTGTTGCAGTTACGGATAATAAAAAAATTGTAGCGCCATTAAATGCCCAACAAGCAGTTACTTTCTTGCCATTGAACCAAATTGATTTGGTAGAAGCTGAATTGAAAAAAGGCGATGTTTGTGCCGTAATCATCGAACCCATTCAAGGCGTTGGTGGTTTGGACCAAGGAACAACGGAATTCTTTCAAGCTTTGGAAAAAGTTTGTAATGCCAATGAAGTGGTTTTAATTCTTGACGAAGTACAATCGGGTTACGGAAGAAGCGGAAAGTTTTTTGCACACCAACACCACGGAATCAATCCTGATATCGTAACCACTGCCAAAGGTATGGGGAACGGTTTCCCAATTGGAGGCGTTTTAATTTCACCAAAATTCAAAGCGAGTTATGGTTTATTGGGAACTACTTTTGGTGGAAGTCATTTGGCTTGCGCTGCTGGTATTGCCGTTTTGGACGTGATGGAAAAACAAAATCTAATCGAGAATACCAACAAAGTATCGGAATACTTTTTCGAAGCCATCAAAGTAATTTCCGAAATCACGAAAGTAAAAGGAAGAGGATTGATGTTGGGCGTCGAATTTGATTTTGACGTAAGTGCTTTGAGAAAAAAAATGATTATCGAAAAACATATTTTTACAGGAGGAGCCAATAATAAAAACTTGTTGAGAATCCTTCCTCCGTTGACGATTACCACTGATGCTATCGATACATTTATTGTGGCGTTACAAGAATCGCTTGAAGAATTAAAATCATAAAAATCAATAAATCTTTGTCAAAGTTTTAAACTTTGACAAAGATTATAATTTTATAAAAATGAACACATTATTATCCATAGAAAAAAGAAATGCTGTTTTAAGCCGAATGGCGGAACTTCTGGAACAAGAAAGAGCCAATCTAAAAAGCATCAACCAACAGGATTTAAGCAATTATTCCGGTGATGATTTGGCTATGGAAAAACGCTTGTTGGTGGACGATGCCAAAGTTGATGCAATGATTTTGTCGATGCAACAATTGGCAAGCCAGGAAGATCCTGTTGGAGTGGAGCGATTCCATTTTGTTCACGACAACGGTCTTAAAATCACCAACAAAACAGCGGCTTTTGGAACAATAATGATCATTTATGAATCCAGACCTGATGTAACTGTTGAAGCTGGAGGAATTGCATTCAAATCGGGAAACAAAATCTTGCTGAAAGGCGGAAAAGAATCCTTGTTATCCAATTTAAAAATTGTTTCTCTTTGGCACCAAGCTTTGGATGAAAATAATATTTCTAAAGATTGGGTGGAGTATTTGAATTACAATCGTGCCGAAACCCAGGCTTTTCTGGAAAACCCAACACAAAGAGTGGATTTGATTGTTCCTCGTGGTGGCGAACAATTGATAGCTTTTACCAAGAAACACGCGACTTGTCCCGTAATCGTTAGTGGTCGCGGAAATAACTTTGTGTATGTAAACCAAGAAGCCGATTTGAAAAAAGCATTGGATATTATCATCAACGGAAAAACAACAAATATCGGCGTTTGCAATGCTTTGGATAAGGTTCTTATTGATACAAAATTGCCTAATTGGGAAAGTTTTGCTAAACAATTGGTAACCGAATTACAGAAATACAAGGTGGAAGTTTTAGGAGATACTGCTTTCGCAAATGCGACTCAGGTTTCTGCCATTACGAATGAAGAAATTTGGTACGAAGAATTTTTAAATTATAAAATCGTCATTGGAATCGTAAATTCAGATGAAGAAGCGATTGCGAAGATTAACAAATATTGTGGTGGCCATTCGGCTTCGATAATTACACAAAACGATGCCGTTGCTCAAGGATTTATGGAGCAAGTAGATTGTGCGGCAGTTTATCAAAACGCTTCGACCCGATTTACCGATGGAGGTCAATTTGGTTTGGGTGGCGAATTGGCGATAAGCACCGACAAATTGCACCAACGCGGCCCAATTGGATTGCAACATTTAGTGACCAATAAATGGTATATTTACGGCGAAGGACAAATCCGATAAAATGTACAGACGCGATTTATCGCGTCTCATAATACTGCATCAATAATGACGATTGATATTTATAAATAATGGCAAAAAAAAGAATATTATTAAAGCTCGGTAGCAACACACTCACCAAAGAAACCGATCACATTTCGAGAGGAAAGATTGAGGATATTGGAATGCAGATTGCCGCTTTACAAGACGATTATGAATTTATAATTGTTAGTTCCGGTGCTATTGCCGCCGCCAAACAATTTGTAAAACTAGACAATCACGACAAGGATGTTTTTGTGAAACAAGCCCTCGCTTCTATCGGCCAGCCTCATTTGATGCGGATTTACCACGAAAATTTCAGTGATTTAGGTTTGCATACCTCTCAATGTTTGCTTTCCTATTCTGATTTTGAAAAAAAACAAACCAAAGTCAATATCGTCAACACGATAAACGTCTTGGTCAAAAATAGTTATATTCCAATCATCAACGAAAACGACACCGTGGCAACGGACGAAATCAAGTTTGGCGACAACGATAAATTAGCGGCATTGACAGCCGTTTTATTGAATGTTGACATTCTGATTATTGCGACCAACACCAACGGAATTTACACCAAAGCTTCCTTCAAAGATGAATTTCCTGAAACGATTGAATTGGTAACCGATTTAAGCGTTTTGGAAAAAGAAATTGGCGATTCAAAATCTTCCCACGGAACAGGCGGAATGCAATCCAAAATAGATTCAGCAGCAATTGCCAAAGCAGGGAACATCGAAACCTGGATTATCAACGGACTGGAAGATAATTTTATTTTGAAAGGGTTGAAGAATGAAATTGCTTTTACTAAAATTGTATAAAATATAGGGGAATTATGACTGGCAATAGATTATTAGATTTTTTTCTATTTGCATTAATTTCTTTTCTTTTTTATTTAATTAGATATAAAAAAGAAAAAAATGATAGCCATTCATCATTTGATAAATCTTATGATTATTATAGAATTATTAGAAGTTGGTCACCAATAATAATGTTTTTTACACTTGCAATAATTTCATTACTATTATGGCTTGGTGAATAGAATATCATAAAAAAAAAATATAATTGAAATAAAATATAAAACTATGAACTTTATATCCATACAAAACATAGATTCACTCGAGAAATGGGTGAAACAAGCGTTAAAAATCAAAAAGAATCCGCTTAAAAACAAGAAACTGGGCAAGAACAAAACATTGGTAATGTTGTTCTTTAATTCTAGTTTGAGAACCCGTTTGAGTACCCAAAAGGCAGCCTTGAACTTGGGAATGAACGTTATGGTGATGAACTTTGGCAGCGAAGGTTGGACATTGGAATATGAAGATGGAGCGATTATGAATCAAGGTGCTTCGGAACATATCAAAGAAGCGGCTGCAGTGGTTTCTCAATACGCAGACATCATTGCCATCAGGGCTTTCGCCGGATTGGTAGACAAAGAAAAAGACAATGCCGAAACGGTGATTTCAGGATTTTTGAAACACGCCACTGTGCCCATCGTGAATATGGAAAGCGCAACCGGACATCCAATGCAATCCCTTGCAGATGCGATTACAATGGCAGAGCACAAAACCCCGCACAGAGCAAAAGTGGTGCTGACTTGGGCGCCACATCCAAGAGCTTTGCCTCAAGCTGTTCCCAATTCTTTTGTGGAAATGATGCAAAAGCAGGAAGAAATGGATTTTGTAATTACGCATCCTAAAGGCTACGAACTGAATACTGAAATCACGAAAGATTCCATAATCGAATACGATCAGGACAAAGCGTTCGAAAATGCCGATTTCATCTATGCCAAAAATTGGAGCAATTATAACGAATATGGTCAGATTACAAACTCCGACCCAAATTGGACGGTTACTGCACAAAAAATGGCTTTGACCAACAATGCCAAGTTTATGCACTGTCTGCCTGTTCGCAGAAATGTAATTGTTGCGGATGAAGTAATCGACAGCGAAAATTCAATAGTTATCGAACAAGCGAATAACAGAACGTATTCGGCTCAATTAGTATTGCAAAAAATATTGGAAAATGTCAAATAAAAAACCATTATCCATCATAAAAATCGGTGGCAACATCATCGATAATCCAACGGAATTATCGCAGTTCTTGGCCGATTTTTCCAAGATTGAAGGCAACAAGATTCTCGTTCACGGTGGCGGAAAATCGGCTACCAAAATGGCACAAAGCATTGGCTTGACTCCTCAAATGATCGACGGACGAAGAATTACCGATAAACCGATGCTGGATGTTGTCGTGATGATTTATGCCGGCGAAATCAACAAAAATATTGTGGCTCAATTGCAAGCCAATAACACCAATGCAATGGGATTTTCGGGTGCTGATGGAAACTTGATTCAATCCACCAAAAGAAATCATCCAACAATAGATTACGGTTTTGTGGGCGATGTTCAAAAAGTGAATACACCATTATTGGAAACTTTAATCAATAGCGGAATTGTTCCTGTTTTTTGTGCTATCACGCACGATAAAAAAGGACAATTATTAAATACCAATGCCGACACAATTGCTAGTGAATTGGCCATTGCCGCATCGGAAGTTTTTGAAGTGACCCTGAATTATTGCTTCGAAAAAGCGGGCGTTTTGACGGATGTGGATGATGAAAATTCAGTAATCGAACAAATCAATTCGGAACTTTACGCTAAATTAAAAGAAGAAGGTGCGATTCATTCTGGAATGATTCCTAAATTGGACAACTGTTTCAATAGTTTATCCAAAGGAGTACAAAAAATAAAAATTGGGCATCACAAAATGTTGAAAGATGCTAATGCAATTTGTACGAGCATAGAATTATAAATAATTTGTCACAAAGACACTAAAACACAAAGAAATAATTTAAAAACTTTGCGCCCTTGCGCCTTTGCGGTAAAAAATGAAAAACATAGAAACCCTTATACAAGAAGCCATTGCGCTATTGAAATCGTTGATTGAAACACCTTCCTTTTCGAGTGAAGAAGATCAAACAGCGCTTTTAATCGAAAATTGGTTCAACCAAAACAGCATTCCTTTCGAAAGAGAGAACAATAATATTTGGGCTTACAATCAGCATTTTGATAAATCCAAACCTACACTTTTACTCAATTCGCACCACGATACGGTGAAACCCAACCAAGGTTATACAAAAAACCCATTCGAAGCGATTGTCGAGGATGGTAAATTATATGGTTTGGGAAGTAATGATGCCGGCGGTTGCTTGGTTTCATTAATCGCCACATTCACCCATTTTTATGCCGTTGAAAATCTGCCATACAATATTGTAGTGGTAGCTTCGGCAGAAGAAGAAAGCAGCGGAAAACTGGGGTTGAACAGTGTTTTGAAACATTTGCCGGAATTGGAATGTGCCATCGTTGGCGAACCCACCTTAATGCAATTGGCGGTTGCCGAAAAAGGATTATTGGTCTTGGATATTGTCGTAAAAGGTACGGCAAGTCACGCCGCACACAACAATCCAGACAACCCAATTTACAATGCAATGCCCGTAATTGAATGGTTCAAAACCTATCAATTCGAGAAAATATCCGAAGTTTTAGGTCCCGTAAAAATGACCGTAACCCAAGTTACCGCAGGAAAACAACACAATGTCGTTCCAGCTGAATGTCATTTGGTTGTCGATATTCGGGTGAATGATTGTTACAACAATATCGAAATTTTGGAAACGGTAAGAGCAAACGTGAATGCCGAAGTAACGCCACGTTCGATGCACTTGAATGCTTCTTCCATTCCTGTTTCACACGGATTGGTACAAGCCGGGATTGCTTTGGGAAGAACAACTTACGGCTCGCCTACCCTTTCCGATCAATCGGTTTTGTATTGCAAATCATTGAAATTGGGTCCAGGAGAAAGCTTGCGTTCCCACTCGGCGGACGAATTTATATACGTCAACGAAATAGAAGAAGGAATCCAATTGTATATCAAAATACTGACTGATTTTTTAAAAAACAATTAGATAATTAACCCTGACAGGGTTCAAAACCCTGTCAGGGTTATTAAAATAAACATTATGAAACTTTGGGAAAAAGGAATACCAACAGATAAACAAATAGAACATTTCACCGTTGGAAACGACCGAGAATTAGACTTGGTTTTGGCTAAATACGATGCTTTGGGTTCCATTGCACACGCCAAAATGTTGTGCCAAATCGGACTCTTGACGGAAGAAGAAACCGATTCTTTGGTTTTGGCTTTGGAAGACATCATCATCGATGCCGAAAAAGGCACTTTCGAAATTGACGAAAGTTTTGAAGACGTGCATTCCAAAATCGAATATCTCTTAACGGTAAAATTAGGTGATGCCGGAAAGAAAATACACACGGCTCGTTCTCGCAACGACCAAGTTTTAGTTGACGTGAATTTATACCTAAAAGACGTGGTAACCGATTTCAAATCGCAAGTAAAAACACTTTTTGATTTGTTGATGGAATCGGCAGAAAAATACCAAAACGTGTTGTTGCCTGGTTACACGCATTTGCAAATTGCGATGCCTTCCTCTTTTGGGATGTGGTTTTCCGCTTATGCCGAAACCTTGATTGACGACATCACGATGTTGAACGCCGCCTTGAAAATCGTGGACCAAAATCCATTGGGTTCTGCTGCTGGTTACGGAAGTTCCTTCCCAATCAACCGAACTTTTACAACCCAGGAATTAGGTTTTGAAACCTTGAAATACAATTCGGTTGCTGCACAAATGAGCCGTGGTAAATCAGAGAAAACGGTAGCTTTTGCGATGAGTAGCGTGGCGGCCACTTTGGCAAAATTCTCGATGGACGTTTGTTTGTACATGAGCCAAAATTTTGATTTTATCACTTTGCCTGCCCATTTGACGACAGGTTCCAGCATTATGCCACACAAGAAAAACCCCGATGTTTTCGAATTGATTCGTGGAAAATGCAACAAAATTCAAGCTTTGCCTTACGAAATTACGCTAATCACCAACAACTTGCCAAGCGGTTACCACCGTGATTTACAATTGTTGAAAGAAGGATTGTTTCCTGCCATCCAAAACCTGAAAGCTTGTTTGGATATTGCCATTTTCTCCATCAAGGACATCAAAGTAAAAGACAATATTTTGGCGGATAAAAAATACGATTACTTGTTCACGGTGGATACTTTAAACGAAATGGTCGTTGCCGGAATGCCGTTTAGGGATGCTTATAAAGCGGTTGCCGAACAACTTGAAAACGGCACCTTTCAATCGCCAAAAGAGACCAAACACACGCACGAAGGAAGCATCAACAACCTTTGTTTGGAAGAAATTAAAGAAAAAATGAAATTGGCTATTTAAGCCAGTCAAAATAAATTAAAGCCACGAATTCACGAATTATATTGGTTTTATTTTTTGAAAAAAAAAAACCACACCTAATGTTTTTTTTGGTAGTATCCTATAAAGTGTGTAAGTAAAAAAAGTATTAGGGTTTGTGCAAACCCTAATACTTTTTTTACTTAATTTTAATATTTTACACATTTTATGAAAAAGGAAGATTTATTATCCGATGAATTTTTGAAGCAATTCAAAACAGGCGAAGACCTTTATGGCTTCTTAGCCCAACTACAAAAGCGAGGAATAGAGAAAATGCTCGAAGGCGAATTAGACGCCCATTTAGGCTATGATAAGCACGAGAAAACTACAAAATCCAATGCTCGTAATGGTTTTTCTAACAAGAAAATAAAAACCTCATTTGGCGAATCTCAGATTCAAGTTCCCAGAGATCGAGAAGCCTCATTTAACCCTTTAATTGTGCCCAAAAGGCAAAATATGCTCGATGGTTTAGAGAACGTAATAATCTCTCTCTATGCCAAAGGAATGAGCAATAGCGACATCGAAGAACAAATAAGAGAAGTTTATAATTTTGAGGTTTCCACTAGTACTATTTCTAGGATAACCGACACGGTTTCGAGTGATATTATTGCTTGGCAAAACCGACCTTTAGAGGCTGTTTATCTGATAGTCTGGATGGACGGAATTGTTTTTAAAGTTAGAGAAAACTCAAAAATAGTCAATAAAACCATCTATTTAGCCGTTGGACTTAATAGAGAAGGTAAAAAAGAAGTCCTTGGAATGTGGCTAGGAAAGAATGAAAGTGCTAGTTTCTGGCTTGGCGTTTTAACAGATTTAAAAGCTAGAGGAGTTGAAGATATACTAATTACTGCTACTGACAATCTAAATGGTTTTACGCAAACTATCAAAAATGTATTCCCAGAATCACAAACCCAAATCTGTGTAGTACATCAAATTAGAAACTCAGCTCGTTATGTGGTTTGGAAAGATAAAAAGGAATTTTCGGCAGATATGAAGCTTATTTACAATGCTCCAACTAAAGAAGCTGCTAAAGCATCTCTGGGAGATTTTTCTAAAAAATGGAATAATAAATATCCTTATGCGATTAAATCCTGGGAAGAAAATTGGGAGGAACTTACCGTATTCTTTGACTTTCCAGTAGAAATCAGAAAGATAATTTACACCACAAATTTAATCGAAAACCTCAATGGTAAAATCAGAAAATACACTAAAAACAAATTATCATTCCCAACGGATGAAGCTGTTTTAAAATCTGTATATTTGGCTTTGAGAGAGGCAACCAAAAAATGGTCGATGCCAATCCAAAACTGGGGATTAATCCTCAACCAGTTCTTAACTATATTTGAAAAAAGGGTTCAACTTTAATTAAAAAATCAAACCCCTATATTTTTAAACTTACACACTTTTTGGGATAGTGTCTTTTTTTTTTGAGAAATACATAAAACAATTCCTTTGTTTTGAGGCAAATCTATTTTATATAACATTTTCCATTTTTTCATCACTATATATTGAAACTATTTTGACGGATTTCCCCTCAACAATCCCCTATAGCAACTAAACGGGCAAGCATCCCCCAAAAAAAACCTCATAATCAAAAAGATTATGAGGTTTTTTTTATGAAGCCTATAGACTTATTTTCAAACCAAATATTGGCTTTTCTTGAAAATTTAGTTGAACAAATGCATTTCATTAATTGCAGTCGTTTTTAAAAATACTTTCTTTAAACGACGATGAATAGTTTCAATTTTGGAAGAGATTTCATTGACCGATTTCAAGGTTTTACTCCTGATTTTTATTTCAATGGATAAATCCTTTTCGTTTTTTGAAAAAAGTTTAACCGAAAACAATCCATTTGGATAATGGACTGTCAATCCATCCAATTCTTCCATTAAACACAAATCAAATTCCCCTTTCAACCAATTAACAAATTGGTCATAAAACTCAACGTTTTTTATTTTTTCATATCGGGTGACAACATGAAATGGTGCCTGAAAAGAAATATCCATTTTTTAAATACAATTTTTAATTTCATCAACAAACCTGATTGCCAATCGATCAGCACTATCTTGCGAACTACTTTCGGTATAAATTCGAATAATCGGTTCCGTATTTGATTTTCTCAAATGCACCCATTCCTTTTCAAAATTTATTTTTACGCCATCAATTGTTGTTACGTCTTCCTTCCTAAATTTTGTGGCTATTTTTTCCAAAACAGCGTCAACGTTTATTTGTGGTGTCAGTTCTATTTTGTTTTTACTCATGAAATAAACAGGATAACTATCCCTCAATGCTTTGCACGACATTTTGGAATTGGCCAAATGCGACAAAAACAAGGCCAGTCCTACCAAAGAATCTCTTCCGTAGTGGGATTCTGGATAAATAATGCCGCCATTGCCCTCCCCGCCAATTATGGCTTCTGTTTTCTTCATTAATTCCACCACATTCACTTCTCCAACGGCACTTGCTTGGTAGCTTGCGCCGTGTTTTTCCGTAACATCCCTTAATGCCCTCGATGATGATAAATTGGAAACCGTATTTCCTTTGATTTTTCCAAGTACATAATCGGCACAAGCCACTAAAGTGTATTCCTCTCCAAACATGGAACCGTCTTCACAAACCAATGCCAATCTGTCCACATCAGGATCAACCACGATACCAAAATCGGCTCCTTCTTTTACAACCAGTTCCGAAATATCCGTTAAATGCTCTTTTAAGGGTTCCGGGTTGTGGGGAAAATGACCATTTGGTTCGCAATACAGCTTAACGCATTCGACACCCAACTTTTCCAACAAGGCTGGAATGGCGATTCCTCCTGTAGAGTTTACGGCATCCACAACCACTTTGAAATTTGCTTTTTTGATGGCATCAATGTCTACCAACTCCAAATTTAGGACCTCATCGATATGTTTCGCTATGTAGCCTTCTTTTTCAGTATAAATCCCCAAATCATCTACTTCGGCAAATTGATAAGCGTCCTTCTCGGCAATTTTTAAAATGGTTTCCCCGTGTTCGGCATTTAAAAATTCGCCTTTATTGTTCAATAATTTTAAGGCATTCCATTGTTTGGGATTGTGGCTTGCCGTAATAATAATGCCTCCATCAGCAGCCTCCAAAGAAACTGCAATTTCCACTGTTGGCGTGGTGGACAATCCTAAATCAACAACATTAATTCCTAAACCAATCAATGTTTTGCTTACCAAACTGCTTATCATGTCTCCAGAAATTCGGGCATCTCTGCCTATAATGACTGAAAGATTCGTTTTTGTATTTTGCTGTTTCAACCACATACCATAGGCGGCAGCAAATTTTACGGCATCTATAGGGGTCAAATTATCGTTGACGCTCCCTCCTATGGTGCCTCTTATTCCTGAAATTGATTTTATTAATGCCATTTTATTTTTTATTTAATATTCCCATCTAACAAATGCTTCCATTGCTGCATAATGGGACAACCCTAATTGATCGTATAAATCGGCCGTTTCTTTATTTCTGTCCTCGGCTCTTTGCCAAAACTCCCTGCTGTCTGCTCCTTGAAAAACAACTCCATCTTTTTGCGATTGATGTTTAAATATTCCTCTTCGTTTTTCCAATACTTGATCAGGTCCCATTGGCACCGCCATTTCAATCTCGTCGATTCCCCATTCTTGCCAAGCTCCCCTGTACAACCAAACCCAACAATCGTTCATGTATTTTTTAGGTTTCAATCGTTTCACGGCTTCAAAAACAGCATCCAAGCATACCTTATGGGTTCCGTGAGGGTCAGCCAAATCGCCTGCAGCATAAATTTGATGTGGTTTTATTTTATCGATGAGATCCATTGTTATTTGGATATCGGCTTCTCCTATTGGATTTTTCTTGATGGTTCCTGTTTCATAAAATGGAAGTTCCATAAAATGAATCTGTTCTTCTGGAATACCCACGTGAAAACTGGTTGATCGCGCTTCTCCTTTACGTATCAAACCTTTTATGTATCTTACTTCTGGGCTATCTACTTCACTAGCTTTTTTATTCTTAAGGAATGTCATCGCTTTTTTATAAATATCTTCGGCTTCAGGACTTTTGATGCCAAACTTGTCGTTATAATCGCAAACAAAGCTGGCAAATCTTAGCGCTTCATCATCGGCCACTGCTATATTTCCCGAAGTTTGATACCCCACATGTACTTCATGTCCTTGCTCATGTAATCTCTTGAATGTACCTCCCATACTAATGATATCATCATCTGGATGTGGACTAAAAATAAGCACTCGTTTTTTAGCCGGTTCGGCACGTTCTGGACGTTTGCTGTCATCGGCATTGGGTTTTCCTCCTGGCCATCCCGTAATGGTGTTTTGCAGTTTGTTGAATATTTTAATGTTGATATCATAAGCGGGTCCTGCATCGGCCAATAGATCACTCATTCCGTTTTCAATGTAATCCGCATCGGTCAGCATTAAAATTGGTTTCTTTAAATTAAGTGCCAATCCCAATACGGCTTTTCGAATTAATTTATCCGTCCAAACAATTTTTTCGACCAACCAAGGTGTATTGATTCGGGTTAGTTTGGATGCCGCTTCTTTATCCAAAACAAAAGTGGCATTTTTATGTTCTTGCAAAAAGGACGCGGGAACTAAATTAGTAACTGGCCCTTCTGTCGATGCTTTAATAATATTCGCTTTTCCTTCACCCCATGCCATAAGGATTACCCTTTTGGCTTCCATAATCTTTTTAACACCTAAGGTAATTGCTGTTCTAGGCGTGTTGTCCAGGCCTGAAAAATCATTGCTTGCCGCCACTCTTGTAATGTGATCTAAAGCGACTAATCGTGTCTTGGAATTTTGCAACGATCCTGATTCATTGAATCCTATATGGCCATTTCCCCCGATTCCCAATATTTGCAAATCGATACCACCCAAAGCTTCAATCTTGGCTTCATAAGTGGCGCAATAATTTGCTATTTCTTCTTTTGACAAGGTTCCATCGGGAATGTGAATGTTTTCGGGTAAAATATCAACTTGGTTAAACAACAATTCTTTCATGAATCGCACGTAGCTATTTATGGAATCTTGCTCCATTGGATAGTATTCATCCAAATTGAATGACACCACGTTTTTAAAACTCAAACCTTCTTCTTTGTGCAGGCGCACTAATTCCGCATACAATCCTTTTGGTGAAGAGCCCGTGGCCAATCCCAATATACAAGGCTGTTTTTGGGCTTGTTTTACTCTTATCAAATCGGATATTTCTCTAGCCACAGCTTGGGAGGCTGCTGCCGAATTTTCATAAACTATGGTTCCTATATTTTCAAACCTTTTTTCAAACCCTGTGGCTTTATCAATACTACTGTTTAACATAACTTAATTTTTATAATTTATTTTTTATCTTTTTAATTCTTCCCCAAAATAGCATCCAAAACCCAAGTGGTGTGTAATGCCGTTCTTCCTGTTGACAGATGTATGGATCTTTTTAGCAAATGATTTTTCATGTTTTGAACATGAAAAAATTGGATATTTTCAGGATGTTTTATGATGAGACTTTCCTTGAAAGAATCTCGTTCCAACTGGATGGGCAGTTCGTCAAAAACGGAGAAACTTATTTTTCCTTTATCGCCGTAAATCTCGACTATGTCTTCTCTTTTTTCAGCTCCAAAATTCCAACTGCCCGAGCCTGTAACTCCTGATTCATGCATCCAACTCCCTGCAACCGAATCCATCGAAGTATATAAACCTTGCTGGTTTACCGCCATGCCATTGGCTTTTTCGATATTGCCCAATAAATGGATGAACAAATCGATTCCGTGGGAAGCCAAATCATCAAAATAACCGCCATAAGCAATTTTAATATCGGTGCGCCAGTTATACGTTTTATCCAAATCAACAGCATTTGCCGGTTTCCTGAAATGCCAATTTATGTGCCTTACCGTTCCTATTCGGTTTTGTTCAATCCAAAGTTTGACTTGTTCAAACCTGGGAAGCGATCGCCTGTAATAAGCCACGAACAATGGTATTTTCTTTTCCTCGAATGCTTTGTTTATCAGCAGACATTCTTCATAAGTTGGCGCCATTGGTTTTTCGATGCAACAAATTTTTCCTGCCGCTGCCACTTTTAAAGCATAATGACAATGAGAATCCGGGGGAGTTGCAATATATATGGCGTCTATTTCAGGATCATTGATTAAATCATCCGCATCTCCATAAAACTTGGGAATATTGTGCCTAATAGCATAGTCTTCGGCTTTTGAAATATCGCGACGCATGACAGCATGTAACTCAAACCCTTCCACTTTTTGATAAGCGGGACCGCTCTTCAGCTCCGTCACGTTTCCGCAGCCAATAATTCCCCATTTATAGTTGTTGTCCATCGTTTTTTATTAATCTGCTATATTATTTATCCCCAATGCTTTTTGATATTACTATTGTTCCTTATTTTCTTGACCAACTTTTGTATTTATGTCCCCAGATAGCAAAAAACAGGATTAAGGAATAACACGGAATTAAAATCCAATAACTACTGGTTGCGGCTGTTGCCAAAGCTTCCGATTCCTTTATTCCATTGGCCATAAGCTCGTGTGTATTGGCATCGACCATTCTGCCGTATAAAGGAGGAATAATAGCTCCTCCGGAAATTGCCATAATCAACAAAGCCGAAGCAGTTTTAGTAAATTTACCCAAGCCTTCCAAAGTTAAAGGCCATATTGCCGGCCAAACCAAGGCATTGGCAATACCCAATGATGCCACAAATAAAATGGACGTGAAACCGCTGGTAAATAATATGCAAGTACTAAAAACAATACCCAATAAGGCACTTATTCTAAGGGCAGTTCCTTGTTTTAGATATTTTGGAATTAAAAAAACACCAAGCGCATAGGTACATACCATTGCCAATAAAGTTATGGTGGTAAAGAACTTGGCGTCCGCAGCTGGAAAACCTAAGGAAATACCGTAGGCTATGATGGTATCACCGGCTATAACTTCTGCCCCAACATAGACAAACAATGTTAATACCCCCAACCATAAATGTGGAAATTGAAAGATGCTTGTTTTTGTAACAGCGCCTTCTTTTGTCTCTTCCACTTCAGCTGCTTCGACGTGAGGCAGTGGCGCTTTTCTAATTAACAATCCTAAAGTCAACAATACCGCAGCCATAATCAAATAAGGCATAAAAACGCTGTCGGCCATGGTATCCAATAAAACGGCTTTTTCTTCGATTGATGCGCTTCCCAGTTTTGCTTTTACTTCATCAATTCCCGACAATAATAAAGCTCCGAAAATCAACGAACCCAAAGCCCCGGCGGTTTTATTGGCGATTCCCATAATGGCAATACGTTTTGCACCACTTTCGATAGGTCCCAAAATAGTAATGTATGGATTGGCGGCCGTTTGCAACAAAGTCATCCCGACACCTTGAATAAAAATACCCGTTAAAAACACCCAATAAGTTCTTGCTTCGGCAGCTGGAATAAAAACCAATGCTCCAATTGCCATAATTATCAGTCCCAAAGACATTCCTGCCCTATACCCTATCTTGTTCAAAATATAGGAAGCCGGCAATGCCATAACCACAAATGATATATAGGATGCCGATGCCACCAAATAGGATTGCGCATCGGTCAATTCATTGATGGTTTTCATAAACGGAATGAGTGCTCCATTGATCCAGGTAACAAAACCAAATATGAAAAACAGGCTTGCTATAATTATTATTGGAACTAAATTATTTTTGGGTTTAATACTATTCTCCATATCGGTGGTTTATTTAATTGTGTTAGTTAATCAACAAGGCATTATGGTAAAATTCAATAGTCTCTTCCAAGGCATGGTCAATGGAATATTGTGGTTTAAAACCGAGTTGGTTGAATTTGGAAGGATCTGCTTTTGAATGCTTGATGTCTCCAGGCCTTTCTTCCAATAATTGTATTATTGACTTGGAGTTGGTTATTTCAATTATTTTTTCGGCCAATTCCAATATGGACGTGCTATGCCCTAGAGCGACATTGTAGGTTTCGTTCCCTTTTTGGGAAGCCAAAATATTGGCTCTTACCACATCTTTTACATAAATAAAATCACGAGTTTGTGAACCATCACCATAGATTGTAAGCGGCTCATTTTTCAAGGCTTTGTTTATGAAAATGGGCACGGCAGCAGCATAAGCCGATTGCGGATTTTGGCGAGGCCCAAAGACGTTGAAATAGCGCAAGGATGCCGTTTGCAAATTATATTGGTCCAAATACATTTTTAGATAATATTCCCCATCCAATTTAGTGATTGCATAAGGAGTCATTGGCTCCGGGAACATGGTTTCCACTTTTGGCAAAATTGGATTGTTTCCATAATTCGCAGCTGAAGTAGAAAGAACCACTTTACAATTGGGATTGTTTTTTGCCGCTTCCAGAATGTTGATTGTTCCGATGGTGTTAATGTCAATGCATTCCTTGATTTTTAGCAAGGATTCCGGTACGCTCACCAAGGCTGCCAAATGGAAAACGCCATCAGCATTGCCCACTAATTTTTCCACTAATTTTTCGTCCCGAATGTCTCCATTCACGAAATTCACGTTCAAGCCTTCCAGATTTTTTTCAAATCCTGTTCTTAGACTGTCCAAAACAGTAACGTTGTGTCCTTCTTGTGACAAAAATTCGGCTATATGGCTTCCTATAAATCCGGCACCTCCGGTAATTACATAATTTTTCATTTCTCTTTATTTATCTAAAATGTCTATTCTTTCTGAAAAGCTTTTTATTAATTTAAACTGATTTTTTGCTCGATCAAAATTATGCTCCGGATATTTGGTTTTGTAATACACGTCACCGTTCAGGTAATCGGTTAAAAAACGCAAAGCCATAATAAATATCATCGTTTTGGCCCCCAATGGAAGATATTTCAATTCCAATGGAGACAAAAAAGGCCCCATTTTTTTTAGAAATCCTTCGGTGTAGGCTTTGTAATAAGAAACGTTGAACTCCACCAAGTCCAAATTGGTTTCATCCTCGGCTGCCGTATTACAAATGGTTCGAATAGCATCGCCAAAATCATAATGTACAATCCCCGGCATCACGGTATCGGTATCAATTACACAAAGTCCCTTGTTTTTGGTGTTGAAAAGGATGTTTGATATTTTGGTATCGTTATGGGTTACACGGGTTCTTATCGCACCCGATTCTTTTAGTCCCTGGATAATGTGCATTTCTTCTTTATAATCTTCCACCAATTGAATCTGCTCTTTGGCTTTGTTCAATCGCTCCTCGGAAGCCACTTTTAAAGCCTCTTCGAATTGCATGTAGCGAAATGACATATCGTGAAACCTTGGAATGACTTCTATTAATTTGGACACGTCAAAATCGCTGGTAAGAGTTAAAAACTGCCCCATCAAACGTCCCCCTTCATAAGCTATTTCTTCATTGCTTACCGTTTCATAAGTTACGCTGTCATCAATAAAATACATCAAATTCCAATAATTCCCTTCCTCGTCTTTATGGTAAGACGCTCCGGTATTGGTTTTGGCAAAAGCCAATACGCGTCGTTTCCTCTTTTTCTTGGACAAGTCTTTCAATTTATCTTGAATATGACGACTTACTGCCACCTTGTTTTCGATAAGCCCCGGCACATCCTTGAAAACGCCGTGATTAATGCGTTGCAACACAAAAAAAGGTTTCTTCTTGGTCTTAATTAAATAGGTGTCGTTAATATGACCCGATGCTAATTCTTCATAAGAATCAAACTCGCCTTTGTGTTCAAATTTCTTGAAAATATATTCTAGTTTTTGCGCTACCATCTTACCAAAGATTACGTGGATAAACATTCTGTTTTTTTAACTCGCCTATTGCCTTTTGCACAATTTCTTTGTCTTCCTTGTAAGTAACCCCAAACCATTTGGCATCCGATTGCAACACTTCGACACTGGCAATCCTGGATTTCAATATTTCGTTGACAACAGAAGGAATATAAAATTCGGCTTTTAAATTTTCTTTGTTGGCTTCCAGGAATTCCTCGAATAATTTTTCGCCAAATTCAAAACATTTAGGTGTAAATCCCCAAAAATTCATCGAAACCACGGTGTTTTCATCGATTGGAATAAATAGTCCTTCATCGTCTTTGCGCATCAATTTGCCGTCAATCTTTTCGATATGCGTGCGCTCGGTTACATCTGTCAAATATCCATTTTCATTCACTTGACATTCTCCCCTGGAAACAAAGCCATGATCTGATACCGTGTTCTTCAACAAATACGCCATGGTATTAAATTCATAAGACTCTTTATTTTTCTCCGTCAAGGATTTTGCCATCACTTGAAAGGCTTCTTTTCCGTAAAAATCATCTGCATTGATAATGGCAAAATTTTCTTTTACCGCATCTTTGGCCATTAATAAAGCGTGTCCAGTACCCCAAGGTTTTGTTCTCTCGGGATTAATGTATTTATCGGGAACATTTTCCAGTTCTTGATATACATAAGCGACTTCTGCTTTACCTTCCAATTTTTTATTGAAAATCTCTTTGAACTCTTTTTCAAAACTCTTGCGAATTATAAATACAAATTTTCCAAATCCGGCTTGAAGTGCATCATAAAGTGAAAAATCAATAATCGTGTCGCCTTCCGGCGTAAAGGCATCTATTTGTTTCAAGCCTCCGTAGCGGCTTCCCATACCCGCAGCCAAAATCACGAGAGTTGGTTTTATCGTTTCCATATTTTTATTATTTAAAGTCTTATTTTAAGACAAATTTCATACTTATGTTCAAAATAGTAAGGGGTGAATCTATTCAATTAAGAGGGGTTTTTATAAAAAAGCAAAGAATTTCGGCTAAATAAATTACAGAAAACCAAACCTAAAAACCAAACAACCAGTATTTTAAACAAACACACCATTAAATGAGTATTCATTTTTTCAATCAAGGCTAAATTGTTGGAAAATATTTATTGAATTTATATAAGATGAAAATCAAATTGATTGGGAAAGGATTGGTTTATGTACAAAAAAGTTTCCTCGACAATTTTTAACAATTGGTTCCGTCAATTTTGAAAACACCAAAAGTTTAATAAACTTTATTGGTTTTCTAAATGCAAAACTCCAAATGAGGAAGGAGTGTGGAAATTTGGTGATTCCGTATTTGGGTTTACCCACGTAATCCAAGTAGGTTCGTAATTTCCATCCTCTTGTTTGTTGTATTTAGCCCGGTAAATTCCTGCTTCTATTTTGCCATCCTTAATCAAACCCAATTTTGTAAGCGATGCCAAACTAATGGCTATTTCAACTGTAAAATGGGTTGATTCAATAGAAGACATCACTTCAATATCGTCGCTAGGCCAATTCCAATTGAAATCAAATTGTTTGTTGGGACGCGCCTTGAAATCCATAATTCTTGATGCAGGATCAATTTCTAAACAATAATAAGGATTTAGCTCTTCATTGGTTCTAAAAAACAACTCAACCCTGTCGGATTCATTTATGCTTCTGATTGTATTGTCTGTAGTGTCAATGTGTACATCTGCATCTTCGACTTTAAAACAAAAAAACAAGGTTTCCGTATCACAAAGGGCTTTAAACTCTATTGGTTTTATTTGTTCTGAATCCCAAGGAGAACAAAAATCCAGCAGCTCATCAGCTTTATCCCACAGAGAATGACTCCCTTTTCCATTGATTGCTAGTTTTTTATGCTCTATCTGTTTTACAGTATATATTTTTAGGCTATCATTCATTTTGTAGGTGTTTTTATTTTGTTAAGCCATCTTTCAGCAAGAATTGGCCACATTTCCGCTGCCTTATTTCCGTGACGCAATCCATAACCGTGACCTCCCTCTTGAAAAGTATGTAATTCAAATGAAGCATCAGATTCTTGAAGCGCTTGTGCAATAATCAAGCTACTATTGAAATGGGGATCATCATTAGTCCCGAATATAAAAATGGGTGGCGTGTTTTTATCGAAAAACAAATCTGGGGAAAGCGTGTTATTTTTTCCTGAATCGAGATAGGCGGGATAAATTAAAAGAGTAAAATCTGGTCGACCTGAAATAGAATCCATCTCGTCAATTCCCGAATAAGAATCTTTTGAAGGAGATATGCTAGCATAAGCACATAAATTTCCACCAGCCGAAAATCCAATTAATCCCAATTGGGCGTGATTGAATTTAGAATCGCTGCGAATTATTTTGATTGCTCTTTGAAGATCATTTAACGCCCCTTTTTGATTATCCGGAACCCGATATTGGAGTACATAGGCAGTATATCCTAATGTTGTAAGCCATTGCGCAATTTCATGTCCTTCTAAATCAATAGCTAATATGCTATATGCGCCACCTGGGCAAATAATAATTCCGATGCCATTATCAACAGATGCATCAGGTTTAAAAACGTCCATTGACGGATTGGTAACTTCCGTTAATTTGGTTACTTTATTTATTGGATCAATTATCTGGGAGGAGGCTCTTTTCGCTTTATTACCATTCGGTATTTCATTGGGCCATAAAAATAATTTTTCCATAATTAAAATATTAAAAAAAGTAAACCTTCAAAAATGCAATCCTAATTTTCATGAAATAACATACGATTCATAAAATTAGACTAATCACTCTTTAATAATGGTTATTGTATTTATTTCATCATTTTTTTCGATCAACACCACTTCTCCATGTACCAAAACATCATCCACTTTAAAAAAATGTACAGCAGGTGCCGGCGAATTATGAACTACCAATAACGTATAGTTTTTATCATCTATGGACAAACAAACAGCTTCCACATCTTCGTCTTTTTGCAGCACATCATTCCTGTCATAAACAGGCTTTTTTTCATAAACTAAATTCACCTGATTTGGAAAATACAGCAAAGAAATAAAAGAAATAAACCCTGTTCTATTGATGGATAATTCGGCTCGTTTGGCCTTCTTTTTCAGGTTGTATTCTGGAGACCACCAAGAATCTTCCAATTTAATTTGGGCTGGATTAATGGGCTGGATTCTTAAATTATTATCTGCATAAGTTGTTGTCAATCCTTCCTTTTCAATTTGGATACTGTCATTTGGAAAATTAAAATATTGTGAATAAGTATGTTTACCATTTGCAGCGAAACTATCGAATAGCAACCAAATATTTGGTTTTAAATAAAGCATTCTTCGTTTCATTGCAACAGGATCTTCCAATCGTTTATAAGCAGTGTTTTCTGCTTCTGCATAATCATAATTGCTTGTCGATTTAGCATAAACCCCTTGGGAATTTGCCTCGAAAGTATTTATCCAAGAATCTTTGTAAATGGTATTAGTCAGATTGTCAACCCCCAAGGTATTATGACTTTTATTGTTTTTGAAATACTCCCGCCATTCATTGTCTACATACGTATAGCGTCCGCCATCAATCAAATAATCTTTACCGTTTGCAAATAGGGTAAAATGCAATAAATTATCGTGTCCGTGACCACAACCTAATTTTTTTAAATGAAAACTGGTATAATTGGCCTCTTGTTTCCAAGAATCACGCATATAAAAATCGCCTGAACTTTGCTGGAAAACAGATAAAAAATCAGGATCCTTTGAAATCCTATTTTCATAAATAGCATTCTTCTCCAAACCCATTATAAAAAGGGTTTCATAATCAAATTTAGTATAAGCTCTTGATTTTATTACTGGATCGTTAAATACCGTTGCTGCCAAGGTTAGCAATCCTCTTAAATCCGTATCGTCGCTATCTCCCAATAAAGGCTGATGATAATTGGGTTTTTGCCATTTTATATTGGCATACGCCATACTTTTGGTTTTTTCCACGATACTAACTGGAAGTACAATATTTTTTCTTTGTGCCAATAAATTTACATTCATAAAACAATGAAAAACTTCATTATGATACATGGGTGATTGTTCCCATTGACTTCCATCCTCTAAAATTTGAAGGTTGATACAAGTATTTAATTTATCAATAGCATCGGCTTGCCATTGGGAAGCGATTTTAAAATCATCCAAAAAAAGTGATAAATTAAAAAAACCTTGAAATTCTAAAACACCCCAATTGCTGGTTTTCGAAAAATCAGTGAAGGAACTATTCAGATAGACACCGTGTTGATACAACGATGCTAGAAATTTAGACAAAAACTCAGGCGTAATGCTTTTTGAATTTTTCACATACTCGAATGATTTTATCCAATTTTCGCATCGAATGCCCGCTTCAATACGTCGCCAAGAACGTTTTTTCAAACTATCATCCAAAGGGTTATTGTCTATCCAATGGGTAACTTGGTCCACAAAGCCTTTGGCATATTTTTCGTTCCCGGTAAGCAAATACGCTTTTCCTAAATCAATCCAATATTTGTGCCTGTTCAGCATAAAGCACCATTCTTCATCTCCATTGGGTATGGCTTTCCAATCAATAGCTCCTTGAAATTGATACGGTATGTTGGTTTTTTCCATATCCCAATCATCGCGAAACAGGAAATTATGTTTTAACACATCGTTAGCCGTTTTTAATGTTTTGGAGACTCCTATTGGATAAGTTTGTTTTATATATTTTGCATCGTCTTGGGTAACTTTTAAATACAAATTTTCCTTTTTTCGGTACAAATCCAGTAATTCCTTAAAAGCTCCTCGTTCGTCACTTTTTTGATAACATTCCTTAACCGATTTTAATTGAAGTTGCTTATAATCAAGCAGATTTAAAACGGAAGCTTTTTGAGCAAAAACTGCTGCGTATCCAATAAAGAAGATACATAAGACGAACAGGAATTCTTTTTTAGAATGATTCATAGTATTCAAATTGTTTAAAATTCTTGGATGATTCCTCTTGATCATCTACTTGCTCCCTTTTTTAATCTCTTCCAATTTTGCTTTTAACTCTTTTACTTTTTTTGGATATTTTTTGGCTAGGTTGTTCGTTTCTCCAATATCAGTACTCAAATTATATAACTGTGGCTGTTTATCGTAACCTAATTCAATATTAACCAATTCGTTCATTTTTGGGCCTTCTTTTGGTTCTATGTATTTCCAATTTCCTTGAATAATGGCCAGGTTATCCGTAAATCCTTGTTCTACTAAATATTCGCGCCCTTTGTCTGATTTTCCCAATAAAACATCAATGGTGTTCTCGCTATCATTGGGTATGCCTTCCGGAAGAATATTCAACATTTTCGAAAAAGAAGCCAGCAAATCAATTTGAGAAACCAGTGCTGGCGATACTGCCGGTTTAATGGTTTCTGGCCAGCTAACTATAAAAGGAACTCTTGTTCCTGCTTCAAACACACTGTATTTCCCTCCTCGTAAAGGTCCCCAAGGAGTGTGTCCATTGAGTCGTGTCACTGCCCCATCCACATAACCGTCATCCAAAACGGGACCATTGTCACTTGAAAAAACAATGATGGTATTTTTATCCAAACCTAAAAGTTTTAACTCTTTCATAATCTCGCCAACCGACCAATCCAATTGAAGAATGGCATCACCACGATAACCCAATCCACTTTTATCTTTAAACATCGTCGAAGGCATTCTTGGTACATGGGGCTCCGTCAAAGTATAAAAAAGAAAGAATGGATTCTTTTGATTGACTTCAATAAAATCTTTTGCTTTTGATAAAAAAGTCAAGGGCATTTCTTCATCCGTCCAGCGTGCTTGGTGACCTCCAGACATATAACCAATTCGACCAATGCCATTTACAATCGTATTGTTATGTCCTTGTCCCGGCGAAGATTTCATTTTCAACAATTCGGGATGTTCCAATCCAGTTGGGTCATTGTCTACTTTGTTTACATAATCAACTTGAATTGGGTCGGCAGGATCTAAAGCCACTATTCTATGGTTTTCCAAAAATACGGTTGGCACACGATCGGCGGTTGCGGGAAAAATAAAGGAATAATCAAAACCGGTTTCGTTGGGCCCCGGCTTTAACTCTCCGTTCCAGTTTTTCTCCACTGCATCGCCAATACCTAAATGCCATTTGCCTACTATACCTGTATTATAACCAGCTTGCTTGAAAACTTTTGGTAACGTAGGTTTATCGGTTGGAATAATTAAAGCGGCATCGCCCGGCAAAATCTCCGTTCCACTTTTGCGCCAAGGGTATTGCCCTGTCATAATAGCGTATCGAGAAGGAGTACAGGTTGCTGAAGTAGCATGAGCATTGGAAAATTGTATCCCTTGCTTTGCCAATTTATCAAGATTGGGTGTGCTTAATTTTGTGGCACCATAGCAACTCAAGTCGCCATATCCTAAATCATCGGTTAAAATAAAAATAACATTAGGTTTTTGCTGGGCATTAATCGAAAGTGCCGCTAACAGGCTAATCGCCAAACTAATTATTTTTTTCATAAGGTATTATTTAAACGAGTTGTATGACTGAATAAAAACTTGTCATTGCATAGGGTGATTATTTTTTCACCAAATTAAACTTGGAAGGCAAGCCATCTTTACAATTAACAACTATTGTTGTCACATCGGCAGCATTATCAACGGCAAGAACTGTGTCGGTGATTGAAGTTGTCCATTTTCCTTTTAACGTTATTGTCAGCTTGACGGCCGTGCTGTAATTCCTGTATTTTCCCGTTTCATATTCTGGAAAATTCAAATCCGGTTGCACGGCACTAATGGTCAAGTTAGATGGATTGTCTTGACGAACCATGATCAAGGATGGATCCGAAACTTCTTTTAAAACCCCTTTTTCCAAATTTTTATCGGCTTCAAAAATCACGTAACCAGTTGTCGCAGTTTTGTTATCTAAAACGATGTGCGCCATATTGTCTGCTCTCAAAATTGAATAGGATTTGTCTTCCTTGATTCTGCTTCCAAACTTCTGTAAATTGTTGGCCTCTTGAAATGGATAAATAACATATTGATAAGAAGCATCGGTTGGCGCCAAACCGTGGTCTATCCAAGCCGTTGCATAATTGCCTTCTGTTTCTTTAACGCCTTTTGCCTTGGGATTTATGTTGCCAGTTCGAACAGAATACCTGTTTTCATACGAATGTTGGTTTTCTTTCTTGATTTGTACCGGCGTATTGGACAGAATGTGGTACCCATTTCCGTAAGGATCAATTAACCAACTCCCCGATTTTGAATTTTGTGAAAGTTCCGTTTTAAAAGGAAACTTGGTAATAGTTTCAGACGAGGTATATATTGGATCTTTTGTATCTTTTAAAAAGGTCTGAAACAGGTTGGTTTGGGTTGGATTTTTTCCGTCAATGCTCGAAATATTTGTACCTATGCAAATGAGCTTGTCACCAAAAGAAAACACCGACTTTTTAGCTTTTAGTTTCCCGGGATAGCCTACTTTGGTTTCAGGACCATCGGCATTGGAGCCTTTGCTTTCGTTAAGAATCATTCCAAAAATACCGTTGCCATCCAATTCCGTGGCACCTGCGAATGTTTCGACAGACCTAAACATAATTAAAGGCATTTCTGATTCCAATTCTGCCAAAGGCAAATAAATGATGGTTCCTCCCGGATAACGATTCCAATCCCAACCTTCTTGTTGAAATCCGCTTCCTTTTTCTCCCTTGTCGTTCAACAATTGAATGGTTCCATTAGCCGGATATCGTCCGTACCTGTTTTCGTCCACATATATTTCAGAGGCCCAAACATATTTGCTGTAGCCTTTGATTATGGCTGCCCAATTGTTGTTTCTTTGTATGGCCGTGGCGCCATAAGGCAGTGTATGATAGCCCGATAATTTTTCACTTTCAATCCCATTTAAATTCGTAAAAAGAGCCGTGTTTAAAGCATCCTCTTTTCCCCAAAGCCTCAAATAAGCGGCAGCCACCTCTTTATCAATTTTTGAAGTTCCTTCCGGGTTTCCTGACAATGCCATCAATAGATATTGATTTTTTAACGATGCAATACCATTGTCTTCCAGTGGATGACGACCGGCGTTTGCAAAACCCCAATCGTATAATTGGCTGTACATTCTGGTAGTCAAAAAAGCTTTTTTGAAATTTTCGTGTCCTTTTTGTTGGATACGGAATTTGGTTCCCGACAAAGTTCTAATTACTTTGGGAACGGTTTGAAATGCTCCGATTCCATAAGCAGGATAATGCCCGTTATGATGCCATGAGGTACCGTCAATTTTGAATCCCCATTCTTCGTTTTGTTGTGCCAAAGTGGTAGAGATGTAGTTTGAATAGGCATTTAATAAAGTAACCTGCTTTTCTTGATCTTCCATCAAGAAAATGAGCATCAAGTGGTAGTACGATTGGGTGTTCAAATAATCAATGTTGACATGGAATTTTTTTTCATCGTCCAACACAATTCCCAAATTAAACAACCAATGCAAGCTCGCTCCCACCTCGTTTAACAGTCCTTCTTTTTTCAATGTGCCTCTCATGATATAAAATGCTTCGGTAATTTCCCTGACATTGTATCCAATATGATGACGCGTGCCTCCTGAGGAACCTGCTTGCCAGCCTTGATCCAAAAAGTATTTGGTGCCTGATAAGAACATTTTTTCAATTTCCTGTTTTTGCAAGGCATCGGTACGGTCATAAAAACTGGCCAACTTTTTTAATACTTTGCCTAAATCCTGAATGTCATTGAAGCGATTTGGTCCTTGCTGTTTCTGGTCAAAATATTCTTGATCTTCTTTAAAAGTCAGCGGTGGTCCAGTTACTGTCTTGCCATTATCATTTAAATCAAGTTTTTGAAATAAATCATTGAGGGTATTCATATAAACTTTGTATTTTTTGTCTATACGAAGATCGTCATCCATTAGCTTTTCGAACTTTTGCAAGTCCATTTTATCCGCCGTGGAAATAGGTGTTTTTTCCAAATTTCGAATTCTTTCATAATTGCTTGCCAGTGGCATCCAATGATCTTCCCCTTCTATTTGGTCTTTTTTGATAAAGGGCACCAATAAATCGGGATATTGGTGTCTATCGTCTTGGAATTGCGAAAAAATAATGTCGTCAAAATATAGTTTTCCGCTTTTGGCAGTAGTGCTTATTTTAAAATAATCATAATCTACGGCTGCTCCTTTTTTGGGCTTGTTGCCTTGCATTTCATAGAAAGGTACCCAAATATGTCTCCAACCTTTGAAAGAAAGTGCTAGGTCAAACCAAACTTCCGGTTTTCCATTTTTTTCGTAAGAGATTGTTATTTTTCCATCTTGAGGCACTTCATTGTATAATGACATTATGAGTGTTGGACTTGCCGGAAAATGATTCCCATATTTAAGTGGACTCTCTTTATGGGTCAATATCTTGAAATTGGAAGTGCCGAAAGAGCTTTTGCCTTTCCACTCCCATTGCAATGCGGATTTTCCATACTTATGGTGGTCAGTGCTTAAAGACAAATTACTGTTTACTTTATTGTAAGAAGCCAAACTACTCCCTGATTCGAATGACTCTACGGCAGGTTTTGCTTTTTCTTGGGAAAAACTTGTGGTTGCAACAAGAAGTAGCATCAATGTAAAAACAATATGCTTTTTGTTGTCTGATATCGATCGTGCATTCATAAACTTATGATTAATTGTTATATTTTCTATTTGTTAAAATGAATTCTTCCTAAAACTATACTGTTATATAGCCGTTTTATTTTCAAGACTATTGAGTTTTGTTCCTTTTATCGTCCAATCTTCAAACCAAACACTTTTGGCATTATTTACTTTACCCCTACTTTCAAAATTACTTACCAATACCAAATCTCCCATCAATCCATCTTTGGTCACCTGTTTTTTGGAAATGCTTGCCAAAACTTTTCCTGTTTCAATATCAAGGGTTGAAAAATCGATAGTGTAATGATTTTTAATTGGAGTCACCACAATCTTTAAGTCCAATCCTTTTGGCAAAGCATTGATGACTTCCTGGTTTTTATGGTTGGGACTTGGCTCGCCAATAAATAATGCCCCATTGGTGCAAACGCCTATTTTTATGCCATTATAAAGTTTAGCACGATTTCCATAATTTAAAAATTTACCTTTTGAACCTATGCTAAATCCAGCCCAATTAGTATTTCGATGGGATAACGCTTGATTAAAAAAACCAACACGAACCGTCATTTCCAAAGTGCCTCTTTGGTTTCCCAATTCTCTTGTCAACAATTGCAAATTTCTATTTTCGTCACTAACCAAACATTCTATTCGGTTATCTGAAACCTGCCAATCTTTTAAAGCAGTGGGACGATATTCCGAACCTGCCAAAGTAGGCGTTTCAATGTCTCCAAAATCACTTTCAAACCTCTCGTTCCCTTCTTTATTACAACCGGTCAATAGGGCACTCAAGAATACCATCAAAAAGAATACTGTTTTATAGGAGATGTTCGTCTTCATCTATTATATTTTTTTTTGTTATCAAATAAGCTGGCGGAAACTTCAGTCCTATTATTTGGTTATTTGGACAGACTCCTAAAACAAACAAGTTTTGAGTAATTCTTTTTATGACATTCTATTTTCGCTGATGTAAAATTACACTCGAAATGTTTTTTTGTAGGGGGGTATCTATTCTTAAAAGGGTGAATTACTGGGCATTTTTATTAATTTTAACCCTAAAAATAAACATATCCACTTCACTGACAATGTTATAAAAAAAAATAGCAGGAGTGTCCCGCTATTTTTCTTGTGCCAAAATCTTCTTTTATTTAAAAAGGCATATTCTAAACTTTTAGTATTTAAAACTTGACCTTTAAACATCTTGTTCCGAATCGGTGGAAGCATTCGTTTTTGAATTGTCGGCGTGGTTGGCTCGGTATTGCGAAGGCAATTCGTTAAATAATTTTTGAAAGGATATCCTGAAATGTTTTAAATCGTTAAAACCAAGATCGAAGGCAATTTCCGAAATGCTCAATTGGGATTTCAAGATTAACTGGCCTGCCCTTTTTAGTTTAATGGTTCTTATAAACTCTGTTATGGACTGATCGGTTAATGCTTTTAATTTTCTGTATAACACGGAACGACTCATGTTCATTTCAGAGATGAAATCATTGATGGTGTACTCTGCGTTGGTCATGTTTTGTTCTATTAAATCAATGGCCTTTTGCAAAAACATTTCATCGGCAGAAGTCGCCGTTAGTTCTTTAGGTTCCAGAATCGTGTCTATCTTGAATTTTTCAATAAGACTCTTTCTGGATTTTAATATGTTGTTTACTCGAACTTCCAGCAAGTTTGTATCAAAAGGTTTTGTTATGTAAGCATCAGCCCCCGTCGTATAACCCGATTTTTGGGATTCTTCGGAAGTTTTGGCCGTCAAGAGTATTACCGGAATATGACTCGTTAAAATATTGGTCTTGATTTTGGAGCATAATTCAATACCATCCATTACCGGCATCATGACGTCACTGATAATTAAATCGATACTGTTTTTGTTCGCAATATCCAGGGCTTTTTGTCCATTTTCAGCTTCATAAACAGTATAATTGGTCTTAAATATATTCTTGATGAATGTTCTCACTTCTTTGTTGTCCTCCACTATCAATAGTATTGGAAGCGATTTGTCCTTATCCATTCCTTCTTCAATTGTTTCGTTGTCCGACAAATTGTCCATCAAATAATTGGGTTTGTCCAAGTAAAACGAACTCTCATTATCAATGGTATCTGCAGTGCTGTCCACAATTTTATCTTCTTTCAAATGGTCTTTTCCCAAAGGCAACAACACGATAAATGAGGTGCCTTCCCCTTCGCTGCTTATGGCTTTGATGATTCCTTTATGAAGTTTTACGATGTTTTTTGCCAAGGCCAAACCTATGCCTGTTCCTGTTCCGGATCGCACATTTTCGTCTTCTTCCAATCGATAGAATCGATCAAAAATGTATTTCAGGTTCTTTTGGGGAATGCCTTTTCCGCTGTCTCGAATTACCAGTTCCAAGAAATTTGTAGGATTTCCTCTTTTATTGTTTGCAACTGTGGTCGATAACGCAATGGATATTTCACCTCCATTCGGCGTAAACTTGAACGCATTGGACAGCAAATTGTATATTACTTTTTTTAGATTGATGGTGTCGAACCAGACTTCAATATCTTGACTCGATGCTTGAAAGGAATACTTGATCTGCTTTTCTTTGGCCAATTCCTCAAAAGAGAGTTTTATGTTTTCCACAAAAGGAACAATATTGTTTTTGGAAGCTTTCAGTTGCAATTTACCCGATTCGCTTTTTCTAAAATCCAGCAACTGATTCACTAGCTGGAGCAATACGCTGGCATTTCTATGCATCGTCTCGTGCTGTTCTTGAATGAAAGCATTTCCCATTTTTTTGGCCAACATTCGTTCCAAAGGCCCAATAATCAAGGTTAACGGCGTACGGAAATCGTGTGAAATATTGGTAAACAACTGCAATTTCAATTGGTTGATTTCTTCTATTTTTTCTTTTTCAAGGCGTTCTTGTTTTAATTCATTTTTTTCGTGAATTCGCAACAAACTGTACTTTCTGATAACCAATAAGGCTGCGATAAAGAGCATTAAATAAATAAGATAAGCCCACCAAGTTCTCCACGGCGCTGGAAGTATTCTAACATTGATCGAATCTCCTTTTTCATTCCATAATCCATCACTGTTGGAGGCTTTGACTTTAAATACATAGTCCCCGGCATCAATGTTGGTATAGGTTGCCGATTTTTTGTTTCCTATATAAATCCAATCTTTGTCAAATCCTTCCAATTTGTAGGCATACTGATTTTTGTTGGGTTGCGAGTAACTTAAAGCCACAAAATTGAAACTAAAATCATTTTGATTGTACTTGAGTTCAATTTCATTTTCAGCCTCATTTTTTTCTAAAAACGGCTTATTGTTTACAAGAATCGATGCTATGTAAACCGGAGGAATAAATGCATTTTCAACAATGCTGTTGGGGTTGAAAAAATTGATTCCATTTTCCCCGCCAAACATCAGGTTGCCATTTTTCAGTTTTAAGAAAGAGCCGTAATTGAATTCATTCCCCAAAAGCCCATCGGAAACATCAAAATTTTTAAATTGATGGGACGTGAAATTAAAACGACTTAAACCATGATTGGTACTGATCCATAGATTATTGTAATCATCCGCCAAGATTCCATAAATAACCTCGTTGGGCAATCCTTGGGGAATTCCGTATTTTGAACTTTTTTTGGAAGCCGTATTGTAATAATACAAACCATCACCTTCCGTGGCAATCCAAAGGTTTTTATTGGCATCTTCGTAAGCATAAAGTGTCGCGCTTGTGTTGTACAAATCCTTTTTAACTTTATAATGAATGGGGGTCATTTTACGGGTAGTACAATTAACTTTGGCCAGCCCTTTATTTCCAGCGATTAATAAAACATTATTGTCGGAAGTTTTTGTAATGGAAAAAATAATGGCACCAATATATTCTGAAGGATCCTGTATTCTTGTGATGGATTTTGAGTCATTCTCCAACACATTAATTCCTCCTCCAGAAGTACCAATCCAGATGTTGTTTTTGTAATCTTCAAATAATGAAATAATCCTGTTGTTGCTTAAACTCCTGTTATCGCCGGCTATGCTTGTATATTTTTTAAATTGTAAAGGTTTTTGTTTTGGATTCAAAAAATTAAGACCGCCATCGTGTGTACCAATCCAAAAATTTCCGCTTTTGGTTTGAATTATCGATTTTACATTGTCGGTACTCAGGCTATTGGGGTCGTTATCATTGTGTTTGTAATAATTGAACAATCCCGTTTTCCTGTTCAAAAAATTGATGCCGCCGCCTTCTGTTCCAATCCATAAATTTTGATCCGGGTCTTCAATTATCGAACTTACCACCTTGTAATTCAGTTTTGAATTGTTGGTTCCTGCAGAAAAATTCTTGAACAAATCATAACTTCGGTCGTAAAAATTAATTCCCCCAGCATAAGTCCCTACCCAAATATTGGCTTGGCTGTCTTCAAATATTTTATAAACAGAATTTTGACTTAAACTATATGGATTGTTCTCGTCGTGAAGCGTATGCACAATCGAACTTTTGTTGCTGTTCATTATATAAAGCCCATTGTAAGTGCCCACCCATAAATTGCCTAAATAATCTTGTTGAATAGTCCTAACTTCGGCAACAATATTTAAAACGCTACCCGATGGCAGGACAAATTGCTCGAAAACATTCTTCTTTTTATTTAAAAGCGCCAAACCTCCTCTATGCCCTAGCCATAAATTTTTATCATTATCCTGGTAAATAATTGGAAATTCAATGGGAATACTATTTGCACCATTTCGAATATTCGAATAATGGATTTTTATTTTCCTTTTGGGGTCATAAAAATCGACACCCGTATTGGTACAAATCCATAAAGCACCGTCACTGGTTTTCAATAAATTCCTTGTAACATCATTTGAATCCTTTTTTTTATTGTCGATAATGTCATAACGGCTAAATGTACCCTTTTTGGTATCGAATTTTTTCAAACCAAAACCTGTCCCTAACCATAGATAATCTTTGTTGTATGAAACAATGCTCCAAATTTCGTTGGCCGATTCGTTTTGGGTTTTACCTAAATTCTGGCTATATCTTTTAAAAGAGTCTTTGTCGGCAATATATTTGTTTAAACCATTATTGGTTCCTACCCATAAATTGTTGTATTCGTCCTCATACAAGAACCTGATATAACTGTTGCTAAGACTGCCCGAATCTTGGGAATTGTATCGGTATTTTTTGAAGGTATATCCGTCGTATCGATTTAATCCGTCTCTGGTTCCAAACCATAAAAAACCTTTGTGATCCTGCAATACACATATCACGGAGCTTTGGGACAAACCTTCTTCTAGGGATAAATGCTTGAACTTCAAATTTTTAAAACCACTTACACTTTGTCCAAAAAGGGAGCATGCCAATAGATTAAAAAAAATAAATAACAGGATACTTCTTAATTTCATGTTTGTCGTGCTTACGTATATAAAATTTAAAAATAAAAGTAGTTAATTTAACGTTTAAAGTTATCAAATTTACTCTTTAATTAGTTAAGTTGCTTTGTTGTTTCCTTTTACAATAGCTTAAATTATCGCTGAATAATTTTCGTATTGTCTGAGATTTTGAAAAGAACCATTTGCAAATTTATTCAAAATAAAATTCTTGACAGCCTCTCTTTGACCCGATATGTTTAATGCATTCTCCAGTGTGAACCTGAATAAATAACCTAAACAAACCCATAAACTAAATCACTAATTAAAATCTGGGTGCAACATACTTGCCTCAAGGATCGAAATTAAAAAATCAATAATTATAAAATTTAAATTGGCTTGTCAATAAAATCAAAATTACTTCTATAAATGATTTACAAAAGAGGGTATTGGGTCTAGTTAAGGGGGTAGATTGAACGGCTTCGAAAGCCAACTTCACCACTTTTCAATAATTACGAGATAGAATCTAGCTGCACAAAAATTTTCCGGAATATCAATGTATTCGCTTAATTTTACTTTCTTTTGTCATAAGTATGGCTTCTAAAAAATTTCATTTTAATGATTCATTTCAACAATAACTGATTACGTTCTTAGGATGGAATATATAGTTAAAAAAACAGGCCAATAATCCGAGTTTTTGTGGACTTTTATAAATTGACAGGACTAATTATACCCCTTCAAAGAACTACTAACCCCGCTTTGCATTCTATTCATATTGATAATTTTACAACATTAAAAAAACATATTAATATAATCAATCAAATGTTATGAACCCAAAAAACCAAAACAAATTTCAGAAAAAGTCTTTTGTGTCCGTTTTTAAAGTTATGATTACTGCCTTTCTGCTTTTAGCTGCTCCAGTTGTCATGAACGCACAAAACAAATTAATTACCGGAAAAGTCACCGATGACCATAATGGAACACTTCCAGGAGTGACAGTTACAATCAAAGGAACCCAAAAAGGAACCTTGACCGACAGTGATGGGAAATATTCCATTAAGGTCAATGCTACTGACATACTGGTTTATTCATTTATGGGATATGAGTCAAGTACCCTTGCAGTGGGCAACAAAAGTGTCATCAATATCTCTTTAAAGTCATCGACTACCGGACTTGAGGAAGTAGTTGTAGTGGGTTATGGCACCATAAAAAGAAAGGATATCACTGGTTCAGTTTCTAACGTAGCCGTAAATGAAATACAAATGGCTCCGGTACGCTCTATTGACGAAGCCCTAGCCGGACGTGCTGCCGGTGTACAGGTAACCTCGTCAGACGGACAACCAGGAGCTTCAACTAATATTGTGATTAGAGGGAACAACTCTGTTACTCAAAACAACTCTCCTTTGTACGTAATTGATGGATTTTTAATTGAAAACCCGGATAACAATATAATCAACCCAAATGATGTTGAATCCATCAATATCTTGAAAGATGCCTCGGCAACAGCTATATATGGAGCCAGAGGTGCCAATGGCGTAATCGTGATTACAACAAAAAAAGGTAAAAAAGGGGCACCGGTATTTAACTTCGACACCTCATACGGTTTTCAAGAGAATCTAAAAACAATGGATTTAATGGATCCCTATGAATTTGTAAAATACCAAATAGAATTAGATCCTACACCGGTTTCTGGAAACGCTTATAAATCTCCTACCCAAGTGTATTTGACCGATGGAAAAACATTGGACTATTACAAAACTGTTGAAGGTATCGATTGGCAAGACAAAGTGACTGAAACTGCTCCAATTAAAAATTACAATCTATCCATTAGAGGAGGAAACGAAAACACAAAATATGCCTTTTCAGGATCTGTAACTGACCAAGATGGAATTATAATTAATTCCAACTATAAACGATATCAAGGTAGATTGGTGGTAGATCAAAATTTGTCCAAGAAAGTAAAAATTGGAATTAATACTAATTATAGCCACTTAGAACAATCAGGAGCAAGTCCTTCCATATCCACAGCTAGTGCAACGACCAATATTATGGTATCTGTTTGGGGATCCAGGCCTGTTTATAATGGCGAAGTTTCCGATGACCAATTACAGGATCCAGACGTAAATCCTGCCAATGATTATCGCGTAAATCCATACCTTAATTTACAAAACCTATACCGTTTAAAAACCACGAATAATTTAAACTCCAATGCTTATTTAGAATATCTTATTCTTCCTGAACTAAAATTTAGAACGAGTAGCGGAATCATCGAAAACAGGGTAGAAAATGACCTCTTCAACAACTCACAAACACAGTACGGATATCCCGGCAGTGCAAATGGAATAAATGGATCCATTCAATATTCCCAATTTAGCAATTGGTTAAATGAAAACACGCTGACCTGGAATAAAAAATTCAATAAAAAACATACCATAAATGCCGTGGGAGGTTTTACAATACAAAAACAAAAAAGTAAAACTTACGGCACAAGTGCCAACCAAATTCCAGCCGACAAAGAAGATTTAGGATTAGACGGGCTACAATATGGTACCCAATTAAGGGTAGATACATTCGAATCACTTTGGAGCATGGCTTCCTTCTTGGCCAGGGTAAATTATAATTATGCCTCCAAATATTATTTTACGGCCTCCATGAGAGCAGATGGTTCGTCAAAATTCCCTACTGAAAACCATTGGGGATATTTCCCTTCGGCAGCTCTGTCTTGGACATTTAAAAACGAAAAATTCCTTAAAAACAGCAAAATCCTTTCCGACGGTAAAATACGTACCAGTTATGGAAAAACTGGAAACAACAGAGTGGGCGATTTTGATTACTTGACTATCTATTACAACCCAATTAGCAATAGTTACGTTTTTAATAATCAATATGTTTCTGGAACAGTTGCCACCAATTTAGGAAATTCAAAATTAAAATGGGAAACAACAGAACAAAAAGACATTGGACTTGATTTGGGTTTTCTCAAACAACGAATTACTCTTTCAATAGATGCTTACAGCAAAAAAACAATCGATTTATTGTTAAGCGCTAATCTTCCATTGTCATCCGGTTTTAGTACCGCCCTAAAAAATGTGGGCCAGATGCAAAATCAAGGACTTGAGTTTACTCTTGATACTAAAAACATTGACACAAAAAATTTCTCATGGACGAGTTCCTTTAATATCTCCTTCAACAAAAGTAAAGTGTTGGCTTTAAATGATAATCAAACAAACTTGCAAAGTAGCATTCCTTGGGATAATATATGGCAAAACGTTCCTGCCTATATTGCAAAAGTAGGGTCGCCATTAGGTGAAATGTACGGATATATATCTGACGGAACCTACAAATATGACGATTTCAACAATAACAATGGAATTTATACCTTAAAACCAGAAATCACAACAAATGGGAATACCAGAGCCAATATTCAACCTGGAGACATCAAATACAAAGATTTGAATGGTGACGGCGTTGTCAATTCATCTGATTATACGGTTATTGGTCACGGTTTACCAAAAAATACTGGTGGATTTAGCAATAATTTCAGATACAAAGGCTTTGACTTAAACGTATTTTTTCAATGGTCTTATGGAAATGACATTTTAAATGCAAACCGTATTCTTTTTGAAGGAAACACTAAAAGCCTTACCTATTTCAATCAATTTGCCAGCTACGAAAATAGATGGACTCCCGAAAACCCAAATTCCGACATTTTCCGAACCAAAGGTTTTTACGGAGGAGGTTATTCCTCTCAATTTGTTGAAGACGGTTCTTACTTGAGACTGAAAACAGTTTCTTTTGGTTACAATCTGGATACCAACTTTTTAAGAAAAATGCATCTAAAAGCAATGAGAGTATACTGTTCTGGTCAAAACTTGGCAACTTGGACAAAATATTCAGGTGGAGATCCCGAAGTCAATACATACAATTCGGCTTTAACTTCTGGATTTGATTTTTCTGCTTATCCCAGAGCACGTGTCATTTCTTTTGGAACAAACATCAGTTTTTAAACAAAATATTAAAATTAAATAAAATGAAAAAGATATATTATGTATTGGCAATAGCAGTATTTAGTTTTGTTTCGTGTGAAGATTTTCTAAATACCGAACCCATAAATAAAGTGTCCATCAAACAATATTACACTGATGAAAAAGGACTAACCGAAGCATTGGCAGGTGTATATGACCCACTGGGATCAGATGCCTTATATGGACAAAATATATTTATAGGATACAATGCTTGCACGGACGAAGGTTATTTGGCACGAACCGCACAATCTACTGAAGTACAACAACTTTCCGTAAACAATATCAACCCAACAAATTCGGAAATAGCTAATTTATGGGCAGCTTGTTACATAGGTATAAATCGTGCAAACGATTTGATTGCCAATATCAATCTGCCAACAATGGACGAAACCAAAAGAGATGTAATTTTAGGAGAAGCATTATTCTTGAGAGGCTATTACAACTTTCTGTTGGTAACCAACTTTGGTGACATTCCAATGAAATTAATCCCTACAACTAATCCAAATGATGTATATACTCCAGCAACTCCGGCCAAGGACGTGTATGAACAAATTTTGAAAGACATGACTGCGGCTGAGGCCAAAGTGGCTACCTCAACTTCGTATGGCTATTCCAGTCGAGTTTCCAAAACGGTGGTGCAAGGAATCTTGGCTAGAGTTTGCTTGCAAATGGCCGGTTTTCCATTAAATGACTCTGGAAAATATGCCGATGCTTTAGCTTGGACAAAAAAAGTACAAGACTCTGGAGAACATGCTTTAAACACCAGCTTCAATGCTGCATTAAACGTTACCACTGGAACTGTTAAATTTACGAATAATGCCTACAGCCAAATTTTTATTAATGCAGTCCAGGATATTTATGACATCAAAGAAACGATGTGGGAAATTGAATTCAAAGGCGATAGAACCGATGGTTATTTAGAAACCGGTCGTCTCGGAATTTCAAATGGAATTACAATGACAAGTGTGAATTTCACTCCGACTATTGGATATAGTTACGGATTCATAAGAGGCACGGCACGACTATACAAAGCCTATAAAACAGGTGATTTACGTCGCGATTGGGCATTAACCCCATTTACTTACAACAATACTACTGGTGCAAAAGTGGCAATAACCTCAACAACGGGATATGGAAGAGATTGCGCAAAGTGGCGAAGAGAATTTGATCCAAATACCAATAAAAACAAAAACTATGGCAACACAAACTTCCCGGTATTACGCTATGCCGATGTGCTGTTAATGCTTGCCGAATCGGAAAACCAAGTAAACGGACCTACCGCCACAGCTTATGATGCCGTCAATAAAGTCCGAAGAAGAGGTTTTGGCCTAAATATTAATGTAGCCAGTTCGGTGGCTGATTTGCCTGCCGGTTTATCAAAAACTGATTTTCAATTGGCCATAGAAAATGAAAGAATGCTGGAACTATGCTTTGAAGGAACACGTCACATGGACTTAATCCGTTGGGGAAAATACGTTAGCACCATGAATTCTATCGGTAACGAAATTGCAACTAATGGTGGGAATCAAGCCTATGGAGGTCTAGGAGGAAAAAACGTAACCGAGCGTAATTTACTGTATCCAATTCCTTCTTTGGAATTATCAATAAACCATGAGTTAAAACAAAATCCTCTTTGGATGAACTAATTCATAATTCTTTTAAAACTAAATAAATAACTAGAATTAAACGATTAATTAAGTCGTGTTTTTGTCTCAACAAGTTGGATTTATTCCAACTTGTTGGATAAAAATACGCAAATCCCTAATTTCTAAATTAAAAAAAATCCTTTATCATAATCATCACTAACATGAAAACAAAAAACCTAATACTAACATTGCTTTGTGCATTTACCCTGAGTGGCTTGGCTCAAACTTCGAAAGAGAGTAAAGCAATGAAAAAAATAATTTCAGAAAATTTTTCATTTGCATCAAAACAATATCAATATTTAGAAAAAAGCTGTCCTCTGGATTCAATGCCTAAAACGTTTATCAAGAACCGTCACGTAAATAGCGATCCTTATTGGTGGTGTAGTGGTTTTTATCCCGGAACTTTGTTGTACATCTATGAGTATACCAAGAATCCAGCAGTACTCGCCGATGCCAAAAAGAGACTTGCAACACTGGAACCTGTAAAAACTTTTACTGGGAACCATGATTTAGGTTTCATGATGTTTTGCAGTTTTGGCAATGCCTTTCGCCTTACTCAAGATCCAGCCTACAAAGAAGTGATTCTTGAATCTGCAAAATCATTGGCAACCCGTTATCGCCCAAATGCCAAAGTGATACAATCCTGGGAAATTACCGATGGAGGACTGCAGCAAAAAGGCTTTATGGGACCCGTAATCATAGACAACATGATGAACATCGAAATGCTGGAATGGGCAACTAAAAATGGTGGCGACAAGAAATTTGCCGAAATTGCCGAAAATCACGCCAATACAACAATCAAAAACCACTTTAGACCTGACTACAGCAGTTACCATGTGTTGGATTATGACTTGAATACAGGCGAAGTTCGCAAAAAAGTAACTGCCCAAGGCGCAGCCGACTCAAGTGCTTGGAGCCGTGGACAAGGTTGGGCATTGTATGGATATACCATGATGTATCGTTTTACCAAAGACCCGGTTTACCTAAAACAAGCACAAGGTGTTGCACAATTTATACTCAACCATCCAAATCTGCCAAAAGACAAGGTTCCTTATTGGGATTTTAACGCACCAGAAATACCTAATGCTTTACGCGATGTATCGTCAGCTTCCATCTTTGCCTCCGCCTTTTTGGAATTGGGACAATATACCTCTGGAACCGAAAAACAACTTTATGTAAGTACCGCCAAAACCATTCTAAAATCATTGTCCAGTCCAAAATATAGAGCTAAATTGGGAACCAATGGAGGTTATCTTTTGTTGCACAGCGTTGGTTCAATCCCGCATAAAAGTGAAATCGACGTGCCTCTTACTTATGCCGATTATTATTTCTTGGAAGCCTTGTTGCGCTATCAAAAATGGTATTTATAAAAGCATAAACATATTTTCATAAGCTATAAACAACAAAATGATGCAAATCAAATTCTTTAAACGAAGCATTTTAAAATCTAGTTTTACGGCAGTTTTATTGCTGTCGCTAGCTACCGCTTTTGCCCAAAAAGAAGCCAAAATATTCACGGAATACAAAAAAGGCAAAAGTGTTTTGCCTGACTTTTCATACGCAGGTTACCAAAATGGGGAGAAAGAAATACCCAACATCACCAACTATAAAGTTTTTGACGTAACCTCTTTTGGAGCCATTGCCAATGATACCTTGTCAGATAAAATAGCCATACAGAACGCTATTACAGCGGCAAACAAAAACGGTTCCGGTATCGTTTTCTTTCCGAAAGGAAGATTCTTGCTGAATGAAAATGGAGACGAACCCAACAAAATTATATCCAAAGGGAGCAACATCATTTTTAGGGGAAGTGGTTCCGGCATTGGAGGCACCGAATTGTTCATGAAAAACACGCTCCCTCCTGCCGATCCTGCAAAAATGTGGACAGTACCACCCTTGTTCACTTTTACATCAGGAGGTGCCGACAAAAAAATTGGCAACGTCACCGAATCGGCAAAAATTGGAAGTTTTGACTTGAAAATCAGCACTGCCGAAGGACTGAAGCCCGGCGATTGGATTATCCTGAAATTGTTGGACAATAATAAAGAACTAATTAATGATGAATTAGGAGCAAATGAATTAAACCCCACTTGGACTAATCTTCTCAATAAAGGTATTAATGTAAAAGTATTTTATCAGATAAAAAAGATAAACAAAGAAACGATTACCCTTGCTGCCCCTATTTCATACAACATCGATTCCAAATACAATTGGGAGGTTTTTAAATTTGCCAATTGTCAAGAAGTGGGTATAGAAAACATTGCCTTTGTGGGCAACTGGAAAGAAAAATTTGTTCACCACAGGTCGTGGCAAGACGACAGCGGTTTCACCATGCTGAATTTTTCAAGACTAACTAATTCTTGGATAAAAGAGTGTCGTTTCACCGATTGTAGCGTAGCCGCCATTGTCTTGCAAAGTGCCAATGTTTCGGTGCTGAATTGCAAAGTAACTGGAAACGGAGGTCATGAAGCGATTACTTCCAATGCTTCCACCAATGTCCTAATTGCAAAATGCATTGATGAAGCTTCACAATGGCATTCATTCGGCTCCTCACATGGTTCCATGAATACCGTTGTTTATAAAAGTACTTATCCAGCTACTACCTGTTTCGAATCGCACGCCAACCAACCCAGAAATACCCTTCTGGATCAGGTGGAAGGCGGTTTGATGAAAAACCGGGCTGGTGGTGCCGAAGAAAATATGCCCAATCACATGCAAGGACTGGTTTTTTGGAATTACAAGCAAACAAATGAAGCAGTAAAGAATTTTGAATTTTGGCCAAAGAAAGAAGTGTACTGGAAAATCCCAAACCCTATAATTGTGGGCTACAAAAGCAACGGAACTACTTTCGATTTACAACAACTTGGGCATTCAGAATCTCTTGATGGCAAAGTGGAACCAGCTTCTCTTTATGAAGCCCAATTGAAATTAAGGTTGAAAAGTGTGCCAGAATGGCTAAAAAACCTGAAATAATAAATTACTAAGGAGCAAAAGAAATGAAAAATTACACGATTAAAAAAACATTGTTTTTATTGGCGGTAACACTAATCGGTTCTTTAACCCATGCCCAAACCAATGCCAATACAAAAAAACCTAACTTATTAATTATCATAGCCGATCAATGGCGTGGACAAGCAGTAGGATTTGAAGGAAAAGAACCTGTAAAAACACCTCATATTGACAAATTTGCCAAAGAAAGTTTAATTTTAGATCAAATGGTCAGCAATTATCCTGTATGTTCTCCTGCAAGAGCGATGTTGATGACTGGAAAGTATCCAATTAAAAACAAGGTTTACAGCAATGTCAACTCGTCGTCGGCGCCTTTTGGTATCGAACTGCAGAAAGATGCTGTTTGTTGGTCAGATATTTTGAAAGCAAAGGGATATTCCAATGGCTACATTGGAAAATGGCACTTGGATTCCCCTTACAAACCCTATATTCCCACTTCAAACAACATTGGCCCTGTGGCTTGGAACGAATGGGCATCGCCGGATAGACGACATGGTTTCGATTATTGGTATGCTTACGGAACTTATGATGAACACAACAAACCCATGTATTGGGACACGAATGCCGCCAGGGATGATTTTCATTACGTAAATCAATGGGGACCCATTCACGAAGCAGACAAGGCATTGGCTTTCATGAAAAATGAAGGAGGAAAATTACGCAAATCTGACGCACCTTTCTCTTTGGTAGTTTCCATGAATCCGCCTCATTCCCAATACGAAACCGTACCCGAGAATTATTACAATTTATACAAAGATATCCCTTTGGATAAGTTAATAAAAGATGCCAACATTCCGCCTGCAGGCACCGAGAGTGGCGACCAATACAGACATGATATTCGGTATTATTATGCCAACATCACGGGAGTTGACGAACAAATTGGCCGAATCCTTCAAGGGTTGAAAGACCAAAAATTGGATGACAATACCATCGTGCTTATTACCGCAGATCACGGCAATTGCCTTGGAAAACACGACGAAGTCTCCAAAAACAATATTTTTGAAGAATCGCTGAGAATTCCGTTTATTTTGTACTGGAAAGGCCATATCATGGCACGCAAAGACAAGCAATTTTTAGGCAGTATTCCCGACATCTACCCTACTCTTTTAGAATTGATGGGGCTCAAAAATGAAACACCAAAAGATTTGGATGGTACCAGTTATGCCCAATATTTTCTTGACGGTAAAGGTCCTGTTCCTTCAGAACAATTTATTTTGGGAGCCATCATCAGTAACAATGCCAAAATCAATACTGGTTTTCGAGGTATACGTACCAAAGATTACAAACTGGCCTATGTCAAGAAAAAACAAAAAGGGGAATTTGTTTTATATGATTTAAAAGCAGACCCTTTCGAGATGAAAAACATTTACAAACCTGACAATAAAATGGTCAAAAAATTAAAACCGGTTCTGGAGCATTGGCTTCAAAAAACCAATGACGGTTTTACATTGGGAAAATAACCAAAATACAAAACAGTGTTGTTGCAAATTAAACAGTTGCCATAGCATTGCTAAACCCCTATAAAAAACAGAACAAGAATACAAAAAAGACCATTATGAATTTAAATTTTGAAAGCCGTTTTGCAGTAAGTCCCAAAGAGGCAAAACAAATGAATACCGAAGATTTGCGAGAAAATTTTTTGATCGAAAATCTTTTTATCGCAGATGAAATCAAACTGACTTTGTCCCATTTCGACCGATTTATAACTGGTGGCACAATGCCGACAACCAAAAAAATTGCCTTACCCAATCCCGGCGATTTAAAAGCAGGCTATTTTCTGGAAAGAAGAGAAATAGGGATTATCAACATTGGAGGAAAAGGAATTGTTACCGCAGATGGAAAACAATTTGAAATCGACTTCAAGGAAGCACTTTACATTGGTAAAGGAACCAAAGAAATCTTTTTTGAATCGGTTGATGCCAACAAGCCTGCCAAATTTTACTTGAACTCTGCTCCTGCCCACACTGCCTTTCCTAACAAAAAAGTAACCAAAGCCGAGGCAGAAATTGTTGAATTGGGGTCATTGGAAACCGCCAACCATCGCATCATCAATAAAATGATCGTGAACAGCGTGGTGCAAACTTGCCAAGTTCAAATGGGAATGACCGAACTAAAAACGGGAAGTGTATGGAACACGATGCCTGCCCATACCCACGACCGACGAATGGAAGTGTATTTTTATTTTGAAATTCCGGAAAATCAAAGCGTTTGCCATTTTATGGGACAACCACAAGAAACCAGACACATTTGGATGCAAAACGAGCAAGCCGTAATCTCGCCCAATTGGTCTATCCATTCTGGGGCAGGAACCTCCAACTATACTTTCATTTGGGGAATGGCCGGCGAAAACCTGGATTATGGAGACATGGACCATTGCGCCATTAATGACTTAAAATAATATACCATGAAATTGATCAACTCTTTTTTAGGAATGGCTTTTATCTTGCCCCTATTCCTTTTTGCACAAACAAAAGCAAACATTAGCATTCAAAACAATTCGGCTTTGGATCGAAAAGAAACCGTTGTCGCCCTAAAATGGGAAACTATCGTGTCGCATTATCCACAAATAGACACCACGAACTTTGTGGTAATCAACTCTGCGACCAAAAAACAAGTTCCGTTTCAATTGGAACACAAAGGATTAAAAAAAATCCAAAACTTGTTGGTTCAGGTTGACGTAAAGGCAAAATCGACCCTTTCCCTTTTGATACAAAAAGGAAAACCAGATGCTTTTATTGCCAAAACCTATGCCCGTTATGTTCCGGAACGCAAAGATGATTTTGCTTGGGAAAATGACAAAATAGCTTTTCGTGCTTACGGGAAAGCATTGGAAAACACAAAAGAGGACGCCTTTGGATTGGATGTATGGGTGAAACGAACTGATAGACTCATCCTCAACGAAAGATACAAACGAAATGAATATCATGTCGACCATGGAGATGGAATGGATTATTATCATGTAGGTTTTTCATTGGGAGCGGGTAACATGGCACCCTATGTAAATGACACAATCCGATATTCTGCAAATTACCACCAATGGAAAGTATTGGACAACGGGCCTTTGCGCTCCACGTTCCAATTAATTTACGACACCTGGAATGCAGGCGGAATAAAAGTCAAAGCCACAAAAACCATTTCATTGGATGCCGGCTCACAACTCAGTCGAATAGAAAACGTTTATTCATTTGAAGGGGACAAACCATTGCCTGTCGTGGTTGGAATCATAAAAAGACCTGAAACCGGCATCATGTCCTTGAACGAACAACAAGGAATAATGGCCTATTGGGAACCTACCCACGGATTGGATGGTACTACGGCGGTAGGCTGCATACTAACAACTCCAGTAAACAACATGTTGGTGGGCAACACGCAAATGTTGGCAAAAACCGCAGTAAAAAACAACGAACCCATCATTTATTACAGTGGAGCAGCATGGGATAAAGCAGGAAAAATAACCAATGCCGAACAATGGTTCCACTATCTGGACACCTTTAATCAACAAATAAAAGAACCTTTAATCATTACCTTAAAATAAATTAAACAATAACTATTAAAATTAAAATTATGTCGATTAACCTTTTTGATTTAACTGGAAAAACAGCCCTTATCACGGGTGGTGTTCATGGGCTGGGAATGGCAATGTCCAAAGGATTGGGTCACGCAGGAGCCAAAATCGTGGTAAACGATCTTTCGCAAGAAGCCTTGGATAAAGCGGTTGCAGAATATAAATCGGTTGGAATTGAAGCTTACGGCTATGTATTTAATGTATGCGACGAGAAAGCCGTAATGGCCAGTATAAAACAGATAGAAGCCGAAGTGGGGCCTATCGACATCTTGATCAACAACGCGGGAATCATCAAAAGAACTCCCATTGTCGATATGGAAGTGGAAGATTTCACGGCGGTAATAACTGTTGATTTAATTAGTCCTTTCATCGTTTCCAAAAATGTTGCCAAAGGAATGATTCAACGTGGTGGTGGAAAAATCATCAACATCTGTTCGATGATGAGCGAATTGGGAAGAGATTCTGTAAGTGCCTACGCTTCTGCCAAAGGTGGATTGAAAATGTTGACAAGAAGCATGGCTACCGAATGGGCCAAATTCAACATCCAAACCAATGGAATTGGTCCGGGATATTTTGCAACAACACAAACGGCTCCAATCAGGGTTGACGGACACCCATTCAATGATTTCATCATCAGCAGGACTCCAGCCGCTCGTTGGGGAGAACCTGAGGATTTACAAGGTGCTGCCGTATTTTTGTCTTCCAAAGCAAGTGATTTCGTAAACGGTCACATCCTTTATGTAGATGGAGGAATCTTGGCTACCATTGGAAAACCTTCTAACGAAGATTAAACTCTTTCGTTGGTAAATTATTTTTTTTATTCTACTTTATTTTTGGGCATTTGATTCCCATTTGCCCAAAATAAAGTATATCCCAATCGTTTTTCACAGCAGGTTATTATCATTTTTCCTTTCAAATAACCGTCAGTTTCATTGTCTCTCTTCCGACAACTATCATAATTCAGCTGATTTCAGAAAATCGTTTTTTAATAAGCACATATAGTATTGAAGCCCTTTCCAAAAGCGTGAAAGTGCGGAACAAAATAGGGAATCGACTTTCAGTAAAAAATTATTGCAAACTAATCACATCCCTGTATTTTCTAAAAATTGAACAGTTTCCCCCCTCTGTTTGAATAGAAAACCTCTCCTTAAAAAAAAGAAGCCGTGCTAAATTTGTGTCAATATACTTTCTAACCTTAATAACTATTATTTCCATGAAAAAAATTAAACTGCTTTTAATTGCTGTTATTGCTACAACAACAGCGTCTTATGCACAAATCAATTTGAATGGCACTTGGTCTCCCGTTGGAACCACGAACATTACAAAAGTAACAAACGATCCTGATGGCGGTGACGGCATTTCGGACGGAGCGCTATTCATCAACGGGACTACTGCCGCTCCGGGTCAGGGTGTTACCTATACCTTTGGAGGAACTATCGAAGCCGGAAAAACGTATTCAATTGACTCCTACATTTATAATCTTGGAAATTCCCATTCAAAGGTTGTTGTTTCTTTGTTCAACAGTACCACCAATACTGTACTGGCCAGCACTGACGTCCTTTTGTTGCAAACAGGAACCGGCAAAACTCCTGAACTTTCGGTGCCATTAAGTTATACAGCCACTGCTTCTGACGTTGGAAACACATTGCAGTTGCGATACATTAGAACCGATGACGGCAATACCTCCCGTGATTTCAGCATTGACAGCGCAAAACTAAACGGAGTGGTCATCTCCTCTCCCCTTTTGGACGGAAAGAAAAAACGATAACAAACCGGTTTCTCCACAGCAATGGAGCGCCATTAAATAATTAACTTAAATATTTCTCTATTTCTAATCTTTTAAAACTTATTATCATGAAAAAAATTACACTACTTTTATTTTTTAACTCAATCTTTTTTTCTGCTTTTGCACAACAAACATTCTATTACGAAGACTTTCTGAATGCTACTGGTAGAGGTTTTGAAGGAAAGGTAATTAATCTTGGAGGTCAGGTTGCGACTAGCGTAATGACGCGTGTTAGTGACGTGCCTGATTTAGCAGATAGCAACTCACTTTTTGACCCTACGGTAGATAGACCTGTCAATAGAATTCCGCAGGGCACTGCAAGAGACCAAAGAGCTATTTCTACAGTAGGAAGTAATTCAACTACTAATTTTGGGATAGATGCATATGCAGTATTTACTACACTTGACATGACATCTACCAATACGCTAATTCCAAGTGGCAACACCTATAAATATGCTTCATTCTGGACTGAACGAAGATATGGAGACGGAGATATTGCAACAATTACCATGATGGTTTCTACTGATTATGCTGGAAATCCAGCTACTGCTACATGGACAAACTTACCACTGGTTTCTGGCAAAATTGCTACAACTTCCGACGGTTTAAAGTATGTAAAAGGTATTGTAGACCTTAGCTCTTATGCAAATGGGGCAAATGGAACCACAGTCACACTTGCTCTTCGATATCAAGGCAGCTCAAGTGCTTGGAGCTCTACCAACAGAAACGGTACTTTTTATCTTTCTGATTTACAGTTTTTTTCGCAGTCGTCTCAGGTATTGTCTGTTGAAAACATTGTTTTAAGTCAAGGAGTTTCCGTGTATCCAAATCCAGTAAATAACATTTTAAACATTAACAAAACAGACAGCACTATCGAGATTAAAAATGTGAGCCTATTTAATTCTTTAGGAAAATTAATTTACAGTAATAAAGCAACTCAGTCTATTGATGTAACCAATTATACTAAAGGAGTGTACTTTTTAAGACTAGAATCAAAAGATGGTGGTGTTTTCACTCAAAAAATCATCAAAAACTAATTTAGCCAGCTAAATATTGTATTGAAAAAACACTTTATAAACGCTTATGTTCTTAAAGTGTTTTTTTTATTGGCAACATGACATTTGAATTCCGTTTTTTTACTAACCCTTTTCGCAAACCATCAACCATGAAGAAATACATACCCTTTTTGTTTTTGCTCTTGTTTAATGCTGCCGTAGCACAAGATTTGGCAACAATCAAACAAAGATTGACAACCACCTACAAGACTAATCCGTCAAAAACTACCGTGGACAATGCTTTGGCATTGATGAATGCTGGTGGTGGTTTTACAGATTTGAATTACTCAGCCGATACCGATTTAAGAGTGCATTTGAATCGAATTAATACATTGGCTTCTGCATTTACGAATTCAAGTAATCTTAGTACCTACTACAACAACAGCACCATCAAGCAAAAATATTATTTGAGCTTAGGTTTTTGGATTTCAACAAATCACAATCCCTCAAATTGGTGGTACAGACAAATTGCCTATCCAAAAGAAGTATCCAAAGGATTTGTGCTCCTGGCCGATAATTTAAAAGTAGATGATTTGGGCTTGTACAACAATGCAGTTTCGTATTTGATGTGGGGCTACAATCAAAATGCGCACATGGACGGAGCGAATATAAGTGATACAATTATAGGAGCTTTGGGTGCTGCGGTTTGTGAATCAAATACAGCACTCTTGGATGAATTTAGGAATTGGATTGACGGTATGCTGCTAATAAACGATACTGGAGAAGGAATAGGAGCCGATTACATGTTTGCACAGCACAGTGGATATGGGAGGCAGATTAATGCAACCTCTTATGGAAATGAAATGTACAAGTCTGTGCTGAGTTATATTGAAGCTACCAATGGAACAACCTACGGGGTAACGCATTTAGCCAATTTAGAAAATGGCATTTTAAATGCCTTCCAATGGATATCGTTCAAAAATCATTACGACCCGAGTACTTCGGGCAGGAAACTAAATTCATCTACTTCAATGGCTGAATTGGTTTCTATTTCAGATAGAATGCTGGCCTTGAATTCTCCCCAAAAAGCAGCCTTGACCATTGCAAACCAGAGAATCAAGGGAGCCAATACTTTGGTGGGAAATTCGATGTTCTGGAGATTGGACTACATGATTCATCGCAACCTGAATTACATGATGAGCACTAGAATGACTTCAACCCGAACCGTGTCTACGGAGTCGGATGGCGTATCGGTTGGCATTTATAATTATTATTCGGGAGCTGGAGCCAATTATGTCACCGTTACGGGTTCTGAATATGACGGCTCTTTTTTCACCAATTTCAATTACAGGCAATTTCCCGGCACCACCGCCGAGCAAGACGCTGGAACACTTCCTCGTATTACTTGGGGACAAGGCGGCACAAATGGAAATGATTTTGCGGGAGGCGTTTCTGATGGAACAATAGGCTGTTCAGGAATGATTTGGAATAAGCGCAAAGTAACCGCATATAAATCATGGTTTTGTTTTCCCGACGAAATCGTGGCATTAGGTTCGGGAATCACCGAAACTACAGGAACGGCAAATGTATATACCACCCTGAACCAAACCAATTTTAATGCCGTCGAAGGGGTTTCTTATGAAAAAGGAGGTGTTGTTACCACCACCAAAACGGCTACCAATTTTAATGTATTAGCCCCAAGTTGGCTCTATCACGGGAGCATAGGATATGCCAATTTAGACACAAATGTTAATCAGCCATTTGTAGTGAATACGAATAATGGCATTGTTTCAATGGCCGTGGACCATGGATTGAATCCTGCCAGTAAAAAATATTCCTACGTGATTTTGCCAAATGCAAGCTTGGCTGAAATGCCAACTTTGACAACAGGGCTTTCGGGAAAAATTGTGGTTGAATCAAATACCGCAGGAATTCAAGCCGTAACACATACTACATTAAACTGTACCCAAATAGTGTTTTCTGCAACGGCTGGAGGCACTCTCGTGATGTCTACTGGCGACCAAATCACGGTTGACGCCCCATGTGCCCTTATTTTGGATAGAGTTACAGGAAAAATACATGTTTCCAATCCTCGTGCAGAATCAGCTGGGACAAGTGTTCTTGTATCCTATTTGAAGGGAGGAGTGACAACATCAAATACGGTTGTTTTCCCTACTGGAAATTTATCCGGAAGCACTACTTCTTTTTCCCTATCCAATTTAGCTGTTTCATCATTTCAACCCGACGCGAACACAAAAGCAAGGGTGTTGTTTGATAAAAACAAAATCAAGATGGCGACAAATTTCCCTATTGATAGCGTTGCAATATATACCATGTCGGGTTCAAAAATACATTCTTTCGAAGGGAACCGAACCCAGGAAATGGAAGAAAACTGGGTAGCACCGGCCGGAATTTATATTGTAATCATCAACCATAAAGTTACGGTTAAAGTCATCAATAAAAATTAGCGGTTGATTTAAATCAATGCTTTGGGGCTGTCCTTTTTGGACAGCTTTTTTTTTTCAACAAATTATACCGATCGTATATTCAATATAGCCCAATTGCATTCTACTATTTTCATATTACATCGGCATTAGACCGGAACTCTTTGGACTATATCATAAATTCATTTGGTATTACATATTAACCTTTTCCAATTAGGGTGTTCGCTTTTAAGATTTTGGTTACTGGCAAGATATTTAAGTTGTATATAAAGGCACACAGATAACACGGATTGAACTGATTTTATACAGATATTCATTCATTTTCACTAATTAACAGATAAAAATCCGTGCGAATCTGCATAATCTGTGTCATCTGTGTGCCAATCGTATAATTTGATAAAACTATATAGAAACCTCAAGTTTTAAAAGCGAATGCCCTGGCTATTTATTAAATTTGGCACAAAATGAAATTTACTTTCTGTTTTTAATATGCAATCTAATTTATATTAATCTCCTGTCAAATCAATTCATAAAGATGAAAGTTATCCTCCGCACCTATAATTTACAACTCAAACATAACTTCACTATTTCGCGACTTTCATATAAAACGCAACCTACTTTGATTGTTGAATTGCAAAGTGAGGGCTATTCGGGTTATGGAGAAACGACTTCCAACCCCTATTACAAGAACACGGTAGATTCGATGAAGAGCAATCTCGAAAAAATAATTCCGTTTATCGAAAGTGTTACTACTGAAACTCCGGAGGAATTTTGGGATAAAGCCCATCAATTATTGCAACACGATTTGTTTGCCCTTTGCGCCTTGGACAATGCCTATAATGATTGGTATGCACGCAAGAAAGGAAAGAAACTCTATGAATTATGGGGTTATTCCATAGACCATAACCCAAAAACCGATTATACCATCGGGATTGACAGCATCGAAAAAATGGTTTCGAAAATGAAAGAGTTGCCTTGGCCCATCTATAAAATCAAACTCGGCACCAAAGAAGATATTGCCATTGTTACCGAATTAAGGAAATACACCAACGCCGTATTCAGGATTGATGCCAATTGCGGTTGGACGGTTCCGGAAACTTTGACCAACGCCGTTGCATTGAAAAAACTGGGCGTCGAATTCCTGGAACAACCCTTGAAAGCCGATGACTGGGAGGGTCACAAGGCGGTTTTCGATCAATCGGTATTGCCCATAATTGCGGATGAAAGCTGCATCGTTGAGGAAGACGTGGCCAAATGCCACAACCACTTTCATGGCGTGAACATCAAACTCATGAAATGTGGCGGACTCACACCAGCCAGAAGAATGATAGCACAAGCCAAAAAACTGGGAATGAAGACCATGGTGGGTTGCATGACGGAATCATCGGTTGGAATATCGGCCATTGCCCACTTGTTGCCGGAATTGGACTATGTGGACATGGACGGCATATTATTGTTGTCTAATGATATAGCCACGGGAATAACACTCTCCGATGGCGTTATAAAGTATTCCGAACTAAATGGCACTGGAGTGCGCTTAATCGTCTAATTATTAACGAATTCTCAGTTTTAAAGACATTTCATTTAAAATTATTATGCAAAACACACCCTATTACGCCAAAATGGATGCTGTAAATACGAATTCAAAACAATCAAAAACCTCAGTTTTATTAAAATTGTCATAAATAAGCATTAATAAATTGTAAATTTTGATAAATAATTATCTCATACCCATAAAATTTGAGGGTATAAAATAGAAATATGACAAAAATGACCGACTAGAGCACAATTTTTATGGGGGTATGAAATGATTTGACTACTTTTATTGAAAATTATAACTAAAAAATAAAAATTATGCGAAAGATTATTTTAAGTGTGATTCTAATCACAATTCTGGTATTATCCGTTTTTTCAATTTATTTATTTCCGGAAAGCACAGCATTAGGAGAACATGTAGTTGCCCTAAAATTAGATACTGGAGACACCGCTTGGATGTTGGCTGCCACGGGTCTTGTATTGTTGATGACACCGGGACTAGGATTCTTTTATGGCGGAATGGTAGGCAAAAAAAATGTAATCAGTACGGTATTACAAAGCTTTATGGCTATGGTTATAGTAACTGTATTATGGGTTGTAGTTGGATTTGGATTGTGTTTTGGACCTTCAGTGGGAGGTTTCATCGGTGACCCTTCTTCTAACATGTTTTTTAATGGAGTAAATGCTACCACGGCTTGGGAATTGGCTCCAACAATTCCATTCATTTTGTTTGCCTTGTTTCAAGCAAAATTTGCCATCATCACGCCTGCCTTGATAACAGGTGCTTTCGCTGAACGCGTTCGTTTTTGGGCTTACTTGTTGTTTATGGTATTGTTCATATTGTTTATATACGCTCCATTGTGTCACATGACATGGCATCCTGATGGATTGTTCTTCGGATGGGGAGTATTGGATTTTGCCGGTGGAACCGTAGTACACATGAGTGCTGGATGGGCTGCTCTAGCTGGAGCCATATTCCTAGGAAAAAGAAAAGTACAAAAAGCAAACCCTGCCCGTATTACTTATGTGTTGTTGGGAACCGGTTTGTTATGGTTCGGTTGGTTTGGTTTCAATGCAGGATCTGCTGTTGGAGCTGGAAGCCTTGCCGCACAAGCTTTGGGAACTACAACCGTGGCTGCTGCCGCTGCTGCAATGGGATGGGTATTCTTGGATAAAATTCTTGGACACAAACTTTCTGCCATGGGAGCTTGTATCGGTGCCGTAGTAGGATTGGTTGCCATTACTCCTGCTGCAGGTTTTGTGACAATGCCTTCTGCACTTGCCATTGGTTTCATTGCCAGTATCATCAGTAACCTTGTAGTGAGCAAATTCCCTAAAGGAAAAATTGACGATGCTTTGGATGTATTTGCTTGTCACGGTGTTGGAGGTATGGTAGGTATGCTTTTGACAGGTGTATTTGCTTCAACTTCTGTAAACTCTATTGTAGGTGACAACCAAGGTTTAATCTATGGTGACGCTACTTTGTTCTTGATTCAATTGAAAGCATTGGTTCTTGTTTCCATCTTTGCCTTCACTGCTTCTTATGCTTTGTTCTTTATCGTGAACAAAATCACTCCACTTAGAGTTTCTGAAGAAAAAGAAGAATTAGGATTGGATATTTCTCAACACGGAGAATACCTATAATCATTCTCACAAATAAATCAAGACAGCCTGAAAATTCGTTTTCAGGCTGTTTTTTTTGTGCCTACATCCCTTTTGAGTGGTTGTTCGGAATTTCCGAACAACCACTTTTTGCTTAATGTCCCTTCGTTAAAAACATGCTGAGTTCGAATACTTATTCCATTGCCTCCTGCCTTGGCTGGAAGAATAAAAAACAACAGAAATCGCTTTAGCCAAAAGGGGGCTGCATTGGGCTAAAGCCAATGACTGTTTTTGTTATCCAGTGGCTAAAGCCACCGGCAATTCAAGAAGAGTATTTGCCGGCAATATCTTCCTTCAGAACACAATGGATTAAAATCCGTTGCTATAATTTATCGTGCGCCCTAGAAAACAAACACGCTCTATTTAGTTTGTCAGGCTGTAAGCGTCTCAACACACTAGAGCAAATTGGCAGGGACGCTTACAGCGTGACAAATAACAAGAAAAAAAGGTGCTACATATGCATCGGTCCCTACATTCAACGGATTAAAATCCGTTGCTACAATATGCATCGTCCCTACATTCAACGGATTAAAATCCGTTGCTACAATATGCATCGTCCCTACGGGACTTTTACATAAACGCACAAGAGCCAGCGGCTCGGTACATTTTGTAAGGCTGGACTTTAGTCCAGTTTCAAAAATCTATCAAAAATACCAAAAGAGCCTTAGGCTCGGGGCATATATTTTATCTTCTAAAACTTCCTGTCCTGCAAGGTCTTTTTTGACCTTGTAGGTATAGAACAAGCCTACAAGATTAAGCATCATTTCCAAATTCCTTAAAAAATCATTAAAAAACAATTATTTATGAAGCGAAATTTGTTGTGTCAACTTTATTCCATTGCCTCCTGCTTTAGCTGGAGGAATAAAAGAACAACAGAAATGGCTTTAGCCAAAAGGAGGCTGCATTGGGCTAAAGCCAATGACTGTTTTTATGATACCAGTGGCTAAAGCCACCGGCAATTGAAGAAGAGTATTTGCCGGGAATCTCTTCCTTCAGAAAACAACGGATTAAAATCCGTTGCTATAATTTATCGTGCGCCCTAGAAAACAAACACGCTCTATTTAGTTTGTCACGCTGTAAGCGTCTCAACACACTAGAGCAAATTGGTAGGGACGCTTACAGCGTGACAAATAACAAGAAAAAAAGGTGCTACATATGCATCGTCCCTACATTCAACGGATTAAAATCCGTTGCTACAATATGCATCGTCCCTACGGGACTTTTACATAAACGCACAAGAGCCAGCGGCTCGGTACATTTTGTAAGGCTGGACTTTAGTCCAGTTTCAAAAAACATACGGAAATGCATAAAGAGCCTTAGGCTCGGGGCATATATTTTATCTTCTAAAACTTCCTATCCTGCAAGGTCTTTTTTGACCTTGTAGGTATAGAACAAGCCTACAAGATTAAGCATCATTTCCAAATTCCTTAAAAAATCATTAAAAAACAATTATTTATGAAGCGAAATTTGTTGTGTCAACTTTATTCCATTGCCTCCTGCCTTGGCTGGAGGAATAAAAGAACAACAGAAATGGCTTTAGCCAAAAGAGGACTGCATTGGGTTAAAGCCAATGACTGTTTTTATGATACCAGTGGCTAAAGCCACCGGCAATTCAAGAAGAGTATTTGCCGGCAATCTCTTCCTTCAGAAAACAATGGATTAAAATCCGTTGCTATAATTTTTCGTGCGCCCTAGAAAATAAACACGCTCTATTTAGTATGTCAGGCTGTAAGCGTCTCAACACACTAGAGCAAATTGGCAGGGACGCTTACAGCGTGACAAATAACAAGAAAAAAAGGTGCTACATATGCATCGGCCCCTACATTCAACGGATTAAAATCCGTTGCTACAATATGCATCGTCCCTACATTCAACGGATTAAAATCCGTTGCTACAATATGCATCGTCCCTACGGGACTTTTACATAAACGCACAAGAGCCAGCGGCTCGGTACATTTTGTAAGGCTGGACTTTAGTCCAGTTTCAAAAATCTATCAAAAATACCAAAAGAGCCTTAGGCTCGGGGCATATATTTTATCTTCTAAAACTTCCTATCCTGCAAGGTCTTTTTTGACCTTGTAGGTATAGAACAAGCCTACAAGATTAAGCATCATTTCCAAATTCCTTAAAAAATCATTAAAAAACAATTATTTATGAAGCGAAATTTGTTGTGTCAACTTTATTCCATTGCCTCCTGCTTTAGCTGGAGGAATAAAAGAACAACAGAAATGGCTTTGTCCAAAAGGGGGCTGCATTGGGCTAAAGCCAATGACTGTTTTTGTTATCCAGTGGCTAAAGCCACCGGCAATTCAAGAAGAGTGCTCTATCAAAGTTTTGAAACTCTGACAAAGAGATTAAAAGTTTATTTCAAAATTCAACCTACTTTTAAAACTTCAATCTTATTATCTTTTGGATTACGAATATGACTTAATTTTGTGTATCTGTAAACCATTATAGAACAAGTAAAATATTTATTATCATTTATGACAAATTTCTTTCCTAATTTAATCACTAACCTATCAGATTTATCGTCAATTTTATTCAAAGAATGTCTTTTATGAAAAATTTCATTCCGAGGAATTATCCTAAAATCTAAAATTTCATAATATTCTTTAATTCCTCTACCTGAATAATAGGGCGCAAAATATTTGATTTCTGATTTTATCTTTACATAACCAGAGTCTTCGTCTTTTAATTTAGAAGGTTTCACTTTTCCTGTATGATAAATAATATTGTTTTCAGTTTCAAAATAAATTGATTGTTTTCCTTTATTGACAATACCAATCAAAACTTCAGGGTTAGAAGATTCATAAATATTCTCTTTTTGTGGAGAAACCTCATTTAAAACAGATTCGGTATCTAGACCTAAAATATTTTTTAAATGTTCTTCAAGAAGTGTTTTGTTTTCATAATCATTAGGGCGAAGTGGAAAAGCTCCAATATTAACTTCTTCAATAGATTTTTGGTAAGCCAAACTTTTTATCGATAACAATTCACCTGATCCTGGAAAAAGTACATAAGCCCCAATCACTTCTTTTTCGGGCTTTATTCTATTTTTATTTACATAATAAATTGCATCTCGATAACGGTGCATTTGATTTATAGCATCATCTGGAGGTAAATCAGGAGCTCCCTCTCTTTCATCAGAAGCTAATCGATACTTGGCATCATACAAGTAAGTTAAAACATAATTTTCTTTTAAATCATTCTTTGTTATTCGAAGAACAATATCTGGTCTTTGATTTACCGTAAAAGATTTAACTTCTTGACTTGACTTTGTATCGTATGAAAAATCATGAAACAACTCAATTTGTTCACCATTCTTTTGAATAAATAATACTCTTGATTTAACTCCTCTTTCAATTTTAAAAACAAAATCATCAACTTGAATTTCGGCTAATTCAATTTCATCTGGATTTTCTTTACCAAGTAAATTTTGTAAAACATTTTTTATTTCGAGAAAACACCAAATTTGATACAACTCAGCAATGTTCTTTAATTCAATTTTTTGAATACCATCAAATAGTTTGAGTCCGCTGTTTAGCATAACCCAAGATTTATAAATGCTACTATATCCCGTTGCTTTTTGTAAGACTAATGATTCTTGTCTTATTCCTTTAAATTCTCCAATCGTTTTAAATAATGGATTAATAGCTATTGTTTCCATTTGCTTTTCAATGGATTTCATTTCATCTTTAAAAGAAGTGGTGATGGCATTCTTGAACCTATGCTCTATATATGTTTTAACCTTTACAAATCGTTTTAAAGTTTTAAAAACGACATACTTGAAAAATTGATTTTCAGACGTATCAGTGCTTATGGTTTTATTTTCAATTCGATAATTTTTATTCGGTAAATGTTTAAATTGAACAAATTCTTCCTCTAATAAAGGATTCCATTTAATGATTTTATCCGCTTTAACATATTTTGTTTGATTGATTATTCTACTATGCGGTTTGTTTAAAATGAACTTCGATGCTTCAATAAAATCATTATAAATCCCCCCAAAAACTTGCCACCATATTAAATCAGTGTTCGGCGAATTTCCTGATTTAAAGGAAGCATAAGTCTTTTTTAGAAAATCTAAAACGAGATAAGGATACTCGTTCTCAATATCAGCAACTATTTTATCGTAATCACTTCTATAATCCAATTTTGTTGGAAAGACTTCAAAATTGAGGACAACCTCCTTTTGCTTGCTCTCTTTAGAATATCGGACAATAATAGTACTCTTTCCTAAATCATTTCCGTAATTAATTGTACCTGCCAAGAAACCCAACTCTTCGCGATAAAAGAATTTATCTTCTACATCTTTTAGTTTTGAATATATAGAAGGAGACTTAATAAGTCCTTTATTCTTGAAAGTAATTCCAACAAAATATTCTTTATTTTCAAAAATTAAAGGGTGAGTTTTTGTGGTTATTAAAAGTTCAAGTATTTTTGATTCTAAATTTAATATAGAAATGACTCCTTCACTAGCGTAATAAGATGTCGAAGATAATATTTGAATCTGCTTTTGCTTGGCTTTATTAAATGCTGAAAACAGGTTATTACATTCAATAACCAATTCAAAATCATCGTGTTCAACTTTTAAAACTTGCATTAAGACCAGTATGAAGTGTAACCACCTTTTTGCAAACGATTATCCATCTCCTTCAATTTTGAAATTGATTTTGCAAAATCTTCAGTTAATATATTTAGTAGATTTTTGAGAACATCTCCTGTTTTGATGTCATCACCCTCAATTCTTGACAAAATTTTCATGCTAATCATTTCATCCAATGCAATATTTAACCAGTTTGTATCTAATTTATTTTGACTGGCATAATAGCAATAAATTAAAAATTCGTCACGTACTCTATAGGCGATTTTGAAAGGTGTTCCCTCTAATTGCTCGTTTATTTTCTGAAGATATTCGATAACCAATTTACTTTCAGGAAATTGATTTACAACTTCATTTCCTGCTGTAAATTGTCCTATTACTTCACTTCCAGAAGTATAATTTTTGGGATAATCCCAATCGATTTTAAATTCTTCTAAACCAGCGTTTAAATCAATATCGTTCATTTCAAATGTCATAGCTCTATCTAGTACTTTTCTACTAAATGAATGAGTTGTTTCATCCATATTGACTGTCCCAATGACAACCATATTATTAGGAAATGAAATCCCCTCAACAAACCTTTTGTCATTTTGTAAATTCAAATCTTCTAATAATTTAGTGTATAGCTTTTCATTTTCAAAATTTGATTTAGCAATCAAATAGTCGGAACCAATTTTCCCGTCTTTTAGCTGTCGGGTTTCAATAATACTCAAATATTCAGCAAAATATTGTTCAACAGGCGCTAAATTCATTTCGTCTAAACACAAAAAGAAAGGAGTCTCAAGGTTTTTCCATGCTTTAGCTATGAATTTTAAAAACGTAGTTGTCACGTATTTTTCACCGTTAATTCTGCTTACATATCCCATCAATTCAGTAGAATCATGCCAATTTGGACGAACAGGAATTAACTCAAAATTCCCCGGCTTCTTCCTTTCCTTATCCTGTAAAATTGGAGGACAAGTTTTAAAGGCAAGTGTTCTAACTAATCTCGATTTTCCTGTGCCTGATATTCCTGCTAAAAGAATAAATGGTTTTGTTTTTATTGCCGTTAGTATATTCATTTCATTAGAATCAGATTGTTTTGACTGAATGTTTTTTGATTTGCGTACAGAAGAATTATGGTTCTTTAATAAATCTAATGCTTGATTTAAAATTGTAGTAACTTCATCATTATTTAAAAAGATTGGTTTCAAATCTATTATCTTTTCAATTTTCTTCTCTGGTTCACTAACATTTGAATCATATAATATTATTGCCATTGTCTGACCATTAAAAGGAACTAAATTTAAATAGTTCCAACCTTCAGGAATTTGAGCTTTTTCTATTATTTTAAACCTATAGAAAGTTTCAAATTTAGTCGCGTCTTGTGCTGCGGCAGAAACATTATAGCCTTTGTCATTAATTAAGTTTTTTCCATTACTAAATGTAGGTTTTACATCTTTGGAGTCAATAACCGTATAAAGAACTACTCTTTCGGTTCTATTTACCCAAAAAACAATATCACCAATCTCATTTTTAGAAAACCTTTTTGAATCCCAGTAAAAATATTTAGCATCAGATGTAATTAATGTCTTATAGTTTTCAATTGTGCTTGAACCATGTATGTCGTATAGCTTGATATTCATCATAACTCATCATATTTTGTAGCATTCCCTCTTGCTTTGTCTACAGGATATTTTTCAGCGTTTTGTTTAATCTTTTGAAGCACAATATCTTCGACATTTAAATCGTGTTTTTCAGCCAATAAGAAAGCATAAGCAAAAATGTCTGCCAATTCTTCTTTTAGTTTATCAACATTTACATCTTCCGCTTTTTTCCAAAGAAACAGCTCGTTTAACTCCGCAGCTTCAATGGATATCGCTAAAGCCAAATCCTTTGAATTATGAAATTGTTCCCAATCTCTTTCATTTCTAAACTTGATCAACTCACTAATAATATGTTTGATAGACTCCATTTTATTTTGGTTTATGCATTGTTGTCGCCAGTTTATACTCTTCATCAAATGGCAATTGCAGTTGAGAAACCATTTCTGGTATTGCCAACATCCAACTTACGTAGTAGTAAGCTAAAATATGAAACCCTGAAAATCGTTTATTTGCAATACTGCCAATAATATAATTCTTTTGGTTTGGGTCAAAACCTTGTGTTCCTTGCATTGCAATCTCAAAAGCGATTTTTTTTATTGCGTCAACAGGCATGTCTTGAAAATACTGCAACGCATCAACCATAAATAGAACTACCGCCATATTTAGACCAATCTCCTCTTGTGTTTTTTGAAATTTCTCCATTTCCCTTTCTTTAAAAGGGTCTTTCTCGTCAATCCCAAAAGGGTCTTTCTCAAAATTTGTCATAAAAGAATCAATATCACTTCCTTTGCGATATTGGTTTTCGTTTACGAGTTGAAAATATTGATCCATCTGCAAATCTTCAGCCCAATGCAAAACCAATTCAAATTCTTCACCCGGTTTTCGATTGTCTTTGTATTCCAGAAACTCCATATAAAACTCTTCCGCTTTTCTTAACTCTGCGGGTGTGGCCTTAAAATCTTTGATCAAGTCTAAACCAAAAAGCGCTTTAAACTGTAAAGCATTAACCAAATTAAAAATCTTGCTTTTTGAGATTATCGTGGCAGGCGAAAGGTCTACAACATTTTTATCAGTCACAGCCTTCACCCCTTCTTGAATCAAGGTATAAAGAGATACAAATTGATACGGACGCAACGCCGCAAATTCAGTATACAAAAAGTCTTCTATAAACAAATCAATGGGAGTATTGTAGGCTTGAAGATTCATCCCATCAAACATTCCGTTACAAAAATTAGAAATGGCATCTTCGGAAATTGCCATTTTCTTAAGCTTGATAATACTAGGCTGCAGTGTTTTTATAAAAACATTTCGATGTTGTTGTGTAGAAGTGAATAGCTGGTTTAATTCGGCTTTCCTTGCTTGAATCACAAAATCCAAATGCACCAATTCGTGCATAACCAAATGTTCTACCGCCGGATAATTTGGTTTGAATCTAACGAGATGTTTTAATCTATCGTAATTCTCGGCAAATTCAATTTTGGCAGCAGTTGGTATTTCACTGTCTTTAATAATATCAATTTCAGTTCCTCCTTCAAATTCCAGTTTGTGACGGTATTCCCTGAATATTTTTTTACCGTCTTCTGAGGTTATTATTCGATTTGAAACTTCAAAAATCTGTTGAAGTGAATTTTGATACAATACGTCTTTATTCTTGTTGCATTTTATTGCTTGTAGCGTACTATAAAAAGCGGATTGTAAATCATGCTCCATTTCGGCTATCATTCCCAAAGCAAAATGAGTATTTGGATAATCACTATTAATCTTCAAAGCTTTCCAAAAATATTTTTTTGCTTCATCTAACTTCCCTTGCTGCATAAGATTTGCCCCAATATTATTGATTGTAATACTGTCATTGGGATTTGCCACTAAAGCTTGGTCATAATACCTCATCGCCGTGGGAACATCATTTTTGAATTTCGCAAAAATATTCCCCATCATCAACAAAGCCCAATGATTCTTTGGATTCCAGCGCAAGGCATCAATCAAACAATCGATGGCCTGGTCTTGATGGCCTTGGTCAGAAAGGATTTGCCCCATTATTCGATGAAATTCCGAATTCGTGGGATTGTTTTCGATAAGTTTTGCCAGAATGGGTTTTGCTTCTTGGTAATTCCCTCTTTCGCAAAGGGCAACCGTTTTGCGGTAATCGGCTTCTTGGGCAAGAATAGTGGAAGTGTCTATTGCTATGGTAACCCAACCGTCTGTGATGGTGACTTTTGGAGTAAAGGGGCCAAAAGCATAATATTTTTCTAATTCACTGATTAATAATGAATTACCCCCCCCCCCGACTAATTTCGGGAAAATGGTAAATAGGAAATCGTCAATTTTATGAATGATTTGCATCGCGCTACAAAGGTTTTTGCTCTTTTCGAGTACTTGTTGCACTGAAAAGCATTAATTTTATACGTGCCACAAAGCTACTAAAATATATCCTCTTACAGGCTACTAAAGGTGTAGGAAAAAAATTATTTTTAAAAATAAGTTGCAGCGCTGGTGATTGGAAACAAAATCCAAAAGAAGAAGGGGGATTTCCGGTGTCAATGCAACCCTTTTTGCGATCCCTCTTTTGGACAAAAGAGGCTGTACCCTTTGCCGTCATTCTTGCGGGCAAGCTGGGTTTGACGGTGCTCAAGAACAAGTCGTCGCTAACGTCCTTACTGGCTCAATAATCCACCGCCGTCGACTATTCAATCGACGGCCGTCACATACTAAAAGGAGGGCGGTCGATTAGTCGTTCGTGCCGTATTAAACTTTATATTTGTAAAGGCAAGAGTGCCTAATCTCTTTATTCATTCAAAAAAACAAGCTTATGGCCGTCCCTTTTACCGCAGTGGGAAAAACAAATCCCAGTCAACCGCAAAATCCATTACTGTATTATCCAAGAGCCACCCAAAGTGGTGTCGTGGATTTGGAAGAATTGTCGGAACGCGTTTCTGATAGTTGCTCCGCCACACCATCAGATTGTTCTGCCGTTATCATAGGACTAGTGACTGAAATATGCAGATCGTTAGACCAAGGAAATATTGTGCGCTTGGGGCAACTGGGTTCGTTTCAGGTTAGTGTTCAAGGTACGAGCAGTCCAAGTCCTGAAGAGGTGAGTGAAGCCAACATTGCAAGCAGTTCGATTATTTTTCGACCCGGAAAAAAATTAAAAAAAATGTTGGATCAATTGAAATTTTACAAGAAAAAATCCTGAAACAAATGACATATTGCTAGTCTTGTGCTAAGTGCTGGTTCAATGTCATTAAGTTAAAGAAAATAGTTTCTGCCTTTGTCATTTCGACGCAGGAGAAATCACATAGCGAGAGCAACTAATGCGATTTCTCCCGTTGGTCGAAATGACAAAATAACCGAATAATTGCATCTACAACAACAGTATTGAAATAGGGCAATAAATCTTTCTGATTACTTATGTGGTTAAAAACTTCACGGCACTTTCAGTAGAATCTACTTTTAAATCCTATATTACTTCTTGAACTTGGAAACCCCTGCTTTCAGCCAAATTTCATATTCGTCCACCCCAACATAGCTGATGGTTGGTTGCTCTTGGTTCAGGCTATTCCCTTCCAAATCAGTCAGGACATACAAAGGCTGGGTATTGGTTTTGTATTTCGAAATCATGAAATCGGCCCATTTGTCGCCCACTGTTTCTATGGTTGAACCTGTCGTTTTTGAAATAAACTGTTCGTTTTTTGGCAAATCGCGCTTGTCGTCCACATACAACGAAATCAGGACAAGCTCGTTTTTCAGAATGGACAAAACACGAGGATCCGACCAAACATTGTTCTCCATTTTTCGACAATTCACGCAAGCATAACCCGTAAAGTCGAGCATTATGGGTTTGTTGACCGTTTTGGCGTAAGCCAATCCTTTTTCGTAATCCTCAAAAACCACTATTTGATGCGGCCCCAGTTTGGCACCTTCGGGCAAATTTGAAGCAGGAACTGCTGCCGCCGCACTGCCAACACCCAAAGGACTTTCGCTATACTCCATCGGCGGCGGAAAGGCATTGATCAACTTCAACGGTGCACCCCAAAGTCCGGGAATCATGTAAATGGTAAACGACAAAACTATCAATCCCAGCAATAATCGTCCTACTGAAATGTGGGCGATGGGACTGTCGTGAGGCAAAGTGATTTTTCCAAACAAATAAAAAGCCAAGGTTCCGAAAACAGCGATCCAAATCGCCAAGAAGACTTCTCTTTCCAACAAATGCAATTGCAAAACCAAATCGGCATTGGACAAGAATTTGAAGGCCAAGGCCAATTCCAGAAATCCCAAAACTACTTTTACCGTATTGAGCCATCCACCCGATTTGGGCAAGGAATGCAACCAACTCGGGAAAAAGGCAAACAACATGAATGGCAAGGCCAGAGCGGAAGAAAAACCCAACATGCCGACAATAGGGCCAATTCCCCCTTTGGAAGCTGAGGCAAATAAAATATCACCGACAATGGGTCCCGTACAAGAAAAAGACACGATTGCCAAAGCCAAAGCCATAAACAAAATACCGAGGATTCCGCCTTTGTCAGCTTGCTTATCGACCACATTTGCCCATGAATTGGGTAACATAATCTCAAAAGCACCCAAAAACGAAACCGCAAAAACCACCAATACGATGAAGAAAATCAAATTAAAATAAACATTGGTTGCCATTGCATTCAAGGCATCGGCACCAAAAATTGCCGTGACAATCGATCCCAATATTACATATATTATGATAATCGAAATTCCATAAATTAGTGCATTTCGAATTCCTGCCGCCCTGGTTTTACTTTGCTTGGTAAAAAAACTGACCGTCATTGGAATCATTGGAAAAACGCAAGGTGTCAACAATGCCAACAATCCACCTAAAAATGAAAGGATAAATACGGTCCACAATCCTTTTTGCTTTTCGGGCTTGGAAGCCACAACCTTGTCTTTTGACAAAGGGGCAACGGCATCTTCAACTTCTGCCGGTTTTGAAGGAGCTGCAACACTATTTAGGGTGTCAATTGCAACGTTGGCCGCTTCCGTTTTTAAAACCGAAGGAAGCGTAAAACTGAATTTTTTCTCTAAATTAATACAAACCTCTTTGCAGACTTGGTAATTAAAATCAACCTCTATCTTTGAAAATTTCGGGTTCAGAATGGTGATTTCCTGCTGGATCTGGGCCTTCTTCTCGAAAAAAGTTTCGTTTACCTCAAAAACATCGTTGTAGGCCGTGGTGGTTTTTCCCTCTTTGGCCTTTCCAACCAAATTGAAATTACCTTTCTGGTTTTTGAAAACAATTTCCAACGGCAATGGCCCTCCGTCAGGAGTAAACTGGGAATACATGTGCCAATTTTCTTCTAAGACCCCATTAAATGTAAGTATGTAGTTTGTTTCAGATTTTTTTTCGATTTTGGTTGTCCATTGAACCGGATCCAAAATTTGTGCGTTAACTTTGGCAAAAGCCAAAAAAGCCAAGAGTAAAAAAACATGTTTCCTCATTATTCCAATTGTATTTTTAGTATTTTTTTTGTTCTATTTCCTATTTTAAAGCGTTCATCTTGTCGCAAGCCCAAAATCCAGACTATTTGATTATCAGAACACAAAATCCAAACATTTTCTTTTTCCAACAATGATAATTTATTGTCCTTGAAAAACTTGCTGACTTTTTTCGATTTTCCTTCCATCCCGATAGGTTGAAAATTGTCGCCCTGCCTCCAGCGTCGCAACACCAGGGGAAACCACAGCTTGTCTTCGTCGACAAATATAGTTGTATTTGACACCAAACTAATGTCCGCCACCTTCGTTAATGAAAGATTTAAGGGAATATTAACTTCTTTTTGGTCTTTAAAAATATAATATTCTTCGTCCTCTTCCTTTAAATTTTCAGGACTCAAGATTAAAAAATCCCGGTTTTTCAACAATCGGAATTCGCTCGAAAAAACCTGTTTCCCAGATTGTCCATCCACCAAATCATAAATATCGTCCCAGGCAGAAAACCCGTAATCATTGAGCCATTGGTACAAATAGGATTTATAATTGGGCAATTTTTTCAATTGGTTCAAATCAAAGTGAATCTGGTCTTCTTCAACCTTGGCCACTTGCTGGTAAACCAGAATCGACGCATCGGCTACCATTTGCTGCGATTCTTGCAAATAAGCCTGTGTTTTGCAGAAAGAAGCGAGAAAATCGGGATTTAACTCCTTTAAAACAGGAACCAAATTATGCCTGATCTTGTTTCGCAAATAGTTATCCGAAGCATTGCTGCTGTCTTCCCTCCATTCTATTGAATTATCCATTGCATATTGCTCGATCTCGGCCCTGGAAAAAAGCAACAGTGGTCGAATTACTTTTCCGTTTTGTGCCGGAATTCCCGTCAACCCGTCCAAACCGGTTCCGCGAGAAAGATGAATGAGAAAGGTTTCCAAATTGTCGTCGGCGTGGTGTGCCGTAAGAATATAATCGTATTTTTTGGTTTCCAATAATTCGTAAAACCAGCTGTACCGCAACTCGCGAGCCGCCACTTGGGTAGAAAGTTTATAATCTTTGGCGAATGCCTTGGTGTCAAATTGGGTTAAAAACAGCGGTATTTCATTGGCTTCGGCATAATTCTGGATAAAATTTTGGTCTTCAAAACTTTCCAGACCCCGAAGTTGAAAATTGCAATGGGCTATCGCAATTTCAAAAGACAATTGGTGAAACAAGTTTACCAACACCATACTGTCTATCCCGCCACTGGTAGCCAAAAGGAGTTTTTTTCCAATTAAAAAATCAAAATTATGGGCGATATGGTTTTCGAATTTCTGTTGCATTTTCAAATTTAGGTATTTTAAATCATACCACGAAATAACATTAAAAGATAAAACATTTTGAATTATCAGGGAATTCGCTTTGAGAAGTTTCCGCCACGAATTACACCAATTTACACAAATTGGCAGACATTTTTAAGTACACAAATTATTACTGTCAGAAGAATTTGTGTAATTAGATTTAATTCTAAAAAAATTAGTGCCAATTGGTGTAATTGCTCTGCCTATTCGTCCCGATAATTATCGGGACTCGGGTCGTGGCTAACTTTTTTTAAAAATCGAATGCCGTGGAATTATCAGGGAATTTATTCAACTCAAAACTTCCCGCATTGCTTTGGCTTTGAGCAAACATTCTTCATATTCTTTTTCGGGAACAGATTGCGAAGTGATGGCACTACCCACGGAAAAGGAGGCGTACTTTTCTTCTTGATTGTACAAAATGCTTCGGATGACGACATTGAAATCGAAATCGCCGTTGGGCGTAAAGTAACCCACGGCACCACTGTACAACCCCCTTTTGGTTTCTTCCAATTCTTCTATGATTTTCAAGACCGAAACCTTTGGAGTCCCCGTCATGCTTCCCATTGGAAAAGTGGTTCTAATTACATCTACACCAGTAAATTGAGGGTCTAATTTTGAAGTAATGGTAGAAATCATTTGATGCACTTGTTCGAACGAATAAATGCCACACAATTCCTCCACTTTCACGGAACCTTTTTGGGCGGTACGGGACAAATCATTGCGAACCAAATCCGAAACCATGATGTTTTCGGAACGCTCTTTGGGATCCGATGCCAATTCGTTTTTTGCTTTTTCGTCTTCCATCACATCCAGAAATCGTTTGGCAGTCCCCTTGATGGGCTGGGAAATAATCAATTCTCCTTCTTTCTTTAAATAGCGTTCCGGTGAAGCGGAAAGTAAAAACTGGGTGCTGTTCTTGAAATAAACCGCCAATGGTGATTTTGAAATTTCGTTGAGCTTCAAGAACTTTTCCAATGGATTGATGAGGGCATTTTCGGCAAAAAACTCCATGCAAAAATTGGCTTCATAAATATCGCCCCGATGAATGTGTTCCAGAATCTTCGATACTTTTTCGAGATACTCTTCTTTAGAAATGCGTTGTTTAATCTCGATTTCTGAAGCTTGAATATCTGCAATCTGTAATCTGTAATCTGCAATCTGCAATCTTATCTCCTCAAAATCGGCCTCCACTTCATCATCGCACATATTGAGGTATTGAATTTCGAGTTCATTCCCCTTCAACAGAAATATTTTCTTGGGTTGGAAGAAAAACAAATCCGGAAAATGCAATCCATCAAAATTATTGGAGTTCAAAAGTTCGACATCATTTTTCAAATCGAATGACAAATAACCAAAAAGCCAGTCCTTGGTCACTTGTTGGTATTGCTTCAAATCATCGAAAGCGTTGTGGTAATCGGTTTTTACCGATGTAAAAGCATCGACGGCGAGTATGCAATCATAACTCGAATAACGTTGCGGATAATCGTTGCTGTCCATAAAAACGACTTCACGAAATTGCTGCGACCAAGCCAAAATTTGTTGCTTGAATTGGATTGGATGCTCGATATTTTTTATAATGGATGTTCTCAAGGAATTGAAATGTTTTAAAAAACCAAAATTACGACAAATTTATTTCAATTTTTTCGTTAAATTTATAGTACTATAAACCTCAAAAACAACAGAATATGAAAATCACAATCATTATTATCCGAACTTTAATTGGGCTTTTGTTTCTTTTTACATCCATTGGTTTCTTTTTAAAACTTATTCCCGAACCTGAAATGACTGGAAATTTTAAGGCATTCCAGGTTGGTCTAGTTGCTTCGACTTATTTGATTCCTTTGGCAAAAACGATTGAATTGCTTTGCGGTTTGTCATTTGTCACCGGTCGTTATGTAACCTTGGCCAATCTATTGATTCTGCCCGTTACCGTAAACATTCTATTCATTAATTTCTTTCTCAGTCCGGAAGGAATTCCGATAGCATTATTTGTGTTTTTGGGGAACATTTTCTTGATTTATAGCCATTGGAAAAATTACAAAGGACTCTTCATTGCAAAATAAACCGAAATCGTAACAATTATTTTCAAAAAACAGTAGATACAAATGAGGCAAGAAATCAGAACAAGTGAAAATTTTAACTATTTCAATAAAAATTAGTCTTCAAAATGAAATATCACTACTAATTCTACTAAAATTTAGTTAAAATTTTATAAATTTATAGTATCATTAATCCCTTAATACTGTGAAATCATGAAAATTGCAACTATCATTATCCGATCTTTAATTGGGCTTTTACTTCTTTTTGTATCTGTTGGTTATTTTTTAAAGCTTATGCCGGAACCTGTCACTAATGGCGACTTCAAAGCTTTTGATGTTGGTCTAGTATCCTCAACTTATATAATGCCTATTGCAAAATTTATTGAATTGCTTTGTGGATTGGCATTTATCTTTGATTTGTATGTAACTCTAGCCAGTATCTTGATTTTACCCATCGTGCTAAACATTCTGTTTCTTGATTATTACCTGACCCCACAAGCATTGCCAATTTCTATATTTTTGTTCTTGGGAAACTTCTTTTTGATTTATAAACATTGGGATAATTATGAAAGATTATTTGCGAGAAAATAATCTAAAAATATCAAAAAAAGAAAAAAGAAAAAAGAAAAAAGAAACCCGCTCGAAAGAGAGGGCACTGAAAAAGTCCTTCTTATTTTAATTGGATTCTTTTTTAGACAATAAAAAAAAACGCTTATAACAGGATTTCAAACATCCTTTATAAGCGTTTTTATTTTTGTAACTGTTTTTTATTGTAGACTGTACGAGTCGGTTTTTGTCTTAATTTGTCTCAAGAGATCATTCTTTGGAATTAAATCATACAACGAAGAATGCTCGCTGAATTGTATTCTTTGTGTCTTGTACTAACATCTAAAACCCCTTATAATTACAACAAAATATACGAAAAAAGGAGTAGAAAAACTTCGTTCCTACTCCTTTTTTTAATAGTATTTTTGAAAAAAGACTTTTTCAGTATCCTCTTTATCAATCGGGATTTTAATTCAATTATTTTGGACTGTCAAACCTTATTTTTTGGTGGCTGCTTCCATTTCTTTAACTTTTACTTTTAAAGCTTTGTATTCTGGCATTTCCAATGCACTATAAACATTTAAAAGTGTTTTTGCCACGTCAATATTGGTTGGGTCAAGTTCGTGTGCTTTTTGAAGATAAGGAATCGTGCTTTTGAACAAATTTTCTCTTTTTGTTTTCAACACGGCATAACGCTTCATATCTTTTTCAGAATTCCCCAACTTGTTCATTTCGTCAATAATCACCTTCTCGTCTTCCAATTTTAAAGCCGCCAAATTGATATAAGCATTAACATAATTAGGATCAATCTCCATCACCCTTTTATAGTATTTCTCGGCTTCAACAGCATTTTTTGCATTGGCACTGAGAACACCCAAATTAAAAATCAAGTTAACATCGTTTGGACTTTTTTCAAGAACTTCGGCAACTAATTTTTTGTACGTTTCGAAATCTTTTGTTTCCAAATATAAATTAGCCTCAGCCAAAGTCAAAGATACATCTTCAGGATTTGCTTTTCTGGCATCTGAAATTGCTTTTTTGGCTTCATCTTTTTTTCCTTGATCGACTAAGATTAAGGCAATATTTTTATAGATTTCACCTCTTTTTGAAGGGATTACTTCTGTTTTTGGTTTTTCGTGAGTTCCCAATTTTATGGCCAAGTCTCTTTCTTTTGCCGTGTTGTACAAATCTTCCTGTCCGGTCAATTTACTTGTTGCCAAATAACTGGTTCCCTTACCTGAATAATTCAACGTTTTCAGTTCTTCATACAATTTAAGAGCCGTAATATAATCTTTTCCGTTTACATAAGTAGAAGCTGCATAATACAAATTTATGGTATCCTTTTTATCCAACATATAAGCATCATACAACTTGCCTGCGCCCTCAATTGTTTTATCGGCTTTAGTATCCGCAATGGCACTGTTTATCAATTTCCCCTTAATCTCGATAATTGAAGCAGTTGCTTGGGTAGAATATTTACTCTTGCCGGAAGCTTTTTCTGCAGCCAATAAATCTTGATAAGATTTGGCAGCCAAAGAAAGATTTTTTCCTTCTTCCATTTTTTTGTTGGCCAAGTCCAAGTAGGCATTTCCTTTTATAAAGTAGTACTGGGCTTTTTCGGCATCAGGAGCATTAGAAATTAGGGATTCGGCTCCCTGCAAAATAGTTATCGCTTCTTGTGTATTTCCTCCTTTAAGTGCTTTTTCAGCTGCTTTAATTTGATCTTTTTGAGCAAAAGTAGCTACTGATATCAATAATGCTGACACTAGCGTTACATATTTACTTTTCATAATTTTTGTTTTAGATTTATGTGCCAAAAATAGCAAGAAAAACAAATATTATTTATGATAAAAATCATAAATAATATTTGTTTTAGATTAATTATTCCTCATTTCTATTCGTCTGAATCGTCTTCGTCACTTTCTTCAGAATCATCTTCTTCGTCTTCAGAATCATCCTCGTCTTCGTCCTCGTCTTCTGCACCACCTTCGTCTTCAAGAACTTCAAGAACCGGTTTTACTCTTTCGATTGTTTCTGTCTCAATAACATTTCCATCTTCATCAACAACAACTTCAACCACATCATCTTTCATTACTTTAGTTACGGCCGCTATTGAATCGTTTCCTTTCAAGTTTATCAATTTTACTCCTTGAGTGGCGCGTCCCATAACTCGTAAATCTTCAACAGCCATTCTGATCGTTAATCCAGATTTATTGATAATCATCAAGTCATCGGCATCGGTAACGGCACTTATCGAAATTAATTTCCCCGTTTTTTCGGTGATGTTCAAGGTTTTCACCCCTTTACCTCCACGATTTGTGATTCTATAAACATCTTCACCATCTTCGTCAACTAATTTGGTACGTTTTCCATATCCATTTTCGGTTACCACCAAAATTTGCGAGTCATTTATAGCATCTTTATCAACAGTAACCATACCAATTACTTCATCAGTGTCGTCTTTAAGAGTAATTCCGCGAACTCCAGAAGCCGTTCTTCCCATTGGACGGGTTTTGGTTTCCTCAAAACGAACCAATTTTCCTGATTTCACGGCCAAGATAATCTGGCTTTCCCCGTTGGTTAATTTGGCTTCCAATAATTCGTCGCCTTCCTTAATAGTAATGGCAGCAACTCCATTTACCCTTGGTTTAGAATATTTCTCCAAAGAAGTTTTCTTTACCTGGCCTTTTTTGGTCACCATCACAAGGTTATGGCTGTTGATGTAATCTTTGTCTTTTAAATCTTGCGTACAAATAAATGCTTTCACCTTATCGTCGCTTTCAATGTTGACCAAGTTTTGGATTGCTCTACCTTTGGCGGTTTTGCTTCCTTCCGGAATTTCGTAAACACGCATCCAGAAACATTTTCCTTTTTGGGTAAAGAACATCATGTATTGGTGATTGGTGGCCACGAACATGTGTTCCAAGAAATCTTGGTCTCTTGTTCCGGCACTTTTTTGTCCAACTCCTCCTCTATTTTGTGTTTTGTATTCCGATAAATTAGTACGCTTGATGTAACCTGCATGCGAAATGGTGATAACCACGTTTTCGTCGGCAATCAAATCTTCTATACTAACGTCTCCACCTGAATATTCGATTTGAGAACGACGGGCATCTCCGTATTTCTCGCGAATTTCTTCCAGTTCTTCCTTGATTAAAGCAGTTCTTAAATCTACGTCAGCCAATAAGGCTTTCAAATGTTCGATTAATTTCATCAATTCCTCGTACTCTGCTCTTAACTTGTCTTGTTCCAGACCGGTCAATTGGCGCAAACGCATTTCAACAATCGCTCTTGCCTGAATATCGGATAATTGAAATCTTTCGATTAATTTCTCCCTGGCTTCTTCTGTATTTTTCGAACCTCTTATTAAAGCAATCACTTCGTCAATATTGTCGGAAGCTATGATTAAACCTTCCAAGATATGCGCTCTTTCTTCGGCTTTGCGCAATTCAAACTGTGTTCTACGAACAACCACATCGTGACGGTGCTCAATAAAATAGTGAATCATGTCTTTTAGATTCAACATTTGTGGGCGACCTTTCACCAATGCAATATTATTGACACTGAAAGAAGATTGTAGTTGGGTGAATTTATAAAGCGTGTTCAAAACCACGTTTGGCGTGGCATCGCGTTTCAAGATATAAACGATACGCATACCATTTCTGTCCGATTCGTCACGAATGTTGGCGATTCCGTCAATTTTTTTCTCGTTAACAAGATCAGCTGTACGCTTGATCATGTCGGCTTTATTGACTTGATATGGAATTTCGGTAACGATGATACATTCTCTTCCGTCCACTTCTTCGAAACCAACTTTGGCACGCATTACAATACGACCTCTACCCGTTTTGAATGCTTCACGAACACCTTCATAACCATATATTACACCTCCAGTTGGAAAATCCGGTGCTTTTATATAAGTCATCAATTCGTCAATTTCTATATCGTTGTTGTCAAGATACGCCAAGGTACCGTTGATAACTTCCGTTAAATTATGGGGAGGCATATTGGTTGCCATACCCACGGCAATTCCTGTTGCCCCATTAACCAACAAAGTAGGAACCCTGGTTGGCATCACTTTTGGCTCATACAAGGTATCGTCAAAGTTGAGTTGAAAGTCGACGGTTTCTTTTTCGATATCGGCCATGATTTCTTCCGAAATCTTTTTCATTCTGGCTTCGGTGTAACGCATTGCTGCTGGACTATCACCATCGACAGAACCAAAGTTACCTTGTCCATCCACCAATAAATAGCGCATACTCCACTCTTGGGCCATACGAACCATGGCGTCATAAACCGAGGTATCTCCGTGAGGGTGATACTTTCCTAAAACTTCTCCGACTATTCTCGCCGATTTTTTGTGGGCAGATCGTGAGTTAACTCCCAAATCATACATTCCATAAAGTACTCTTCGATGCACGGGCTTTAGACCATCCCTAACGTCAGGTAGTGCTCTTGATACAATTACAGACATCGAATAATCGATGTAAGCTGATTTCATTTCATCTTCAATGTTAATAGGAATTAACTTTTCTCCTTCAGACATATGTTGTTATATTTAATAATTTTAGTTTAGTTTCAAAACGTGCTAATATACACCTTTTAGAATTTTTTGAACCTTTTTTACACCAATAATTTCAATGATTTATTAACAAATTTTGAATGTTTTTTAGTTAATAAATTAAGGAACTTTTAACGTTTTTTCCATTCTTTTTTTGTCAATTAGCTGACAGAAGTTCTTGAAAGGAATGGTTTTTGTTTTTCTATTACAAATTCACTAAATTTACGTTTACAATTATAACATATATTATGGATGATAATTTTTCACCAAGAGTAAAAGACGTCATAACCTATAGCAAGGAAGAAGCCTTGCGATTAGGACATGACTTCATTGGAACCGAGCATTTAATACTGGGTATTTTAAGAGATGGCAATGGTAAAGCAATAAATATTTTAAACAATTTATCCATAGACTTAGACCATCTTCGAAAAAAGGTAGAAATCCTGAGTCCAGCAAGTCCCAATGTGGAAATCAATAACGACAAAAAGAATCTACACCTGACACGACAAGCCGAGCGCGCATTAAAAACTACTTTTCTAGAAGCAAAAGTATTTCACAGCACCTCCATTAGCACCGCACATCTATTGTTGTGCATTTTAAGAAACGAAAACGATCCAACAACCAAGCTATTGAATAAAATGAAAATTGATTACGATATAGCTAAAGAACAATATCTAAATATGACACCAAGCGAAGAAGATTTTATCGAAAACTTGCCAAGAAACGACGCTTATAATGAAGATTCAGGACAAGATGACAGTCTAAAGGAAGGAACTTTCAACAATCCGGCCAATAAATCCAACAAAAAATCCAAAACTCCCGTTCTGGACAATTTTGGGAGAGATTTAACAGAAATGGCCGAAGAAGGAAAGCTAGATCCAGTAGTTGGACGCGAAAAAGAAATTGAACGCGTTTCCCAAATATTAAGCCGTCGAAAAAAGAACAATCCACTTCTTATTGGAGAACCGGGAGTGGGAAAATCGGCCATTGCCGAAGGATTGGCCTTGCGAATCATTCAAAAGAAAGTATCCCGAATTTTGTTCAACAAAAGAGTCGTGACTTTAGATTTGGCGAGCCTTGTTGCAGGCACAAAATACCGCGGACAATTTGAAGAACGAATGAAAGCCGTGATGAACGAATTGGAAAAAAACGACGACATCATCCTTTTCATTGACGAAATTCACACCATAGTTGGTGCCGGTGGAGCTACAGGTTCGCTTGACGCATCCAATATGTTTAAACCTGCTTTGGCAAGAGGCGAAATCCAATGTATTGGAGCAACAACTCTTGACGAATACAGACAATATATAGAGAAAGATGGAGCGCTGGAAAGACGTTTCCAAAAAGTGATTGTAGAACCAACTTCTGTTGAAGAAACGATTACTATTTTGAACAATATCAAAGACAAATACGAAGACCACCACAATGTAACTTACACGGATGAAGCCATTGAAGCTTGTGTAAAATTGACCGACAGATATATGTCGGAGCGATTCTTGCCGGACAAAGCCATCGATGCTTTGGACGAAGCTGGTTCTCGTGTTCACATCGTAAACATTGATGTTCCGAAACAGATTTTGGAACTAGAAAAACAATTGGAAGAAGTACGCGAATTGAAAAATTCTGTTGTCAAAAAGCAGAAATATGAAGAAGCCGCCAAACTTCGAGATGACGAAAAACGAATCGAAAAAGATTTGGCTACAGCCCAAGAACAATGGGACGAAGACTCCAAAAATAACAGAATCCAAGTAACGGAAGACAATGTTGCCGACGTAGTTTCGATGATGACCGGGATTCCGGTAAATCGTATTGCACAAACCGAAAGCAACAAACTAGCCAAGCTACCCGAACTTATTGAAGGAAAAGTAATAGGACAAAAAGAAGCCGTAATGAAAATTGCGCGCTCTATCCAAAGAAATCGTGCCGGATTGAAAGATCCAAATCGACCAATTGGTTCCTTTATTTTCTTGGGACAAACCGGTGTTGGTAAAACCCAATTGGCGAAAGTACTGGCCAAGGAATTGTTCGATTCCGAAGATGCCTTGATCCGAATTGACATGAGCGAGTACATGGAAAAATTCGCCATTTCAAGATTGGTTGGAGCACCTCCGGGATATGTTGGATACGAAGAAGGTGGACAATTGACCGAAAAAGTGCGTCGCAAACCGTATTGTGTGGTACTTTTGGACGAGATTGAAAAAGCGCATCCCGATGTATTCAACATGATGCTTCAAGTATTGGACGATGGTTATTTGACCGACAGTTTAGGTCGAAAAATAGACTTCAAAAACACCATTATCATCATGACTTCGAATGTTGGTGCACGCCAATTGAAAGATTTTGGTCAAGGTGTTGGTTTTGGAACTGCCGCCAAAGTGGCCCAAGCCGACGACAATTCGAAAAGCATTATCGAAAATGCTTTGAAGAAAACCTTTGCTCCCGAATTCTTGAACAGAATTGACGACGTGATTGTTTTCAACGCATTGGAGAAAGAAGACATCAATTTGATTATCGAAATTGAATTGAAAAAACTATATGCCCGCATCAAAGAATTGGGGTATCAATTGAATCTTTCCGATACAGCGAAAGCGTTTATTGCCGATAAAGGTTTTGATAGACAATTTGGCGCAAGACCATTAAAAAGAGCTATCCAGAAATATGTTGAAGATGCACTTGCCGAAGAAATAATCACTTCCAAGGTAGCTGTTGGCGACGAGATATTTATGGACTTGGACGAAGCTTCGCAAGAACTGACAGTAACGGTTCACAAAGAAGAAAAGCCTACTAACTAGTCTCCTTTTTTTTTAGATAATTATACAACCCCTAAAAACATTAATTACACAAATTGATGTTTTTAGGGGTTATTTTTTTTATCCCATCAATGTCAAGTCGAGCGCAGTCGAGACTCGTTGCTAAATCTCGACTGCGCTCGATTACAATTTCTTTAAGTTAAGTTTTTTTTAGCCGTCTCTTCGAGTGGTTTTTAATAGTAATGCGGCAGCTTTACTATTAAAAATTCTATCGAGAAGCCTATTAATAGTTTGAGTTCTCGATACATTTTATTAAAAAAAGCTGTCGCATTTTTCAATAAAATACTCGAACAGACGAAGATGGTTCCTTAAAAAAGACATCTATTTATGTTTCACAAAATTTCCATTAAAACCATTTTTATTAGTGATTATATCCTGCTTTATTGATTTAACCGTAATTTAACATCCAAAGTTCTTTTATCGATATATATTTACACTGGATTAAGTCTATTTTAAAACTCATTTATGTTACATAACAAAATTATATTGGGCAGCGAAGAATGGTGTTCCTTCCCTGAATTAGGAATTCCAACCATCAAGGCCCGTGTTGATTCTGGTGCCAAAACTTCGGCTTTGCACGCCATCAATATTGCTCCATTCAAAAAAGACGGACAAAACTGGGTCAAATTTGACATTAATCCCATCCAAAACAACGTCAAAACAATTATTCATTGCGAAGCGCCTTTGGTAGACAAAAGAATCGTAAAAAGTTCCAGCGGATTTCGAGAAGAGCGCTATGTGATCCAGACCAATTTGGAAATTGGGAACTCCAATTGGGTTATCGAAATGACCTTGACCAATCGCGATTCCATGGGTTTCCGAATGTTGCTGGGTCGTGAAGCGATGAGCGGAAGAGTGATGGTCGATCCCGAACAACAATATCTTTTGGGGCAACCCACAACCGATAGTTTAAAAGAAGTTTATAAAAATTCGGAGAAAGCAAGTTCTGGAATGCGCATCGGACTTTTGGCCAGCAATCCCGAATTGTACAGTAACAAGCGAATTATGGAAGCGGGTGAAATGCGAGGTCACGAAATGCACTTTTTGAACATCAAGGAATGTTACATGAAACTGGATGCCAAAAAACCCGAAATTCATTATCGTGGTGGTTTGATTTTAAATCAATTTGATGCCATTATTCCTCGAATTCGACCAAGCATTACCTTTTATGGTTGTGCTTTGACAAGACAATTCGAAGCGATGAATGTGTTTTGCCTGAATTCCTCCACCGCAATTACACAATCTAGAGATAAATTATTTTCGCTACAATTGCTGTTGCAAAGCGGAATTGAAATTCCAACTACGGGTTTTGCACATTCTCCATTAGACACCGACGATTTAATAAAAATGGTGGGTGGCACTCCCCTAATCGTGAAATTATTGGAAGGAACCCAAGGAAAAGGAGTCGTTCTGGCCGAAACCAAGAAAGCGGCAGAAAGTGTAATCAATGCTTTCAAAAGTTTAAATGCCAATATATTGGTACAAGAATTCATCAAGGAAGCCAATGGAAAAGACCTGCGTTTGTTTGTAATTGACGGCAAAGTCGTGGCTGCCATCCAGCGTGAAGCTTTACCAGGAGAATTTCGAGCCAATATTCATCTTGGCGGAACGGCTTCCGTCATTAAACCAACCACCGAAGAGAAAAAGATTGCCATTCGCGCTGCCAAAGCCATGGATTTGAAAGTTGCGGGAGTCGATATTATCCGTTCCTCCAAAGGGCCGTTGTTGCTGGAAGTAAACTCCTCACCCGGACTCGAAGGAATTGAAAGTGCCACCAACAAAGATATTGCCGGCGAAATGATTCGTGCCATCGAGAAGAACTTTAAATTGTGACATTGTGAATGTCATTAAGTCATGACTTTTATCCGTCTCTTCGAGTTGTTTTAATAGTAATGCAAGAGCTTTAATTATAGATTGAATGATTGAATCGAGAAGCCTATAATAGTAGCGTTCTCGATATTATATTGCTATTTTAGAATAAAAATTATGCCTCGAACTGACAGACGATTCCTTAATATAGCGAAAAAGCGAAGCAAATTAGAGTCTGAAAATTTTAAACGTGAAGCCGTATTCAAAACGGTATTTTAGTTTTTTTTGTTGATTTGCGTAATAATTTTGCTGTACAAAAGTTGTTCGTCAATAGGTTTGGAAACATAATCATTCATGCCTATTTTTTTGGATTTTTCGATATCTATGGACGTGACATCGGCGGTAAGTGCTATGATGGGTATTGTCAGATGCAGCTTGTTTCGGATGTAATCCGTGGTTTCAAAACCATTCATTTCAGGCATTTGTAAATCCATTAGAATAATGTCATACTCTTTTTCGAGTAATTTTTCCAAAACCACTTTGCCATTTTCGGCAATATCGCATTCAAACCCAAAATCGTCCAAAATTATTCTTATCAGCATTTGATTTAAAGTAATGTCTTCCGCCACAAGAACACTGATATTTTGCATTTTGTTTTCTATATTCAAAGTCGTGCAGAGTTCTTTTGTTATCGTTTCCGTCGTTTTGAAAAAAGGCATCAAAAAACTAAAGGTAGATCCTTCTCCCTCTTTGCTTTCCACAAAAAGTGAGCCTCCTTGCAGTTCTACCAACTGTTTTACAATGGAAAGTCCCAGACCGGTACCTCCATATTGTTGGGTGATTTTATCGGATGCTTGTTCGAAATTATAAAAAATGTCATTTAGCCTGTTTTTTGGAATTCCAATGCCAGTATCTTTTACCGCGAATTTCAGGGTAATTTTTTCTGCTTCTTCATTGTCAATACTGATTTTGACTGTTACTTGGCCTTTGTGGGTAAATTTTACGGCATTGCTGATTAAATTTAAAATTATTTGTCTCAAACGAGCCGCATCTCCAAGTAGTGTTTTAGGAATGGAATCGTCGTATGCTTTTATGAGTTCCAGGTTTTTTTCTTGACATTTATGCCCCAACAAACTAAATATGTCCAAAATAGTTTCTTCTAGGCAAAACGGGTTCTGGCTAAATGTCATTTTCCCTGAATCGACTTTGGCAAGGTCAAGAATGTCATTGATTAGAACAATCAGGGATTCGCCCGATTTCTTGATGGCATCGATATATTCTTTTTGCTTTCCATTCAACTCAGTTTTCAATATCACGTTGGTAAATCCAACAATCGAATTCATGGGAGTCCTGATTTCATGACTCATATTCGATAAAAATTGTTGCTTGAATTTTAAGGCTTCTTCCGCAATGTGCGTTTTATGCTCTGCAATATCTTTGGAAGCAATCAATTCCTCTTTAACATTATGATGATCGGTAACCTCGTAAGCGATAATGGTAATTCCCGAAATGGATTTATCAGCTTCAAGGTAAGGCTGGTAAACAAAATTAAAATAACCATCTTCTAACTTACCTTTGCGCATTATAGGAGAGAGAAGTTCATAGCCTTCAAACGGAATTCCTGTTATATAAACTTCATCGAGTAATTTAGGGAAAATACTATCTTTTATTTCAGGTAAAATTTCTAGTATTGGTTTGCCTTCAACAGAATCTCCCTTTCCCCAAAATTGTTTAATACTATCATTAGCAAGATCAACAATCATATCTTTTCCCTTTAAAATAGCAATAGAAAAAGGCGATTGCATCAGCATCAAATTATATCGTTCGTTACTATCTTCAATAAGTTTGAGTGCCTTATGTTCTACTTCCAATTGTTTTTGGAGTGCTTTCTTTTCTCGTATTTGTAGTTCAATAGCCAGTCTTCTTACCTCCGTGATGTCCACCATGGTCAGCACAATCAATTCTTCATTGATGCTTTGTTGCACAATTCTATGGGCGTTGAGCAACATGGTTTTCGTGCCGATTTTGGGAAAAACATGCTCTACTTCAAAATCAAAAAAACTATTGTTATTGGGCACAATTTCTTCTAATAATTCTCGTAGTCCTTGAATGTTCCATTGATTGTTTCCTAGTTTGTACAATGATTTTCCAATGCTTTCGGCTTCGGTTACCTGAAAGGTTTTGTAGAAGGATTTATTTGCAGATTTTATTTTAATGTCTTTGTCCAATACCAATACAGGTTCGTGTACCGTCGAAAGTATGGCTTCGTTATAATTATTTAATTCTTCCACTTGCTGAATTCGGGCATGTAATTCTTGATTGCTCGTGGTGAGTTCTTCATTGGTGGATTCTATTTCCTCTTTGGAGGTTTCCAGTTCTTCGTTCAAGCTCTGAAGTTCTTCATTGCTGGAAATAATTTCTTCGTTGGCACTTTGCAATTCCTCATTTGCCGCTTCCTGGTCGTGGGTTATGGAACCCATGTCGGCACGGGCGCAGGCTAATTCTTCTTCCAGTTTTTTGATGCGTCGGTCTTTGGCAATCGAATTTTTTTGTTTTGCTTTTTTGGGATCCTCATCAAATTCAATTTGTTGCTGACCTGTAAAAATCACTATCAACAAAGGTTCTTCGCCTTCTAACGTAAGCGGAATAACTTCAATGTTTACGATTTGAATGGTGTTTTCGTTCAAGTCCCGATTCATTTCTATTCCCATTTTCCGAACGGGTTTCTTGGTTTTGATGGCATGGTGAATGGCATTGCGCAACTCAAAAGTTATTTCAAGATGCACCATTTTCAAGATATTGAAACTGGCTTTTCCCGATGAATGTTGTAAAAATGATGTCGTTGGCCCCCTGAACTGAAGAATTTCCAAATCATGATTGATGATGACGCTTGCCGGTACATGATGTTCCAACAGCACAGCATCAAAAGCACTACCCAGATTTCCGCTAGTGGAAAGAGGTGTTTTTTTTAACGGGACATTTGGGTTGCTAATTTTATCAGGCATGGCTGGGTAAGAATTACGGAAAGTTAGATTAGGTATTGCTCTGTGAGTCGAATTTTTTTTGCGGGAATACAATTTGTATTTCTTGTCAATGGTTGTAAAAAGTTGGGCAGAGGCTCCAATAGTTTCGGATTTGCCAAGCATTAAACAACCGCCATCATTAAGGGCATAATGAAAAGTGGACATTACTTTTTTCTGGGCGGTTATGTCCATATAAATAAGCATGTTGCGACAACTGATAAAATCAATTCGGGAAAATGGTGGATCACGCAAGATATTGTGATGTGCAAAAACGCAGACATCACGAAGCAATTTTACAATGCGATATTTGTTTTTTGATTTCGTGAAAAAACGCTCTAATCTTTCAGGGCTCAGGTTGGAAATCTGTTCGGTGGTGTACTCTCCAATTCGTGCTGCACGAATGGCTTCCGTACTCAAGTCGGAGGCAAAAATCTGGAAAGGAATGTCAATCTTGGTTTCTTCCTTGATTTCCAACAAGAGCATGGCAATCGTATAAACTTCCTCGCCGATTGCGCAGGCCACCACCCAGATTCGGAGCGTTTCTCCGGACTCTTTCGATTTTAATAATTTAGGTAAAATAGTGCTTTTCAACAATGAAAAAGCATCGGGATCCCTAAAGAAAGAAGTGACATTAATGAGTAAATCCTGGTATAATAAATCGGCTTCGTTGGCATCTTTAGCCAGCAATTGGCCGTAATCTTTTAGTGTTTTCGATTTATTGATGAGCATTCTTCGCTGAATTCGTCTCTTGATGGTATTCATTTTATAATGACTAAAATCAACGTTTTTTTTCTTGTGCAAATACTGTATAATATTTTTTAAATCGGGATTGTTGTTGTCAAGATCAAGTGTGGAAACTTTTTTTGGCACAGTTCGAACCTCCAAAGGATTTTTACTCATTCGAGACAATTCTTTTCCAATTTCGGCTGGAGACATGACATAATCCACCGTGCCATCTGCAATGGCAGAATTGGGCATACTGGTAAATCTCGCCGAGTCATCTTGCGCAAAAGTCAGTCCACCAGCCTGTTTGATGTCTCTCAACCCAATGGTTCCATCATGGGCACTACCGGATAATATGACTCCAATGACATTTTCTTTGTGTGTCTCTGCCAATGACGAAAAGAGTATGTCTATTGATATCGCTGAACCGCCTCTTGTACGGGGAATTAATTTGATATGTCCATCTACGACTTCAATTCCTTTGTTGTATGGAATGATAAAAACATTGTTTGGAATCAATTTTTCCATATCATCAATGTCCTGAACTTTCATTTGGGTTTTTTTTGATAAAATGGGGGTAAGCATGCTCTTGTGATCCGGGCTCAAATGTTGGACATAAATAAAGGCCATGCCGGTTGTTGGTGATAAATTTTGCAACAGTTGGGTTATGGCTTCAAGTCCACCGGCCGAGGCACCAATGGCTACCACGGTGAAAGACTTTTTAACTTCTTTCTTCACAGTGTCAACAGCCTGGCTGGGTTGTGAGTTGGAATTTGTCTCTTTTGTTGTAGATTCCGTATGAATTTGCGTTTTTTTTGAGGGAGGACTTGGTTTCATTTCACCTATTTTTTTGGATAAGGTTTAAATAGTTCTTTATTAACCACTCCTTTTAATAGGTGCTTACATTACAAATATACGCAAACTAAGTGTGCAAATTTAAAAACCAGCTTTTATTATGGGGTATTCCCTTTTAATCTGTACTAGATTAATTCTTGTAATTTTCAAGTTAAAATATTCAGGTCCATTTTATTCTTGACAATTGTCACGCTGGAACGTCTTAATAGTCTTGCTATTGTTTTTGGAGACGCTTCCAGAATGACAAATAGACAATGCTCGGGCTGTGTTGGAGACACTTAAAGCAAATGCAATGCTTTGGTGCAATAAAACCCGCAATTACATTTTAAAACTCCTCAATCGCAACGAATTCACGATTACGGAAACCGAGCTAAAACTCATCGCGGCAGCAGCAATCATCGGCGACAGCAACAATCCAAAAACGGGATACAAGATTCCCGAAGCCACCGAAATTCCCAAAACATTGTAGATGAACGCAAAAAACAAGTTCTGTTTGATGTTGTTCATTACTGCGTGGCTCAGGTTTTTGGCTTTCACGATGCCTTGCAAATCGCCTTTTACCAAGGTTATTTTGGCACTTTCAATCGCCACGTCCGTTCCGGTTCCCATCGCGATTCCGATGTCGGCTTGTGCCAATGCTGGAGCGTCATTGATTCCGTCGCCGGCCATAGCCACGATTTTCCCTTCGGCTTGCAGGCGTTTGATTTCCCTGAGCTTGTCTTCGGGCAAACAATTGGCGATAAAACGGCTCAAATGCAGTTCGTCGGCGACCGCTTTTGCGGTATTTTCGTTATCTCCCGTCAACATGATCACTTCCATTCCCTGACGCATCAATTCTTTGACAGCCTCGGCACTTGTGGCTTTTATTTTATCGGAAATGGAAACAAAACCTACGGCAATGCCATCAACGGCAATATAGGAAACCGTTTTTCCCAGTTTTTGTTCGGCAATGATCTTGGTTTCCAAATCTTCGGAAACAGTTGAATTCACTTGCTCCATCAACTTCTTGTTTCCCAAAGCCACTTTCTTGTTGGACACCGTTCCAATGACGCCTTTGCCGGAAACGGCTTCGAAATCCTTCACTTCCATCAAAGAAATAGTTGCTGCTTTGGCATAATTCACCACGGCTTGTGCCAAAGGATGTTCGCTGTATTGGTTCAAGGAAGCAATGTTTTGCAACAAATCCGCTTCTTCATTATTCGATGAAAATACTTTTTCTACCGATGGTTTTCCTTCCGTAATCGTTCCGGTTTTATCGGTAATCAAGACGTTTACTTTGTTCATGTTTTCCAAAGCTTCGGCATTTTTGATCAAGACTCCCGATTGTGCGCCCTTGCCTACTCCAACCATAACGGACATTGGCGTGGCCAATCCCAAAGCACACGGACAAGCAATAATCAAAACTGCCACGGCATTAATGAAACCGTAAACCATGGCGGGTTCTGGTCCAAAATTCGCCCAAACAATAAAGGTAACTATTGCAATTCCCACCACGGTTGGCACGAAATATTTGGCAATGCTGTCGGCCAGTTTCTGGATGGGTGCCCTCGAACGACTGGCATCATTGACCATTTGCACAATTTGCGAAAGCAGGGTTTCCGAACCCACTTTTTCGGCCAGCATCAGGAAGGATTTGTTGCCGTTTATCGTTCCTGCAATCACGGCATCGCCAATCTTTTTATCAACAGGAATGGGTTCACCCGAAATCATCGATTCGTCTATGGTGCTTTCGCCATCGGTTATTTTGCCGTCGACGGGGATTTTTTCTCCGGGTTTTACGCGCAAAAAATCGCCTTTCTTGATGTCGTGAATCGAAATGACTTTGTCTTTTCCATCAACGACCAAAGTGGCTTGGGTTGGAGCGAGTTTCAGTAGTTCCTTGATGGCTTTGTTGGTTTGTCCGTGGGCTTTGGCTTCCATCAATTGTCCCAACAAAACCAAGGTCAATATCACCACCGAAGCTTCAAAATAAAGTGAAACCGTGCCGTGATGCTTGAATTCTTCGGGGAAATAATCGGGAAACAACAATCCCGCCACACTAAACAGAAAAGCAACACCGGTTCCTATTCCGATGAGCGTAAACATGTTGAGATTCCAGGTCAGGATGGATTTCCAAGCCCTGACAAAGAACATCCAACCCGCATAAAAAACTACCGGAAGTGCCAAAATAAATTGCACCCAATTCCATTTTTGGGTTTCCATGATTTGCAACAACGGATTGTTGTGCAGCATTTCCATCATCGAAATAATAAAAACAGGAATGGTGAACAGCAAGGCTATTTTCATTTTTTGCAACAAGTCTTTGTAGGCCCCGTTTTCTTCCTCGTCCACGGCTTGCATTGGAACCAAATCCATTCCGCAAATGGGGCAATCTCCGGGTTTGTCTTGCACGACTTCGGGATGCATCGGGCAAGTGTAGCTCGTTTTGGCAGCAATCAATTCGGGAGCTTTAACCAAATCCATTCCGCAAACGGGGCAACCCACTTGCTCGTCATAGACTTTGTCGCCTTCGCAAAACATCGGGCAATAGTATTTTCCAGCAGCACTTTTGGGCAAATCGACAGGCTTCATTTCGCTGGGCGTTGGCGTGGCATAAATGGAATTTTCATTGGGTTCACCGCTTTCGCCAATGATATAATTTCCTGCCGAATACAATGCTTTTTGGAGTTTGAATACGGAAACCGGTTTTTCAGAAGTAATCGTCGCCATGGGCGGATCCAATGAAACCGTGGCCTCCACTCCCTCTATTTCGTTCAGGGCTTTTTCTGCCTTGGTTCTACAGCCGTTGCAGGACATCCCGGTAATGGTATAAGTATGTGTCATTTGATTGAATGTTTGAATTTACAGTACAAATATCCGAAGGAAACTGTTTGTAGTTGTTGTACAATTTTGGGAAAGTTTTGCATCATTTATAAATTAAACTGTTCAACATAAATCTTTTTCTTTTTTAAACACATAGAAACATAGCTATTGTTGGTCTCAATGAGTCGTTTCACTTCATTTTAGAGAACATAGTCGAAGTAAAATCTATCCTTGGTTTTACTTCAACCATGATTTACTATCTCTAAGTGAAACGTCTTGGTTTATCAACACAATCTATGTTTCTATGCGTTTAAAAAACTAAATTAACAGGTTAATCAATTAAATCATCGATTTGCTTTCGCTTGACTTCCTTCAATTTCTTGAAATGGCTGGGCGTGAAACCCGTTACTTTCTTGAACTGGTTGCTCAGGTGCGCCACATTGCTGTAATTGAGTTGAATGGCAATTTCGCTCAAGGTCAGTTCGTTGTATAGCAACAATTCTTTTGCTCTTTCAATTTTTTGGGCAATGAAATAATGCTCGATCGTGACGCCTTCGGTTTCAGAGAAAAGGTTGCTCAAAGTACTGTAATCCTGCATTAAATCCTCGGCCAAATAAGTCGATAAATTGATTTTCAGTTTCTCGTTTTGATAATGCACCAAATCAATTATCAAGTTCTTGATGCGTTCGATGGTCTTGCTGATTTTATCGTCCAACAGTTCGAATCCAAGGGCATTCAGGTTTTTTGCCAAGATTTGCTTTTCGCTTTCCTCCAAGTTTCCGGCCAGTTCCACTTCGCCCAATTGGATTGAAAGCACTGGAATTTGCAGTTGTTCCAATGTTGCCCTCACAGCCATTTCGCAACGGGCACAAACCATGTTTTTGATGTAAAGCTTCATTGAGGTGTTTGAATTTGAGGGTATAAAATTAGTGAATTTTGTTGAAGGGATTTAGTGTAGTTTCAGGGCATTCGCTTTTAAAAAAGAAAAAAAGTTAGCCACGACCCAAGTCCCGATAATTATCGGGACGAATAGGCGAAGCAATTACACTAATTGCTACACGGCATTCGCTTTTAAAAAGCATAATTCTCTTTAACCACAAATTACACAAATTTTAAAAATTTTGCTACAGATTTTCACCGCTTTTTTGGTTTTCAAACATTGTTGCCCTAAAATATTTTCAAGAATAAGCAACAGCTCGCTCCACTGGCCCTTTATTCAACAAAATTACTATTCCCTATCAACTGTTCACTCCTAACGGAGCTATTTTTGTCCCATCGGGATATGCTGTTTGTAGCAAATGGGAATCTCCAAAAACAAGCTCCAGAGCAGCGACCTTTCAGTAGGTGTCCTAAAGAGGATGCCCAAAATTTCATTTCTGTTTTTATCAAACCACCCTAAAAAACAAATAATCGATACCCCTTTTTTTAAACCTATTCCCTATTCTTTTGTTTTGAAAAACCAGCAAATAAGGCAAGATATCCCTTAGAAGCTTAAAATTAGCAGTCCGAAGCATCCATCAGGCAGTCCGAAGACTGTTTCAGGCCTTCAGATGACTGTTTCAAGTGCTCAGATGACCGTTTTAGGCTCTCAGATAACTGTTTCAGGCTCTCAGATGACCGTTTCAGGCTCTCAGATGACCGTTTCAGGGCATTATTTAAGCTTCTGAGCACCTCTAGCGTTCTTTTTTGACCATTTTGCCTCTTTCGGACAGCAAATGATTCTTTTTTAAAAACCAGTATGCTTTTTTTAATACGGAATTGAAAATGAATTTTACCAAAGCAGTTGTTTCTTATCATGGAATGCGCAAACCGCAAGGACTATTTTGCGTATCTGGGCGGGATGAAACTATTGTAAGAAAGATTGCCTGTTATTTGAGATTATTTTATATATTTGAGAAATAATAAAGCGATACAAAACTTTCGCCTATACACCCAAATTGGGTGTATATACGAAGGTTTGTAGCGTGTATATACAAGTTATGCGTCAGTTTACAACCAAGAGTGCCTAAAAGAAACAGAAAATCACAAACTTTAAAATAAAAATGTTATTAAGTTTTAAGGAACAAATTATTGAAGATTTTCTAATTCCTTCATTTATCTTAAATGAGGGTGAAATTATTATTATTGAAATTCCAAACGGTGTAGAATTTCAAAAAATTTCATTAAGATTAATTGAACTTTTAACCGAAATATGTTCAGAAATTAAGTATGTAGAACATTTTAAAGAAAATTCATTTTTAAATAAATTGTTTCCAACAACAATTGGTCAATATTTAAAAAGATGTGACGAAAATTCAACTTACAAGAATAAAATTTATGAGATTGAATGGATGAAACCTGAAATCAAAATTAATTCTATTGCAGTCAGTTACAGAAGATTGTTATCATTGTACAAAACATTGACTTTTACAAAAAACATAATAATAGATTTACTTGGTGTCGATCCTATTGGCGGAATTGAAATTTATAAAATACTCAAGCAAAACCAAAAAGAAAATGGGAGTACGATTTTATTTGATTCTTGCAATGAATTTGAAAAAGATTGCACAAATTTCATTAGAGCAAAATATATAGGAACTGACGAAAGATATAAAGATTATAACAAAATAATGGCGGATAAATAAAAAACCGAACGCATAACAGCTACTACAATGGATTTGGGCAATAGGCTTAATGGAAAGTTGGTTTTGTATTTGGGATGATTTGCTTCGCCTATTCGTCCCGATAATTATCGGGACTCGGGTGGTAAATCCCATCACGCAGATTTAATTTGAGTGAATCCTAAACCGCTATACATACAAAAGCCCTGATAATCTCAATTATCAGGGCTTTTTTTAATCCAAACCACAGGGATAATTAGCTAACTCTCTTTTGCTTTTCTTTCAACTCCTTGACATTACATCACAAAAATCCACCAAGAAATTGCGCAACAATTTGTTGAATTTGGCAGGTTCTTCAAGATTGGACACATGACCCGCATTATTGATAACGTGAAGCACGGATCCTTTGATATTTTTATTCATGAACTTGGATTCGTCCAATGGCGTTACGGTATCTTCCTTGCCACAAATAATCAAGGTAGGAATGGTAATTCTATTAGTAATCGAGCAGGTTTCTGAACGCTCGGCAAGTGCGACTATTCCCTGGCAAATAATATGTTGGGAATTAGAAAACACGACACTTCGCAATTGCTGGACCAATTCGGGTTTGTTGTTTATGGAATCTTCGTGGAAAACATTTTTCAGGAATCCTTCGTTAAAATTGGCAACACCATATTCTTTGATATCCTCAATAGTTTGATAGCGTTTTACCTTGACCTCGTGCGAGTCGGCAATACATTGGGTATCACATAAAATCAATGCCTTGAAGCGGCTTGGAAATCTTTTCACGGCATTAAGCGCTATATAACCGCCCATGGACAATCCGCAAATAATGACTTTATCGAGCCCCAACTTGACAATAAACAGTATCAAATCATTGGCAAACAAGTCCATTCCAAGATGCGATTCCTCGTCCGTTGATTTTCCAAATCCCCTAATGTCACAGGCAATTACACGATTCGTGGTTTTTAAATAATTCAATTGCTCCTGCCACATCGTTTTGTCGAAAGGAAAACCGTGCAAAAAAACAATTGGAACGTCCCCTTCTCCAACATCATCATAAGATAAATCAAGGTTGTTTACGTTGACCGTTAAATTATAACCTTGGGTTGGCTTTTTCATCTTATTATATTTTAAATTCTTTGTAATACCTATTAAAACTCTTGCAAAGTTAGTTCTTGAATAGCCTGAATACATTACACAATTTGGAAAGAGAATTACACAATTCACTGTTTCATGGATTCTACTCGGAAAAATCACCGATAAAATTCCAAAAGCGGTATCCACAGGATAGTTTATCTGAAAGCATTATCTATTTTTGGTATTAAACTTGATAAGTACCAATTGGAATTTTTAAACCCACATTTTATGAAAAATAAAGTTATCCTCCTTTTTTCTCTTTTTATGCTGCTGCAAAATAGTGTGGCACAAACCAACAAAAACATTTTCCCCGATGGAACGCCTATACCCAACTGGTTTCTTGATGCTTCGAAAATAGCCTTGAAAAGTTTGGGCAAACAATATGTCATCACCGATTTTGGTGCCAAAAAAAACAGCACTGCGATCCAAACCATTGCCATCCAAAAAACCATTGACCAAGCAGCCAAAAATGGTGGCGGTGTCGTGGTCATTCCCAAAGGAACATTCTTCAGCGGAGCATTGTTCTTTAAACCAAAAACCCATCTTTATGTGTCGGAAGGTGCCATCCTGAAAGGGTCGAACAATATTGCCGATTATACAAAACAAGCCTCCCGAATGGAAGGCCAGAACCTGGATTATTTTGTGGCATTGGTCAATGCTTATGGCGTGGACGGTTTTAGCATCAGCGGAAAAGGAACCATTGACGGCAACGGACTCAAATATTGGGAAGCCTTTTGGGAACGCCGAAAAGAGAATCCTAAATGTACCAACCTGGAAGTATCGCGTCCGCGTTTGGTTTTTATCTGGAACTCGAACAACGTACAATTGCAGGATGTTAAACTGCACAATGCCGGTTTTTGGACGAGCCATTATTACAAATGCAACAACGTAAAAATTATCGACCTGCATATTTATTCTCCTTACAAACCCGTTAAGGCTCCAAGTACTGACGCCATTGACATTGATGCCTGTTCCAATGTCTTGATAAAAGGCTGTTATATGTCAGTAAACGACGATGCCATTGCGCTTAAAGGAGGCAAAGGACCATGGGCCGACAAAGATCCGTTGAATGGAGAAAACACCAATATTCTTATCGAAAACTGTGAATTTGGATTTTGCCACGCGGCATTGACTTCCGGAAGTGAAGCCATCCACAACAAAAACATTTTAATGAGAAACTGTATTGTAAACGAAGCAACTCGTTTGTTATGGCTTAAAATGCGTCCCGACACCCCACAAAAATACGAATACATCACGCTGGAAAACATCAAGGGACAAGCCCACAGTTTAATATATGTAAAACCTTGGACGCAGTTTTTTGACATGCAAGACCGCAAAGACACTCCTGTTTCTTATTCGGAAAATATCACGTTGAAAAATATCGACCTGAAATGTGACGTGTTTTTTGACATCGCCATCAACCAATATGTCAAGCTAAAGAATTTCACGTTCGAAAACCTGAATGTGGAAACCAAAAATGCCGCCATCGACAAAAGTATCGTCAACGGATTTACCTTGAAAAACGTAAAAGTGAACAATGCCTTGGTGGAATAATGGCAAGTAAAACTTTTAAAAATCAATTTTTATAAAAATATTCTTTACATTTACTAAAGTAAAAAACAGAAAATTAATCTTTAAAAATACATACCATGGCTAAAAGTCAAGACGCAAAGAAAACCGTAAAAAAAGAACCTCTCAAAACTGCCAAAGAAAAGAAAGAGGAGAAAAGAGAAAAGAAAAACAGTCCGAAAAGGGACTAAAATTAGTGTTCAGTGTTCAGTTTATAGTGTTCAGTTTTCGTTTGATACTGAACACTATTTTTTTGTGCAATCATTTTATTCTGAACACTATAAACTGAACACTGAACACTACTTCACTGGGATGTTCTTCAAGATTTCCAAGACAAAATTCCAGAATTTTTGGGAAGATTTTATAGAAGCTCTTTCGTCTGGCGAATGGGCTCCTTGAATCGTTGGTCCAAAAGAAATCATGTCCACATCGGGATAATTCGTTCCCAGAATTCCACATTCCAAACCGGCGTGACAAGCCACCACTTTAGGTTTTTCGTTGTTTTGTTTTTCATAAACATTGACCAAAACATCCAAGATTTCGGATTTCACGTTGGGTTTCCAACCCGGATAAGAACCCGAGAAATCCACTTCGCAACCGCATAATTCGAAGGCTGAACGCAAGGCATTCGCCAAATCAAACTTGGAGCTTTCAACCGAAGAACGCGTCAAGCATCCAATGGAAATTTTACCATCCTTAAAGATTACCCTGGCAATATTGTTGGAAGTTTCCACCAAATCCTCCATATCGGCCGACATTCTGTAAACACCATTGTGGGCGGTATAAATCGAGCGAAGAATTCCTTCCTGCACACCCACATCCATTACTTTTTTAGGCAAATCGCTTTTCACGATTTCGATAGTCAAGTTCGGGTCGGTAGTTTTATATTCGGATTTGATGTCCCTGATAATTTCCTGCATATCAAAAACATAAGCTTCGTCATACATTCCTGCAATAATAACTTTGGCCACACTTTCTCTCGGAATCGCATTGCGCAAACTACCTCCGTTGATTTCAGAAACTATCAAACCATAATTTTCGAAACCATCAAACAACAAACGGTTCATTATTTTGTTGGCATTCCCCAAACCTTTGTGAATGTCCATACCGGAATGTCCACCTTTCAGGCCTTTCACGGTAATCGTGTATCCCACAGAACCTTCTAGAGGTTCCTCTTCTTCATAACTTCGGATTGCCGTGACATCGATTCCTCCAGCGCAACCAATGTCGATTTCGTCATCTTCTTCGGTATCCATATTCAACAAGATTTCGCCTTTCAGGATTCCTCCTTTCAGGTTCAAAGCACCCGTCATTCCGGTTTCTTCATCGATGGTAAACAGGGCTTCGATTGCTGGATGTGCGATGTCTTTACTTTCCAAAATTGCCATAATCATGGCTACTCCAAGACCGTTATCTGCACCCAACGTAGTTCCGCGAGCACGAACCCAATCGCCATCAACATACATATCTATTCCTTGGGTATCAAAATCAAAATTGGTGTCGGCATTTTTTTGATGCACCATGTCCAAATGCCCTTGCAGGACAATGACTTTACGATTTTCCATTCCAACAGTCGCTGGTTTGCGGATAATCACGTTTCGGATTTCGTCTTCAAAGGTTTCTAATCCCAACGAATTTCCGAAGTTTTTCATGAATTCGATGACGCGATCTTCTTTTTTGGATGGACGGGGAACGGCATTCAAATCGGCAAATTTATTCCAAAGTGCTTTGGGTTCCAGATTTCTAATTTCTTTGCTCATTATGTATTTATTTTGGATATTTTTTAGGGTTCAAATAGGTATTAAAAACAGACATTATATAAATGGTTTTAAGATTTTCATCTATATAATAAAGAATAATAAAAGGAAATTTACGAATGGGGAAACCGTGATAATCTTTGTATCTAATTTGAAAGAATGGACTTTTAGACACCGTTTCTATATGCTCTTCGACAACTTGGTAAAAATAGTTGCCTAATCCACTCTGTTTGGAATCATAATAATCAATGGCTTCTTGTATATCAAGGATGGCTCTTGGTTCAATTACAACTTTATAAATCATTTTCCAGATTTAAAACGCAATTGTTTTTTCGCCTCATTCCAAGGAATAAAATCATCGGCTTTTGAAGTTGCTCTTCTTTCGTCCAACAAGTTTTTCATTTCATCCGTTACGGAAAATTCATTAATTACGGTCTCGTAATTAAACTTTTCTATCAATTTCATAAAGAAACTCAATTCGTTGTCCGGAATATTTAATGTGATTTGTGTCATTGTCCCTTTTATTGAAAAACAAATTTACAAAAAAAGAAAGCGTACAACTATTTAAATTGTTATTTTTATGCCAAAAGTATAAGCGTGAAAAGAAAATACATTCTCCCCCTATTCCTCCTATTTCAAATACTATTCCTGAAAATAATTGCCTTTTTTCCTGAAGTGGTAGAACAATATTACAGCAATGGTTTGTATGTTTTCATTTCGAAAATTTCTCGGATAACTTTGGGAAAAATCCCTTTTTCGATTGGTGATGTTCTTTACGGGATTCTTATATTATATCTTCTGAAATCGATTTGGAAAGCCAGAAAAACTTGGAAACTGCAATGGAAAAACAATGTCCTGCAAATTCTGGGCGTTCTCTCGGTGGCGTATTTTTTGTTTCATTTTTTATGGGCGATGAATTATTACCGCCAACCTCTTTTCGAAAAAATGAAAATCGAAAGAGACTACACCGATGCCGATTTATTGGATTTCACCAAAAAACTAATTGCCAAAACCAACGAAATTCAATCCCAAATCACCAAAAACGACAGCTTGAAAGTGGTTTTCCCCTACTCGAACGAACAAGTTTTCGAGATGAATTTGAATGGGTATAAAACACTTTCCAGTCAATACGTTTTCTTTGAATACACGAATCCCAGCATCAAGAAATCGCTTTTTAGTTTGCCGCTGACGTATATGGGTTTTGGCGGCTATTTGAATCCGTTTACCAATGAAGCACAGGTGAATTATTTGATGCCGATGTATAATTCCCCGACGACTTCTTGTCACGAAATGGCACACCAAATGGGTTTTGCCAGCGAAAGCGAATGCAATTTCATAGGGTTTCTGGCTTCGGTCAAGAACGAGAATCCATACTTTCAATATTCGGGATATAGTTTCGCCTTGCGTTATTGTTTGGGCAATTGGTATGCCCGTGACGAAAAAGTGTATGACCAATTGTTGAAAACCATTCATCCCGGAATTTTGAAAAATTATCAGGAAAGCGAGGATTTCTGGAGACAATACGACACATTTATCGACAAAGGTTTCCATATTTTTTACGATAATTTTCTGAAAATGAACCAGCAAAAAGACGGAATGGAAGGTTACAGCAAGTTCGTAAATTTGATGGTGAATTATTATATGGGAAAAGATCTTTAGGTTTAAGCAATGTTAAAATGATTTGTATAATTCAAATATAGTGCTACTTTTGTATAACAATTTAATAAAAACATGGAAACAAGCGTTTTAACTATAGGTAAACAAATTTGCGAAGTAATCACTCACGATAAAATAATTACACCTAAAATTTCTGAACAAGAAAGAGTTAATCGTTTATTAGATACCATAAATTTAACCCGTTTAAAAATAACTAAAATGACATCCAAATTAACCAATTTGGATGAATTATTCACAAAACTATCTTGGCTTAATATAACAAATTCAGAAGAAGAAATTCTAATTAAAAAAGTTATTATTCAAGCGAAAAAACATCATTCTAATTCTCTAAAAAATTACATCCTTCTTAAAAACACACTTTCGAAAGATGGAATTTGTAAAATCGAAATAGTTAATTATAAAAATGCTATAGATGATTTTGAAGACACTGTTTTGGAAATAGAGCAAATCTTTTTTAATTTAAGAAAAGATGATGAGTTTAATTCCCTTTTAAACTCTATCTAATCATTGATGCAAATATTTTTTACTCAAGAATTTATTGATGAAGTAACCTTAATATCAAAATCGAATTCTCATAACGATTGCGAATTAAGTTTGATTGATAACATCTTCAATAAAAATATTGATGAAATAAAAAATACAGGTACAAAAAGACTTGGTGGGGATCCAAATAAAAATCCTTTTTTAAGAAAAAGAATTGAAACTTCAAATTCAGGAAAAAGTAGCGGTTATAGACTATATCTTTGGATTTTTTATTTTGAAAACAATGTCTATCTTTTATTTATTCATCCAAAAACTGGAAGAAGATCAGGAACCAATTTAACTACTGAAAAACAAAAAGAGTTAGTTAAAACTTTTAAAGAAAATAGAGATAATAACACTTTTATTAAAACCGAATTGAGTAAACAAAACAAAATTGTAAACTCCGCCTCTCAAGAAGAAATTTTCTAAAAACAATCCTAAATTTTGTAACTATTTTCAGAACACTAAAAATTGTCGTCTAGTCCCAATAGCATATGAAAATCCTTTTTCATAACGACTGCTTTTTGGAAAATCCAAAAATTTATGCCTACAATTAAAAACACTTTATTTGTAACAAAATACACTTTTTGCCCACTTATAGTATTATGAGCGACGATTTAGAACAATCTTTTGTACAGCAATTGAAGACCAATCAGAATATAATCCACAAGATTTGTAGGTTATACACGAATGGCGAAGACGCGCACAAAGATTTGTTCCAGGAAATCACGATCCAGCTTTGGAAAGCTTTTCCGAAGTTTCGTGGCGACAGCAAATTTTCGACTTGGGCGTATCGCGTGGCCTTGAACACGGCGATTACTTTATACCGAAAAAGCACGAAAACAGTCAAGACGGTGGATTATGAAAATCATCAGTTTTTTATCAGCCAGGAGGATTATAATTATGAAGAAGAAGAACGATTGAAGTTAATGTACAAAGCAGTTTATCAGTTGAACGATATTGAAAAAGCCTTGATTTTTATGTATCTTGAAGACAAAGATTATGCGGAAATATCGGAAACTTTAGGAATTAGCGAAGTGAATGCAAGGGTAAAAATGAATCGAATTAAGGGGAAATTAAAAAAAATACTAAATCCGTAAGATATATGAAAGAGCTGGATTTATTAAAAAAAGATTGGCAAAAAAATGACACTTTCGAACAGGTTTCGGAAGTGGATATTTACAAGATGTTGCATACCAAATCGTCTTCGATCGTGAAATGGATATTGATTGTGAGCATTTTGGAATTTGTGGTATTAAATGGGGTTTCATTATTACTCAATGATCCTAAATATGATGCTTTTATGCGTTTGCATCCATTTTTAAACTTTTTAGAAAAGTTTAATTATGCTGTAATCATAGTATTTATCTATTTGTTCTATAGAAATTTCAAATCAATTTCAGTATTAAATTCTTCAAAAACACTCATAAAACATATCCTAAAAACTAGAAAAATTGTGACTTACTACATTTATTGGAATATTTTCATAGGTGGTATTACAGTAGCATTAAGTGGAATAGAAAGTTTTAATGAAGGCTATAATTCAAGTAGCAGGCAATTAGAGAATAACGGCAATACTGGTTTAGAAGCAAATTGCATTACTATAATTGTTGTCGCATTATTAATTATGGGTGGAATTTGGCTATTTTACAAATTACTATACGGTAGATTTCTTAGTAAACTCAAAGAAAATTATATTGAATTAAAGAAAATAGATTTATAATAAAATAGTTCGCCGCGGCGAACTATTTTATTTTTTAGAATTCTCTCAGTCGGTTGAGTTCTTCTTGTGCTTTGAGTTCTTCGGCTGGAATTACTTTCAGGAATGACGGATGTTGCTCGATGGCATATTCCACTTTTTCGACAATCTCTTCGATAGTATCGTTTTCATAATCGATTTCCAATGGAGGCTTGATAATGAAAGATTGCAGGATATCCTTCTTTTTCATGCGCAATCCCTTTTTGTCAAACGAGCGTCGAAAGCCGTCAATCACAATCGGAACAACAATAGGCTTGTACTGTTTGATGATGTGCGCCGTTCCTTTTCGAACCGGTTTGAATGATTTTGTTGTTCCTTGCGGAAAAGTAATAACCCAACCGTCCTTCAGGGCTATTTTAATATTTTCGGTATCATTGGGATTTATCTCTCTTTTTTCGGTAACATCTTTGCCACAAGAGCGCCAAGTTCTTTCGACGGTAATGGCTCCGGCATAAGACAAAACTCTGGGCAACAAACCGGCTTTCATCGTTTCTTTGGCAGCGACATAATAGATATTCATTTTGGGTTGCCAAATGTATCCAATATTTTTTATGGAATCCTCACGCCCGCTCAAACTGGCGTTAAAAACGTGAAACATCGCCACCACATCGGCAAAATAGGTTTGATGATTGGATATAAAAAGCACGTTCGTGTCAGGCAAGGTCGTGATAATTTCGGAACCTTCGATCTGCAAACTATTAAAACCTCTGTAACGTCTGTGTGTTAAACACGCAAAAACCCGAATTAAATTCTTTTTTATAAATAGGATGTGTCCAAACGGATTTCTTTTAAATAATCCCATAAAATTATCTGTTTTATAAAATTGGATTGCAAACTTACGAAAATAATAATTTAAAGAACTTTTTTCAGTACTTCTTTCAATTCACTCAACATCATCGCAGTAGCTCCCCAAACAATGTGTTCTTTTATTTTGAAAGCAGGCACCGAGATATTTTCTGCATAGGAAGTGGAGATATTCACGCTTACAAGAATCTCGTTACCCAAAAAAACAGAAAGCGGCAATTCAATGATATCGGCAACTTCATCTGAATCGGGAGTAAAGACAATTTCTTCTTTGCAAATTCCCAAAAAAGGATACACCATAAAATTGCTCGGCTGAATATACAAACGCGTGAAAGCCTTCATTATCTCTATACTATCCGGAGAAACACCTATTTCTTCATGAGTTTCCCGCAAAGCCGTATTTTCGAATACCTGGTCTCTTGGTTCATATTTTCCGCCGGGAAAAGCGATTTGGGCAGAATGAACGCCTTGGTAGGAATTTCGAACAATCAGCACTAAATGAGTCACACCATTTTTAGGATAAAACAACATCATCACGGCCGCAGTTTTTGGATTTTTAGTCTCGATTTTCAAGTTTTTCATGCTCTCGATTCGCTCCAAAGGTGCCATTTTGAAATGCGCTTCTTCTGCTGGAAGACTGACATCCATTAATTTTGGAACATATTCTAAAAAGTCTTGAAAATCCATAATCAAAGTCTATTTTTGTAATCCAAAAAGGTTTTGTAAATATACCTAATTTCGATGGCAATGACAATTGAAATTGAAATTTCAACAAACAACAAACCATAAACAACAAACCATAAATGTACAGCAAAGAAGAGGCACAACGATTAAAAAGGGAATTCTGGATAGAATTTGCCGAAAAACATCCTCGAAAATGGATTTTATACGATACAAAAATCAAGGATTTCTCCTTTAAGTTTTATGTCGACAACAAAAAAGCGCAAGTCTTGATCGATATCGAACATCGTAGTGACGAAAAACGTATCGTCTATTTCGAAAAACTGGAATCTTTAAAAACGGTATTGGAAGATGATTTTGTAAAAGACTTGGTGTTTGAAAAAAACTTCGTACTGGAAAATGGCAAAAAAATTAGTCGCGTTTGGGTAGAAAAAACGGGAATTAGCGTCAGTAACAGAAAGTATTGGGACGAAATTTTCGACTTCTTTTTCGAAAAAATGCACGCATTGGAAATGTTCTATTTTGAATACGGAGACTACATTCGGGACTTGGAAATTAATACTTAAAATTTTATTAAAATCCTTACAAACATTCGGTAAAAATTCTATATTTGATAAAATTAAATTCAAAAATGAAGAAACTACTTTTTGTGCTTTTTATTGGCTATTTTTCCAATTCCTATTCCCAAACCGATTACTCTTTTGTATACAACAACGACTTGATTCTGAAAAAAGGGGTTTCCCTTTATGAAGAAAAAAAATATGCCGATGCCATAAAAGAGTACGAAAAAATCATCAAAGTCGATCCTAAATACCTGGATGTCCAGTATGAAAAGGCGATGGCACTTGCCGCTTTGGAAAAAAAAGACGAATTGAAAGCCTTTTTTGAAGATTTACATGCTAAAAATTTAATGCCGGAATTCCCGACCTTGTACACCCTTTACGGCAGTTTTTTGAGCGACCAAAAAGAGTACGACCAATCCGAAAAAATATTCAGCGAAGGCGAAAAATACCTGCCCAACTCTTCCAATTTTTTATACAATTTTGCCATTTTGTATATCCGAAAAGAGGAATCCCAAAAAGCGGTCGATTTGTTGGAACGAATCATCACCAACGACCCCAATCACGGTTCTTCCCATTATTTGCTGGGAGCAATCGCACTCGACAACGGCAAAATAGCTGAAGCAACCTTGGCCATGATGAGTTATTTGATTATTGCCCCAAATGGTCGATATGCCGAAAAAGCCATCCAGAATTTGAATGCAAAATATGGACAAAACTATTTAGGGAAAAACAAAATTATTTTCTCGAAATCTGGAGATAATTTTGAAGAAATAGAAGTTATTCTTAGAAACCAATTGCCCTTGAAATCAGCCTATAAGGTCAAATCAGAAATCGATGACGTCATCATCCGCCAAATCCAGGCTGTTGCCGAATATGCATTGGAACATAAAATGGGAGACGGTTTTTTTGAAACCCTATATATTCCCTGGATTAAAGACATGATGGAAAAGCAACGATTTGAAGCCTACTCCTATTATATTTTGCAATCAATGGAAGAAAAAATTGGCAAGAAACTAACTTCCAAAAAGAAATTAATGATTGATTTCAGCGATAATTATGTCCTTGGTGATTTTTGGAACTATTTCGGAAAAAGAAAAATGGATATTTTTGGTACCCAACAAGAAGTAATCGTGACCATAAAAAACCAAGTACCCTACTTGATTGGCCCGCAAATTGACGGAAAAAGTGAAGGCAGATACAAATACCTGGATGGGGATGGAAATCTTGCCGGCGACCTGAACTTCAAGAACAACGAACTGGATGGCTATCAAAAATATTTTGACAACAAAGGAACTTTGATTGAAGAGAAATCCTTTAAAAACGGAAAAGTGGACGGAACCAGAACTGCTTATTATTCGAATGGATTGAAAAGCGTGGTCGAAAATTATACCGATGGCGTATTAAACGGACTGGGAACTTCTTACTATGTAAATGGAGGAAAACAATGCGAAGTCAACTTTGCAAAAGGGGAAAGGGAAGGAAAATTAACCTGTCTATATCCAAATGGCAGCCTAAAATCAGAATCCAATTATGTAAACGGAAAATTGAACGGCCTCTATACCAAATATAATGAAGTGGGCGACATAACGGAAACCTACACTTGCATTAACGACTTGATCGACGGCAAATACATGGAATATTATGACGGTAAATTAGTGAGCTCGGAAGCCAATTATGCCGACGGAAAAATCAAAGATTTCTATAAAACATACTATAGCAACGGTACCTTGGAAAAAGAAAGCACTTATGAAGGCGGAAAAATAAAAAAATCGGTTTCTTACTTTCCAAACGGAAAAAAATCTTCGGAATCTTTATACAATGACAAAGAAGAACTGGAAACCTACAACTATTTTGACAGCAATGGCAACAAGTATTTTGAAGAAAAATACAAATCGGGAGAACTAAAATCGGCGGTTCAATATGCCAAAAACAATCCGAAACCAATCGAAATCAGTTTGTCCAGCAAACCTTTTGTCATGAAAGATTTTGACGGAAACCCATTGGCCGCGGGAAATTTCGAAAAAGGAAAGAAAACCGGAGAATGGAATCATCATTTTATATCGGGAGCCAAAAGACTGCAAGAATTTTATACCCAAGGAAACCAAAATGGATTAAGCCATGATTACAACAAAAATGGATCGATAAATGCCATAAGAAACTATTCGAATGATTCCCTAAATGGCCTTTATGAGGTTTATGAAAATGGAAGATTAGACCGGAATTATTCTTATGAAAAAGGGAGCCAAAATGGACCTTACAAAACATTTTACACAAACGGTACTTTGAAATCAGAAGGCTTTCTTGTAAATGGTGGCACGAATTTTGAAAAAATTTATTATTGGCAAAACGGGACAATTTCCAAAAAAGAGCAGTACATCGAAGACGTGATGACTTTCTCTGAAAGGTATGATTCAAAAGGGGAAAAATACAATAGCATCGATTGCAAAAACAAAACGGGCAAGTTCACGATGAGCTATAATAATGGGGCAACAACCGTGGCCAATGAATTGGTAAATGGCGAATTGAACGGAAAATTATTGGAAAAAGACAAATTCAATAATCCAATAACGGAAACAGAATTCAGCAATGGACAAAGACACAATGGCTATAAAGAGTATGGCCCATTGGGAACGATTTTCAGGGAAAGTACTTTTTATGCAGGAAAAATGAATGGTCTGGACAAGATTTATGATATTGTGGGCAATTTGAGATACGTCAACGAAAATACTTTTGGTGATGAAAACGGAAAATTAACCCGATTTTATCATAACAAATCGAAGATGCAGGAATGCAATCAGTTAAACGGGTCAATCGAAGGGGATTACACCTATTTTAACCAAAAAGGAGAACCCCTTTTAATCGTTGGTTACCAAGACAACATCATAAAATATTACATCAAGAAAAACAAAACTGGTGAACTGAACGAAAAAGTGGAAATAATTGGCCAAACGGCTGAAATCGCCTCTACTTATCCTAACGGAAAAACAGCCATCCAAATGAATATCGTAAAAGGAAACTTCGAGGGAAAATTAACCATCAACAATGAATTGGGCAAACCTGAATATGAATCCAAGAGCACCAATAATTTATTAAATGGAGAGCGTGTGGAATATTATGCAAATGGCAACGTTTACAAGAAAGAACGCTTCGTAAACGGTAATTTTGAAGGCCTTCAAGAATACTTCAAGGAAGACGGAAAACCTTGGTTGACTGCCGAATACAAAAACGACGAGTTGCACGGCAACGTACTGATTTACAATGATGGGAAATTAACAACAACAAAAAAATATGATTCGGATGAATTGGTCGAAATTATCAAATAAACACTTATATATATTGGCTTTTTACGGGATTTTTGCTTTTACCGGCAATGCCCAAAATTCCCTTGATGCCTACAAAAAACAATATCCCGATTTTAATGAATTAGTCTTAAATGACTCCCAATCTTATGATATTTCTATTGAAGACAACAAGCTAAAAGTTGTTCAGGACAATCAATTTGAATCCATCATTCTAACGGATAATGGGATTGTTGGCAATAAAGAATCCTTCAGTTATTCGGAATTGGTCAAACTATTGGGCTATGATGCCTATTCAGTAGTCACCGCCAATGGCAAAGAAAAAAAGATCAAGGTTACCCAAACCAACGAAATACAGTCTGGTCAAAGTTCGGTATTTTATGATGACGTTAAAGAACGCCAACTCCTTTTTCCAAATCTGGAAGCCGGAGCCAAAAAAGTGTATAACTATCAAGTGGAATTTTTGGATCCTTTTTTACTGCACAAATTTATTTTTGGCGGCGGATTGCCCATCAAAAACTCCATATTGGAAATAAAAACGGACAAGAACATCAACATTGGATATAAAATCTTCAATGATCCAACCAATGCCATTGTATTTTCAAGAACAGAAAAAAAAGGAAAATGGATTTACAAATGGACTTTAAAAGATGCAAAACCCGTGAAAATGGAAGGCAATTCACCTGGTTATTTGTATATAATTCCGCACATCAATATTTACATCAAGGATTATACGGTCAACAATAAAAAGGTGGATGTTTTAGGAGACATCGACAAGTTGTACAACTACTACAGAGGTTTTACAAAAAACTTGAACCAAACCGAAGACCCAACATTAAAAGCCATTACACTCAAAATAACAGAGAATTTAACCAATGACGACGACAAGGTAAAAAGTATTTTCTATTGGGTAAAAGACAATATCAAATACATCGCTTTCGAAAACGGATATGAAGGTTTTATTCCAAGAGAAGCGAGTTTAATTTGCGAAAGAAAATTTGGCGATTGCAAGGATATGGCCAGCATTATCACGGCTATGGCTAAATACGCCAATGTCAAAAACGTTTATATTTGTTGGATTGGAACACGCGAGATTCCTTATTCTTATGAAGAATTACCCACTCCGGCGGTTGACAACCACATGATTGCCGTTTATAAAAAAGGAGAAGAATACATCTTTCTGGATGCCACCGACAAGGAAACCCTTTATGGAATTCCAACCGCTTTCATTCAAGCAAAAGAAGCGATGTATAATGATGGAGAAACCTATAAGATCATCCCGGTTCCAGTTGTTCCTGCCGAAAGAAATGAGGTAAAGGAGCAGGTAAAAATGAAGATTGACAAAGACAAATTGATAGGTTCAGGAAACGTGGAATACTATGGTTACAACAGAAGTCGCCTGTTATCCAGAATTGGAGATGCCACAAACAAAACCCGATTCGAAATGATTAAAGGTCTTGTATTGAAAGGCAACAACAAGTTTAATTTAAAAGATTACACCGAAGAAAACATCAAGGACCGGGACAAACCGTATCAAATAAGTTACAATTTTGATTTGGGCAATTATATCGTGAAAGTAGACAAGGAAATGTATGTCAATTTATTCTTGGACAAACCTTTGGAAAAAGTCATAATCGAAAAAGATCGTTCTTCGAAATTTGAGTTTGAACATTTGAATTACATCAACAGCCTGTATGAACTGGAAATTCCGCAGAATTGCACGGTAAAATACTTGCCGAAAAACTTCAGCATAGACAACGATTATATCAAAGCAGATTTTGTCTACGAGCAAAAAAACAATAAAATAATCTTACATTCGCAACTCAAACAAAAGAAATTATTGCTGGACAAACCAGACTTTGAACTTTGGAACAAGACCATAAAAGAACTGAAAAACAATTATACTGATACCCTAATTTTATTGGAAAAATAATGAAAAGAAATTCCCTAAAAACCATTTTTACCGTAGTTAGCCTCTTGTGTTCTTCCCTGTTTTTTGCACAGGAATACTCCTTTAAAAATTACGACTGGAACGAGAAAGAAACAAAAGTTGACATCCCAGTCCAATACAAAAACGAGAAAGAAGTAATCTTGGAGCGAACCACGAAAATAGAAATCGTGGTTTCGGGCAAAACTGCCAAACAGTATCATTTGTTGCACGAAAAAATCTTCATCAACTCGGATGATGCCATCGAGCGCAACAACAAAATTTATATTCCTTTCAGCCTTGACGAAAGTGTTTTGGTCAACAAAGCCAGGGTTATCCTGAAAAACGGCTCTGTCATTCATTTGGACAAAAAAGACATCAAGGAAGACGTGGACCAGGAAAAAGGAATGAAATACAACTATTTTGCCGTAAACGGACTCGAAAAAGGTGCCGTGATCGAAAAACTTTATGTATTGGAAGAAAATCCCGAATTCACGGGTCAAACCATCAAAATGCAGGATGAATATCCTATTGGCAGTTTGAATTTTGAATTGATTTACCCCAGTTATCTTGTTTTCAAAACCAAATCCTACAACGGTTTAAGCGAGCCTGTACTTGATGACAAAAAGATTCCAAACACGGCAATTCTTGCCGTAACGGAAAAGAATATTCCCGCTTTGGATAACGACGAAAACTATTCGAACTGGAATTTGCAATTGAAATTATTCCGCTATAAACTGGATGAAAACCTGATGAATGGCGGTAGAAATCTAAACAACTTCAAGGAATTTTCGACCAATTTGTACGAAAGACTCAACCCGGAATTGGACAAGAAAGTGCAAAAGACTTTGGATGATTTTTGCAAAACCATTCCAAAATCAAACGATTTGCAAGAGCAAATTTGGAACATCGAAAACAAAATCAAGAAAACCATAAACTACGACAGGTATATCGACACCAAGGAAACCGTGGCCAATGTCATTGAAACCAAACAAGCCAATCAAACCGATATCTTGAAAATATATTTGGCTGTTTTCAAGAACTTCAATATCGAAAACAACATGGTTTTCACTTCAAATCGATACAAAATCCCTTTTGACAAAGATTTTGAAAGTTTCGAAAACCTGAACGAATTATTGTTCTATTTCCCAAGCATCAAAAAATACTTGACACCAACAGAAATCGAGTATCGCATTCCTTTATTCCCAATGACAATAGCCAACAACAACGGTTTGTTCATCAAGGAAAAAACATTCGCGGGAGTGAAAATGGGCATTGGAGAAATTAATTTTATCGAAATCCCGGGCAATGACATTTCGCACGACATCATGAACATTACGGTTGATTTCACCAACGATGTCGAAAATCCCTTGATTACGAGCAACCTGACTTTTGGAGGTTATTCGGGTTTAAATTTTCAACCGATCAAGGATTTTGCTTCGGCAGAACAATACAAAGCCTTTTTGAAAAATGTGGCCGAAAACTACACCGTGGAAACAGAATACAAAACCTTGACCACGGAAAATGACGGAACCGATTTTATTGGCAAAAAACCTTTCGTTTTGAATGTTACCTATGAAGGCAAAGACCTGACTAAAAAAGCAGGAGAAAACTATTTATTCTCTGTGGGAGAAACCATAGGCAAACAAATGGAGTTCTACCAAGAAAACAAAAGAACATTGCCGGTAGAGATTGATTATCCTCATTTTTACACTCGAAACATCAAAATTTTGTTGCCAAAAGGAGCGACGGTTAAAAACCTGGACAAATTTGTAATGGATTTTAAAACACAAATTAACGGCAAAACCGAAGCGGCTTTCATTAGCAAATACACCCAAAAAGGCGATGAAATCTTGGTGGAAAACACCGAATTTTACAACATCATCAACTATCCTTTAAACAAGTTTGACGATTACAAAGCCGTAATCAACGCCGCTGCCGATTTCAATAAAATCGTGATTATCGTGACGAAATAAGCTGGAATTTAACTAACAATTTTGTCATTTCGACGAAGGAGAAATCACATAACGAGAGCAACAATCGAGAGCAACTGATGTGATTTCTCCTTCGTCGAAATGACTAATTAACATGCCTTTCTTAAAAAAGAATTCCCCAATTTTCAAATTTGAAAATTGGGGAATTCTTTTTATATCAAATTGGTTTTGGATATCTTTTTCGAATATTGCGAATCAACTCTTCGAGGCCGTTGAGTTTTAATTCGTAAACCAATTGCAGTTGCTGTCCCAATTCTCCTTTCGGAAAACCTTTGTTGGAGTACCAAACCACATAATACTCGGGCAAATCAATGAGATATTTGCCTTCATATTTACCAAAAGGCATTTTGGTGTGCGCCAGTTTGATGAGTTGTTTAGGGTCTTGTTCCATAATTGAAGTGGGAAGTGGGAAGTGGGAAGTGGGAAGTTAGAAGTTAGAAGTTAGAAGTTAGAAGTGGGAAGTAAGTAAGTCGAAAGTTTAAATGTCGTAAAGTCAAAAGGAGCAAAATTTCAAATAGTATTTAAAATCAATCTGTTGCGTCATTTTGTCTAATTTTAAAATACGACATTATACAATAGTTGTTACTTAGTAGGGATAAATATTTTTTTCTAACTTCTTCCCGCTTCTAACTTCCCACTTCTTTCTTTTATTTCCAATTAAAACTAATCCTCTTCTCGATTTCGGTATTCAAACTCAAGAAAACTGGACAAGTCATTGCAGTCCTTTCGAGAATGGTTTTGGTTTTCTCGTCAGTGGCAAGGTTTATGTCAAAAACAATTTCGATGGCGCTGATGCGTCTGGGTTCGGCTTGCATAATTTTGGTCACTGCTGCTGTTGAACCCGTGAAATCTACATTCAAATCTCTTGCCTTGATTCCCATAACGGTCATCATGCAACTGGCCAATGCATTGGCCACGGTGTCTGTTGGCGAAAAAGCCTCGCCTTTTCCGTTGTTGTCCAATGGTGCATCGGAGATGATTTCGCTACCGGATTGTATGTGTATGGACGATGTTCTTAAATCTCCTAAATAAGTTACTTTTGAGGTCATAATTTATTGTTATCTATTTTATAATTCTCAACGGATTAAAATCCGTTGCTACAATATGAATCGTTCCTATGGAACTTTTACGTGTTTATTTTTATTGATTTCTGCTCAAACAACTGAATACTAAAAACTGATTACTGAACACTAGCTTAATTCGCTTCTTTTATCGTTAAATCAGTGTCGTAATACAGGATATAAACACCTTTATTGGTGTAGCCTCCGCCCTCTTTTTTGTAATATTCAAACTTGTTGTCCACTTGCTCCGTGGCAACGGCATCGGCGGTTTCCTGATAGGTTTTGTCTTGCGACAAACGCATCATGGTGTCAAAAATCACGTCGAAACCACGAGTGGCAAAATTACTCGGGAAAATCTTGTTTTTCTTTCTGTATTCCTTATCAAAAATCAAGGCTTCGGGAGATTCGTTTTCGCGGGTTACCGAAGGATACATCAATTTTAATTTGGTCAAATTCACGAAATTAATTTCATCCGTGTCCAAGGTTTCGTTCGGTTCCAAAATCACCAACTGCATTTTGTAATTGGCCATGGCACTCATCATCGTGCTCATCGTCCATTTTATCATGACCGTGTTGGCCGTTTCCATGACCACATAATTTATTTTGTCTTTAACGAACAAGCTTTTCAAACCATCAACAGACAAACTTCCGTTTTCTTGTAGAGGCGCAAATTGTACGTCTTTTTGGTTTTCACGAATATACTGTCTAACCGATTCCTTTTTCTTGTCTACCACCGCAATGATATTGCCTCCTTTGGCTCTCATGTAATCAAACATGGCAGCCTTTAAAGTTTCGTTTGTTGGAATCGTTTGGTACAAATTAGGATAGGCATTTCCTAAATCTTTTGACAAAGGGGAAATTACCGGAACATTGTTTTTGCCTACTAACTCTGCCATTTTCTCCACGTTATTTTGATAAAAAGGACCAATTATGGCATCGGCAGTTTCTAGATTATTTTCTTGATTAATGCTGGAAATATTCGAACTGTTTTTGGTTTCTTGAGAATCAAAAATTTTAATGTCAACTGGAATTCCCAGTGTTTTGGCAGAATCGATGGCCATCAAGGCACCGGAGTAAAAATCCAGAGTCATGTTCAGGAACTTGTCTTTTTTCAAGCGAGACGCAGTTGAATTTATGGTGTCGCTTTCTATTTTCGACAAATTGAAAGGCAACAACAAAACCAGTTTTTTTCTATCGGTAGTTTTTTTCGACAAAGAGGTATAGACTTTCTTGGTTTCGGGTGTCATTGCAGCTGTTGACGGCACTTTCAAGACCATCCCCACTTCGACACCATTGGCCAAAGCCGGATTCAATTGGATGAATTCCTCTTGACTCAAACCAGACGATTTGGACAAACTGTACAAAGTCTCTTTGGGTTTCACCTCGTAATCCACATAACGGATGGCTGGAGCAACTTTGGGAACAATGGGTTTTGGAGTTTCTTTTGGAGTGGCAACCGTTACACCTTTATCCGTTTTTGGAGCAGTCCCTTTGATCAACAATTGGTATCCTATTGGCAGATTAGGAATAATTTCAGGGTTTCGTTTTTCCAATTCTTCGATGGTAATTCCATATTTTTTGGCAATGGAAAACTTGGTTTCCTTTGGAAGTACTTCGTGATAAACGGGTTTCTCCGGTATTGAAGCTACAGTTTTCGAACCCGTATTCGAAGGGATAACAAGTGTTTGTCCGATTTGCAATCCTAATTTCTCCAAATCGGGATTGGCTTTTTTCAAGGCTTCGTCTGAAACACCATATTTTTTTTCGATGGCAAACAAAGTCTCTTTGGGTGCTACTTTATGCGTTTTGGCTTGAACAGTTGCTTTTGAAGTAGCCGATTTTTTAGGAATCAGCAAAACGCTGTTGGGCTTCAAACCACTTTGGGCATCGGGATTTAATTTATAAATATCATAAGGGGTGACATTGTATTTTTGTGCAATTTGGGCTACTGTTTCGCCTTTTTCAACCTTGTGCGTACTATTTTTTTCTTGTGAAAAACCATTGAAAGAAAAAACCAAAATAGCCAAACAAACCGTTATAAAATATTTCATTGTAGGTAAATAAATTAATTTTTTGGGGTAAATTTAATATTCAAATTTGGAAAGAACCGTTAAGGATTTGCCAAATAAATTATTCATTTTCAATTTTGACAATAAACATTTTATCATAAAGAAATTGGCCACTTTTTTGTTTGTATTCTTCAATTACTTCTTCTTTTGTCTTATAATAGTTGGTATAAACGTAATAAACCAGTGCATTTACATTAAAAAAGAAACTCGAATTGAGTTCGCCTGAATCGATTAATTGCATAATAAAATGATCTCTTTCCGAAGCTTCTTTATAACTGTCTATCACAAGATAATAGCCGTTGTTTACTGCTTTGAGATTGTTGCAGGTTTCAATTCTGGGTTCAACATATTTTATTTTTTCTTTCGATGGGGTTGAATCCAGTTCTGTGTTCATTTTTGCTTTGGATTGGGATGCTTCTGCTTTTGTTTTATATCTTTCTAGTTTGACCAATGCCACTTTATCGTCAAAATCTCTGGCTTCCTGGGTATAAAAAACCGCTTTACTAATATGTCTTTTTATCTCTACCTTCTTTTGACTGTCAATAGATTCGAGGATTTCCGTTATTTGATCGGTTAATTCATCCCTGCGCTTTTGTTCATAGGCCAATTTTTCCACCGTCATTTCTTTTATCTTGTCTGGTGTGGCATCGTCCATCGGTTTTGCATTGGCACTTTGATTTTCTCTGACTTTTTTCTTGTAGATTAAATTTTCGGCCACGACCATTTGCTCTGCTTTATTCATGAACCCTGTATAAACTTTTCTGTTTTCGGCCAATTCTTTTTTAAGTTCTGTTGACAGTTGGCTTGTTTTGGCAATATTGTCGTACGATATTTTTTCAAGTCTTTTGGAGTCCTCAATATTTGTAATTTCGGTGTTTTTGATGTCATCCAATTCTTCGTTCATCCTGTAAACCAACGAATCTAATTTGGAAATCAAAACATCCTGAATGTTTTTGTTGGCTTCCAATACCAGTTTTAATCTTTCTACGGAACCTTCTTTTGAAACATCAATTTGATCCAAATTGATTTGCAAGGAATTTATTTTCAGTACCTTTTGATTGATTTGTCGTTGTACATATAACTTGTCGGACAATTTTTCAATTTCAGCTTCCTTGGCTTTTGATTTTTCAACTACCACCTGCTTTTCGGCCAAGGCAATCATTAGCTCTTCGTTTTCATTGGTTGGCTTGACGGCTTGCACGTTGATGGCCAACTTATTGCCTTCAATCAATCCGTTTACAATTTCAGGATTTTGGGATTCTAATTGTGCCACCGAAATCCCAAATTGTTTGGCTATGGAATATTTCGTTTCTTTGGGCTTGACTACATGGAAAATAGTTTCGTCATTGATGACTCTCACTCTACCATCTAAAGTTTTCTTTTTGTTTGGGATTTTGATTTCCTGTCCGATTTGCAAACCGTCTTTCAGCAAATCTGAATTGGCTTTGTCTAAATCTTCAACGGATACATTATATTGTCTGGCAATGCTGAACAAAGACTCTTTTGCCTGAACTAGGTGGGTACTTTTTACACCAACTGTTTCTGTTTTTTGAATTGTAGCTTCAGGAATAAATAATTCCTCTCCTATTTGCATACCATTAGCAAGAGCTGCTGCATTCAAAGTTTGAATGGCTTCCACTTTTACTTTGTACTTGGTAGCCAAACCATACAAGGTTTCTTTGGGAGCTACAATATGGGCAATTGTATTTTTGGGTTGAGCAAGTCTTTCCGGAATATTCAGTATTTGGTTTTCGCTAATTCCGCCTTGCGCTTCTGGATTCAGTTTATAAATTTCAGCAGGAGTGGTTTTGTGATTTTGGGCGATTTGGGTTATGTTTTCGCCTTTTAGAACTTTGTGAGTTGTTGTAGCTTGCTGTCCGAAAGAGACATTAGAAATAAAAACAGTCAACAATAAAACGCTAAAAAAATATTTCATAAATAGAATTTAAAAAATTAAGTCGTTACAAATGTAACGACTTAATCTTAAAAAATAATATTATTCCCACTCAATTGTTGCTGGCGGTTTGGAGCTGATATCGTAAACTACACGATTCACCCCTTTTACTTTATTGATAATGTCGTTGGACACTTTCATCAAGAAATCATAAGGCAAATGCACCCAATCAGCGGTCATTCCATCCGTAGATTCCACGGCACGAAGCGCCACCACTTTTTCGTAGGTACGCTCATCGCCCATTACTCCAACGCTGTTTACGGGAAGTAAAATCGCTCCGGCTTGCCAAACTTTATCGTATAATCCCCAAGATTTCAATCCGTCGATAAAAACTTTATCCACGTCTTGCAAGATTTGCACTTTTTCCAAGGTAATGTCTCCCAAAATACGAATCGACAATCCAGGTCCCGGGAAAGGATGTCTTCCCAATAATTCAGGGTCAATTCCTAAAGTTGCTCCCACTCTACGCACTTCGTCCTTGAAAAGCATGCGCAAAGGCTCCACCACTTTCAATTTCATGTAATCTGGCAAACCTCCCACATTATGGTGTGATTTGATGGTTGCCGATGGTCCTTTTACCGAAACCGATTCGATTACGTCAGGATATATTGTTCCCTGTGCCAACCAAGTAACGTCTTCTATGCGGTGTGACTCAACGTCAAAAACCTCGATAAAAGCATTACCAATGGCTTTTCTTTTTAATTCTGGATCGGTAACTCCTGCCAAGGCATCATAAAAACGTTGGGAAGCATCCACTCCTTTCACGTTCAAGCCCATTCCTTCGTATTGATCCAAAACAGATTGGAACTCATTCTTGCGAAGCAATCCGTTGTTCACGAAAATACAATACAAGTTTTTTCCAATGGCTTTGTTCAATAAAACCGCTGCCACTGTCGAATCTACTCCTCCTGAAAGTCCCAAAACCACTTTGTCGTTTCCGATTTTCTCCTTCATTTCGGCCACGATTTCTTCAACGAAAGCACCTGGCGTGAAATTTTGGGGAACATGGGCAATTTTCACCAAGAAATTCTCCAACATTTTGGATCCATCCGTGGAATGGAAAACTTCGGGATGGTATTGAATGGCATAAGTCGTTTCGCCTTCAATTTTGTAAGCGGCAAATTCCACGTCGTGCGTGCTGGCCAGTTTCACTCCATTGGTTGGCAAAGCCTTGATGCTGTCGCTATGACTCATCCAAACTTGGCTGTTTTCGGAAACACCTTCGAAGAAAATTTCTTCTTCTTTAATATAGGACAAATTGGCTCTTCCGTATTCTCTTGTATTGGATGCGGCAACTTCTCCCCCACTGAAATGGGCTAAATATTGCGCTCCGTAACAAACGGCAAGCATGGGTAGTTTTCCTCTAATTTGGGATAAATCCGGGTGTGGTGCATCTTCTCCTCTAACAGAAAAAGGGCTTCCACCAAGAATTACCGCTTTATAACTTGATAAATCACTCGGAAAATGATTGTAAGGGAAAATTTCGCAGAAAATATTTAATTCGCGAACTCTTCGAGCAATAAGCTGTGTGTATTGCGATCCGAAATCTAAAATAAGTACGTTGTGTTGCATTCGGCAAAAATACTTTATATAATTGGGATTGAAAAATCGAAATTTGAAAAATTTGTAACTATTTAGAAATTAGCCTTTAGTTTCTTTTTTTAGTGATTGACTTTCATTGGTCATTATTTGGAAATAGATTTCTGCCAATCACTCCTTCATAACAATTAATTTGATTCTGGTTCCCAGTGCCAAATTATTCCAATATTCATTGGTCATCGGTTTTCCTGCATCATCAACCACGTGAATTTCTGCCGTGTTTCCGCCAGAAGTTCCTTGGCTTGCCACAACAAACTCAATATTATTGATTCCCAATACCAAAGGAATTTTAAATTCGTCCAATTGAGAATACAAGTACAGTTGAGATTGTATTAACTTGTCATTCAAATAGACATTAATCAAATCGCCGTCAATTTGGATATAATCCCTGTACTTCACTACCAAAAATTCAGATTTGGTTTTATAATCACCCAAATATCTATCTTTTCTATCCAATGAACTACTATCTTCCTTCAACCCTTCCCTAACCATTGTTTTATCCAAATCCTTGGCCATTTTGCTTTGATAAACATCGCCCAGCTTATGCTCGAATTTATTTTTCATAACCATCGAAAAATGATTCTCGGGAGTACCTATCTCGAATGCATTGTTGGGTTTGGGTTTGGTGCCAAAAATATTCGTTTCCTTCAATACATTGGGAGCGACGATTTTTGGTATATTCAATTTAGGCAAATTGGTCGGCGGCTTGATGTCGCTTTTGGGCTTTGCTGTCGTGGTTTGAGGCTTGATGGGCCTGAATTTGGTGTTGAATTCAGCCTGTCCAAAGGCTTTTGAGGTAATACCAAGTATAAGAATAAAAAAAAGAATCTGCTTCATGTTGTTTCTCCTATTGATGAATCAATATTTAAAAAGTCCAAAAATAATGGAAATCAATTGTCAAAAGTCACAAAAATAACATAAAATAATTTTCAGGATTTTATTAATTGAATAGAAAAATTGAAGTTTAAATCCTATTCAATCTTATCCGTCAGTTCGAGTGATTTTTAAAGCCTAAAGAAATGGTTAATGAAACAAAAAAATGTAAAGCTTTAAAAATTGTATCGAGAACCTTATGATTAAAAAACTTCTCGATACAATTTTAAATAGTAAAGCTGTCGCATTACTATTTAAAATCACTCGAAGCGACGAAGGAGAATTACTAAAGAGAAACTATTATTCTTTAACCAATATAATGGTGGCTTTATAGCCCGTGCCCACATTCCACTGGCTGGAGGAAACAACAACTCCCAAATCGTCAAAAACCTGGAGTTCCGCCGTATTGGGCGATGCAAAACCTTCATTCAAGGCTTCAAAATCAATCCTGTTGATGCCTTTTTCCAATTTGATCTTGAATCCCTTGAAATCTCCATCCATGACAACTTCGGGTTCAATTACTTTACCGTTCAAATACACTTTTATCTTGTCGCCATCCACAAAAGCGGCGTCACGATACCGTATGGTCGAGGTAAAGGTCTTGATTTTGAAACTACCCAAATATTGATTTCGTCTATAGAAAACACCTTCCGAATTATCTTCTTTTTTATACAGATTGCTGTCCTTGAAAAGAGCATCGGGATTGACCTGCAAGGAATCCGGTTTTTTCACGACAGCAGGCGGCGTAATTTTTGGCGAAACGACTTTTGGAGGAATGACTTCTTTCGTTTTCGATTTTTTGGCTGGAATGGGCTTGAACTTGACATCAAATTCTTTCTGTGCATAGCCAGTTAAAGACATGCATACTACAAAAACAAAAAACACTATTCTTTTCATGACATTTACATAATAGGTTAATCAGTGCAATTACATTTAAAACAAAAAGTCCAAAACCATAAAATGGTATAATTAAACGCTACGGGCGCACGACAAATTGAACTTTTCCGAAAAATCAATTAGTTGTTCTCTGGAAAACAAACACAATCAATTTGGTTAGTCACGCTGAAAGCGTCTCAACAAACTAGAGCAACTTAATTGGGACGCTTGCAGCGTGACAAATAGCAAGAAACACAGCAAAAATTTTTTAAAATGCAATTTGTCGTGCAACCAAACGCTACTTATATAACATCCAATTATAAAATTTATTACATTTTGAAGAATTAAGTGGCTCTAAAACCAATTCCAGTCATTTAATCTTTTAGAATTAAAAATTTACGCGATTTCTTTCCAAATTTTTATAAATTGCGGCACTGAAACAAACACAAGAGTTGAAAACCAACTCTCTAAAAATCAACACAAAAACAATTAAAATGAAAAGAGAAAACATCTTGACAGGTTCTCCATGGGAAGACAAAATGGGTTATTGTCGTGCGGTTCGCATTGGAAATATCATTGAAGTATCGGGAACCGTGGCCATTGTGGACGGTGAAAAAGTAAAAGCCGACGATGCTTATGCCCAAACCCTGAACATTTTGGAAAGAATAGAAAAAGTATTGGAAGACCTTAATGTAGGAATGAAAGACGTGATTCGTACCCGCATTTTCACCACCGACATAACTTCTTTTGAGGATGTTGCCAAAGCACATGCCACTTTTTTCAAAGACATCAAACCAGCAACCGGTTTCTATGAAGTGAGCAAATTGGTAGCTCCTGAATATTTGGTGGAAATAGAATTTACGGCTGTAGCTGCTGAATAATATTAATATTGTCATTGCGAGGAACGAAGCAATCACTACAATTTTGTCATTCCGAAGGAATCTCAACAAACAAGAACCATAAAAGAGATTCCTGCGGAATGACAAATAACCTTATTTCATTCTAGTAAAAAGAGCAATCTAATTAAAGTACTGCATTTAATGAACCTAAAAAAAATCCTTCTTCTCTCCCTCAAATGGATTTTCATTTGTGTTTTGACAGGCATTCTTTCAGGTTCGGCTTCGGCCTTTTTTTTGGTGTCGTTGGAATGGGTTACCCAATTCAGGGAACACAACAATTGGATTATTTGGCTGTTGCCAATGGGCGGACTATACATAGGATGGCTGTACCATCAATATGGGGCAACTGTCGTGAAAGGCAATAACTTGTTGCTGGAAGAATACGAAAATCCACAAAAAACCATTCCTTTCAAAATGGCTCCGATGGTGTTGGCCAGCACTTTAATCACCCATCTTTTTGGAGGTTCGGCTGGTCGCGAAGGCACGGCCGTACAAATGGGCGGAGCAATCGCCGACCAATTTTCTAGACTGTCATCTCGAGCGCAGTCGAGAGATAAACTGGACAATTCCGACAGAAAAACACTCATTATTCTGGGAATCAGTGCAGGTTTCGCATCTGTTTTTGGCACACCATTGGCTGGAGCCTTGTTTGCCTTGGAAGTTTTGTATTTCAGCAAAATCAGCCTCAAAAGCAGCGTACTTTCCTTTTTGGTGGCTTATGTTGCCTATTTTACCGTCGAGTTTTGGCAAGTAAAACACACGCATTACCAAATTCCGGTCGTGCCCGAAATGTCGCTGCAAATTATGCCTTGGATCATTGTGGCGAGTATTGCATTCGGGTTGGCAGCCATGCTTTTTTCCAGAACAACCCATTTTTGGGGAAGACTATTTGCAAAAACAATAGAATATCCGCCCTTGCGCCCGTTTGTGGGAGGATTAGTTTTGGTTATCGCCATTTATCTTATGGGAACCACGAAATACATTGGTTTGGGAGTTCCCGGCATCGTCGATTCATTCTCGAATCCAAATCAATCCCATGATTTTTTGTTAAAAACACTGTTTACCGGATTCACGTTGGGTGCCGGATTTAAAGGCGGCGAAGTTACTCCGTTATTCTTTGTTGGCGCCACCTTGGGAAGCGCCTTGTCACTGGTCATTCCTTTGCCGATCGCCCTTTTGGCAGGAATGGGATTCGTGGCCGTATTTTCGGGAGCCACCCACACTCCTATTGCCTGTACCGTTATGGGAATGGAACTTTTTGGCATTGAAAGTGGCGTTTACATTGGCATTGCTTGCGTGCTGGCTTATTTTGCTTCCGGTTCCATCGGAATTTATCATTCGCAAATTGTAAAAGGAGCAAAATACCGCTTCTACCAACGCTTTAAAAGAAAAGATTTGGAAGATTTTTAGTTTTTTAAAAGTTTGTTAAATCTATAATTGTTCAGGGCGTTCGCTTTTAAAAAAGAAAAAAAAATTAGCCACGAATTACACCAATTGTCACTAATTTTTATCAAATTTGAAATCGAATTGCACGAATTTTATCTGTTTTTAAGAATTCGTGGAATTAAAATCTAGTTGTAATTCGTGTTTATTCGTGTAATTCGTGGCAAAAATTTTAAAAGCGAATGCCCTGATAATTGTTTCGAAGATTACACTAAAAAAATGTAAATTCGCAAACTATGAAATCGCCACTAACAAGAAGTTTGCCTAAGCAAACACCAATAATAAAAGGCGATACCATATGTGACCGCTGAAAAATATAATTTACACATATGAAAGAACAAGACATTCAAGCCATACAGCAGTTGTTGGCAACTCCAAAAAAGATTGCCATCATTCCGCATCGAAGCCCCGACGGCGACGCGATGGGTTCAACCCTCGGATTATACCACTTTTTATTAAAAAACAACCACCATCCCGTTGTGGTTTCCCCAAACGAATTTCCCGACTTTTTGGCTTGGATGCCAGGCTCGGAAACCGTCAAGATATTCGAAAAAGACAAAAAAAACTGCACTAAAGTCCTGGAAGAATCCGAACTGGTTTTCACGCTGGATTTTAATGCCTTGCACCGCGTGGGCGAAATGGAAAACGTGCTCGAAAAACTCAGCGTTCCTTTCGTGATGATTGACCACCATCAATCGCCGGATGATTATGCGGTGGTAACTTATTCGGATACCGCTTTTGGATCGACTTGCGAAATGTTGTATAATTTTATTTGTTTCCTTGGCAAAAAAGCAGACATCGACAAAACCATGGCCACCTGCATCTATACCGGAATTTTGACCGATTCAGGTTCTTTTCGTTTTCCAAAAACAACCGGAACAACCCACAGGATCATTGCCGATTTGATTGACTTGGGTGTCGAAAACACGGAGATTCCGACCTTGCTTTACGACAACAGTTCCTATGGCAGATTGCAATTGCTGGGCAGGGCACTTCAAAACATGAAGGTTTTAGCCGACCATAAAACGGCTTACACCACTCTAACACAAGAAGAACTCGATACTTTCAACCACATAAAAGGCGACACCGAAGGCATCGTCAATTATGGATTAAGCATCAAGGGCATTGTTTTTACGGCTATTTTTATCGAAAATGCCGAAGAGAAAATCATCAAGATTTCTTTCCGTTCCCAAGGTGATTTCGACGTGAATCTTTTTGCAAGAGCACATTTTAACGGCGGTGGACATCGCAATGCTGCCGGAGGAAAATCGGAATTGTCGATGGAAGAAACCGTAAATAAATTTGAAGATTTGGTAACCAAACTAAAAATCTAAAACAGCATGAAATACAGCACACTTATTCCTTTTGTATTCTTGGTTGCTATTTTGCTGACCAGTTGCAAACAAAGTCAAGAAGCCCGAAGACCTATTTCGCAAGCCTCGGGAACTTTCATGAAAAAATCGGCGGAACGAAACAAGAAATTAATAGCCAGCGAAGAAGAACAAATCGATTCCCTGATTAAAAGCAATCCCAAAATAAAATACCTCGCTTCGACAAAAGGATATTGGTACACTTACGTGGTTCAAAATATTCAAGATACCTTGACTCCCAAAAAAGGAGACGTGGCCTTTTTTGACTACGAAATCAAGGATTTGAAAGGGAACGTCATTTATTCGGAACTCGAATTAAGACCTCAAACCTATGCCGTCGACAAACAAAATATCATGACCGGTTTGCGGGAAGGCATCAAATTGATGCATAAAAACGAGAAAGTAATTTTTCTTTTCCCTTCGCATATCGCTTTTGGCTACCACGGCGACGACAAGAAAATTGGCACCAACCAGCCCTTGATGGTTACCGTGACCCTGCATAATTTCATATCCGAAGAAGCCTTTAAAAAAGAGATTGTCCTCAAGACAAAAAACACAAACCAACAAGATTCGAGCAATAGCGAACAGTTAAAACAAAGACAAAAACCAACTCCAATCAAACAAAAAGACACTTTAACCAATTAAGCAATTTATTTAAAATGAAAAAAAACATTCTATTTTTGTTACTTCTAACGGCCTCTTTATTTTCCTGCAAAGAAGGAAAAAACAATCTTCCCGACGGATTATATGCCAAAATCGAAACAAATAAAGGTACTGTCATCGTACAATTGGATTATGAAAAAGCGCCAATCACCGTGGCCAACTTTGTGACATTGGCCGAAGGAAAAAATGAATTTATCACCAATGAAAATCTAAAAAACAAACCCTTTTATGATGGTTTGAAGTTTCACAGGGTCATTGCCGATTTCATGATCCAGACTGGAGACCCATTGGGAACGGGTTCCGGCGATGCCGGTTACAAATTCAAGGACGAAATTACCGATATGCGTTTTGACAAAGGCGGCGTTTTGGCCATGGCCAATGGCGGTCCGGCAACCAACAGCAGCCAATTTTTCATCACCCATGTCGAAACACCTTGGCTAGACGGAAAACACACCATTTTTGGTCACGTGGTAGAAAATGGCATGGAAGTAGTCAATAAAATTCTACAAGACGATTTCATCAAGACCATAACCATTATCCGAAACGGGGAAGCCGCCAAAAAGTTTGATGCCGTAAAAACCTTCCGTGATTACTTTGCCGTGGAAGCAGAAAACCAAAAAAACAAGTTTGCTCTTGATGCCGCTGCCAATGCGAAATACAAAGTCGTCTATGACCAAAAAGTAGCTTCGCTTGCCGCCTTGAAAGCCAAAGCCACCAAGACACCATCAGGATTGCAATATGTGATTACCAAAAAAGCGGGTGGCAAGAAACCTGCCAGCGGTGCCAACATTTACATTCACTATGCCGGTTTTCTGGAAAACGGAACGCTATTTGATTCCAGCATGGAAGACGTTTCAAAAACATTTGGAAAATATGACGAAAACAGGGCTGCCCAAGGAGGATACCAACCCATTCCATTTCAAGCAGGTCGAAAAGACGGCATGATTCCCGGTTTTATCGAAGGATTGGAAAAACTGTCTTTTGGAGACAAAGCCGTGCTGTTCATCCCTTCTAAATTGGCGTATGGAGAAGCAGGAGCCAATGGCGTAATTCCGCCCAATGCCAACATCATTTTTGAAATTGAACTACTCGAAAATTTACCGCAATAAATCATTAAACAATAGACCTTAATTCAACTAAAAATGAAAGCCAAAATCTTGTTATTATTGTTCTTGGGAATACTGAACATGCAAGCCCAAACTGCAAAAAAACCGGTTGCGACCAAAAAACCTGCGACAACAACAAAAGCCAGTCCGACAGCAAAGCCAACCCCAAAAACCACGGCCGCCGCCGATGGTATTTTTGCCACGATTCTTACCAATAAAGGAACTATCGTTGTCCTATTGGAATACCAAAAAACGCCGGTTACCGTAGCCAACTTTATTTCGCTTGCCGAGGGAAAAAACACCTTTGTAACCAACGAAAAACTGAAAGCCAAACCTTTTTATGATGGCTTGACGTTTCACAGGGTAATTGCCGATTTCATGATTCAAGGTGGCGATCCTTCCGGAAACGGGTCTGGTAATCCAGGTTATGCCTTCAAGGATGAAATCACGGATTTAAAATTTGACAAAGGCGGCATTTTGGCCATGGCCAATTCGGGTCCAGCCACCAATGGAAGCCAGTTTTTCATTACCCATAAAGACACCCCTTGGTTAACCGGAGTACACACCATTTTTGGCCATGTAACTACAGGAATGGATGTTGTGAACAAGATTGCACAAAATGATGTAATTCTCAAAGTTACCATTACCAGAAAAGGAACTGCGGCCAAAGCATTTGATGCGGTAAAAGTATTCACGGATTATTATTCCAATAAAGACGAAGATACCAAGAAACAAGCCGCCATTAATGCCGAAAACCAGAAAAAACAGGCAGCAATCGAAGCGGAAGCCAAAAGAGTTTACCTCGAAAAATACGGGAGTGTCATCAACGCAAAAGCGGCTTATTTGGCAGCGACAAAAGCTACTGGAACCAAGACCGCCTCAGGATTGATCTATAAAATAACGGAAAAAGGAACTGGAGTAAAACCGGCAGATGGAACTACTTTCAACTTCAATTATGCCGGTTATTTTGAAGACGGCAATCTGTTTGACAGCAACTATGAAGAGGTTTCCAAAACTTTTGGAAAACATGATGCCAGCAGGGCTGCCCAAAACGGATACCAGCCCTTCCCTATTGAAGCCGGAAAAAAAGAAGGCATGATTCCTGGATTTCTCGAAGGATTGAACCTGATATCCTATGGTGACAAAGCGGTTATTTTTATCCCTTCAAACCTTGCTTATGGCGAAAGAGGTGCCGGTGGCGTGATTCCGCCCAATGCAACACTTATTTTTGAGATAGAAATGTTGGAAATCAAAGCCGATCCCAAAAAATAAAATAGAAAAGAGCTCATCCTAAATGGCTTTTATAAAAAAGAAAACCCGAAAGATTTAAAATTTTTCGGGTTTCTTTTTTTTTTTGTAAACGACTTATTTCTTGCCAAACTTCCAGTCGAATTCGTCCTTGGCATTGATGATGGCGCCAATTTCAAATTTCACGACCTCGTCAAATTCGGTTTGCAGGATAAACCAATTGTCTTCGTTGAAATAATTTTCGAAAGTGTCAAAATCTTCTTGGGTGAATTTGGTGATTCCTTTGGAGGCCAATTCCTTTTTGACTTCATTGATTTTTTTGCCAATGACTTTGTTGCCAAACAGCTCCAGGTCTGGACTAGAAGCCACGATATATCCCAGTTTGAATTCTTCTTCCTGGTAGAACGTCAAGCGCATTTTCAAGGCATTGTAGGCAAAAATCACGTTGTCGTCTTCGTCCTTGTAATTCCGGTTGGGTTTTCCGTACAGGGCAGTAACGTCGTTTTGTTTCATTCCGAAAAGGAGCTTGTCGATTCCGTTTTTTGGGTTTATTTTCATTGTTTTCTATTTAAGCGCAAAGTTCGCAAAGTTTTGGTAAAGTTCGCACTTTTTTATAGTTTAAAACAATTTGGCTTTAGCCAGCACCCCAACCAAGACTCCTTTTTTTATTGACATCTCCTTCCTGCTACCGCATCCTTTTATAAGTCAATTGCTTTAGCGTTTGCTTCAAATCTCTCGAGGGTTTGTAGATGATTTTGGCTCCTTTGATGCTGGATTTTCCCAAATCGTCGGGAGAATCTGCCGGCAAACCTTGCAAGGTGATTTGAAAAGTACCCAGATCCTCAATCTTTACGATATGTCCTTCGGACAGCGAATCGCCAATAGCTTGAGTTAGAGCCACAATAACGGCATAACAATCGGCACGGCTAACAGTCGATTGCGAAGCCACAATGGAAGCCAACCGATTCAGATCAACTTCGCCTGTGTTTACAGCACAAGGATAGTATTTAGTTACAGGTGGTGAGGCCATAATGTTTTTTTTAGGCACCATTTTGAACGATATGGCCATACATAAAAGTATTCAGGTTATTACAATTATTTCATAAGTACAAAGATATTTATAAATATATAAAGTCTTATTAATTTCCATATATCTTTTAAATAAAAGATATATGGAAATTAAACAAAAGATATATAGAAATTAAACAATACATATATATCTTTTAGAAATATGGTGCTTATGGTTTTAAAAACTTAGACCAATATAAATAAAAAATAGGCCTCCTTGAAACACTTTTACATTGCCAACAGGACTGATTTTCAAAACTAAGGCTATTTTCTTTACTTTAGCAAAACAAAAGAACTGATTATGAACTGGGAAGCCAAAATTATCACGCACCGAGGCAGCAAACGAATCGCCGTCTATTTCGAAAAAAATGCCGAATGGATTGCCCGAATAAAACAACTCGAAGGCTCCCGCTGGAGTCAAACTCTGGGCGTTTGGCATCTTCCTGATACGGAGGAAAATAGGATTCGGTTTAAAATCAATAGTAACGAAGGAAAATCGGCATTATCCCAAATTCAAGAAAACAATCAACTGGTTTTGAAACGGTTTATTGAAGAAATTCAATTAAAGGGCTACAGCGATAATACCTTAAAGACCTATCGCAATGAATTTGGCATTTATCTCAACTACTTAAAAGAAATTCCTGCTCAAAACCGAACTACCGAAGACATTCGCAACTATGTTTTATTTTGCATTAATGAACTAAAACTATCCGAAGCTACTGTGCATAGTCGCATCAATGCCATCAAATTTTATTATGAACAAGTGTTAAGAAGAGAACGCTTTCTGATAGAAATACCAAGACCAAAAAAACCTTCAAAATTGCCCAAAGTAATTGCTCCTGTTGATATCAAAAAGCTGTTTGAAGTAACTCCCAATTTAAAACACAACACAATGCTTAAACTATGTTATGGTTTAGGACTACGAGTATCCGAAATTGTGAAACTAAAAATAACCGATATTGATAGTAAAGCTATGCAAGTTTTTATTGAAAGAGGCAAAGGCAAAAAAGATCGTTATGTCAATTTGCCCCAAAGTATTTTAGTACAACTCCGTTCGTATTTTGTTGAATACAAACCAACTGTATATTTATTTGAAGGACAATATGGAGGGCAATACAGCAGCCGAAGTGCCCAACAAGTCTTTAAAAATGCATTGCTAAAAGCAAAAATAAACAAAACAGTTGGCATTCACAGTTTGCGGCACAGTTATGCTACCCATTTGTTAGAACAAGGCACTGACATCCGATTTATACAAGAACTCTTGGGACACAGCGATATCAAAACCACTTTGCTCTATACAGAAGTTAGCGACAAAAGTATTCGAAAAATAATTAGCCCTTTGGATAATTTGTAATACTATTTTTCTTATTTTTGAAGTATGCTTTAAAAGCACAAAACCGACAACACAAAAAAACGCATTGCGTTTTTTTGTGTTGTCGGAATTAAACAATTAAAAATCAATTAATTAAATATATTTCAACTTTTGGAGTTGCGTATATTTAAGAGTTACCTGCTATTTTTTGCGCAAAGTTGTGAAAAAAGGTGCGTTATAAAACTTAAAAAATAACGTGAAAGAAGAAAACAAAGAGTTTCCAAAAGAGTTGCAAGACATAGTAACTGGCATAATTAGGTCAGTAGGTAAGCTAAAAGTGCTAAATTACCCTATAAGAATAAAAGCAGTTATGTGTGAAGAAAGTGATTATGATTTTAGTGTTGTTCCCAGTATTTTTGAGCAACATAAAATAGATTTCGTTAATAAAAATCTTCATATGTTTAATTTTGCGCTTGCTCCTATTAGTTCTGGTTATAAAAGCGACAAAGTTTAGTAAAATACTTATCTCTTACAAAAGAAATTTGCTCCATTTCATCAGCGTCTAAGAACAAAGCTAAGTCAGTTTTATAAAAAACATCTATAAAATTTTTAATCAGTGCTTGGAATTCTGAATCTTTAGAAAAATTATTTATATACACATCGCACCTTGTAGAAATTTTATCTATAAGAACAGGTACAGGCTTATGAATATTTCTATAACCTTCTGATAAAATAATTATTAAGTGTAACAGTTCATTTTGAAGGCTACTACAATTACCATCTACATAAAAACCAAATATGGAATTGTAGTTATAAACAAAAAAATTGCCATCAAAATTGTCAATTAGAGATTGTATTAGCTCCAATTCTTTTTTATGAAAATCAGTAATTGGAAAACCTTCGGACACTATAATTTTTGACATAATTAAAAAATTTAGAAACCAAACATACGAAAAAGATTCTTAAATTGCAGCGGAAAATAGAAATAAATACGAAAACAGCAGGTAACGGCGGTTTTGCAAGATTTGGGCATAGAGCTTAAATTAAAAACTGTTTTGTACTTGCCGAAAAAGTTTTAAAACAAAAAATTGGGAAGGCTTTCCCCAAACCTCGCAAAGCCACAAGACGTTATGCGATACTTGCCCAGAAAACCTAGAAAAAGACATCTATGAAAAATAAAATAATCTATTTAATGTTTTTACTAATTGGTAATTTTTCCTTTTCTCAAACAAATGAATTTTATAAAATTATATTTGAAAATGAAGAGAATTTTAGCATTATTAAAATCTTAAATGGTAAAATTCCTGAAAAATTTATTATAGTTGATTCAACAATTACATTTTATCCTAAAAGTTTTTGGCTAGATATAAATTTGAAAGATGAAAAAGTTTTAAAAGAAATTGAAGAAGACGAACATCATCCTTACAATAATGTTTACATATTTTCTACAAATAAATATGATAATTTATTTAATGACAATGAAAAGAAATATTTAAGCCAAGCTTGTCAAAATGTGAAGTCAAAAAAAATTAAAATATTAGAGAAAAAATATTTTACAGTTAATAATACTAAAAAAACAAAAGGCTTTTACTTTTTGATTAGCGAACCTATTTACACTTCAAATAATAAATTTGCTTTCATAGAAGTAGACATTAAATCCAAAGGCGTTTTTTTGGGAGAAAAGACAGATGACTATTTTGGAGTTTTAAAAATAATCTTTGAAAAAGGTGAAAATGGAATCTGGAAACAAATTGGAAATTATGAACATCTCGTATTATAGCATCGCATAACAGCTAGAGTTTCGTTGCGTGCGCAGCACGAACAATGAAACTCGTGTTGAACGGAACCGGAGTACCTGCCGTCAACACTATGCATTTATCGTAAAAAAATTAGAGAGAATAACAAGAGGATTTATAGTCCTCTTTTTTTTGGAGTAATTCCGAGGTCGTTTTATAGTGTTTTCGGTCACTTTTGGGCATACTAGCCCTACCCGTAAATCAGCTTTTACAGGGAATGGTGTTTTGGCCACCGCCAAGATACCAAGCAGGCGGACCACGCTGGTCAAAAACTGCTATTCGGTGCAAATTGCCCGTTTTGCAACACGGACATTTGGGCAAGAAGGGTTTCTTTTCTACTTTTTCCAAGACTTTTACTTGGAGTTTCTCCTGCAAAAGTTTCAGCTTCTCCCGCTTCCAAGTGCTGCTCAAAAACCCATAATGACGAATCTTGACAAACCGTTTGGGCAAAATATGCAACGCAAACCTCCGGATAAACTCCTGATGTGAGAGCGTCATTTGCTTTTTGACGCCCGCCACTCGATAATCCTTGTAATCAAAAGTCAGATTTTCGTTGTCTATACTTTTGATTCGATGGTTGCTAATGGCTATTTTATGGGTGTATCTCCCCAAATATTCCACCACAGAGTTTGGACTTCCAAATGGCTTTTTGGCAAAAACTACCCACGGTTTTCTCCACAACTCTTGCCGGATTTGCTCGTAACCAATCGGATTTTTTGCTTTGAGCTTTTGGCAATATTTAGCCCTGAAAACCTTCGACAAAGCTTTTACGGGGAACAGAAATTTGCCGTCCGTTCTACTGTTTTTCCATTGTCCGTTTTTATCGATTCCTCCACCAGGCACAATGCAATGCAGGTGCGGATGCAAACTCAATTGTTGTCCCCAAGTGTGCAAAACGGCAATCATTCCCATTTGCATTTCCTTGGCTTTGCCAAAAGTTTGAAGCGTTTCCCAAGTCGCTTCAAACAGGGTGTCATACACGATTTTGGGCTGGTGAATTGCCAAAGAATTAATCGCTTCGGGCAAGGTGAAAACCACGTGAAAATAAGGCACCGGCAAGAGTTCCGTGCTTCGGGCTTCGATCCAATCCTCTCGCTTATTGCCCTGACATTTCGGACAATGTCGGTTCCTGCAGGAGTTGTAACTGATGGTCAGATTTCCACACTGATCACACCCATCGATATGACCTCCCAATTCTGCCGTTCGACATTTTTTGATGGCCGATAGCGTGCGCAATTGCCAAGTATTGAGTCCATAACTCTCGATTTTTGAACCCACTTTTCGCAGTACATCGGCTACTTCACTTCGACGAAGTTTATATTGAGCGTCGTCGAAATGCTCAGTGCAGGCTACTTCCGGCTGCATTTCTCGAAAAGCGTGTCGAGTGGACTAAAGATGCGCTGACTCTCGAGTTGGGCAATGTGTAAATATTCCAGCGTGGTTTCGATATTTTGGTGTCCCAAAAGGTCTTTGAGGGTCATAATATCCATCCCGTCTTCGAGTAAATGCGTGGCATAAGAGTGCCGAAGCGTGTGGGTGTGAACTTCCTTTTTCACTCCCGCTGCCTTAGCCACTTGCTTCACCGCCCATTGCACACCTCGCTGACTGTACCGATTGTCAAAATCTCCACCTGCTCTTTCGATAGGCTGACCGTTGAAAAGATAATCTTGGGGTTTTTCGGCTTCGATGTACTTTTTCAAACCCCGAATCAAGTGTTCCGATAGCGGAACATAACGGTCTTTTTTGCCTTTTCCCTGAACGACTTTGAGCTGTTTTCGGTCGAAATCCAAGTCCTGCAATCGAACACTTCTGGCTTCCATACAGCGAAGTCCACAGCCATAAAGCAAGCCAATAAGGATTCGGTGTTTGAGCAGTTTGGCATTTTTGAGCATCGCCCAGACTTCTTCTTTGCTCAAAACAACGGGCAGTTTTTTCTCGTGCTTTATAGACGGCAATCGGAGGTATTCATACGGAATCCCTTCCGATTTCAGCAGAAATCGAAGCCCATAAACGCAGTGTTTGAAGTAGGTTTGCGATGGGGTTTTGGACTTTTTTTGCAGGTAAAACAAGTAGTCCTGAACTTGTTCGGGATCCAACTCCGTGGGGATTTTGCCAAAATACAGCGAAATCGAAGCCAAGTGGCGGGAATAATTGTTGAAAGTGCTTGCACTTCGTCCCAAGACCGAGACCGTCCGCTCAAAACGTGACAACAATTCCTCAAAACCGGGAATCTCTCGCTTGGCTTGGTTTAAAATTTTGTTTTCCCTTAAATCATCTGGATGTTTTTTTTTGTAGCCATAGTTTACGATTTTTTATTACCTTCGTAAGGTACAAAATCATCGCGAGTGCTACCGAAGGTTTAGTTCAACACACGCTACAAGCAATTTGGGTATTTGGCTTAATGGAAAAATTGGTTTGTATTTGAAAGATTTGACAAATCCGAAAGATTACGCTTCCTTAATCCCAAACTGCTTGTAGCGCGAGAACGTTAGTGTCAACCGCACAACATAACGGATATTATTTATTATTTAATTTTTCACTTAAATATTGAATGTTCAATAAAGCTTTGTTTACTAGGTCTAACGATTCATAGTCGTGATATTCTTTATTATAGCACTTCTTTGATAAAATAGTAATACATCTTTCTATCTTTCTCAATCTCCTTTGGTCTGTAACTCCTTTTTCTTTTGGTATCATATTTTATTGTTTTACGTGGTATGCCACTAACACAGGTTTGCAAAAATGGCAAGTTCAGGTTTAATTTAAAGTTGTTTTTGTGTATGTAATGTTTTGGCAAAATTGAAAAATAAGGCTTGCTTTTTTGCCACTTCTGCAAGCCTGATAACGTTAGGCACAAGCTTAAAAGACGACACAATTAATAAAGATGACCATAGACACAGAAATAGAAACTTTAGAACAAGCAAAGAGATATTTTATATCAATGGGATGCAGCGGTTTTCATATGATGCGAGAAAATCCTCAAAGATTTGATGAATACAAAGCACTTGATATTGACCCAAACATTGAATCTGAATGGATTAAAGAAGAGTTTGAAAACAAAATAGAGTATTTCAATACAAATCCGACAAATGAGTATGGACATCTCTTGAGAAGTTTGGACTCTATGATTGAACCAAAAGAATTCTATCTTGAGAAATTACTTGAATTAGTAATAAAAATAAAAGATAGAATACCGTTAGACCAAATAGAATATGTGTTGTCGACGATAATTGGAAATAATGGAACAAAATCTAAAGGTGGTCTAATTCAAAAGTCTTATGATTTGAAACGACCTGATCTGGCAAATAAGTTTTATGCTCAGACAAAATTATTACTAAAAAAGACAGAAGAAAATTCGATTACCTTAAATTCTGTTCGAGGGTATTTGATTGATGTGATTGATTACTACAGAATAGAAGAAAGTAAAGAATTTATAATTGACTTGCGTGAAAAAAGTTATTCTGATCAATTTAATTATTTTAAGGACGGTGCGGAAGAAGGCAATAAATATTCAATGAAAATGCTTTCTGATTGTTATAAAGAAGGTAAAGGATGTATAACAGACATTGACAAATCAAAATATTGGGAACAAAGAGCGAAAGAATAAAAAAGCCAGTGCCTAACAGCTAGAGTTTCGTTGCGTGCGCAGCACGAACAATGAAACTCGTGTTGAACGGAACCGGAGTACCTGCCGTCAACACTATGCATTTATCGTAAAAAAATTAGAGAGAATAACAAGAGGATTTATAGTCCTCTTTTTTTTGGAGTAATTCCGAGGTCGTTTTATAGTGTTTTCGGTCACTTTTGGGCATACTAGCCCTACCCGTAAATCAGCTTTTACAGGGAATGGTGTTTTGGCCACCGCCAAGATACCAAGCAGGCGGACCACGCTGGTCAAAAACTGCTATTCGGTGCAAATTGCCCGTTTTGCAACACGGACATTTGGGCAAGAAGGGTTTCTTTTCTACTTTTTCCAAGACTTTTACTTGGAGTTTCTCCTGCAAAAGTTTCAGCTTCTCCCGCTTCCAAGTGCTGCTCAAAAACCCATAATGACGAATCTTGACAAACCGTTTGGGCAAAATATGCAACGCAAACCTCCGGATAAACTCCTGATGTGAGAGCGTCATTTGCTTTTTGACGCCCGCCACTCGATAATCCTTGTAATCAAAAGTCAGATTTTCGTTGTCTATACTTTTGATTCGATGGTTGCTAATGGCTATTTTATGGGTGTATCTCCCCAAATATTCCACCACAGAGTTTGGACTTCCAAATGGCTTTTTGGCAAAAACTACCCACGGTTTTCTCCACAACTCTTGCCGGATTTGCTCGTAACCAATCGGATTTTTTGCTTTGAGCTTTTGGCAATATTTAGCCCTGAAAACCTTCGACAAAGCTTTTACGGGGAACAGAAATTTGCCGTCCGTTCTACTGTTTTTCCATTGTCCGTTTTTATCGATTCCTCCACCAGGCACAATGCAATGCAGGTGCGGATGCAAACTCAATTGTTGTCCCCAAGTGTGCAAAACGGCAATCATTCCCATTTGCATTTCCTTGGCTTTGCCAAAAGTTTGAAGCGTTTCCCAAGTCGCTTCAAACAGGGTGTCATACACGATTTTGGGCTGGTGAATTGCCAAAGAATTAATCGCTTCGGGCAAGGTGAAAACCACGTGAAAATAAGGCACCGGCAAGAGTTCCGTGCTTCGGGCTTCGATCCAATCCTCTCGCTTATTGCCCTGACATTTCGGACAATGTCGGTTCCTGCAGGAGTTGTAACTGATGGTCAGATTTCCACACTGATCACACCCATCGATATGACCTCCCAATTCTGCCGTTCGACATTTTTTGATGGCCGATAGCGTGCGCAATTGCCAAGTATTGAGTCCATAACTCTCGATTTTTGAACCCACTTTTCGCAGTACATCGGCTACTTCACTTCGACGAAGTTTATATTGAGCGTCGTCGAAATGCTCAGTGCAGGCTACTTCCGGCTGCATTTCTCGAAAAGCGTGTCGAGTGGACTAAAGATGCGCTGACTCTCGAGTTGGGCAATGTGTAAATATTCCAGCGTGGTTTCGATATTTTGGTGTCCCAAAAGGTCTTTGAGGGTCATAATATCCATCCCGTCTTCGAGTAAATGCGTGGCATAAGAGTGCCGAAGCGTGTGGGTGTGAACTTCCTTTTTCACTCCCGCTGCCTTAGCCACTTGCTTCACCGCCCATTGCACACCTCGCTGACTGTACCGATTGTCAAAATCTCCACCTGCTCTTTCGATAGGCTGACCGTTGAAAAGATAATCTTGGGGTTTTTCGGCTTCGATGTACTTTTTCAAACCCCGAATCAAGTGTTCCGATAGCGGAACATAACGGTCTTTTTTGCCTTTTCCCTGAACGACTTTGAGCTGTTTTCGGTCGAAATCCAAGTCCTGCAATCGAACACTTCTGGCTTCCATACAGCGAAGTCCACAGCCATAAAGCAAGCCAATAAGGATTCGGTGTTTGAGCAGTTTGGCATTTTTGAGCATCGCCCAGACTTCTTCTTTGCTCAAAACAACGGGCAGTTTTTTCTCGTGCTTTATAGACGGCAATCGGAGGTATTCATACGGAATCCCTTCCGATTTCAGCAGAAATCGAAGCCCATAAACGCAGTGTTTGAAGTAGGTTTGCGATGGGGTTTTGGACTTTTTTTGCAGGTAAAACAAGTAGTCCTGAACTTGTTCGGGATCCAACTCCGTGGGGATTTTGCCAAAATACAGCGAAATCGAAGCCAAGTGGCGGGAATAATTGTTGAAAGTGCTTGCACTTCGTCCCAAGACCGAGACCGTCCGCTCAAAACGTGACAACAATTCCTCAAAACCGGGAATCTCTCGCTTGGCTTGGTTTAAAATTTTGTTTTCCCTTAAATCATCTGGATGTTTTTTTTTGTAGCCATAGTTTACGATTTTTTATTACCTTCGTAAGGTACAAAATCATCGCGAGTGCTACCGAAGGTTTAGTTCAACACACGCTACAAGCAATTTGGGTATTAGGCTTAATTTAAATATGGTTTTGTATTTGGGAGATTTGGCAAATCCGAAGAATGGGCTTAATTTAGTCCCAAACTGCTTGTAGCGCGGGAACGTTGGCAGACATTGCAAAAAAAAACAGGAGAATTGAAAAAATTATTAAACAAATGAAAAAAATATTGCTTTATATTGTTGACTTTTTTAATATAAGTCGTAAAGAAAAACAAAGAAATTTTTACGGTTTTGGAGAAATTAAATTAGATACTGTTTTTAAGAATTTACCATCTGCAAAGCATTTCAATAAATTGTCAAAAAGGGAATTTAAAATAGACACTTTTAAATTGTCAGAAGAAATTGGCTTTGTCAAAAATCTAATAGTAAAAATTAAGAATGAAAAAATTTATGATGTAAGTTTTGATTGTACTGAAACTACAGATATTCATTTTATAGATTCATCAATGGAAAAATTAACTGAATTAAAATCTTTGAATAATGTAGAGAATAAATCTTTGCCTGTACAATTTTATCAGCAAAGTGATGGTAATGTAATATTTTCTAAAATAATTGAAAAACAAACTTCTCTCGTAACTTACAGATATTGTGATATACGAAAAATACTATAGCTTTCTAAATATTAAAGACTATAATAATCAAAGCAACGCTCTGCCAACAGCCGTTACACGAGATTTGGGCATTTGGTTGAATTTAAAGATGGTCTTGTACTTGGGAAATTTGTGTTTAACCGAAAAACCTCGCATCTTTATTCCCAAACCTCGTGTATCGCCAGAACGTTGTGCGACATATTGCTAGAAAAATCCGAAAAATAGAAAATGAAAAATAAATTATTATTTCTAAACTTATCACTTTTAATAATTCTAAATTCTTGTAAAGAACCAATTGTTACTTTTGAAGAAGCTCAACCAAAAAATGTAAAAGAGGTTAATGCGTTTCCTAAAAAAATTATTGGAAATTATTATAATACCGAAAATAAAACTGAATTAATAATTTCAAAATATTCAATATTTAAAAAAATGATTGTTGAAGATACTTTAAAAATAAGTGAAATTGACAAGAATGAAATCATTAAAAATGATAGTTTATTTAACATCAAAACCAAAGAAAAATATAAAATAAAGAGAATTAATGACACTTTATTTTCAAATTATGTTTATTCCGACACAATTTTCGACATAAATAAAACGAACGTTTTAAAAAAGTTTAAAGGTTATTTTTTCCTAAACAAACTAATTGAAAAGACAGGATTTTGGGAAGTTGAAAAACTAAATTTGTCAAAAGGAGTTTTAACAATTAACGGAATAGAAACTGAAAACGAATTAGATTTGTTGCAATCTATAACAGAAACTAAAATGGATACGATAAAACCTTTCAGAATAAAACCAACAAAAAAACAATTCAAAGAGTTTATTAAAAAGAACGGATTTACAAAAGGAGAAATTTATCTGAAAAAATAAAAATACGTCGCACAACAGCTAGAGTTTCGTTGCGTGCGCAGCACGAACAATGAAACTCCTGTTGAACGGAACCGGAGTACCTGCCGTCAACACTATGCATTTATCGTAAAAAAATTAGAGAGAATAACAAGAGGATTTATAGTCCTCTTTTTTTTGGAGTAATTCCGAGGTCGTTTTATAGTGTTTTCGGTCACTTTTGGGCATACTAGCCCTACCCGTAAATCAGCTTTTACAGGGAATGGTGTTTTGGCCACCGCCAAGATACCAAGCAGGCGGACCACGCTGGTCAAAAACTGCTATTCGGTGCAAATTGCCCGTTTTGCAACACGGACATTTGGGCAAGAAGGGTTTCTTTTCTACTTTTTCCAAGACTTTTACTTGGAGTTTCTCCTGCAAAAGTTTCAGCTTCTCCCGCTTCCAAGTGCTGCTCAAAAAACCGTAATGACGGATCTTGACGAACCGTTTGGGCAAAATATGCAACGAAAACCTCCGGATAAACTCCTGATGTGTGAGTGTCATTTGCTTTTTGACGCCCGCCATTCGGTAATCCTTGTAATCAAAAGTCAGATTTTCGTTGTCTATACTTTTGATTCGATGGTTGCTAATGGCGATTTTATGGGTGTATCTCCCCAAATATTCCACCACAGAGTTTGGACTTCCAAATGGCTTTTTGGCAAAAACAACCCACGGTTTTCTCCACAATTCTTGCCGGATTTGCTCGTATTTTATGGGCTCTTTCTTTTTGAGTTTCTCGCAAAATTTCACTCGAAACACTTTCGACAAAGCCTTGACGGGGAACAGAAAATTACCTTTAGAGTGGCTGTTTAGCCACTGTCCGTCTGCATCGATTCCTCCACCAGGCACAATGCAATGCAGGTGCGGATGCAAACTTAGGTTTTGTCCCCACGTGTGCAAAACCGCTATCATCCCCATTTGCATTTCCTTGGCTTTGCCAAAAGTTTGAAGCGTTTCCCAACAGGCTTCAAACAAAGTATCATACACGATTTTGGGCTGGTGAATTGCCAAAGAATTAATCGCTTCGGGCAAGGTGAAAACCACGTGGAAATAAGGCACCGGCAAGAGTTCCGTGCTTCGGGCTTCGATCCAATCCTCTCGCTTATTGCCCTGACATTTCGGACAATGTCGGTTCCTGCAGGAGTTGTAACTGATGGTCAGATTTCCACACTGATCACACCCATCGATATGACCTCCCAATTCTGCCGTTCGACATTTTTTGATGGCCGATAGCGTGCGCAATTGCCAAGTATTGAGTCCATAACTCTCGATTTTTGAACCCACTTTTCGCAGTACATCGGCTACTTCACTTCGACGAAGTTTATATTGAGCGTCGTCGAAATGCTCAGTGCAGGCTACTTCCGGCTGCATTTCTCGAAAAGCGTGTCGAGTGGACTAAAGATGCGTTGACTCTCGAGTTGGGCAATCTGCAAATACTCCAGCGTGGTCTCGATATTTTGGTGTCCCAAAAGGTCTTTGAGCGTCATAATATCCATCCCGTCTTCGAGTAAATGCGTGGCATAAGAGTGCCGAAGCGTATGCACGTGAACTTCTTTTTTGACGCCCGCTGCCTTAGCCACTTGCTTCACCGCCCATTGCACACCTCGCTGACTGTAACGGCTGTCAAAATCTCCTCCAGCTCTCTCGATAGGTTGTCCATTAAAAAGATAATCTTGGGGTTTTTCGGCACCGATGTACTTTTTCAAACCCCGAATCAAGTGATCCGATAGCGGAACGTAACGGTCTTTTTTGCCTTTGCCTTGAACTACTTTGAGCTGTTTGCGGTCGAAATCCAAGTCCTGCAATCGAACACTTCTGGCTTCCATACAGCGAAGTCCACAGCCATAAAGCAAGCCAATAAGGATTCGGTGTTTGAGCAGTTTGGCATTTTGCAACATCGCCCAGACTTCTTCTTTGCTCAAAACAACGGGCAGTTTTTTCTCGTGCTTTATGGACGGCAATCGAAGGTATTCATAAGGAATCCCTTCCGATTTCAGCAAAAACCGAAGTCCGTAAACGCAGTGTTTGAAGTAGGTTTGCGATGGGGTTTTGGACTTTTTTTGCAGATAAAACAAGTAGTCCTGAACTTGTTCGGGATCCAACTCCGTGGGGATTTTGCCAAAATACAGCGAAATCGAAGCCAAGTGGCGGGAATAATTGTTGAAAGTGCTTGCACTTCGTCCCAAGACCGAGACCGTCCGCTCAAAACGTGACAACAATTCCTCAAAACCGGGAATCTCTCGCTTGGCTTGGTTTAAAATTTTGTTTTCCCTTAAATCATCTGGATGTTTTTTTTTGTAGCCATAGTTTACGATTTTTTATTACCTTCGTAAGGTACAAAATCATCGCGAGTGCTACCGAAGGTTTAGTTCAACACGCGCTACAAGCAATTTGGGGATTTGGCTTAATTTAAATATGGTTTTGTATTTGGAAGATTAGGCAAATCCGAAAATAGGGCTTAATTTAGTCCCAAACTGCGTGTAGCGCGGGGACGTTGGCGGTCAGTTTACCGCAGAAAATCACGAAAATAAAAGCTAAATGAAATTTCTAAATCTATTTTTATTTCTGACTATTTATTCATTTACGAGTTTCGGACAAGAGAAAAGTACCGAATTGAAAAGACAAATAAATGAAATTGAGAATTATATAAAATTAATTGATTCAAATCCTCAAAAAAACAGAGAAGAACACGATTCAAAAAAGATTAAAAACATAGAACGTGAAGAACGAAGTTGGGAAGCATATTGTTTAAAAGAAAATAAAGAGGGAAATAAACCTTTGAGAATAAAATATAAAGAATTTGGTCCAAAAAAAACTACAAGCTTAAATTTATATTACCAAAAAGGAGAAATTGTTTTTGCAGAATATATGGAAAAGCAGAAAAAGAAAAACGGAACTATTTTAAAAACCCTATTTTACTTTCAAAAATCTATTTTAGTTTATAAAACAGAAGAGGAAAATTTGAAGTTTAGTTTATCTGAACTATTTGATAATGAGAAAATGATAAAGGCATATTTTTAGAAAACTGAAAAGAATGCGTATGACTAAAAAACCGAACCGCCAACAGCTAGAGTTTCGTTGCGTGCGCAGCACGAACAATGAAACTCGTGTTGAACGGAACCGGAGTACCTGCCGTCAACACTATGCATTTATCGTAAAAAAATTAGAGAGAATAACAAGAGGATTTATAGTCCTCTTTTTTTTGGAGTAATTCCGAGGTCGTTTTATAGTGTTTTCGGTCACTTTTGGGCATACTAGCCCTACCCGTAAATCAGCTTTTACAGGGAATGGTGTTTTGGCCACCGCCAAGATACCAAGCAGGCGGACCACGCTGGTCAAAAACTGCTATTCGGTGCAAATTGCCCGTTTTGCAACACGGACATTTGGGCAAGAAGGGTTTCTTTTCTACTTTTTCCAAGACTTTTACTTGGAGTTTCTCCTGCAAAAGTTTCAGCTTCTCCCGCTTCCAAGTGCTGCTCAAAAACCCATAATGACGAATCTTGACAAACCGTTTGGGCAAAATATGCAACGCAAACCTCCGGATAAACTCCTGATGTGAGAGCGTCATTTGCTTTTTGACGCCCGCCACTCGATAATCCTTGTAATCAAAAGTCAGATTTTCGTTGTCTATACTTTTGATTCGATGGTTGCTAATGGCTATTTTATGGGTGTATCTCCCCAAATATTCCACCACAGAGTTTGGACTTCCAAATGGCTTTTTGGCAAAAACTACCCACGGTTTTCTCCACAACTCTTGCCGGATTTGCTCGTAACCAATCGGATTTTTTGCTTTGAGCTTTTGGCAATATTTAGCCCTGAAAACCTTCGACAAAGCTTTTACGGGGAACAGAAATTTGCCGTCCGTTCTACTGTTTTTCCATTGTCCGTTTTTATCGATTCCTCCACCAGGCACAATGCAATGCAGGTGCGGATGCAAACTCAATTGTTGTCCCCAAGTGTGCAAAACGGCAATCATTCCCATTTGCATTTCCTTGGCTTTGCCAAAAGTTTGAAGCGTTTCCCAAGTCGCTTCAAACAGGGTGTCATACACGATTTTGGGCTGGTGAATTGCCAAAGAATTAATCGCTTCGGGCAAGGTGAAAACCACGTGAAAATAAGGCACCGGCAAGAGTTCCGTGCTTCGGGCTTCGATCCAATCCTCTCGCTTATTGCCCTGACATTTCGGACAATGTCGGTTCCTGCAGGAGTTGTAACTGATGGTCAGATTTCCACACTGATCACACCCATCGATATGACCTCCCAATTCTGCCGTTCGACATTTTTTGATGGCCGATAGCGTGCGCAATTGCCAAGTATTGAGTCCATAACTCTCGATTTTTGAACCCACTTTTCGCAGTACATCGGCTACTTCACTTCGACGAAGTTTATATTGAGCGTCGTCGAAATGCTCAGTGCAGGCTACTTCCGGCTGCATTTCTCGAAAAGCGTGTCGAGTGGACTAAAGATGCGCTGACTCTCGAGTTGGGCAATGTGTAAATATTCCAGCGTGGTTTCGATATTTTGGTGTCCCAAAAGGTCTTTGAGGGTCATAATATCCATCCCGTCTTCGAGTAAATGCGTGGCATAAGAGTGCCGAAGCGTGTGGGTGTGAACTTCCTTTTTCACTCCCGCTGCCTTAGCCACTTGCTTCACCGCCCATTGCACACCTCGCTGACTGTACCGATTGTCAAAATCTCCACCTGCTCTTTCGATAGGCTGACCGTTGAAAAGATAATCTTGGGGTTTTTCGGCTTCGATGTACTTTTTCAAACCCCGAATCAAGTGTTCCGATAGCGGAACATAACGGTCTTTTTTGCCTTTTCCCTGAACGACTTTGAGCTGTTTTCGGTCGAAATCCAAGTCCTGCAATCGAACACTTCTGGCTTCCATACAGCGAAGTCCACAGCCATAAAGCAAGCCAATAAGGATTCGGTGTTTGAGCAGTTTGGCATTTTTGAGCATCGCCCAGACTTCTTCTTTGCTCAAAACAACGGGCAGTTTTTTCTCGTGCTTTATAGACGGCAATCGGAGGTATTCATACGGAATCCCTTCCGATTTCAGCAGAAATCGAAGCCCATAAACGCAGTGTTTGAAGTAGGTTTGCGATGGGGTTTTGGACTTTTTTTGCAGGTAAAACAAGTAGTCCTGAACTTGTTCGGGATCCAACTCCGTGGGGATTTTGCCAAAATACAGCGAAATCGAAGCCAAGTGGCGGGAATAATTGTTGAAAGTGCTTGCACTTCGTCCCAAGACCGAGACCGTCCGCTCAAAACGTGACAACAATTCCTCAAAACCGGGAATCTCTCGCTTGGCTTGGTTTAAAATTTTGTTTTCCCTTAAATCATCTGGATGTTTTTTTTTGTAGCCATAGTTTACGATTTTTTATTACCTTCGTAAGGTACAAAATCATCGCGAGTGCTACCGAAGGTTTAGTTCAACAATCACTACAAGCTAGTTGCCGAAGCATTGGAATAAATAGGCAACCAGCGTGTAGTTTTAACGTTAGTGGCAAGTATAATACCCTAAAGAAATGATTAAACAAAAGTGGAAAGAATTTAAATCTGCTATAATTTCTGAAAGCAAAGAATATGATTTTGAAATTGGTCTTTCTGCAGAAGAATTAAAAGATTGTAAATTTAAAAATAGCATCCCAGATGAATTACTCGATGTTCTTTATGATTCCAATGGACAGAAAATTAATTCTAAACCAATGTTTTTTGAATTTAAAAATCAAGCAAATGGAATTATTCTGTGGAAGTTTAATTTTTTAAATTTAGAGCAAATCATTCTGACGTACAACTTTATTCAGGAATATACGAAAACTCAAATTGATGCAAATTTAATTCCATTTGCTAAATATGAAAAAGGATTAGGCGATCAAGGTACGATGGCTTTCACAATAAACAAAATTGACAAAACTATTCACAGAACATTGTTTTATGAATATGATAGATTTGTTACAGTGTTTGAATTTCGATCGGAAAAAATAGCAAATAATTTGAACGATTTTTTAGAAAATCAAATCTTGTGGAGAACTTTAAAACTTGAATAAAACCAGCCACTAACAGCTAGAGTTTCGTTGCGTGCGCAGCACGAACAATGAAACTCGTGTTGAACCCTTCGGTAAACTCTGGGCAGGCTCACCGGAGTACCTGCCGTCAACACTATGCATTTATCGTAAAAAAATTAGAGAGAATAACAAGAGGATTTATAGTCCTCTTTTTTTTTGAGTAATTCCGAGGTCGTTTTATAGTGTTTTCGGTCACTTTTGGGCATATTAGCCCTACCCGTAAATCAGCTTTTACAGGGAATGGTGTTTTGGCCACCGCCAAGATACCAAGCAGGCGGACCACGCTGGTCAAAAACTGCTATTCGGTGCAAATTGCCCGTTTTGCAACACGGACATTTGGGCAAGAAGGGTTTCTTTTCTACTTTTTCCAAGACTTTTACTTGGAGTTTCTCCTGCAAAAGTTTCAGCTTCTCCCGCTTCCAAGTGCTGCTCAAAAACCCATAATGACGGATCTTGACAAACCGTTTGGGCAAAATATGCAACGCAAACCTCCGGATAAACTCCTGATGTGAGAGCGTCATTTGCTTTTTGACTCCCGCCATTCGGTAATCCTTGTAATCAAAAGTCAGATTTTCGTTGTCTATACTTTTGATTCGATGGTTGCTAATGGCTATTTTATGGGTGTATCTCCCCAGATATTCCACCACAGAGTTTGGACTTCCAAATGGCTTTTTGGCAAAAACAACCCACGGTTTTCTCCACAATTCTTGCCGGATTTGCTCGTAACCAATCGGATTTTTTGCTTTGAGTTTCTGACAATATTTTGCCCTGAAAACCTTCGACAAGGCTTTTACGGGGAACAGAAAATCACCCTTGGAGTGGCTATTTTTCCATTGTCCGTCGGCATCGATTCCTCCACCAGGCACAATGCAATGCAGGTGCGGATGCAAACTCAATTGTTGTCCCCACGTGTGCAAAACGGCAATCATTCCCATTTGCATTTCCTTGGCTTTGCCAAAAGTTTGCAGGGTTTCCCAAGTTGCTTCAAACAGGGTGTCATACACGATTTTGGGCTGGTGAATTGCCAAAGAATTAATCGCTTCGGGCAAGGTGAAAACCACGTGGAAATAAGGCACCGGCAAGAGTTCCGTGCTTCGGGCTTCGATCCAATCCTCTCGCTTATTGCCCTGACACTTGGGGCAATGTCGGTTCCTGCAAGAGTTGTAACTGATGGTCAGATTTCCACACTGATCACACCCATCGATATGACCTCCCAATTCTGCCGTTCGACATTTTTTGATGGCCGATAGCGTGCGCAATTGCCAAGTATTGAGTCCATAACTCTCTATTTTTGAACCCACTTTTCGCAGTACATCGGCTACTTCACTTCGACGAAGTTTATATTGAGCGTCGTCGAAATGCTCAGTGCCGGCTACTTCCGGCTGCATTTCTCGAAAAGCGTGTCGAGTGGACTAAAGATGCGCTGGCTCTCGAGTTGGGCAATGTGTAAATATTCCAGCGTGGTTTCGATATTTTGGTGTCCCAAAAGGTCTTTCAGTGTCATAATATCCATCCCGTCTTCGAGTAAATGCGTGGCATAAGAGTGCCGAAGCGTATGCACGTGAACTTCCTTTTTCACTCCCGCTGCCTTAGCCACTTGCTTCACCGCCCATTGCACACCTCGCTGGCTGTACCGATTGTCAAAATCTCCACCTGCTCCATTGGGCAAAGGCTGGCCGTTGAAGAGATAATCCTGGGGTTTTTCGGCACCGATGTACTTTTTCAAACCCCGAATCAAATGTTCCGATAGCGGAACGTAACGGTCTTTTTTGCCTTTTCCCTGAACGACTTTGAGCTGTTTTCGGTCGAAATCCAAGTCCTGCAATCGAACACTTCTGGCTTCCATACAGCGAAGTCCACAGCCATAAAGCAAGCCAATAAGGATTCGGTGTTTGAGCAGTTTGGCATTTTGCAACATCGCCCAGACTTCTTCTTTGCTCAAAACAACGGGCAGTTTTTTCTCGTGCTTTATGGACGGCAATCGAAGGTATTCATAAGGAATCCCTTCCGATTTCAGCAAAAACCGAAGTCCGTAAACGCAGTGTTTAAAATAAGTTTGCGAAGGTGTTTTGGACTTTTTTTGCAGGTAAAACAAGTAGTCCTGAACTTGTTCGGGATCCAACTCTGTGGGGATTTTGCCAAAATACAGCGAAATCGAAGCCAAGTGGCGGGAATAATTGTTGAAAGTGCTTGCACTTCGTCCCAAGACCGAGACCGTCCGCTCAAAACGTGACAACAATTCCTCAAAACCGGGAATCTCTCGCTTGGCTTGGTTTAAAATTTTGTTTTCCCTTAAATCATCTGGATGTTTTTTTTTGTAGCCATAGTTTACGATTTTTTATTACCTTCGTAAGGTACAAAATCATCGCGAGTGCTACCGAAGGTTTAGTTCAACACACGCTACAAGCAATTTGGGGATTTGGCTTAATTTAAATATGGTTTTGTATTTGGAAGATTTGGCAAATCCGAAAATAGGGCTTAATTTAGTCCCAAACTGCTTGTAGCGCGGGGACGTTAGCAACAATATATGACGAACGTAGAAAACACAATAGACAGATATAAATTAAGTCAGTTCTATAAAGGAAAAGACTTTGAAATTAACTATGTGAAAGTTCAACAATTTGACAACCCAGAAATAAATAGTGAAAATATTCATATTCAAAGTTTATCCTTTTTATATGAAACATTAAAATCAAAAGATAAAGCCGAAATTAATTCAAAATGGACAAACCTTTTTCCAAAACTTGACAAAGTTAAAAAATTGAAAATCACGTTTGGAATTAATCAAGAAATGTTTAATGTCGTCTGTGAAATACCAAACTTGGAAGAATTAGTTATAGATACCTCAAAAGTGACTGACCTAAATCAACTTGAAAGAATACAGAACTTAAATAGATTAGAAATCGATAGTTTCTCTCAACTAACTAATATATCTTCACTTGAAAAAATCAAACTTAGACAACTAAAAATTGAGAATTGTTTCAAAATTGAAAACTATGAAATAGTTGAAAAAATAGAAAGTTTAATTGGACTTTCTTTGAATGGTTATTGTTGGGGACCAAAAAATCTAAAAATAAAAACAATCGAACAATTTGTTAAACTCAAAAAACTAAAACATTTAGATTTAAGTACAACATCATTGGAAGATAAAAACTCAATATATAAAATTTTTGAAATTGAGAGTTTGGAAAGGTTTGATATTACAGGAAGTTTTAAACCTGAAATTGTGGAAGAAATTAAACAAAGACATCCAAATTTAGTAGCAGGATTTTTCACAGATTGGGATTATAAAAATAAAAAAATGTTTAACGGAAAATTTTGGTAAATATTTATACTGTTGCTAACAGATAGAGTTTCGTTGCGTGCGCAGCACGAACAATGAAACTCGTGTTGAACCCTTCGGTAAACTCTGGGCAGGCTCACCGGAGTACCTGCCGTCAACACCATGCATTTATCGTAAAAAAATCAGAGAGAATAGCAAGAGGATTTAGTGTCCTCTTTTTTTTGGAGTAATTCCGAGGTCGTTTTATAGTGTTTTCGGTCACTTTTGGGCATACTAGCCCTACCCGTAAATCAGCTTTTACAGGGAATGGTGTTTTGGCCACCGCCAAGATACCAAGCAGGCGGACCACGCTGGTCAAAAACTGCTATTCGGTGCAAATTGCCCGTTTTGCAACACGGACATTTGGGCAAGAAGGGTTTCTTTTCTACTTTTTCCAAGACTTTTACTTGGAGTTTCTCCTGCAAAAGTTTTAGCTTCTCCCGCTTCCAAGTGCTGCTCAAAAACCCATAATGACGAATCTTGACAAACCGTTTGGGCAAAATATGCAACGCAAAGCGGCGGATAAATTCCCGATGCGTGAGTGTCATTTGCTTTTTGACTCCCGCCATTCGGTAATCCTTGTAATCAAAAGTCAGATTTTCGTTGTCTATACTTTTGATTCGATGGTTGCTAATGGCTATTTTATGGGTATATCTCCCCAAATATTCCACCACAGAGTTTGGACTTCCAAATGGCTTTTTGGCAAAAACAACCCACGGTTTTCTCCACAACTCTTGCCGGATTTGCTCGTATTTTATGGGCTCTTTCTTTTTGAGTTTCTCGCAAAATTTCGCTCGAAACACTTTCGACAAGGCTTTTACGGGGAACAGAAAATCACCCTTGGAGTGGCTATTTTTCCATTGTCCGTCGGCATCGATTCCTCCACCAGGCACAATGCAATGCAGGTGCGGATGCAAACTTAGGTTTTGTCCCCAGGTGTGCAAAACCGCTATCATCCCCATTTGCATTTCCTTGGCTTTGCCAAAAGTTTGAAGCGTTTCCCAAGTCGCTTCAAACAGGGTGTCATACACGATTTTGGGCTGGTGAATTGCCAAAGAATTAATCGCTTCGGGCAAGGTGAAAACCACGTGAAAATAAGGCACCGGCAAGAGTTCCGTGCTTCGGGCTTCGATCCAATCCTCTCGCTTATTGCCCTGACATTTCGGACAATGTCGGTTCCTGCAGGAGTTGTAACTGATGGTCAGATTTCCACACTGATCACACCCATCGATATGACCTCCCAATTCTGCCGTTCGACATTTTTTGATGGCCGATAGCGTGCGCAATTGCCAAGTATTGAGTCCATAACTCTCGATTTTTGAACCCACTTTTCGCAGTACATCGGCTACTTCACTTCGACGAAGTTTATATGGAGCGTCGTCGAAATGCTCAGTGCCGGCTACCTGCGGCTGCATTTCTCGAAAAGCGTGTCGAGTGGACTAAAGATGCGCTGACTCTCGAGTTGGGCAATGTGTAAATATTCCAGCGTGGTTTCGATATTTTGGTGTCCCAAAAGGTCTTTGAGGGTCATAATATCCATTCCGTCTTCGAGTAAATGCGTGGCATAAGAGTGCCGAAGCGTATGCACGTGAACTTCCTTTTTCACTCCCGCTGCCTTAGCCACTTGCTTCACCGCCCATTGCACACCTCGCTGACTGTAACGGCTGTCAAAATCTCCTCCAGCTCCATTGGGCAAAGGCTGGCCGTTGAAGAGATAATCCTGGGGTTTTTCGGCACCGATGTACTTTTTCAAACCTCGAATCAAGTGTTCCGATAGCGGAACATAGCGGTCTTTTTTGCCTTTTCCCTGAACGACTTTGAGCTGTTTTCGGTCGAAATCCAAGTCCTGCAATCGTACAGAACGAGCTTCCATACAGCGAAGTCCACAGCCATAAAGCAAGCCAATAAGGATTCGGTGTTTGAGCAGTTTGGCATTTTGCAACATCGCCCAGACTTCTTCTTTGCTCAAAACAACGGGCAGTTTTTTCTCGTGCTTTATGGACGGCAATCGAAGGTATTCATAAGGAATCCCTTCCGATTTCAGCAAAAACCGAAGCCCATAAACGCAGTGTTTGAAGTAGGTTTGCGATGGGGTTTTGGACTTTTTTTGCAGGTAAAACAAGTAGTCCTGAACTTGTTCGGGATCCAACTCCGTGGGGATTTTGCCAAAATACAGCGAAATCGAAGCCAAGTGGCGGGAATAATTGTTGAAAGTGCTTGCACTTCGTCCCAAGACCGAGACCGTCCGCTCAAAACGTGACAACAATTCCTCAAAACCGGGAATCTCTCGCTTGGCTTGGTTTAAAATTTTGTTTTCCCTTAAATCATCTTGATGTTTTTTTTTGTAGCCATAGTTTACGATTTTTTATTACCTTCGTAAGGTACAAAATCATCGCGAGTGCTACCGAAGGTTTAGTTCAACAGCGGTTTTGAGATAGTGGGGAATTAGTAATAAATTTAATGTCGGTTTTGTGTTTGGAAGAAATGTCTTAAACTGAATGTTTTTGGCTTTCTTTTCCCCACCATCGCAAAGCCACAAAACGTTATGAGCCATATTCACACTGACTGCAAATGAAAGAACTAATTCCGACAATAAACAAAATAGTAAAGTTTGGTTTAGAACCGAAACTAACAGAAGTCAACAAACAAGAATCGCTCGAAAAGAATCTTGTGAAAATATATTCAATGTATTTCGATGTAGATTATAAATTTGACGAAAAAGATTATGAAGAATTTGATAGTCAAAAGTTTCCGAATATTAGGCAGAATGTAGAATCAAACTTTGAAAATTTTGGGTTCTATAAAACAATACTTGACATAAATAATTTCGAAAATCATCAAGAAGATGCAATTGGAGATGCCGTGGACGACTTAACAGACATAATACAAGATCTTTTGGAAGTAAAATGGAGAATTGAAAATAACAGTTTAGAAGACGGACTTTGGTTTTTTAATTTCATATTCAGAAGTCATACTCAACAGCATATTTTGGATTTATTGAATTACATAAAGCAAAAAGAAGAATAAATACGGCTCATAACAGCTAGAGTTCCTATGTAAAGCAGACTTAAGTTATTAACAACTTTTTAAACGTAGTAATATGTTGATTTTTTTCGAGTAAAAAATGCCATTCCAACGGCTTGTTGGAAAAGTTGGAAACAACTTTTTGTCCGCCGCAGGCTTGGGACAGAAAAAGTTATTCTGACTTTTTCAATAATGCCACGATTCGTTTTCCTCCTCTTTTATTCCATAATTTTTTATTTAAATCCTTAAATCTCAAGCTCCTATTTGTGGTCTAAATCAATAGCCACCAGCATCTGTTTGGTTGTAAGAATAACAAAATAGCTGCCTGCTTCGTATGTAGCCCATGCTTTAGCCCATGGCTACAACCCTAGCTTTGCAGTCTATTTTTTCTTATTTCATTGTGAGAACTTTAAGAAAGTTGTTTTTGATTTTTTTGCCACTCTAATTTCTAATTTTAAACTTCTTGTTTTTCTAGAATTATGTTTTTGTTAATTTGATAAGGAGTTTGTGTCTTAATTACCGATAGTATTCTTCTAGTCATTTTATGAGCTACTTTTACGATAATATTTTTTACGTTTTTGCCTTGATGTTTTCTATAATACTGTTGCATCTCTAGATCTTTTCGCACTGCAATCCAAGCGGCTTCAATTAGATAACTTCTCAATTGACTTCTACTTCGAGGGGTAAGTCCTAAACATTTTTCGCTACCACCGCTGTTGTGCATTCCAGGTACAATCCCTATAAAACTAGCAAATTGTCCTTCGGTATTAAAGCGTCTCAAATCTCCACATTCAGCTATAATAACAGAAGCTAAAAAACCTCCAATACCAGGAATACTCTTCAATAAATTGTAATCCTCTTTGTTCTCTTTACGGCAATAAGCTCGCATTTGATTGGCAATTTCCAAATACTCTGATTTGATAAATTTGAACATTCTGATTTTTCCTTGCAAAGCTAAATCACCACAAACTGTACCGAACTTGAGTTTTTCTAACCATTCTATAAATCCATTAGGCCAATTCGAATTGTCAAATTCTTCGGGAATTTCTATTCCGTGAAACAATAACAAACTCTTGATCTGCAATTTAGTCGTCCTCAGTTTTTTGGTAACTTGCGTTCGATGTCGTGCCAAACTCATGAACTGATCTTCGGCTTCGGTAGGAATATTGATTCCTTTTAAAGTGCCAGATTTCAACTGGTTGGATAAATTTTTGGAGTCCAAAGCATCTGTTTTTTGATAACGTTCTTTGTTTCCTGTTTTCACGTCAGCTGGATTGACTACTAAGACATTCCAAGCTAAATTCAAGAAATATCGCGCTACGGAAAATCCGCAACAACCTGCTTCATAAACCAAATACACTTCATGATTGTGAAAATTTTTATTTACATATTCCTCTAAATCGGAAGATTTTGAAGGCATCGAATAAGTTTTATGAAAAAATAAATCGGTCTGGATTGAAACTGTCCATGTTTTCTTGTGTATATCCAAACCAATATATACTTTTGGACTAGTAGTAATTTGAGTACTCATATCATTAAAGTATTGGCAGACAGCAGTAAGCTGTACTGCAGTTAGTATTTATTTTGAGGCTCAATTTACTGCTTTTACATGGATGCTTCGTTGCGTGCGCAGCACGAACAATGAAACTCGTGTTGAACGGAACCGGCAATTATCTTATACTATGGAGTTATCGAAAATTTGGAAAAGGAATATGTAAGAAGTGTTTTTTATTCCTAATATGGAGTTATCGACAATCTATTGATTTTTAATACAATAAATCAAATTCAAATGCCGTAACTACAATGCAAAAGTACAAACTAAATTGGGTTATGGCAATTATTTAAATTTGTTTTCAAAGGCTTCTTAGATAATTATATTTTAACACAGCTACCGTAGGTTTAGTTCAACACACGCTACAAGCAATTTGGGTATTAGGCTTATTGGAAAAATTGGTTTGTATTTGGAAGATTTGGCAAATCCGAGAATAGGGCTTAATTTAGTCCCAAACCCGCTGTAGTGCCAAGACGTTAGGCGACAGCAGTCACGAAAATGGAAATTTCAAGACTATAAAGCTAAATCAACAGAAAATTTTAGTAAATTTGGAATATTAAATCTAAAAAAAGATGTCACAAATCATATCTATAGAATTTCCAGATTATTTGGCAAACTCAATGCGAATGAATAAAAGCGAATTTGGAAAAGAAATTAAAATTTCTGGTCTTGTAAAACTTTTTGAATTGGGTAAAATTTCATCGGGAACTGCCTCGAAAGTTTTACAATTGTCTAGAATTGAGTTTTTAGAATTATTAGCCAAATATAATGTTGGTTTCTTGAATGTTGAAGACTTAAGTGAAGATTTACAAAATGCTTAAAGTTGTTTCAAACACCACTCCTATTATTTCACTTTTAAAGATTGGTAAACTCAATATCTTTAAAGATTTGTATGGTGAAATTTTTATTCCTCAAGAAGTATTTAATGAAATCGAGGCAGGAAAGAATAAAGAATTTTATAACGATTTATCGAAAATCGAATGGATAAAAATCGAAAAAATAAACAATGAAAAGTCTTTGTCTTACTTTTTAGATTTAGACAAGGGAGAAGCCGAAGCAATTGTTTTAGCAACTGAAAAAGAGGCCGATTTAATAATACTTGATGAATCTTTAGGAAGATTTCACGCTAAACATACTGGACTAAAAGTTACTGGAACAATTGGAATACTTTTAAAAGCGAAACAACTTGGACATATTAATGAACTAAAACCTTTACTTTTTGAACTAAGAACAAAAAACGTATGGTTAAGTGATGGCTTCATTGAAAATGCACTAAAACTAGCAAACGAAAAATAAAACCGGATAATCTGCCGTCGCCTAACAGCTAGGATTTCGTTGCGTGCGCAGCACGAACAATGAAATCCCTGTTGAACAGCTTGTCCCGATGCATCGGGAGAACCGGCAATTATCTTATACTATGGAGTTATCGAAAATTTGGAAAAGGAATATGTAAGAAGTGTTTTTATTTCCTAATATGGAGTTATCGACAATCTATTGATTTTTAATATAATAAATCAAATTCAAATGCCGTAACTACAATGCAAAAGTACAAACTAAATTGGGTTATGGCAATTATTTAAATTTGTTTTCAAAGGCTTCTTAGATAATTATATTTTAACACAGCTACCGTAGGTTTAGTTCAACAGCCGTTACACGAGATTTGGGCATTTGGCTTAATGGGAAAATGGTTTTGTATTTGGAAAATTTGTGTTTAACCGAAAAACCTCGCGTCTTTAATCCCAAACCCGCTGTAGTGCCAGAACGTTGGCGGGAATAGCACCCCACTCCACTAAAAAACTATATCCTAAAAAATAAAATTCAACAAGCTAAATTATATTTGTATCTTTGTATGGAAACAAAAATAAATTAAATGAATAAATTTGATGTTATTTTTTTGACAGAGGCTAGAGAATTTCTTTTTGAATTAGACGAAAAAAGTCGAGACAAGATTATTTTCAACATAGACAAATCAAAAATTAAAAACGACAACGAATTGTTTAAAAAACTCAAAGGAGAAATTTGGAAATTTAGAACCTTGTACAACAAAACTTATTTCAGAATTTTTGCCTTTTGGGATAAAACCGAAAAAACTAAGACTTTAGTTTTAGCAACACACGGTATAATTAAGAAAACAGGCAAAACTCCTGAAAAAGAAATTGAAAAAGCTGAAAGCATAAGGCTAAAATACTTTGAATTTAAAATTAAGCGAAATGAAAAATAAAGAAAAAGAATTAGAAATGTTCACTTTTGACCAAATTAAGAATGAATTTATTGGCGAAACTGGAAGCGTAAAAAGAACGCTTTATGAACAAGAACTTCAAATGGAAATTATCGGAGATTTAATCAAAAAAATTCGCCTAGAAAGAAATATGACTCAAGATGAATTAGGCAAATTAATTGGTGTTCAAAGAGCTCAAATTTCAAAACTTGAAAACAACACTACGAATGTAACCGTTGAAACAATATTAAGAGTTTTTAGTGCTTTAAAAGCAAAAGTAAATTTCAATGTTGAATTACTAAACAGTAACATAAAGATTGCGTAATAAAGCTACTCCCGCCAATCGAGTAGACGGCTCCGCTAGAAACTTACGGACTGCGCCTCTCAAATATTTATATTCACGAAAACCAAAAAAAACAATAAAAACCTGAGTACACCACCGATCCCTTCGGCTTCGCTCAGGACAGGCCAAGCGGGTCATCCCTATTTTTATCGGGACAAACTGTACTCGGCGGTTCGCAAAGTGATGGGTTAAGTTCGACGTAAACATCGGTCAATGATTGATAGCCACGTTGTTTTAAGCGTTTCAAGGTAATGGTCGTATTCAAAATAGGACTCTGAGCCACTGCCCAACCTCCTTTTACTCCCGCTTTTTTATTGTTTTTTTATTGTTTTTTTATTGTTTTTTTTTGTGTTCGTGAATGCAGAGCATTTCTCGTTCGACTCCAAGCATAGGCGTGGTCTTGGTCAACCCCCAATCGTATGAGATTCTTTCTCTTCCTTTCCCCGCCCGCCTGCTGGCTCGTTCGCTAAAAATGTCCACTGGACATTTTCTTAACGCTCCGCCCTCAATCGTGCCAAATGCAGTATCGAAGTCGGTTTACTCACTTTTTATATTGTTTTTTTTGTGTTCGTGATACCGCTTCGCTAAATTCTGTTCGTCGGTACCGGATTTTGTCGTTTCGCTTCCTTCAGTTCTGGTTTCGCAACCAACAACCTTGCGACGTACTAATGATTCGGGTTTTCAATCCGCTCATAAGGGACTTGCACCCTCTGGAAAAACAACACGCCGTAAGTTTGTATTCTAATCCAAAATTTGTATTTTTCGATTTTATCAAAGCCTACGGCGTGTGTCCTGCTCATGCAGGGCACACACAGCCACTACAACGGATTTGGGCATTGGGCTTAATGGAAAGATGGTTTTGTATTTGGGAAGATTTGGCAAATCCTAAGAATGGGCTTAATTTAGTCCCAAACTGCCTGTAGCGCCAAGACGTTACTAGAAATCGCAAAAAAATCGAGAGAACTCAAAAAACCTACGTAACAATTTATTATCTTTACACGTAAAAAACTTTATTATGAACACGAAACTCACATTAAATCTTGATGCGGAAATAATACACGAGGCAAAAACATATGCTAAAAGTCACAGTGTAAGCTTATCAAAACTCATAGAAAACTATCTTAATTCGCTAACCAGAGAATCAAAAAAGAAATCTTCTGTTAGTCCATTAGTTGAAAGTTTGACAGGAATTATCCCAAGTGATTACGACGAAAGAAGAGATTACAGAAACTATATTGACCAAAAATATTCATAATGGAGAATATTTTCGTAGATACAAATATTGTTATTGACCTTTTAGCCAAGCGTGAACATTTTTATAAAGATGCTCAAGATTTATTTACACTTAGTGATAAAAAAGAGGTTAAACTTTTCATTTCTTCGCTAACTTTTGCAAATGCTTACTACTCTATTGTCAAACATCATAAAGATGTGGATGCAAAAAAGTATTTGTCCAAATTTAAGGTATTAGTAACCATACTTCCTTTGGAAGACAAAGCAATCGAATTAGCCTTGGCTTCAGATTTTAAAGACTTTGAAGATGGTTTACAATATTTCGTTGCAATGGACAATGATGCAGATATACTAATAACTCGAAACAAAAAAGATTTTAAGAACTCGAAAATTCCCGTAATGACTGCAGAGGAATATATGAAGAAATAAAGCGACTTCTAGTAATCGAGTAGACGGCTCCGCCCCCAACGGAACAGACTGCGCCTCTCAAATATTTATATTCACGAAAACCAAAAAAACCAAAAAAACCAAAAAAAACCTGAGTACACCACCGATCCCTTCGGCTTCGCTCAGGACAGGCCAAGCGGGTCATCCCGATTTTTATCGGGACAAACTGTACTCGGCGGTTCGCAAAGTGATGGGTTAAGTTCGATGTAAACATCGGTCAATGATTGATAGCCTCTTTGTTTCAAGCGTTTCAAGGTAATGGTCGTATTCAAAATAGGACTCTGAGCCACTGCCCAACCGCCTTTTCGAGTGCGACTCCAAGCATAGGCGTGGTCTTGGTCAACGCCCAATCGTATGAGATTCTTTCTCTTCCTTTCCCCGCCCGCCTGCTGGCTCGTTCGCTAAAAATGTCCACTGGATATTTTCTTAACGCTCCGCCCTCAATCGTGCCAAATGCAGTATCGAAGTCGGTTTACTCACTTTTTATATTGTTTTTTTTTGTGTTCGTGATACCGCTTCGCTAAATTCTGAACCAGCCATCCAAATCACGTAGTTTGCCCATAATGCTCGTTCCCCGAAAATAGTTTAACCATCCTCGTTGCACTTCTTTTATCTTGGCAATACGTTCGATGTTTTATATTGCCCCAGAATGCAATTTTGCTGTAATACACTACGAATAGTGCTATTTAAAAGCATAAAATCACGTACTCTATATTTTTTACCGTAATTAATTGGTAAATACTCATTTTTTAGATACTTTTGTGTAATCGATTGCATTATTGTTTTTTTTTTAGGTTTACATAAATTGTTTTTCCTCAATGTAAACCAAAAATAAAATCAATGCATGCCAGACGCAATTATTCAAGATTTAAAAAATAAGCGATTTAGATGATTCCAACCACACGATTAATAGCACTACTTTTTATCTGTTTTTCGCTTGCTTCAAAAGGACAAAACGCGGAAATCAAAAAAGAAAGCCAGACGACAACCGAATGGCTATTGGCCAATTTGCTTCGGGAGAAATCAAACAATGTCGAAATTAGTGGAAAACCCCAAACAGTCGCTTCGCCCTATGGAGAAGCCGTTTCTTTCAACGGAATAGACGATGCCTTTTTTTTAAATGAACTTCCATTGCAATCACTTGAGGAATTTACGGTCGAAATGATATTCAAACCCGAGCTAAAAGGTGTGTTTGAACAACGAATCCTGCATATTGGCGAAAGCACAAAAGACCGGATGTTACTCGAAATTCGGGCAGTCGACAATAATTGGTATTTTGATGGTTATACCGCTTCAGGCACCAACAAAAAAGCGCTTATCGACGAAAAACTAATTCATCCATTGGAACAATGGTATCATGTTGCTTTTGTGGTAACACCAAAAAGCCGAACCACTTATGTCAACGGAAAACAGGAATTGTTCCTGGAATTTCCTTTTCTGCCCATTGAAAGCGGACAAACTTCCATTGGAGTTCGCATGAATAAATTATGCTGGTTCAAAGGAGCCATCTATAAAATAAGAATCACGCCCAAACAAGTTCAACCAAATAATTTCATGAGTTTTATTAAATAAAAAATAGTAAAATGAAAACTATTTCCAAACTGCTTCTTGTTTTTGTATTCCTCCAAACAGGAATCCTGCTCAAAGCACAAACCAAAATCTCGGAAGACTTGGTGACAAAAACGATGCTGAAAGCCACGGAATATATGGTGCAAAACGTGAGTACCAATGGAGGTTATGTTTGGACTTATACTCCTGATTTGTCCCGTCAATGGGGAGAAATGGAAGCCTACAAATCGATGATTTGGCTGCAACATCCCGGAACAATCAGTATGGGACATTTATTTCTGGATGCCTATCACACGACCCAAAACGAATATTACTATCAGGCGGCACGAAAAGCGGCAGCGGCAGTTATTCAGGGACAGAGCCCGGAAGGTGGCTGGAACTACATGGTCGATTTCAAAGGCGAAGAATCGCTAAAACAATGGTACAACACCATCGGTAAAAATGGTTGGCGACTGGAAGAATTTCAGCATTATTATGGCAATTCCACTTTTGACGACGATGTTACCTCGGATGCCGCCCGATTCCTGTTGCGAATGTACTTGGAAAAAAAGGATTTAGTTTACAAGCCTGCTTTGGAAAAAGCCATCGAATTTGTGCTGAAAAGTCAATATCCCAATGGAGGTTGGCCACAGCGCTATCCATTAAAAGAAGGATTTTCGAAAAAAGGTTTTCCTGACTATACAGGTTTTTATACCTTCAATGACGACGTGATTTGGGAAAACATCCATTTCCTGATTCAATGTTACGTGGTTTTGGGCGAAGAACGCTTTCTGGAACCCATTCATAAAGGAATGGATTTTTACAGGAAATCTCAAGACAAGAGTGGTGCTTGGGGCCAACAACTCAACATGAAAATGGAAGTGGCCAGTGCCCGAACTTATGAGCCGGCCGCATATCTTCCGAGTGCTACCTGCGAAAACGCAATGCTTTTGCTAAAATTCTATCAATTTACGGGTGACAAACAATTTCTGGAAGGAGTTCCAAAAGCCATTCATTGGTTGGAAAAAGCAACACTTCCAAACGACAAAACAGAAGGCAATCGCACCCATCCCACCTTTGTGGAAGTAAAAACCAACAAACCCATTTATGTGCACCGCAAAGGTTCCAACGTTAAATTCGGAAGCTATTATGTGGATTATAACGATACCAATTTACTGGCCCATTACTATGGAAAAGCACACATAGAACTTCAAGAATTAAAAGAGGAATTCCTGAGAGTTTCTAAACTCGAACCGGAAGAAGCTACCAAAGAATCTCCTTTGCCAACAAAACAATTGAATCATAAAGAAACTATGGAACAATATTATGATTTAAACCGATATGATTTTTCGTTTCAACCGGAGGAATCCAAAATATCCGAAATTCTAAACACACTTGATGAGCAAAACCGTTGGTTAACCAACCGTGTTTATATCAGTAACCCGTACATTGGCGATGGAAAAAACGAAGAACAAACCAATAAATATGCAACAACCAAAGTAGGAGACGAAACGGATACTTCACCTTACAATAATACTGGTAATCAAAAATACATTTCAACCGGCGAATACATTTCGAATATGAGAATGCTGCTCAATTTCATCCAATACAACAAATCCCACTCGGCTAATTAGACAACACGAATTAAATAAATATGCTTAAAAAGTATTCTAAAAATATAATTGGTTTTATCCTTATTGCAATGATTGGTTTTATGGCTAATGCCCAATCCAGCAAAGTTGCAAAGGAAAAACCGAAACCCCGAATAGTGATTAGCTCCGATATTGGCGGAACCGATCCTGACGACTTCCAATCGATGATTCATCTATTGATGTATTCCGATTTATTTCAAATTGAAGGACTTGTTTCTTCCCCTTTTGGCGAGGGTAGAAAAAAGCATTTTTTGGACATGATTGATTTATACGAAAAAGATTTTCCAAAACTAACGACACATAATAAAAACTTGGCCAAACCCAATGATTTGAGGGCAGTTTGCAAACAAGGAGCTATTCCAAGTGCGCCATTCAAAGGTTACAGCACTGCGACCGAAGGCTCTCAATGGATCATCAAATGTGCCAAAAAGAAAAGCAGTCAACCCTTGTGGGTATTGGTTTGGGGTGGTCTCGAAGACTTGGCACAAGCCTTGCACGACGCTCCTGAAATAGAAAAAAACATTAAAGTATATTGGATTGGCGGTCCCAACAAAAAATGGAGCATCAATGCCTATGACTATATCGCCAAAAACCACCCCAATCTTTGGATGATTGAAGCCAATGCCACTTACAGGGGATGGATTATCGATTCGGAAGCGCCAAAAGAAATTAGCAGCGAAAACTATTACGGCAATTACATCCAAGGTCGTGGTGCCATGGGAAAAGCTTTCAAGAATTATTATAATGGCAACATAAAAATGGGAGATACTCCTTCTCTCGCCTATCTAATGAATGGTGATCCAAACATCCCGTTAACGGACAGTTGGGGCGGCAGTTTTACGCCAATCGACAGAAGTTCCAGAAACGTTTTTGAGCGCAATACCACAATAAAAGACACCGTAGCCGCATATGCCGTATTGGAATGGCGTTTTAAAGGACCAAAAATGAAGATCCCGAAAGATTCTGCTTGCTTTATTTTTGAAGCAGGAGGTCAAAAATGGCCTGGTTATTGTGCAGAGGAAGGCGTTTATGCCGTTCGCTATTCGTCCAAAAAGCCAGAAACTTGCAGCTATGTTACAACTAGCTCCATTCCGGAATTAAACGGACAAAAAGGGCAATTTACAAGCACCATTCCATGGCCGGGAAAACAAACTCCCGATGATTACACGCTCGGAAAACATTGGTATGGAGACCGAAAAGAACCTGAATTATTTTTGGAACAGCAACAAGGAGCCAGAACGATATCAAAGTTTCGATCAGAGTTCTTGCTGGACTGGGCAAAAAGATGGGAATGGCTCCATTAAACAAATAAACAAAAACGCAGTCCTAAATTAAATTAAAAATCAAACCAAACAAAAAAGAATGAAAACAAAACCAATTAACCTATTGTGTATCGCCTTGACAGTTGTAATGACGAGTTGGTCGAATACCAGTGTCGCCCAAAATTCAAAATCCAATGAAACTTATAAAGGTATTGAATTCAAAATGGACATTGTAAAAGAACCCATAATTCCAAACAACACCGTAAACATCAAGGATTTTGGTGCCGTAAACGGAGGAACTGTTTTAAACACCAAGGCTTTTGCCGATGCCATTGCTGCCGTTTCCAAAAAAGGAGGTGGAAAAGTGATTATTCCTCCCGGAATTTGGCTTACAGGCCCAATCATTTTGAAAAGCAACCTAGAATTGCATGCCCAAACCGGCGCATTGATAAAATTCTCGACGGATAAAAGTTTATATCCTCTAGTTGAAACCAGTTTTGAAGGATTGAACACTTGGCGTTGCATTTCGCCTATTTATGGGAAGAATCTTGAAAACGTGGCTTTCACCGGAAAAGGAGTTTGGGACGGCTCAGGAGAGGTTTGGAGACAAGTCAAAAAAAGCAAACTTACCGAAAGCCAATGGAAAAAATTTGTGGCTTCAGGCGGAGTGCTCAATGAAAAAAAAGACAGTTGGTACCCATCGGAAACGTTTATGAAAGCTTCTGTTGGTGCAGACCAAAATGTACGTCTGGATTTGAAAACCAAAGAAGATTTTGAAGCCATTCACGATTTTCTTCGTCCGGTATTGGTAAGCATTCAAAACAGCAAAAGAGTGATGTTTGACGGTCCCGTTTTTCAAAATTCACCAGCTTGGAACATTCATCCATTGATGATTGAAGACTTGATTGTTCGTAATGTGTCTGTTCGCAATCCTTGGTTTTCCCAAAACGGAGACGGTCTTGACGTGGAATCTTGCAAAAATGTATTGGTTGAAAATTCCAGCTTTGATGTGGGTGACGACGCAATTTGCATCAAATCAGGAAAAGACAAAGACGGTCGTGATCGTAAGGTACCTTGCGAAAATATTATCATCAGAAACAACATAGTTTATCATGGACACGGCGGAGTTACCGTGGGTAGTGAAATGTCCAGTGGTGTAAAAAACATGCACGTATCAAACTGTTCTTTTATGGGAACCGACGTTGGATTGCGTTTCAAAAGCAACCGCGGACGTGGTGGTGTTGTGGAAAACATCTTTATCTCGGATATTTTCATGACCGATATTCCATCACAAGCCATTTCATTCGACCTGTATTACGGTGGAAAATCCATAGCCGAAACTTTGGCCGAAGGGGGAAATACCATTAGCACCAAAATAGTTCCTGTCGACGAAAAAACACCGCAGTTCAAAAACATTACCATCAAAAATATCACCATTGCGGGAGCATATCAAGCCGTATTTTTGCAAGGTTTGCCTGAAATGAACCTGGAGAACATCGAAATCTCCAACTTGATTGCAAAAGCAGACAAAGGTTTCTCAATCATTGATGCCAATGGAATCAAACTCAGCAATATCAAATTAGACATAAAAGAAAGCAATGTTTTTGAAATCTATAATGCCAAAAATATGTCATTCAAAAATATTGAATTTAATTCGACTTCACCAAAAGCAGTTACCGTCAATGGAGCCGCTTGCGAAAAAATTGAATTGACCTCGTCTGCTAATTTGGATTTTTCCAAAACAACCTTCATTGGAGAAACCGTTCCAAAAGGAGCCGTGAAATTGTAAAACGACAACATTTTAACAATAAACCCGTTGGCTGAAATCATTTCACAACGGGTTAAAACAATTTAAACAATGAAAATATTCAAAAACCAACCCAAAAGCTGCACGCTATTTCTTAGTGTAATTCTATCATCGTTTTCATTCGTTTTTTCAATTGCCCAATCCAACAAGAGCGACAAAATAACAATCAGCACAAGACCCTTTATGGATGGCGTCAATCATTGGTATTATGTAAAAGACGAAACCAATATTGTAAATCCAGTTCCAAACCAACCCCAATATCCGGAATCCGAGTACACGAAAATAGCCGACAACATCATTTATTTTCAACGCAATAATGGAGGATGGCCCAAAAATTATGATATGAGAGCTGTATTGACTCCAGAGCAAATAAACGCCGTGGTCAAAACAAAGTCTGTTTATCACACTACTTTTGACAATGCCACCACTTATACCCATACCTATTATTTGGCACAAGTCTATACGCTGACCAAAACCGAAAAATACAAAGATGCTTGCCTAAAAGGAATTGATTTTATTCTTAAAGCCCAATATTCCAATGGAGGTTGGCCACAATATTTCCCTTTAGAAAAAGGCTACAGTCGCCACATCACCTTCAATGACGGAGCGTATATGGGCATTATGAATATTTTGGAAAAAATTATTGACAACGACCCTAATTTTGCATTTGTAGATACTAAAACAAAAAACAAAGTAACCAAGGCTTATCAAAAAGGGATCGATTGCATCCTAAAAATGCAAATTGTCGATCAAGGAAAATTGACCGCTTGGTGTCAACAGCACGATGAAGTAACTTTATTGCCGGCTTGGGCCAGAAAATTTGAACCACCAAGTATTTGCAATGGAGAAAGTGCAGCAGTTGTCATGTTCTTGATGAGTATCGACAATCCAAATGAAAAAATAATCCAATCCATACAAGCAGCCGTAAAATGGTTTTCGGATTCCAAAATATACAATACCCGAGTGGAAACATTTGATGCACCAAAAGAGGAATCAAAATACATGACGATTACCAAAGACAACCGAGTGGTGACAGACCCAACCGCTCCACCTATTTGGACACGTTATTATGAATTGGGAACCGGAAAACCCCTGTTTTGCGATCGAGACAGCAAGTATTTATACTCTTTGGCCGAAGTTAGCCGCGAACGCCGAGTGGGTTATGCTTGGTACACTTACAACCCTGACAAAGTCTTGAAAAAATACCCGGAATGGCAAAAAAAATGGGCACCAACAACGGATGTTTTGAAACCGTAAAATAAAATAAAAACCTCTTTTAAAGCGATTTAAAAGAGGTTTGTTTTTAAAACCAAATACGAACACTCCCGTCATCAAAGGAATCCATAAAAAATACAATCGGCATTTTTCCAATTCCTCATAAAAACACTATTTTTGCACTCTAAATATTGCCTTATGCCAAAGAAAAAATACAAAATAGCGGTTATTCAATTGAATCTGAATGACGTTGCCGAAAACAACCTGAAAAAATGTTTGTCTTGGGTTAGAGACGCTGCCAGTCAAGGTGCGGAAGTGATTTCATTGCCCGAATTATACAGCAGCCACTATTTTTGTCAAAGTGAAGACGTGGATAATTTTGCCTTGGCAGAACCCTTGTACAGTACTTCGTTTATTGCTTTCAGTGCTTTGGCAAAAGAATTGGGAGTCGTGATTATCGTTCCTTTCTTCGAAAAAAGAATGGCGGGAATTTACCACAACAGTGCCTACATCATCGACACCGATGGTTCGGAAGCAGGATTGTATCGCAAAATGCACATTCCGGATGATCCACATTTTTACGAAAAATTTTATTTCACTCCGGGTGATTTGGGTTTCAAGGCCTTCCCTACCCAAAAAGGAAAAATTGGAACGCTTATTTGTTGGGATCAATGGTATCCAGAAGCGGCTCGTTTGACGGCTTTGCAAGGTGCCGATGTGTTGTTTTATCCAACGGCAATCGGCTGGCATCCCTTGGAAAAAGAACAATATGGCGAAAACCAACACGGTGCCTGGATGAACGTGATGAAAGGTCACGCCGTGGCGAATGGTGTGTATGTTGCCGCCGCAAACCGAATCGGATTAGAACAATATTTACCGGATACGGCTGGAATCCAGTTTTGGGGTTCTTCGTTTATTGCAGGACCACAAGGCGAAATTTTGGCACAAGCCTCCCACGATAAAGAAGAAATCTTGATTGCCGAAGTGGACTTGGACTTGCAAGAAAATGTGCGCCAAAACTGGCCTTTCTTTAGAGACAGAAGAATTGATGCTTTTGGAGATATCACGAAAAGAGCGATTGATTAATTATGAGTGCATCCAATAGAAGATTCCCCGCCGAATGGGAAAAGCAGCAAGGTATTTTATTGTGTTTTCCTCATAACGGAAACGATTGGCCAGGAAAATATGAAGCCATACAATGGGCTTTTGTGGAATTTATCAAAAAAGTAGCCACTTTCGAGCAAGTATTTTTGGTCGTTGCCGATGAAAAATTAAAAGCTAAAGTTACAGAAATGCTAGAAACAGCAACTGTAAAAATGAGTAATGTTTGTTTCATCATTCATAAAACCAATAGAAGCTGGATGCGTGATTCTGGGCCAATTATTGTTCAAAACGGAACGAAAAGAGAAGCCTTGAATTTCAATTTCAACGGTTGGGCAAAATATAAAAACATCAATTTGGACAAACACGTTCCTGCCAAAGTGGGCGAATTCCTGAAACTTCCCGTAACCCAAGTTTTATACAACGGAAAACCCGTAATCGTGGAAGGTGGAGCGATTGACACCAACGGAAAAGGCACATTGTTGACTTCGGAAGAATGCTTGATGCATCCTGATATTCAGGTTCGAAATCCAGGTTTCACCAAGGAAGATTATGAAGCGGTTTTCAAGGAATATTTGGGAATTACCAACGTGATTTGGCTAGGCGACGGAATTGAAGGGGATGACACTCACGGACATATCGACGATTTGTGCCGTTTTGTAAATGAAGACACTATTATCACCATTGTTGAAAAAGACCCGAAAGACAACAATTACAAGCCTTTGCAAGACAACCTGAAACGTTTGCAAAATGCAAAATTGGAAAACGGAAAATCTCCAAAAATAGTAGAATTACCAATGCCAAAACGCATCGATTTTGACGGATTGCGTTTGCCCGCCAGTTATGCCAATTTCTTGATCTTGAACAACTGTGTTTTAGTTCCAACATTCAACGATTCGAACGATAGAATAGCTTTGAATATCATCGCAGATTGTTTTCTAGATAGGGAAATCATTGGAATTAACGCAATAGATTTGATTTGGGGTTTTGGAACTTTGCATTGTTTGAGCCAACAAATTCCAGAGTAAAAGTTCAAAACTTTGGAAGAATACCAAACGTTATTATATTTTAATCCAATGTGACGACTCTGTTTGTCACGCTGTAAAGCGTCCCTGCTCTCGTGAGTAGCGACTCCTACGGAGTGACAAATAGCCATTTATTTTAGACTTTGCATATCATTTTTTGATTTTATTTGAATGACTTCCAAGTATTGTTACTTTCGTTGCAGTCTGGAAATACGTGATCTGGATCTAGAACAACACTTTCGATTTCTTCGGTAGAATTGAGTTTGAAAGTCCAATCTACATTTTTTTGCCAAATTTCCACCGGCAATTTTAATCGAGTCACTTTTCCGCTTTTTGTTTTAATGTCCATAATTACGGGCATCACCATTTTTTCGAAGTTTTCGATTGTGATTAAGGCTCCTAATTTTGGATTATTATCCACATATTTTACGGAATTGATTCCTTGGTCCAATCGCCAATTATGGACAAACCAACCACGCCAAAACCAGCTTAAATCTTCGCCGGCTACATTTTCGATAGTCCTGAAAAAATCATCGGGAGCCGGATGTTTGAAAGCCCAACGCTCAATGTAGGTTTTAAAAGCAAAATCGAATCGATCGGCACCCAAAATTTGCTCCCGCAACATTACCAATCCCGCTCCCGGCTTTGAATAACATAAAGTGCCAATATTGGCTTCCTTCATATTGTCAGGGGAACTCATAATGGTTTCCAAATCAGGATGCGTATATTTTAGTCCCAAGATATGCATGTCTGCAGGTTTTTCCGTGAATTCCCCTTGATTGAAATCGGCAGCGCTCAATGAATTGATAAAAGTGTTGAAACCCTCGTCCATCCAGGCAAACAATCGCTCGTTGGAACCCACAATCATTGGAAACCAAATATGTCCAAATTCGTGGTCAATAACACCAAACAAACTTTTGCCCTTGTCTTTGTAATCACAAAAAACAATACCGGGATATTCCATTCCGCCTACTATTCCGGCCACATTTGTAGCTGTTGGATAAGGATATTCAAACCATCTTTTCGAGTAATTTTCGATTACCGCCTTGGTAAATTCTGTTGAACGCCCCCAAGCTTCATTTCCGGCACTTTCAATAGGATAGGCAGAAATAGCCAATGATTTTTTGCCACTTGGCAAATTAATTCTAGCCGCGTCCAAAATGAATGAAGCCGAAGAAGCCCAAGAAACATCTCGAGAGTTCTTCATTTTGAAATGCCAAGTTTTATGGGTTTCGATAGTTTTATTGGCTGCAGCCAAAACCTCTTCTTTTGATCGAATAACCACCGTTTTGTCACTTTGCTTGGCTTGTGCCAAACTTTTTTGTTGGTCAACGGTATAAACTTCAGACGCATTGATTAATTCCCCGGAACAGACCACAAAATGATTGGAAGGTACCGTAATATCCACATCAAAATCACCATATTCCAGATAAAATTCTGAGGCTCCTTGATAAGGATTGGTGTTCCATCCAGCAATGTCGTCATAGACACACATTCGGGGATACCACTGGGCGATGGAGAAAATTTTGCCGTTTTTGGTTTCCAATATTCCCATTCGATCGGAACCTTCTTTGGGAGAAATGAATGAAAAATTAATTTTAATCGTAACGACTCCACCTCTAGATTTCAATTCTTGGGGAAGAAAAACCTGCATTCGGGTATCGTTGATTACATATTTAACCTCTTTTTCGGTTTCAATTCCCTTGATTGTAGTAACTATTTTTACCGATTTAATTTTGTGTCCACCATCAAAAATTTCGCCTTGAGCACCATTCCTGCTACCCGTTGTGGGAATTACGAAGTTACCTCTAGAATCATCTTTAAATAAATTTTGATCCAGAGACATCCACAAAAAAGACATCTTGTCTGGACTGTTATTGGTATAGGTTATACTAGCCGTTCCCGTAATTTCATTGTTTGTCTCATTTAATTTTGCCGACAGTTTATAATCTGCCTGGTTTTGCCAATATTCAAATCCCGGTTGACCGCTTGCCGAACGAGTGTTTGTCCCGTCTTTCGAATAAAAAAAAGGAGCGAATGGTTCGTGATAATCGTAATTTGAATTTTGTTTGTTTGCGGTTGAAATTGGAGCTTGTTGAGACCACAAGGATGAAATTCCCAACAAGAAAGTCAATTGCAAGATATATTTTAAGCGAATGTTTTTCATTTAATAAATTTTCTACAACAAATTAATAAAAAATAATCTTGACACTAGAAATAAACACTAGAATTTGACAAAATTTTAGTAATCCAATAATTCATCCTCTTTTTTTGTTCCAAATTAAATTTATGAAATACATTTACATCATCAAGAGTATTAAACTTAATTAGAATTATTTTGACTACAACAATTTCAAATTCGAATCTGACAGCGCAAATAAACCACTTTGGAGCTGAATTATTCTCATTAAAAAATCACGAGAATCAAGAATACATTTGGGAGGGAAATCCAGCGTTTTGGGGAAAGCATTCCCCTATTTTGTTTCCAATTGTTGGAACGCTGAAAAACAATTCCTACCATTATGAAGGAACAGAATACCAATTGTCGAGACACGGTTTTGCAAGAGACATGGAATTTAAATTGATTAAGCAATCGGAAAGTAGTGCCACATTTTCGTTAACTTCATCCGAGGAATCCCGTAAAGTCTATCCCTTTGATTTTGAGTTGCAAATTATTTATACTTTGGACGAAAACAAATTAATTATTGGGTACAATATCATCAATAACAACAATGGTGTAATGCCTTTTTCCATTGGAGCACATCCTGCATTTGCATTGCCAAAATCATTTGATGCATACGCTTTGGCATTTGAATATCCTGAAACTTTAACGAGTTTTGAACTTGAAAATGATTTACTTTCAGACAAATCAACAACCATCGAAATGATTGACAATCAAGTTTCGCTAGATTATTCATTGTTTGAAAAAGACGCCTTGATTTTTAAACGATTACAGTCTAAAAACATCACTGTTTTAGAAAACGACAAACCTTTGCTTCGTGTCCAGTTTGATGATTTTCCAAATCTAGGAATTTGGACAAAAAACAATGCTCCTTTTTTGTGCATTGAACCCTGGCTTGGCTATTCGGACACTGTTCATTCAACGGGAAATATTTTGGAAAAAGAAGGCATTCAACTCTTGGAAGCCAAAAAATCACTGCAATGTAATTTTAGCATTGAAATTCTATAAAATATGGTAAACATCAATTTCACTCCTTTCCCTAATCTCGAGACCGAACGTTTGCATTTGCGTCGCCTTGTGAAAGAAGATGTAAACGAAGTTTTTGCCCTTCGATCTGACAAGGAAGTCATGAAATACATTCCAAGACCACAGGTGAAAACCGAAGAAGATGCCTTGGAACATATCTCGATGATTGATGCAAAAATCGAAAACAACGAAGGGATAAATTGGGCTATTACTTTGAAAGACAATCCGAAACTAATAGGAATTATTGGTCATTACAGAATTAAACCAGAACATTTTAGAGCCGAAATTGGCTATATGCTTCTTCCAGAATATCACGGAAAAGGCATTATTGTTGAAGCCATAAAAGAAACCGTGAAATATGGCTTTGAAATAATGAAACTGCATTCTATTGAAGCTGTCATTGACCCGGAAAACCTTGCATCGGAGAGAGCCTTGCAAAAAAGTGGTTTTGTCAAGGAAGCCCATTTAAAAGAAAATGAATATTATGAAGGCCGTTTTTTGGACACGGTCATTTATTCTATTTTGAATACTCACTAATTTTCCAAATTCCTTAATTCAATTATTTCTATATTTGCCGCCGAAAGGGCATAATTAGTAATCAAAACCACACAGCTACATACCAATCTTATGAAAAAAATCTTCCTTTTTTCTTTTCTATTCATTTCAATTTGTTCCCAATCTCAAACGTATATAAAAGGTAATGCCGTAACAGCCTTGGTGTTAATTCCAAATGTGGGAATTGAAACCAGTATTGGAAAAAAATTCACTTTTCAAGCTGACGTTATGGCTTCTTTTTGGGAATCATTTAATGGTCATCACCCAATGAAATTTTATTCTTTAATTGCAGAAGTTCGTTATCATTTTCATGAAAAATACAATGGCTTTTATTTTGGAGGACATGCTGGAGCTGATCGGTATCAACTACAAAAATGGAACTATTGGGATACTAATAAGTACGAAGATGGTTTTGGGTACAAATTTGGAGGAACAATTGGATACGAGAAAAAACTAAATGATAGATTAATGCTGGATTTCTTTGTAGGAGGTGGTTGGCATCAAGGATACTATCATGGACACTATAATGACGGAACTCCAGGCAGGTATGACAAAGCCGAACATTGGAATATAAGCGGTGATTGGTTGCCATATAGGGGAGGAATTATGATTTCCTACCGTTTAAATTAGACTTTAAGTTTCGGAATAGTTCGTATATACAATTCTTCCACTTTTTTTCTGGCCCAATCTGTTTTTCTCAAGAAAGTCAAACTTGATTTTATACTTGGATTATCGGTAAAACATTTGATTTTTATCAATTCCGACAAAGTATCGAATCCATAATAATCGACCAATTGTTCCAAAATTTTTTGTAACGTCATTCCGTGAAGCGGATCTTTTGATTTCGGTTTTTCCATCTTGCAAATTTATGGCATTTTTATATATTTCTTTGGTGTTTCAGTCATTTGTGTCTACATTTGCCTTCCAATGCAAAAAACAGTAAACATACTCAACAAAAGAGCTCGATTCGATTACGAGATAATCGAAAAATTCACGGCTGGAATCGTTTTGGCCGGAACCGAAATAAAATCCATACGGTTGGGAAAGGCAAATATAACCGAGAGTTTCTGCGAATTCAGCGGAACTGAACTTTTTGCCATCAATACCTATATCGAAGAATATGCTTTTGGCAACCAATTCAACCACAAAGCCAGAAGCGAACGTAAACTTTTACTGAACAAAAGAGAGCTAAAAGGACTGGCTAGAAGTGTTCAAGCCAAAGGTTTGACCATTGTTCCCTTGAGATTGTTTACCAATGAAAAAGGAATGGCAAAACTTGAAATTGGACTTTGCAAAGGAAAGAAAACCTACGATAAACGCGAATCGTTAAAAGAACAAGACACCAAACGAGACCTGGACAGGATAAAAAAATCTTTCTAGAATTATTAAAATTTTTAACAGGAATTAATCTAGTCCTACTTTTTATTCCTACTTTTACGCTAATTAATAGCTAAACAAATTATAATTATGAAGAATTTTTTTATTGCATTGTCCTTGGTTTTTCTGGCAAGCTGCAGCAGCGGTACAACAATTGTAAGTAGCTGGAGAGATCCAGACACAACCAACGCAAAAGAAGAGTTTAAGAAAATAATGGTGGTCGCTTTGGTAAAAGACGAAGCTACAAGAAGAACTACAGAAAATAGAATTGCCTCAATAGGACCTAAATTTCATTCTTCGTATGCTTTATTGAATGGAACTAATTTAGGACTCACCAAAGAGCAAAAATTAAAAATTCTTCAAGACGAAAATTATGATGCGGTAATTAGTATGCGTTTAGTGGATACCCAAAAAGAAACCGATTATGTTCCTGGAACAAATACTTCAATTTATTACGGAGGTATGGGTTATGGTGGAATGTATGGATACGGCTATGGTTTTGGTAACTGGTACGGAATGTATTCTCCAATGTATTATGATCCAGGTTATTACCAAGAAACCACTTATTATATGGTTGAAACCAATGTTTTTTCGTTGAAAGCCAACAAATTAATTTGGACAGGAACTACAAAATCTGCAAATACCAGCACTCAAGATTTGGGATTATTGGTAGATAGCATCATAGCTACTGTTATGGTTGAAATGAAAAAAGACGGATTTATTCCAAAAAAATAATTTCAAAAACATTGAAGATACAGACCTTTTAAGTCATTTTATATCTCCCAATAAAAAATAACTCTTAAAATTTTAGGAGTTATTTTTTTTATCCAAAATATATGACTAAATTTGTCAAGACAATTAAAAACATATTAAAATGAAAACACTACTCAAAAAAGCAAGAGAGCAAAAAGGACTAAAGACAAGAGAAGTGGCTCAAATTCTAGGAATCGACCAAGCATTAATCAGCAAATTCGAAAACGGTTCCAGAAAACCAACGAAAGATCAAATAGTCAAATTAGCTTCTTTACTAGAAATTGACTTTGAAACATTGATGGTGGCTTGGCTCAAAGAAAAAATACTTTATGAAATCGGCCATGATGAATTTGCCTTAAAAGCGATGAATATGGTTTGCGAAGAGATTGAAAGCAGCTATGTTGCCGTAAAAAAATCAATTTCAAAAAACTTATTGTCTATCCTTAATGAAATAGATGCCCTGAAAGCAAAATTGGATCAATTTCGCCAGTTTGACAGCTATAGAATTGCTCAAGCATTGGAACTGGAATACACTTTTGAGAGCAACCGTATCGAAGGAAATACAATGACGCTTCGCGAGACTGATTTGGTCATCAACGAAGGTTTGACCATATCTGGGAAAAGTATGCGGGAACACCTTGAAGTAATCAATCATCAGGAAGCCATTGCCTATATCAAACATTTGATGAACAAACAAACTTCCTTGAATGAGCGAGAAGTTTTGTCTATTCACAACTTGATTCTTCGCGGAATAAATCCCGAAGATGCCGGCAGATATCGTCGTGTGCAAGTGATGATAAAAGGAAGCTCATTTATGCCGCCTCAACCATTCTTGGTTTCCAAGGAAATGGAAGATTTTTTCATTTGGTATGAAACCAATAAAAACAGTTTACATCCAATAGTTTTGGCTGCAGAACTTCACGAGCGTTTGGTTACCATTCATCCATTTATCGATGGAAATGGAAGAACTTCTCGATTGGTAATGAACCTAATTCTGTTGCAAAATGGCTATGTAATTGCCAACATAAAAGGCGATTACGAAAACCGAATGCAATATTACAATGCATTGGAAACCGCCCAGACTAAAAACGACAAAGAGGATTTTCTCTTGTTTATTGCCCAAATCGAGAAAGAAAGTTTGGAGCGTTATCTAGCAATCATTGGTCAATAAAAATCCCGCAATTGCGGGATTTCTTCAATTAAATTTTACTGGTTTTGTGTAAAAGATAAATATTTAAAACCATTAAGTGAATTAAGAAAGTTAAGGCTACTGCAAATCTTGATTTTCTTAACTCACTTAATGGTTAAAAAAATACTCCTACTATTTCAAGTAGAATATTTAATTTTTATTCTCCAATAAAGGCACGAATTTAAAATCTCCAAATTCGTGTTTCTCAAACTGGGTTTCATTTTTTCTGATTAACAAAGTCATTATTTGATTTTCTTCGCCAAGTGGAATCACCAGTCTTCCTCCTATTTTGAGTTGTGCCATCAAGGCTTGCGGAATTATTGGCGCACCGGCCGTAACAATAATACTGTCAAAAGGAGCGTGATTGGGCAAACCTTTATAACCATCTCCAAAAGAAAGATGCTTGGGTCTAATGCCTAATTTTGGCAATAAAATAGAGGTTTGCTTGAACAACTCATTTTGTCTTTCCACACTAAAAACCTTCGCTCCCATCATACATAAAACGGCAGTTTGATAACCCGAACCGGTTCCTATTTCGAGAATTTTATGATCCTTTTTCACTTCCAATAATTGGCTTTGAAAAGCCACAGTGTAAGGTTGTGAAATGGTTTGTCCTGCTCCAATAGGAAAAGCCTTGTCTTGATAAGCATAATCCGCAAAACTGGAGTTTAAAAAAAGATGCCTTGGAATTTTATTAATGGCTTCCAAAACGCTCTTGTCAACAATACCTTTCTCTTTCAAAAGGCTTACTAATTGATTACGAAGTCCTTGATGTTTGGCAGTATCTTTCAAATTTTTGGATAATTTATTTTGGTAAAAATAAGAAAGTAATTGCTATTTTAAATAGTGAATTTTAATTTTTAAATTCATAAATATTTATTGATTATAAATTATCAATTGTTAAATAATTGCTATTTTTGTTAAAAATACATTTTATGTTAAGAGTAGGAGTTTTAGGTGCGGGGCATCTTGGAAAAATACATTTACGATTATTACAACAATCTGAAAAATACGAATTAGTTGGTTTTTACGACGAAAACCAAGAAAATGGAGAGAAAGTAGCCAAAGAATTTGGATACAAACAGTTCTCCACAATAGCCAGTTTAATACACGCTGTTGATGTTATCGACATCGTCACCCCCACCCTTTCCCATTACAAATGTGCCAAAGTTTCCATCAAATCGGGCAAACACGTTTTTATAGAAAAACCTATTTCAAATACCGTTGCCGAAGCCGAAGAAATTATTGCCTTGGCCAATGAATACAATGTAAAAGGTCAAGTAGGTCACGTCGAAAGATTTAATCCTGCGTTCAAAGCAACAAAGGATATGATTGAAAATCCAATGTTTATTGAAACGCATCGTTTGGCCGAATTCAATCCTCGTGGCACTGATGTTCCCGTAGTTTTAGACTTGATGATTCACGATATCGATGCGATTTTGAGCGTTGTCAATTCCAAAGTGAAAGACGTTCACGCCAGTGGAGTTTCTGTTATTAGTGAAACTCCCGATATTGCCAATGCCCGAATTGAATTCGAAAATGGTTGTGTGGCTAATTTAACTGCGAGCCGAATTTCCTTGAAAAATATGCGTAAATCGCGTTTCTTTCAAAAAGACGCTTACATATCGGTAGATTTCTTGGAGAAAAAATGCGAGGTTGTAAAAATGAAAGACGCTCCAGAAATCCCCGGCGATTTTGACATTATTCTACAAAATGCAGAAGGCGTAAAAAAACAAATCTACTTTTCGAATCCCGACGTGGAGCAAAACAACGCCATCTTGGATGAATTGGAATCCTTTGCCGATGCCATTAATAATGACACTACTCCTATCGTAACTTTGGAACAAGCCACGGAAGCTTTGAGAGTGGCATATCAAATTATTGATTGTTTCAAGAAGTAAGTAAAATTCATTTAGAGTTTAAGTTTTAAAATTTCACACGAGAACTTTAAAACTTAAACTCTAAATTTTTAAACCAAATACAATGAAAATAATAGCCGTTATCGGGGCAGGAACAATGGGCAATGGCATTGCGCATACTTTTGCACAAAGTGGTTTCACCGTAAAACTGATTGATGTTTCCGAGAAAGCTTTAGACAAAGGAATGGCGACTATTTTTGCCAACTTAGACCGAATGGTGGCCAAAGGAACCATTTCTAAGGAAGACAAATTCAAAACCTTAAATAACATTATTACCTATACCGATATTGAAGACGGTGTTGTAGGCGTGGATTTGGTTGTCGAAGCAGCCTCTGAAAATGTGGAATTAAAGCTGAATATCTTCAAGAAATTGAATGAATTTTGTTCGCACAATACCATTTTTGCTACCAATACTTCTTCTATTTCCATCACTCAAATTGGAGCTATCGTGGCTCATCCGGAACGTGTTATCGGGATGCACTTTATGAATCCCGTTCCTTTAATGCCTTTGGTGGAAGTGATTCGCGGTAACAAAACGAGTGATGAAGTGACCAAAATCATTATGACTTTAGCCGAAAAATTGGGTAAAACTCCCGTTGAAGTCAACGATTTTCCCGGTTTTGTCACCAACCGAATTTTGATGCCGATGATCAACGAATCGATCGAAACCTTGGACAACAAAGTGGCTGGCGTTTATGAAATCGACACCGTGATGAAACTTGGAATGGGACACCCAATGGGGCCTTTACAATTAGCTGATTTTATTGGTCTTGATGTATGTTTGGCAATCCTTAACGTAATGCACGATGGGTTCAAAAATCCGAAATATGCCCCTTGTCCTTTATTGGTCAATATGGTTCGCGCCGGAAAATTGGGAGTGAAATCTGGAGAAGGTTTTTATGATTATAGTAAAAGCAAGAAAGCGGAAAAAGTTTCGAAACAGTTTAATTAAAGTTATGAAAAAACTCATTTTTATTTTTATAGCTTTCCAATCCTTTTCGATGAGAGCTGATACAATTACAAATTGGCAGCTGTACAAGGACAACAAAATTTTATTCAAAAGTAATGAATTTGAAAAAACTTCAAAAATTGGTATTATACATTTCAACGATAATTTTAAAAGTTTAAATTTTAATATTTTCTATGATTTTTTTGGTGATAAAACGTTTAAGAAAATTGAATTTATTGTCGAAAATAAAATGATTCTATCCCTTACTGATAATAATGATGCTCGCTTAAGTTTTAACATCAAAAAAGAAAAATTAAATCTATTATTCGAAAAATATAAAAATGTAGAAATAGTATTAAAATATTACGACAAAATAAATCCCAAAGGAATTATAATTGGACGATTAAAAATTAAATCTTGAAATGTCAATAGCACAAAACCTCCTCAAAATAAAATCCTCTTTACCATCAACCGTAACTCTTGTTGCTGTTTCTAAAACCAAACCTATTCCCGATTTGAAGGAAGCTTATGATGCAGGTCAACGCATTTTTGGCGAAAACAAAATCCAGGAAATGGCCGAAAAATGGGAAGCGATGCCAAAAGACATTCAATGGCATATGATTGGTCACGTCCAGACGAACAAGGTGAAATTTATGGCACAATTTGTGAACTTGATTCACGGCGTGGATAGTTTGAAATTATTGGAAGAAATCAACAAACAAGCCCAAAAAAACAATAGAATTATTGATTGTTTATTGCAAATTTATATTGCCGAAGAAGAAACAAAATTTGGTCTTGATGAAGAAGAGCTCAACGAGATTCTGGCTTCCTCAGCATTCAAGGAAATGAAAAACATTCGAATCGTTGGATTAATGGGAATGGCGACTTTTACGGAAAACCAAAACCAAATCAAGAAAGAATTCACGCATTTGAAAACGATTTTCGACAAGCTACAACCTCTGAACACTGAAAACTGCCAACTGAACACTATCTCGATGGGAATGTCAGGCGATTATCAACTTGCAATTGAATGCGGAAGTACGATGGTTCGAATAGGAAGTAGTATCTTTGGGGGACGATAAATTTCAAAGGCAATTTGACTCTATTAATGATGAGATTCCTACGGAATGACAAACTGAAAATGAACACTAATTCCGACAGCTATCGGAACTGAACACCGAACACTTATTTTGTACGCAATACTCGACATAGAAACCACTGGAGGACAATTCAACGAAGAAGGAATAACGGAAATTGCCATTTATAAATTTGATGGCCACGAAATCGTGGACCAATTCATCAGTTTGGTCAATCCTGAAATCCCGATTCAACCGTTTGTGGTCAAATTGACAGGCATTAATAACGCAATGTTGCGCTCGGCTCCAAAGTTTTTTGAAGTGGCCAAGCGCATTATCGAAATGACGAACGATTGTGTTCTTGTAGCCCACAATGCCGATTTTGATTATCGAATTCTGCGCACTGAATTTCGACGTTTGGGCTATGATTTTAATGTTAAAACGCTTTGCACGGTCGAATTATCCAAAAATTTATTGCCCGAGCAACCTTCGCATAGTTTGGGAAAACTGGTTCGTGCTTTGGGAATTCCAATGGCGGACAGACATCGCGCCAGTGGAGACGCCATGGCAACCGTAAAGTTGTTCAAAATGCTTTTGGACAAAGATTTGAATAAAGAAATTGTCAAAGAACTCATCAAGTTTGAAATTCAAAAAGGAATTGCTCCCAAATTGATGGATATCGTCGAGAGTTTGCCATCAAAAACAGGAGTTTATTATATTCATCGAGAAGACGGAAGCCTTATATTCATTGGCAAAAGCCGAAACATTCGAAAAAGGGTCAATCAGCATTTTACGGGAATCACCAAAAGTGCCAAGAAAATCCAGAACGAAGTTTTTACCGTGACTTATGAAGAAACGGGAAGCGAATTGATTGCCCTTTTGAAAGAATCCGAAGAAATCAAAATTCATAGACCGATTTATAATCGAATGTCGCCAAAAAGCAATTTTTCCTGGGCAATTTATGCCGAAAAAGATGCCAACGGTTACCTGAATTTAAAGTTGCAAAAAGCGGACAGAAGGAAAAAAGAAATAAAATCATACACTTCACAGCAAGAAGGAAAAGAGGCGCTGTTTCGCATCAGTTCCCATTATAATCTATGTCAAAAACTGACCGGTTTATATGAAACCAAAACGCATTGTTTTCAGCACACCATCAACGAATGCGACGGTGCTTGCGTTGGAAAAATCTCCGCTTTGGAATACAACGAACGTGTCCAAGCCTTTATAGAAAAGAATTTGTTCGACAATAAAACTTTGGCAATTCTCGACAGAGGCCGCTCGATTACAGAGCGCAGCGTCATTTTTGTAGAAAAAGGCGTTTATAAAGGATATGCCTTTTACGATTTGAATTACCAAATCAACACCATCGAGATTTTAAGAAACATCATCACGCCAATGCCAAGCAATCGCGATACTCGAAACAGTATTCAAAGTTATATGCGAAAGTCAAAAACAATCAAGATTATAAATTTTTAATTTATATTTGACATTATGCGCAAACCAAAATCACAACTTAACCTTCTCAGGCAAAGAATCCATATCATCATTTATGGTACAAATACTGTAGCTGGAAGATTATTCGACCTGATTCTTTTAGGCCTGATTCTCTTGAGCGTCTTTTTGGTAATGCTGGAAACCGTAAAAGGATTTGATGCCAAATACCACCAAATACTCATCGTTCTCGAATGGATTATCACCGGTTTTTTCACCCTCGAATACTTGCTGCGAATCGCCACCACCAATAGACCCCGAAAATACATTTTCAGTTTCTTTGGCATCATCGATTTACTGGCCATTTTGCCAATGTATTTATCTCTTTTCTTTTTTGGTTCAAAAGTTTTTTCAACTATTCGCGCCCTTAGATTATTGCGATTATTCAAAATATTAAATCATCCAAAATTCACGGGACAATCACTTCATTTGTTAAATGCGCTAAAAGCCAGCCGAGGAAAAATCACTGTTTTTCTCTATTTTGTCCTCATTAGCACCATCATTATTGGCTCGATAATGTACGTTGTCGAAGGCGAAGAAAACGGATTTACCAGCATCCCGATGAGTATTTATTGGACCATCGTGACCTTGACAACCGTGGGTTATGGCGACATTTCGCCCGGAACACCTTTGGGACAATTCATCGCTTCGTTAGTCATGATTTTGGGTTACGGAATCATTGCCGTTCCCACTGGAATTGTAACCGCTGAATTTACCAGAGCCGCCAAAAAAATTGATGCCGATAAAAATCCTTGCAAAAATTGTGGTACCGAAGATCATCTTGAAAATGCAAAATTTTGCCATCATTGCGGACATAGTTTAGAACATAAATAAGAAGCCAATCCAGCTGTACACTGCAACTCCTCGTTGTTCAAGTTGTTTTTCCAAGGCATAAAAGGAGCTTCCGTTGGTCGCTCTTTTACACCAGGAAAAACTAACTTTCACCACTGCGGGGTTTCCGTTTCCATCTGGGCTAAAAAAAATATGAAATACTTAATTACCATCGTCGGACCAACAGCCATAGGAAAAACTTCCTTGAGCATTGTTTTGGCGCAACATTTCAATTGCGACATCATTTCCTGCGACAGCCGACAATTTTTCAAGGAAATGCAAATTGGCACCGCCGTTCCCACAACCGAAGAATTGGCAGGAGCTCAACATCATTTCATACAAAACAAATCGATTTTAGAGAATTATACTGTTGGCGATTTCGAAAAAGAAGCCATTGCCAAACTAGACGAATTGTTTCTAACCAATGATTATGCAGTTATGGTTGGCGGTTCCGGGTTGTATGTCGATGCCGTTTTGAAAGGCTTTGACGATTTTCCCGAAATTGAGGCTTCGGTTCGGGAAGAAGTCACTTCCAACTATGAAAAATCAGGAATCGAATATTTGCAAACCGAATTAGAAAAACGAGATCCAAAATATTTTGAAGTCGTTGCCAAAGAAAATCCACAACGAATGATGCGCGCCTTGGAAGTTTGTATCGGAACTGGAAAACCTTATTCTTCGTTTCTAAACCTAAAAAAAAACACTCGCAACTTCACTCCCATCCTCATTGGTTTGGAAGCCGAAAGAAGCGTGATTTACGACAGAATCAACCAGCGCGTGGATATTATGATTAGCGAAGGTTTGTTGGCGGAAGCCAAAGATTTATTTCCACACAAAAACTTGAATGCGTTGCAAACGGTGGGTTACCGAGAATTGTTCAGCTATTTTGAAGGTGAAATATCCTTGGAATTTGCCATCGAAGAAATCAAAAAAAACACCAGACGATTTGCCAAAAGACAACTCACCTGGTTCAAAAGAAATGAAGAAACAAAGTGGTTTGATTATTTGACGGATAGAAAAAAAATTATAGAATTCGTGAAATTAAAAACGCAAACTTCTTACAAATAAGTATATCTTTAGCCAACTTTAATTCATTTGAAATGAAACGAATAACGCTTATTCTTTGCATTCTCTTTTCCCTAATTTCTTGCGAAATTCAATACGATGGTGAAACCAAAATCGTAGTTACAGGAAAAATTATCGATCAAAATGGAAATCCAATTCCTGAAAAAAATATTGATATTACAATCTATAGTGATGATATGTACACCCCAAGTGATTTAATTTCCTATGGAAAATCCGACCAAAACGGAAATTTTACTTTGATTTTTCCAGCCCCAAAAGTAGATTATAAATTTTCGGTCTCCATTAATAATCTAATCAATCAAACGAGCGAATTTCAGGCTAAAGAGATAATTGCAAAGAAAATTAATTTCGAAAACTACAAGTTGGATTTAGATAAAATCACCTTATATAAAAGAGAATCCATTACAACTCTCAAGTTAATTTTAAATCACACTTCTACAAACAAGCAATTAAAGGACATCGAAATAGAAGGAAAACAGGCCAATAGTTATATTGACTTAAATCCATTACAAAACAATTCGGATTATTTAAACACCTATTATTCTGTAGTAAAAAACCAAACCATTCTCTTAAAATACACAATCATAGATCATTCAAATGCTGCCACACCTACTGCTCATAGCATCTCTATTCCCATAATCAATGATGCCGTAACCTATACAATTACCTACTAGTTATGAAATATAGCCTTTTCTTAATTTTATTCTGCCTGAAAATGTCGTATGGGCAAGAAAAAACTAAAACTTCCTTGGCTTTTAAACCAGAATTTAATCTCTATGCCATAGCTCCAATTAATTTTGGAGACAATTATTTAGCAAAAGCCAATAAACCCCATATTGGAATAGGCATAAATTTCAACTTTATTCAGGTCCAACATTTTAAACTGGGAATGGGGTACGATTTTATTAGTTATTCCATAACAGACGTTTCCAAAGCCGGAAATATTGGAAGTAGCCGATATAATTCTGTTTATGGACTCTTGGGATATGAAATCAAACTTTCAAATGAAATTTATTTACAGCCCTATTTGGGTTTTGGTTCCGTAAAATTAAATTTTAAATCTGGAAACAAAAGTTTTGGACATCAAACAGGAAATGATTTTAGAATTGGATTCAACGTTGATTATAAATTAGACAAAACCATTTCAGCTTTTGCCGGATTGGGCTATGTCTCCACAGGTTACAACATCAATACTGCTCCAGAATATGTCTCTTTTTATGACAATTCTAAAATGCTCCAAATAAATATTGGATTAAAAATAAATTAAAATAATTCAGCACAATAAAATAGTACTAAAATGCCCATTTCACCTAACTTCACTTCCATATTCAGCAAAGATTGGGAGATTAATTTCACCCAATGTCTTCCCAACGGCTATTTAAAATACACGGATTTGTGCAACATTTTGCAGTTAACTGCTGCGGCTCATTCTGAAGTGGGTGGCATCAGTTTTTCGGATATGCAGGAATTCAATCAGGCTTGGGTTTTGAGCCGAATGCGTGTTGAAATCAAGGAATTACCCCAATGGAAAGACGTCGTGACGGTAAAAACCTGGATCAACACACTAGAAAATTCTCGTTCGGTTCGTGCTTTGGAATTGTATGTCAACGGCAAGAAAATGGTAGGCTGCGAAACTTTTTGGGCGGTTTTCAACACTAAAATAAGAAGACCGGAAGCCTTGGCTTTACCATTTGAACATTTTGAATTGTATCCAGACCAGAAAGCAACCGAAAAGCCTTTCTCCAAAATCAACTTTAACAGCGAAACCGAAATGGTCTTCGAAAAAACTGTGGCGCTTTCGGATTTAGACATTGTCAACCACGTGAACAATGTGAAATATTTGGAATGGTGCTTGGATTTTTTGGACGTAGAATTGATTTTAAATCAAAAAATTGAAAGTTTTGAAATGAATTTCTTGAAGGAATTATCATTAAAAGACCAAGTGGCCATTCACGAAAATTTGAATAAGGATTCCATGATTTTCAGCATTACCAAAGACGATAAAACCTGTTTTGCTTTGCAATTGAACTTGGAATAATATTTTAATCTTAATCATACCATTATGAAAATTGCTTTTAGAACGATTGCATTTACAATCTCATTTCTGTTTTGCAACTTTTCGGTTTTATTTTCTCAACAACATAAAGCGAATTTAAATAAAGACTTGGTTTTTAAAGGGAATTACATTATTTACAAAGGTAAAAAAATTGAACTTGGGCCAAACTCCTTTTTTATCGACGGACAACTTTCGAATGAAGAAACCGCAAAATACAAATATGTTTACAATTCGATAAACGAAGCATCCAAACATTTGACCAATGGAACCGAAGCTTCGCCAATGACCTTGTACATTGCGCCTTGGGTGTATTGGATTGACAATCCAGATGATCCTGAAATTCGTTTGCCAAAAAACATTGGCGGAACTCCTTTCGGACTCGAAATCAGCTGTGAATGGTTGCGTTTTCAAGGATTGTCGGATGATGCCCAGGATGTAGTTTTGGCTTGTAACCGTGGACAAACCATTGGAGCCAAAGGCAATTTCACGATGTTGAACATCAAGGGAGAAGGTGTCAACGCCGAAAACATCACATTTGGAAATTACTGCAATATTGACCTGATTTATCCTTTGAATCCAAAACTGAACCGAGAAAAACGAAGTTCGGCCATTGTACAAGGCCAACTCATTTTTTCGAATGGAGACAAAGTTTTGGCACGCAACACCCGATTTATGAGCCGCCTTAATCTTGGGCCTTTTTGGGGAAGCAAAAGAACCTTGTTTGACCGTTGCCATTTCGAATCGACGGACGATGCCTTGAACGGAACGGCAGTTTACCTCAATTGTACTTTTGGTATTTATTCCTCCAAACCTTTTGGTCACACTTCTGGAACAGGAGCGATTTTTCTGAATTGCGATATTCAATCTTTTACACGCGAAAAGCAATATTTTGTAAAAGGAAGCGGTTCGGTGGCTGCCATTGACACCCGATTTACAGCCCAAAATTTAGATTATATTGGCTGGCGAGAAATTCCTGATATCGAAGCGCGATACTATCAATACAATATTAATCTCAACAATAAACCAATAAAAATTAGCAATAATAATCCCAATACAACGGTTGATATGACAGGAAAAACGATACTCGATGCCTACCGTTTTGAATTCAACAATGCCGTTGTGTACAACACCTACAATTTATTGAGAGGAAATGATGATTGGGATCCAATGGGAATTAAAGCTGTCGTCGAAAAAGCCGAAAAAGAAACCGGAAATAACTACTCCACCATTCCAACTCAATTAATGGTAAAACCAACAAGACAAACCTTGGAAACAGGAAAAGACAATATTACATTAGAAGCCACGGTGAATCGTTTTGGCAATTATGAAGTTAAAGGCGAAAAAGTAGCTTGGAAAATAGCTCCAGAACATCAATCATTGGCGAAATTAGAAGTAAAAGAAGATGGAAAATGTGTAGTAATCCCGACAAATACTGGCAACGAAACCAAGGAAGTTATCATCACGGCTTCAACAGCATCAGGATTAGAAGCCGCCAGCGTGTTCCAAATTGCTCCTGCTTTTATTGCTCCGCCAACATTTTCAAATCTTCCCAAAATCAGTAAAATAAATGATGGAAAATTACAGCTAAACTATGCTTTGGATATGGCTTTTGAAGATGAATCGATCGTCAATTGGTATCGTTGTCGTGATTCAAAAGGCAGTGAACCCATTGAAATTGCCGTTTCACGATTGAAAAAACCTTTGAAAACCTACGAACTTTCATCTGGCGATGTTGGCTATTATATTATGGCAAGCGTCTCGCCAAAACATTTGAGATGCCAAGTGGGAACAGCAAAAACAGTAATCTTCAAGGATATAATTTCAAAAAAAGACATCAAAGAATCTAGTATTTTAGTTCCAAATTTGGAGAACATATCTGCAAAATACCAACCCGAAATTCTGCCCGGATTTTGGACACTCGACAGCTTTGCTCCTGCTGACACCAAGGAACACAATTGGGTTGAAGATAATAGTAGAGATCCTTGGTATTATGGAAGCGGCGTAAACGGTGCCGCCAATGATGTTGGTTTTGTTCAGGCTTCAAAAGGGGCTCGAATGCGTTATACTCCAATTGGAAACTCTTTTGGAGATATGAAAATTAGTTTCATTGCCGTTCCTTCCAAAACTGCCGGACAAGGATTTAGCAGCGCCAGAAGCCAATATATGGACATTGGCATCAAAATGGATACCAAAGAAATGAACGGTTATGCGCTTCGAATCATTCGTACCACAAAATACAGCGATGCCGTAGATTTTATTGCAATGAAATATGAAAATGGAGTAGCAACACCAATTAGAAAGTCCATCACCACTACTTGTTTTCGTCCCAATTGTATCATTTCTATTGAAGTAAAAAACAACAAACTCATAGTCCACGCTGAAAACAAGCTCGATTATTTTTCAGAAAACTATCCTTCCAATGTGGTCAAAACAGTAAATCTAGAAGCCGAAATTGCCCCAAATAATTTTGGAGGAATTAGCATTCAACACACAGGAACTATCGATGGTGGAGCGACTTTAATAAAAGATTTAAAGATGGAGTGGAAACCCTAAATCAAAAACAGTAAACAAATCAAAATAACATAAAGCAAAAAGGCTTCGATTTCTCGAAGCCTTTTCTATTTCAAACAATTGATTTATTTTTTAACCACCAATCTAAATCCTTCGCCATGAATGTTTAGGATTTCCACGTTTGGATCTAATTTGAGATATTTTCTTAATTTAGCGATATAAACGTCCATACTTCTGGAAGTGAAATAGTTGTCGTCTCTCCATATTTTGGTCAAGGCTAATTCTCTTGGCATCAAATCGTTTTCGTGAAGAATCAACATTTTTAATAATTCGTTTTCTTTTGGGGATAATTTTACTGGTTCTTCATCTCCAATTGACAAAAATCGAAGTTTTGAATTCAAATGAAATTTACCTACATTAAATTCAAACTGAACTGGTTCTGCTTGAGTTGTAGATGATTTTCTTTGAATAATAGCTCTGATTTTCATCAACAAAACCTCAGAGTCAAAGGGTTTGTTTAAATAATCATCGGCTCCAGCTTTATATCCTTTTAGCACATCTTCTTTCATGGATTTTGCCGTCAAGAAAATAATTGGCACTTCTTGATTTTTTTCCCTGATTTCTTTGGCCAAAGTATATCCGTCTTTATAGGGCATCATTACGTCCAAAATACACAAATCATAAGTGTCTTTTTTGAATTTTTCAAAGCCTTCCATTCCGTTTTTTGCCAAAGTGACATCAAAATCATTCAGCATCAAATAATCTTTTAGAACGGCTCCAAAATTCAAGTCATCTTCAACTAAAAGTATTCTTTTATTTACATTTTCCATATCTTAATTTATTAATGGTATTTTTATTATAAAGGTACTTCCCTTCCCCTTTTCACTTTCTACAAAAATTTGACCGTTATGGTCGTCTATTATTCTTTTTACATAAGCCAAGCCCAAACCGTGGCCTTTGACATCATGTAAATCTCCAGTATGTTCTCTATAAAATTTTTCGAAAACTCTTTTCTGGGCTATTTTACTCATCCCTACTCCATTGTCCTTCACCTTTATAATCAAGAAATCTTTTACGTTTTCCGTGAAAATTTCAATTTTCGGAATATTGGGCGAATACTTGATGGCATTCTCTAATATATTTACAATCACGTTAATAAAATGAACTTCATTTAGCAAAACACTGGTTCTAACAGCATTAAAATGTTTCGTTATTGACCCTTGTCTATCTTCCAAAATCAAACCTACATGTTCAATGGCATCATCAATAACCTCTTGAATATTTGTTGGTTCCTTGCTTATATCTAACTCTTTCTTTTCCAATTTTGAAATACGCAATACATTTTCCACTTGGGCATGCATTCGCTTATTCTCGTCCTTGATCATCTGGAGATATTTGAACACCTTTTCTTTGTCTTCGATAATCTTTGGATTTTTTATGGCATCCAAAGCCAAATTTATTGTTGCTATAGGCGTTTTAAACTCATGGGTCATATTGTTGATAAAATCGGATTTGATTTCAGAAATATGACGCTGGCGAATCAATTGATTCAGGGCGCTTGTATAAGCAATGATAATTATCAGCGTAAAAATGATGGACAACAATGTTATTCCCATTAATTCCGTAAGCAGGAACTTCTTTTTATGAGGAAATGAAACTAATAATTGATACTTGTTATTCCCCTCATTGTCAGAAAATATCGGAATGGAATAGGTACTGTTTTTATCATATCTAAACCCATCCGATTTTACTTTTGTGGCCAATCCGTTGCTGTAAATGCCAAACTCGAATTTAGTGTTAACGCCATATTCTTCCAATTGCATTTTCAACAACTTTTGCAAAGCCTCTTTTGTGACTCTTTCTTGCAGTGGCATTGTTGAAGCAATATCCTTAAAGAACATTTCAAACTGAGCATTGGCCAAAACATCCAAATTCCCAGATTTTTCAATCTTTACATCAGGGACCAATTTTTGCTGAATGCCCGAATTATCTATTTTATTGTTGTTGTAAACTTCGGTAACTCGCTTTGAATTGAAACTTTTGATTTTTACACTATCTAATTTTTTTCCAAAGAACGTGGAAGATATATCATAATCTTCAGATTTTATGCTGCTTGAATATACTGTTGTCGTATTCGTTTCATGATTCTTCTGAATATAATAAAACTCCAGTAAATCATCTTTTTGGGGAACTTTCCCCGTACTGTCCTTAAACTTGTTGTACTTGTCAATAAAAGTGAATGCTTCTTGCTGTTGGAGCTTGTCTGCCACATTACCAATGACCTGCTTAACATGATATTTAAACTGCTCGTCGTTATTTTGAAATGAGGTATTGAACCAATAAACTTGAACCAGAATTATCCCAATCAAGGACAAACTCATTAGTAGCACCAGTATTTTAAAAAACATTTTATTCATCGATACAAATTTAGCATTTTAACAGTATAAATAATAATAAATTAACCCAAGATTAACAAAATAGATTCAAACTAGGAATTCTTCAAAATTTTAAGAATTTTTCCCACTTCAATTTCCGTGATTTTGGGATCAATATTTTCGACAACAAAATCACTTTCGACAATGCGCTGATTGTCGTTCCATTGCATTTTTATTCTTTTCAAAACATTTTCACGACTGGTATTGTCGCGTTGAATCACTCTTTGAATCCTAGTTTCCAATGGTGCAGTGACTGTTATTATTTTGTCACAATTTTTATAACTCCCACTTTCAAATAAAATTGCAGCTTCGTAAATAATAAATGGAGCCTTGTTGTGGTTTGAAATCCAATTTGCGAAATGTTTTTTTACGGCAGGATGAATAATGCCATTGAGTAGTTTTAATTTTTCTGGATTATTGAATACAATTTCGGCCAGTTTTTGCCTGTTCAAAATTCCATTCTCAAAAATAGCTGTTCCAAAAGTTTGCTTGATTTCCTCAATAATTTCGGCTGATTGCATAATCTTTCTGGCTTCGTCATCGGCAATGTAAACAGGAACACCCGCTGCCATAAAATGATTGGCAATAGTGGTTTTTCCACTGCCAATGCCTCCCGTCAATCCAATTATTTTTGTCATGCTAATTTTTGAAAAACAACTCTGGAAAAGCCTCTTCCGGTTTTTGATTCAGAATGATGATTTTGATGAAGGATTCCAAAAAACCCGTTCCATAACCATAAAACTGTTTCCAAACCGCTTTGATTGACAATAAGCCAATTCTAAAACTTTTGTTCTGGTAAGTGGACACCAAAAAAAGTGCCAAAAAGTACACAAAATACAATTGAAGCAATAAATCATAATTAAAAATCAACAAAACCAACGCAAATGCAAATCCTATTATAAAAACAGTTGGAAAGAAAAAAGTGAGCTTGTTGTATTGAGGATACCAACTATTCAATATAGGTCTGGCTTTTCCAAATTTATTCACCTGAACCGTAAATTTAGCCCAGTCAATTCTTCTTTTGTGATAAACGAATGCTTTCGAGAAAAGTCTGGTTTCAAAACCCAAATTCCACAATCGGATAGACAAATCCGGGTCTTCTCCGGGATGAATATTCCCGAAACCTTTCGAAGCCTCAAAAGCTTTTCGAGACAATCCCATATTAAAACTTCGGGGTTGAAATTTATCTATTTTCTCCGACCCACCTCGAATTCCACCAGTCGTAAGAAAAGAAGTCATCGCAAAATTGATGGCTTTTTGAATATCCGAAAAACTATCCAAAGCTTTGTCAGGACCTCCAAAACAATCCACAAAATTGGCTGCCAACGCCTTGGAAACTTCAGTTAAATAATTTGGTGGAATAATGCAATCCGAATCGAAAATGATGAAATAATCTCCTTTCGCCTTTTTCATTCCATAATTTCTGGAATCTCCCGGCCCTGAATTTTCTTTGTAACAATACGACAAATGCAGTTTTCCCGCATACTTCCGAACCACGTCATCACAGCGCAAGGAAGAACCGTCTTCGATTATTACAACTTCAAAATTCTCGGTATAATCTTGTTGCGACAAACTCTCCAAAAGTTCATCCACTTCATCAGGACGATTGTAAACTGGTATGATTAAAGAAAACAACATAAAGGTATATTATAGGTGTAACACTTTTATTCAAAAATTTGAACAAAGATAAACTTTATCCATAAAAAAACCACCACGCAAAACGTGATGGTTTCTCAATATTAGTATATTTTTAAGACTATTTGCTTTTAAAATAAAATTAAGCAATACTGGAAATACCAACCATTTCGTCGGCATCTGCTTCATAATCCACTCCTTCCAATTCATAACCGAACAGGTTTAGGAAATCCTTCTTGTACCCTTCCAAATCGCCTATTTCTGGCAAACTTTCCGTTGTGGCTTGTTTCCATAAAGTGGCTACTTTTTCTTGAACATCGTCACGCATTTCCCAGTCATCAATTCTGATTCTACCTTTTTCATCCGTTGGAATTGGATTGCCAGTGTACAATCTATCTTCGTACAAACGTTGAATTTGCTCAATACAACCTTCGTGAATTCCTTCTTCCTTCATTATTTTATACAATAAAGAGATATACAAAGGAATAACCGGAATGGCAGAACTTGCCTGTGTTACCAATGCTTTATTTACAGAAACAAAAGCTTGTCCTTGAACATCGGCCAAACTTTTGGTAATTTCAAAAGCAGTAGCTTCAAGATGGTCTTTGGCACGACCAATGGTCCCTTTTCTGTAAACCGCTTCGGTCAATGATGGCCCGATATAAGAATAAGCCACTGTTGTAGCTCCTGGTGCCAAAAGATTATCGGCTTTCAAGGCATCCATCCACATAGCCCAATCTTCACCGCCCATTACGGCAACTGTATTGGCAATATCATCGTCTTGACAAGGTGCAATACTAATATCAGTAACTATTCCTGTATGAAAATCAACGGTTTTGTTGGTGTAAGTTGTTCCGATAGGTTTCAAAACCGAACGGTGCAAAACTCCCGTAACTGGGTGTAAACGAACTGGCGAAGCCAAACTATAAATGACCAAATCCACCTGACCTAAATCAGCTTTTATCATGTCCAGCGTTTGTTTTTTTACTTCATTTGAAAAAGCATCTCCGTTGACACTTTTCGCATACAAACCTGCTTTATGTGCTTCATTTTCAAATGCTGCCGAATTATACCAACCTGGTGATGCAGTTTTGCCTTCCAATGGAGGTTTTTCAAAAAACACGCCAATCGTGGCTGCATCAGAGCCAAAAGCACTCGTGATTCTGGAAGCCAATCCAAATCCGGTTGAAGCTCCTATTACCAACACTTTTTTTGCTCCTTCGATGTGTCCTTTAGATTGTACGTATTCGATTTGATTTTTTACATTTTGCGCACATCCATCTGGGTGCGAGGTTACGCAAATAAATCCTCTCATTCTAGGTTCTATAATCATATTGGGTTATTCGTTTATTTATATTCGGATAATCGTTTATTCTTTTTAAGAGCACAAATATAAAGCATTTCTTTAGTTTAACAAGGCTTTTGCGTGGTTTAATGCCGAGTCCGTAATAACGTTGCCGGACAACATTTGGGCAATTTCAATCACTCGCTCCTCATTTGTCAATAATTTTAGTTCAGATTGTGTGTCCTCGCCGACAGTTGACTTTGAAACTTTGAAATGCGCCATTCCTTTTGAAGCTATTTGTGGCAAATGGGTAATGGCGAATATCTGCATTTTTTCACTCATTCCTTTCATTATTTCGCCCATTCTATTGGCGATTTCACCGGAAACTCCCGTGTCGATTTCGTCAAAAATAAGTGTTGGCAACTTCGAATATTGCGCCAATATTGCTTTCACGGCCAGCATAATTCTGGACATTTCTCCTCCAGAAGCCACTTTTTTCAACAAACCAAAATCGGTTCCTTTATTGGCGGAAAACAAAAATTGGAGTTCATCTTTTCCGTTTTCGAAATAAGTGGAAGTGCTGTTAACATCCATTTTAAAACGCACATTGGGCATTCCCAAGGTTTCCAAAATCGTGGTTAGTTGCTGTGTCAAAACCGGAATAGCTTCCACTCTTTTCTGGTGAATTCTATCAGACAAAGCATCTAAAGCAATTGTTTTTTCTTTAATTGAATTAGTCAAAGTTGCAATTTCTTCTTCCCTATTTCCTAATTCAAATACCGAATTCTCCAATTTGGTTTGGATTTGGATTAATTCGTCAACCGTGGCAACTTGGTGCTTCTTTTGCAAATTGTAAATCAATTGCAACTTTTGGTTGATTAATTCCAATTGTTCGGGATCGTTAAAAAGTTTTTCAGCGCATCGATTTAATTCATCGGAAATATCTCCAAATTCAATCGTCAGGCTGGTAATTCTTTCTAACAACACATTGTATCCAGGCGAAAATGAAGCGATTTTTTGCAGGGAAGTTTTGATTTCCTTCAAATTGTGCATCACTCCTATTTGTTCTTCATTGGCTATAGCCAAAGATTTATCAATGGATTCTTTTATGATTTCGACATTGTTCAGTTTCTCGAAATCGGCTTCAAGTGTCTCTTGTTCTCCGGATTTCAATTGTGCCAAAACTAATTCGTCCAATAAAAAAGTGTTGTATTCCTGTTCTTTATTCGATTCAGCCTGCTTTTTAAGTAACGAATTCAATTTGGATTTATCCGATTTATAGCCTTTCAAAAGCGCTTGATAATCCAGAATGTGTTCCTGATTATCGGCAATGGCATCAATGATTTCGAACTGGACTTTCTCGTCCGAAAGTTCCTGGGTTTGATGTTGCGAATGTATGTCAATCAAAAACAAACTCAATTCCTGCAATTCCTGAAGATTTACAGGACTGTCATTTATAAATGCCCTGGATTTTCCCGAAGGTAAAATTTCACGGCGAATAATGGTCTCGTCTTCGTAATCCAAATCGTTGGCTTCGAAAAAAGGGAGCAAGTTGTATTTCGAGATTTCGAAATGGGCTTCAATGACGCACTTTTCGTCCTTGTTTTTCAAGGATGTCAAGTCGGCTCTTTTTCCCAAGACCAAACCCAAAGCACCTAATATTATGGATTTCCCTGCACCGGTTTCTCCTGTTATAATCGAAAAACCTTTTGAAAAATCGATGGCCAATTTTTCTATTAAAGCATAGTTTTTTATCGACAGGGTAGTTATCATCTATATTGTTTTTGTGGGAATGAGCAGAATCAAGGAACTATTTGAAAATCAATTAATACTTAATCAATGCCCATTTACTGGAATTCAAGGGAGACGTTTTATTCAAAACATCCACTAAATCGGTTATGGAAATACTTGGTCCACCCGAAAAGATGGAAGCAATCTCGTCTGATTTTGCATCAAAAAATACGCGTGTCAAAAAAGCATTTGGCTTTACCGCATTGAGTTTTCCTAGATTAAGCAGGGACATTTTTATTTTTTCTTTCGCCCCTTTCAAATCATTGCTCATCAAATCCAGGCCTGAATGATACGTATACAAGGATTGACGCACTTCGGTATAAGTTGGCGAAACTAAATCGTTTATCAAATAATACCTATTTTGGTTTCCATCGGATTGGCTCCAACCTTTGTACCCAGATTGTTGGGCGACATTCGAAATATTTTGGGCGATATCAAGATAAGAATCTCCCGCCATTGGCACAAAAGAATCGGCATCCATTCCCAATATTACGTAAGCATAAAATGAAACCACTGAAACCAAATTGGATTCAAATTCAGCGGGATTAAAAATCAAACTTTCAAACTCGGTGTACCTAAAATTAAAATCTTTGTCATTAAAATTGAATACCGGCGAGGCATAAGTGGAATTGTAAACGAGTCTTGATGATTGCACCTGTATCGTGCCTGAAAATTGATCCGAATCATTGGACGAAAGGGTAATATACATCGAACAATTGATCTTTTCGTTTTGTTTGAACACTTTATTAGTCCAGCTGGTTTTATTGACAAACTCGCTCAACGATGTTTCCAAAGTTTTGAAAACCTGCTGATTGGCATTTGCCAGCTTTTGCGTATTTACCGTCACAGTGCAATTTAGCTCCTGGGAATGAGCAAATCCAAAGGTAAGCAACAAGAAAAAAACAACTATTCTAGGCATAAAAATGGGCTATTACTTTGTTTAAAATATCGTCGGCACCGGCTTCTTTCGATTTTAATTCCATTGGTTCCACCTTGAAATCGCTATCTATAAAAGTAATTTTATTGGTTGGTTTTCCAAAACCGGCTCCTTCATCCTGCAAAGAATTAAGAACTATCAAATCTAGGTTTTTTTTCTGAATTTTCAACTTCGCATTTTCAATTTCATTTTCTGTTTCCAATGCAAAACCAATCAAGAACTGACTTTTCTTTATTTCGCCCAAAGAAGCCAGAATATCTTTCGTTTTTTCGAGTTCGATAGTGAAATTATCAGCTTCCTTTTTAATTTTATTCAGCGCTACATTTTTTGGTTTATAGTCTGCAACTGCTGCTGCTGCAATCGCCACGTCAACATCATTATAATATTGGTGACAAGCCTCATACATTTCTTGGGCAGAAACCACGGGAACCACTTTCACCAAACTATTCTCGATTTTGAAATGAGTGGGACCAGCAACCAAAATCACCGAAGCGCCGAGATTTGCGGCACTTTGGGCTATGTCAAACCCCATTTTTCCGGTAGAATGATTTCCTATAAAACGTACGGGATCTATTGCTTCGTATGTTGGGCCGGCAGTAATCAGTATTTTTTTTCCTTTGAGAGGTAATCTACTTTCCAGATCAGCTTCCAGAAAAGCAACGATGTGTTCCGGTTCCGACATTCTGCCTTCGCCCGACAAGCCACTGGCCAATTCCCCGCTTTCAGCAGGAATCATGGTGTTTCCAAATTGTTCCAATTTACTGAAACTCTCCAATGTCGAAGGATGAATATACATGTCCAAGTCCATTGCTGGCGCAAAATAAACAGGACATTTTGCCGATAAATAAATTGCAATCAAGAGGTTATCGCAAATGCCGTTTGCCATTTTGGACAAAGTATTAGCCGTTGCGGGAGCAACCAGCATCAAATCGGCCCAAAGCCCGAGTTCGACATGGCTATTCCATTTTTCGTTGTCTTCGCTCTCGTCGTAAAAACTGGAATATACAGGCTTTTTTGACAAGGTCGATAAAGTAAGTGGCGTTATAAAATCCTTAGAAGCAGGTGTCATTATCACTTGGACATGTGCACCTGCTTTTATGAATAGTCTAACTAACGTAGCTGTTTTATAAGCTGCAATTCCACCAGAAACTCCCAGTAAAATTTTCTTTCCGCTTAAAACTGACATTATAATATTATTTGTTTCCGTCTCTGTGGTAGATTTTACCGTCAAGCCATTCTTGAACTGCCAAAGCGTGTGGTTTAGGCAATTTTTCGTAGAATTTGGAAACCTCTATTTGTTCCTTGTTTTCGAAAACTTCTTCCAAACTGTCGTTATAAGTAGCAAATTCTTCCAGTTTTTCAGTCAATTCTTTTTTGATTTCAGAATTGATTTGATTTGCTCTTTTAGCCATAATTGTTATCGCTTCGTACACATTTCCTGTAGGCTCTTCAATAACGGTTTTATTGTAAGTTATCGTGTTTACCGGAGCATTTGTCTTTCTTAAATCCATGACTTTGTTTATTTAGTGAAATTTTTTAAATCTGTTTCAATGCGAACCATCATTTCGTCCGCAATCTTTTTGTGTTTTGTATCTGGTTTGAATTTTATCAAACTACCGTAAGCAGTTTTTGCAATATTCAATCGCTCTTCCATTTTTGAAGGAATACTGTTTATTCCCAATTGGTATGCCGAATCGTATTTGTAAAAAAGAGCATCTTCTTTGAATGGTGTTCCGGGATAATCAGCCACAAAATTATCTAAAGCCACCATTGCGGATTTATAATCCATAATAGTGTGATACCCTTTTGCATTTTCGTAGACTTTTTTCTCTATTTTTTCATTTAACACTCTCAATGCTTTATTGGCTTCAGGTGTGTATTCTGAATTTGGATACGAATCTATAAAACCCTGTAACTTGTCAATAGCTTTAAAAGTATCTGTTTGATCTAGACTGTATACCGGCGAAAGCATTGAAAAACATTTTGCTCCCAAATAAGCAGCTTCTTCTATTTTTTCGCTTTTTGGATAACCTGAAACGAAACTTTCAAATTGATAAGCGGCTAAGTAATATTGTTTTGTTTTATAGTAAGACATTGAAAACAAGTAAAATAATTTCTCGGCCTGAGGTTTTCCTCTATATGCCGGAGCAATTTGTTCTATAAGTCTAATTGCGTCATTATATTTTTCTGCTTCATATAATTTAGTGGCCATCTCAAACTTAACTGCAACATCTTCGGTTTTTAAGGCTTTTTGATATTCACTGCAAGAACCCAAAAGGATAACAAGAAGAAACAACGATACTATTTTTTTACTCACAATTATGATATTTTTTTTGGATTCGTGAATCTTCGATTTCATTTTTTTTACTTTTTTCATGATTTAAAAGAAAGACATGACTTTCAAAAACCATAGCTAAGTTGCGGTGGCAAATTTAGGTATTAATTTAGCCACTACAAAATATATTTTTTTTATTAAAAAAAGGGCTGTTTATTAGGCTATTTTATTGGCTTTCTCTACAAATTCATCAATCCTTCTGGCCAACGATTCATCCGCGCTTACCAAAGGCAATCTAACCGTATTCTCGGCTATTCCCAATGATTGAAACACTTGTTTGATTCCGGCGGGATTTCCTTGTTCAAAAATCATGTCGATGCAGTCTGAAAATTGGTATTGCAATTTGAATGCATCATCCACTTTCCGATTTAATCCCAAACGTATCATTTCTGAAAATTCTTTTGGAAAACCTTGGGCAATTACAGATATAACGCCAGAACCACCGGCCAAAACCATTGGCAAAGCAATCATGTCGTCGCCAGAAAGTACCAGAAAATCTTTTGGCTTATTTTTAAGCAATTGCATGGCGTGAACCATATCGCCATTGGCTTCTTTGATGGCCACAATGTTTTTGAAATCATTGGCCAATCTCATAACGGTTGAAGGCAACATATTGCTTCCTGTCCTGCTAGGAACATTATACAAAATGACAGGAATTGGAGAAGCCTCAGAGATAGCTTTAAAATGTTGATAAATCCCTTCTTGAGTAGGTTTGTTATAGTAAGGAGAAACGGAAAGAATTGCGGCAAATTTTGATAAATCTCTCGTTTTTAATTCCTCGACAACTTCCATCGTATTGTTTCCACCAACTCCAAGTACCATCGGTAATCTTCCCTTGTTGGTTTCTACTATAGTTTGGATCACAAATTCTCTTTCAGTTTGGGTCATTGTGGCATTTTCGGCTGTTGTACCCAATATCACAAGATATTCAACCCCACCGTCGATGGAGAAATTCACTATTTTTATTAATGCTTCTGTATCAATTGAAAAATCTTTTCTAAAAGGAGTCACAAGTGCAACGCCCGTCCCTATTAATGATTGCATAATTTATTTTAAATTTTGTTTAATATTTTTAAATACCTGAATAATTCGTGAACAAAAACCTTGTAATTTTCGGCATTGGTATTGATCATCAAATGATTTAATCTCTTGTCTATCGATGAAAACCCAACTTTAAACAAGGCTTTTGAATTGTGGGTAATGTTTAGCAAAATTGCTTTTTCCACATCGTAATAACTTATTAATAAATCAAACTTGTCGTTGATGAAATCATTTACTGCCGGGTTGGTGATCTCAGTATTCCAATTGAGATGTTTAATGCTAAATGTTGGCTGTAAATATGCTTCATTTTTTCTTAACTTATCCCTATAAACAATTATTTTAATATTATCTTGAGAAATTCCATTGGCAATCAATTCCTTCACCAAAGCTTCTTTCTCCAAAAAATAAGTTTCATCTACAAGTACGCCAACCGTTTGTATCGGAACCGTCGAAGAAATACTTTTTACATTGTGTAAACTATTTTTTAATATCCTTTTTAAAAAATAATCCTTTATATAATTTAAAAACATGTTACTTTTACGTGGTTACAAAAATAATTAATTAAAGTTGCATAACAGATGGTAAATCTAAAAAACTATAATGACGTTTTAAAACTTTTTGTTATATTCTTAACATTTTTTTTAAGCGTTTCTTGTGGTAAACAAAATTATTCCGTTTCTAAAATAGAAGGAAAACAAATAGCAATTACCGATAAAGAAAAACAAGATGCCCAAATTGAAAACTTTATCAAACCGTATCGAGAGCACATCAACAGTGATTTAGACAGCATTCTGGCTTATTGTCCGGAGACATTGGACAAGAGTTCGGGCAAATGGCAAACCACCATTGGCAATTTAATGGCAGATGTTACTTTGCAACGCGGAAACATCATTTTTATGGCTCGCGAAAAGAAGAATATTGATTTATGCATTCTTAATCATGGAGGAATTCGTTCGATTCTTCCAAAGGGTAATGTGACTACCAGAACTGCTTATGAAATAATGCCTTTCGAGAACAGTCTCGTTGTGATTGCATTAAAAGGAGAACAAATTTTTGAACTGGTCGATTATTTTATTGCCACTCAAAAACCACATCCCTTGTCGGGAATCACTTTTACGATTGGCAAAGATAATGTCGCCAAAAACATATTGGTTCAAGGAAAACCTGTCGAAAAAGACACCATCTATTATGTTGCTACCAACGATTATTTATCTAACGGAGGAGACAACATGAATTTCTTTAAAAAAGGAACACAAAAATATGACCTGGACTACAAGTTGAGGAATATCTTGATTGATTATTTCAAGGAAGTCGATACGGTTACCGCAAAAAATGATGTACGAGTTAGTGTTGAATAAAATTTCAGATTTTAGATTGCTGAATAAAATTAAATAAAAAATGAAAAGAAGAGATTTCATCGAAAAAACCGCTGCCAGCACAGCCTTGTTAAGTTTAGGTTTGTCGCTAAGCAGTTTTAAATCGGACATTAAACACATAACCATACTTCATACCAATGATGTTCACAGCCATATTGACCCATTCCCGATGGATGATCCTCGAAATCCAAATATGGGCGGTGTTGCTAGAAGAGCTGCGTTAATTGAAACCATTCGCCAAGAAAATCCAAATGTATTGTTACTGGATGCGGGCGATATTTTTCAGGGCACCCCCTATTTTAATTATTATGGAGGAGAATTGGAATTCAAATTGATGAGTATGATGAAGTATGATTTGTCAACCATAGGCAATCATGATTTTGACAATGGTGTTGATGGTTTAACTGCCCAAATGCCTCACGCTACTTTTGAATTTGTATCGGCAAACTATGATTTCAAGAACACTTCGATGGATGGTTTCGTGAAACCATTCAAAATTTTCAATAAAAACGGAATTAAAATTGGCGTTTTTGGACTTGGAATTGAACTCAAGGGTTTGGTTGACAAGAAAATGTACAAAGAAACAGTTTGGCACAATCCTGTTGAAATCGCCCAGGACATGGTTCAAATTCTAAAAAAAGAAAACAAATGCGACTTGGTTATCTGTCTTTCGCACCTTGGATATAAATATGGAAAAGAGGATTCAGATAAAATCTCCGACCTGAAATTGGCCGAACTCACAAAAGATATCGACTTGATAATTGGTGGCCACACACACACTTTTCTGACTAAACCAACAATTACAAAGAACTTGGACGGCAAAGAAGTTTTGGTAAATCAAGTAGGATGCCATGGAATAAATTTGGGGCGAATTGATTTTTATTTTGACAATGAAAAGTCAAAATCATCTAGCGGAAAATCAATTATTGTTTAATTTTTTCATTGGCTACCACAAACTTATAAAAAGAGAAATAAACACCTGTATTCAAAACCATTGCCAAAGGTCTAAAGATAGCGGGCGAGACTCCCGAGAGATAATATTTCTCTAAAAAAACAATAAAATATTGGGTAACAGACAGCAAGCCAAATATAAATAACCAAGTAGCATTTTTGTTGCTAAACATCATATAATGTGACAAAATAATTCCCGCCAAGATTGAAATTAAAATGTTTTGAATTATCACGATATAGTAAGTCCTTGATGTTATCTCGCTAGAAATAAACAACAAATAGAAGAAAATAAACAGGAAAGGAATCATTGCAATAATCAAGGGAATATAATCCTTGAGATTTATCAACTTAACGATATAATAGATTATTAGTATTCTATTTATAAAAAAGAATAGCAACCCAAAAAAAAGCATTCTTTCAGTATTGGATATAAAAAACACATCGGTAATCAAGGCTAGAGCAACTGCAACGAAAAAAAAACCATCCCTTTTCTGTGAAGTTACCCAATAAAGAACCAATAAGAATATGGGAATTAATGGTTTGAAAACAAAAAGCAATGGTTTATTTGAAAATGATTCGGCAATAATCTCAATGATGGCGACAATGAAATATAAAACAAAGATTATTTTTTCAGGATGACTTTTTTGGCTAAAATTCCTCATTATTTATTCATTTATCATTTTCTGAAAATCATTTTCTGAAATTATTGGAATGTTAAGCTTGACCGCTTTTTCTAGTTTTGCCGGCCCCATATTGGCTCCTGCCACCACAAAATCTGTTTTTGTCGAGATGGAACTTCCTACTTTTCCACCATTGTCTTCGATGGCTTTTTTCAAATCGTCTCTTGAAAATTCTTCAAAAACACCTGATACGACAAAAGTTTTGCCTTCGAGTTTATCCGTGGCATTCGGATTTATAATTTCGATGATTTCAAATTGAACTCCGTAACTTTTTAATCGATTAATGATAGTCCTGTTCTCCTGGTTTTCAAAGAAATCAATCACGCTTTGTGCAATGCGCTCTCCAATCTCGTCTACCAACACCAAATCCATCAAACTGGCTTGACTCAAGGCGTCAATATTTTTATAATGTTGGGCTAATTTTTTTGCCACTGTTTCTCCCACAAATCGAATGCCGAGAGCATACAGCACTCGTTCGAAAGGAATATTTATTGAATTCAAGACCCCTTTTACCAAATTTTCAGCCGATTTCTGGGCCATTCTTTCCAATGGCAGAATTTGCTCCACGGTTAACTCATACAAATCAGCATAGTTGTGAACTAAATTATTATTATAAAGTAATGCGACCGTTTCTCCGCCAAGACCTTCGATATCCATTGCTTTTCGAGAAATATAATGCTGGATTCTTCCGATAATTTGTGGAGGACAACCATAAAAATTCGGACAATAATGATTGGCTTCTCCTTCTCCACGAATCAACTCGGTTTGACATTCAGGACAGTGCGTGATGTATTTTGTAGGTTCCAAATTTTCAGGGCGTTTGCTCAAATCCACTGCAATAATTTTCGGGATAATTTCCCCTCCTTTTTCGACAAAAACGGTATCGCCAATGCGAATGTCCAACTTTTCTATTTGGTCGGCATTGTGCAAGGAAGCTCTTTTCACGATGGTTCCAGCCAATTGAACCGGCTCTAAATTGGCAACCGGAGTTATGGCTCCAGTTCTTCCAACTTGGTATGAAATGGAATTCAATTTTGTGGAAACCTGCTCCGATTTGAATTTGTAAGCAATTGCCCAACGCGGCGATTTCGCTGTATAACCCAATTCCTCTTGATGCTGAAAACTATTCACTTTTATAACCACACCGTCAGTTTCATAAGGAAGATTGTGCCTATGTATGTCCCAATAATCAATATATTGAAAAACTTCTTCCAAACTGCGAGCCAGTTTGGCTTCTTTCGGCACTTTAAAACCCCATTTTCTGGCGGTTTCCAAGCCTTCAAACTGAGACTTGAAAGGCAATTTGTTTCCAATGATAAAATAAAGCAGGCAATCTAACGGTCTTTTTGCAACTTCTGCACTGTCCTGCAATTTCAAACTTCCCGAAGCCGTATTTCTTGGATTGGAATAAGGAGTTTCTCCAATTTCTATCAATTCTTGATTCATTTTTTCGAATCCGGCAAAAGGCAAAATAATTTCGCCACGAACATCAAATGTATCGGGGAAATTCCCTTTCAACTTTAAAGGAATTGATTTTATGGTTTTGATATTATTGGTGACATCATCGCCTTGAACGCCATCTCCGCGAGTAACGGCACGTTTTAATTTTCCGTTTTCGTAGGTTATGGAAATAGATGCTCCGTCATATTTCAATTCGCAAGTATACTCCAAAGAAACATCTCCCAGAACTTTTTGAAGACGCTTTTCCCAATCCAATAATTCATCTCTGGAATAGGAATTATCAAGGGAATACATTCTATGCTCGTGTTTTACCGTTTTGAAGCTTTTCGTAATCGTGCCTCCAACACGCTGCGTTGGCGAATTTTCGTCATAGTATTCTGGATGTTGATTTTCTAACTCTTGAAGTTGCTTGAGCTTTTGATCAAATTCAAAATCAGAAATTGTTGGCGTGTCCAACACATAATAATTATAGTTGTGTTGATTTAACTCTTCCCGTAATTTTTGAATCGTATTTTGAATATCCATAGAAAATAAAATTGGCATTTTAGTTTTTGGTTCTACTGGAAATGTTGTCGGCATTTCATTTTAAACCATTAAGAGAATTAAGAACACGACAAATCTAAATTCGCTTAATGGTAAAATATTTTGTCATTCACACAAATACCAGTAGAATCTAATTTTTGAAATGAAAGCACTAAAATAACCTATTTAACAGAAAAATGACACATTACGACTCAATAATCGAAATAATTTGTTTGAATAATTGTCCGTCACTCAAAAAAGCACCTTGTTGTATCAATTGAAAAATAGAACTATTGCGTTCCTCGGTAAATACTTTTTTACCGGTTTTGATTTCGATGGTTTCGGTAAACATATTGTCGCTCAACCATTGCAATCCTTCTTTGGTCAAAAAATCAGTTTCAGGAACCAAAGATTTCAAGACAATGGATTGTACGTAAGTATCGAAACATTGAAAAAGAAAAATATGATTTTTAGAGAAATGTTCCAAATATTCGGCTCTACCCAAAACGCCTTCCCAAACCAAATCAGAGAAAACGTCTAGTTCTTGTTCGGCAACTTCTGGTTTTTCAATTTTAATTTTGTCCCATTCGGCTTTATCTATGGCTTGTGTTGATAGAAAGTTGATGAATTCTTGGTACAATTCTTCGAATTGTTCTTTGGTTAATCTTGAATATTTCATTTAATTTTAGATTTAGGATTTCAGATTTCAGATTTAACCATAAAGAAGTTAACTCTAAATATTCTAAAAAAATTTAAACAAAAAAAATCCCGATTTTCATCGGGATTTAATTCTATAAATTTAAAAATTATGCTTTTTCAGCGATAATTTCATAAGGTAATTCAATTACCACATCTCTGTGCAATCTGATGCTTGCAGCATATTTACCAGTACGTTTCACGATACCGCTTGTAATAAATTTTCTTTCGATTGCTTGACCTGCTTTTTCCAAAGCTTCGGCAATATCGATGTTAGTGATAGATCCAAAAAGTTTTTCTCCACCAGCTTTTGCGAAAATTTTAATCTCCAATGCTTTCAAGCTTTCCGCCAATGCTTTTGCATCTGCAACAACTTTAGCTTCTTTGTGCGCTCTTTGTTTTAGGTTTTCAGCCAATACTTTCTTTGCAGAAGGTGTAGCCAATTGTCCAAATCCTTGTGGTATTAAAAAGTTACGACCGTAACCATTTTTTACATTTACCACATCGTCCTTAAATCCTAAATTTTGAACGTCTTTTTTTAATATAATTTCCATGTTGTTGTCCTTTTGTTATTAGAAGTTAGGTTTCGGTTTTCCGAAAACCAACAACTGAGTTTTTTAATATTATTTTAGCAAATCGGCCACATATGGCATTAATGCTAAGTGACGTGCTCTTTTTACAGCCACTGACACTTTTCTTTGGTATTTCAATGAAGTACCTGTTAAACGACGAGGAAGAATTTTTCCTTGCTCATTAACGAATTTCAATAAGAAATCAGCATCTTTATAATCGATATATTTGATACCTGATTTTTTGAAACGACAGTATTTTTTCTGTTTGTTCGTTTCTATGTTCAAAGGCGTAAGATATCTGATATCCCCGTCTTTTTTTCCTGAAGCAGATTGTTGTAATGTTGCCATGATAATTAAGCTTTTTGAGATTTAAGTTTTGCTCTTCTTCTTTCAGCCCAAGAAATAGCATGTTTGTCAAGACTTACAGTTAAGAAACGCATAACTCTTTCGTCACGTCTAAATTCAGTTTCAAAAGCGATAAGAACTTCTCCTGGAACTTTGAATTCGAACAAGTGATAAAAACCACTTTTTTTGTTTTGGATTTCGTAGGCCATTTTTTTCAGACCCCAATCCTCTTTAGATACCATTTCTGCTCCTCTAGACGTAAGAAAATCTTCAAATTTGCTTACTGTTTCCTTTACCTGAACTTCAGATAAAACGGGATTTAAAATGAAAACAGTTTCATAATGATTCATAAATATTTATTTATTTGTTAATTTGGCTGCAAAAGTAATCATTTTTTTCTAATAAACAAACGTAATTGGATTTAATTCGTTGTAATGCAAAAAAAGCCGATAAAGATTTGGTTTTTACAAAAATAGCAATTACTTTTACTATCCCGAATCGTAAAAAACAATATTTTATGAAACTAAACTGTGTCGTTGTAGATGATAGTTCCATTCAAAGAATGATTATCACAAAGTTAGTAAATAATCACCCAAACTTACATTTAATAGGTGATTTTTCCAATGCAATTGAAGCAAGAGGTTGCATGACTATACACAATGTCGACTTAATTTTTTTGGACATTGAAATGCCCGTTATAAGTGGTTTCGATTTTTTGGATGGTTTAAAAACCAAACCCCAAATCATCTTCATCACTTCAAAGGCCGAGTATGCCATGAAAGCGTTTGATTATGATGCTACCGATTATCTTCAAAAACCCATAGCCATTGATCGATTTAATGCTTCCGTAAAAAGAGCCATCGATTTACAAATGCTACGATCTGAAACCCACGAAGAAGATGGCGAACACATCTTCATTAAGAGTAACTTGAAAAAATTAAAAATTTTCACCGCTAAAATAAAATGGATTGAAGCTTTTGGCGATTATGTAAAAGTAGTAACCGAGGACGACAGCAATCTGGTTCTTTCCACGATGAAGTCTTTCGAAAAGGATTTATCAAAAGACAAATTTGTCAGAGTACACAAATCTTACATTATCAATATAGATAAAGTGGAGCGCTTCAACAGCCGATTTGCCGAAATTGGAATTACTAAAATTCCATTAAGCAGACATAAAAAAGAAGATTTAGTTAGAGCTTTGGCGATTAACTAATAAAAGTCAACATTCACGGCTACTTTGATAGCCCTGTATTGTGAAACTGCCTCAAAACTATTCAGTATTTTCTGAATAGTTTTTTTTGTGCCTTGCAAGGACTGATTAGTCGGGATTTTCACCATTATGGTTCTGATATACTCGTTGCGGATTCTGGAAATAGGCGGTTCTTCAGGCCCTAGAACCGGAATAGTAAAACTTTGTTTCATCACTTGATACAACCACATCGAACCTTCTTTAAGCTTGTCAAAATCCCTGTGCTTTAAAGTCAGTTTTATAAGTTTAAAATAAGGTGGATAATGATAGATTTGCCTGTCATACAATTGTTCTTTATACATTCCTGCATAATCATTATTTACCACTTGTTGTATTGTATTGTGATCTGGATTATAGGTTTGTATAATCACTTTCCCTTGCTTTTCCGAGCGACCGGAACGACCGGAAACTTGCGTCATCATCTGGTAACTTCTTTCAAAAGCCCTAAAATCAGGATGATACAACATATTGTCGGCATTCATGATTCCCACTAAACTCACGTTGTCAAAATCCAATCCTTTAGCCAGCATTTGTGTTCCCACCAATATATCAATTTCTCTATTCTTGAAACTGTCAATGATTTTTTCGAAACCAAATTTACCACGAGTCGTGTCCTGATCCATTCGCCCAATTTTGGCATTTGGAAATAATTCGACCAATTCCTGCTGAATTTGTTCCGTTCCAAAACCCTTGGTGGTCAAATCAACACTTGAACAAATGTGACAATTGGTTGGTTTTGCCATCGAATAACCGCAATAATGGCAACGCAGCTGGTTCTTGTGTTTGTGATACGTCAAACTCACGTCGCATTGCGGACATTGCGGCACGTGACCACAAGTCATGCATTCGATAATAGGCGAAAAACCCCTGCGATTTTGAAACAAAATAACTTGCTCGCCCAAAGATAAGGCTGTCGTAATTCCCTCAATCAACGTATCACTGAAATGACCCGACATTTTCTTGCGGAAATATTTGTCTTTCAAATCCACCAATCCGATTTCCGGCATTCTGACATTGCCATATCTTTCGAAAATTTCAACAAAACCGTATTTCCCGGATTGTGCATTAAAATAGGTTTCAATACTTGGCGTAGCCGAACCCAACAATACTTTTGCTTTATGGCTAGCAGCCAAAACTATCGAGGCATCTCTGGCGTGATATCTTGGAGACGGATCGACTTGCTTGAATGTTTGTTCGTGTTCCTCGTCGACGATGACCAATCCCAAGTTAGAAAAAGGCAAGAACAAAGCCGACCTTGCCCCGATGACAATTTGTGTTTTTGGCGATTCTGCCAATACTTGTTGCCACACTTCCACCCTTTCGTTATTGCTGTATTTCGAATGAAAAACGGCGACTTTATTTCCAAAATAATCGCGCAATCTACCCACTAATTGGGTCGTCAGCGCAATTTCAGGCAACAAATAAAGCACTTGTTTTCCTGTCGCAATATACTCTTCAATGAGTTTGATGTAGATTTCCGTTTTTCCGCTGGAAGTTACTCCGTGCAAGAGACAGACTTCTTTTTGGGTAAAACCATTTTTAATTTCTTCGAAAGCTGTTTGTTGGGCTCCGCTTAATTGCAGTTGTTCTTCCTTGGTTTTTCCCGAGAAATTGACGCGATCTACTTGAATATAATACTCTTCGAAAATCTCTTTGTCAATTAAAGTTTTCACTATTGTTGACGTTGATTTTGCAACTTCAATAAGCTTCTTAACGGTAATTGGTTTTTTCTCTGAAGCACTTAATTGAAAATAACTCAAGACAATTTCCTTTTGCTTGTTGGCATTTTTGAGTTTTTCCAATAATTCACCCAAGCCTTCGTTGGATTCATATTTGGAATGCAATTTTACGTATCGAACGAGTTTTGGCGCATAACTTTCCTGAACCTCTTCCTGAAGCACTAAAATGTTTTTGTCTACCAATTTTTGGATTACCGGAAAAATATTCTTCTTGTTCAAAATATTCATGATATCCTGAACTTTCAAGGAACTTTGTTGTTGCAAGGCCTCATAAATCAGGTATTCATCGTCTGACAGCAGGCTTTGATCCACAAAACCGTCTTGTTTTTGGGAAATTATGGTTTCGCTTTCGAGCAAAAGTGCCGACGGCATTGCACCACGATACACATCGCCAATGGCACACATATAATAGGTTGCAATCCACTGCCAATGGGCGATTTGAATTTCGGTGACTATGGGTTTATCGTCGAGGATTTGGTGAATTTCCTTGGCTTCGTATAAAGCTGGTTTGTTTTCGTGGGTTTCGATAACCAATGCCGTATAGATTTTGCTTTTGCCGAAAGGCACCGCCACCCGCATCCCTTTTTTGATGTAATTGTACTCCGCTTCAGAAATACTGTAAGTAAATGTCTTGGCGAGTGACAACGGTAAAATTACTTCAACAAAATGCATTGTGGATTTGGGATTTTATTTTTTAAAAATCAATTCTTTACTTGGCACTAATTTCAGCCTCTTTTTTTCGTCTCAATTTTTTTATGGATGCGTTCAATTCGAAACCGAGAAGCAAAATGGCGCAATTAATCCAAATGTAAAACATCATAATCAATAATGTTCCGATGGAGCCGTACAATTCGTTGTATTTTGAAAATCGGAGTACCCAAATTCCAAAAAAGTAAGAATCCAGAATTACCAAAATGGTCGTGAATACTGAGCCTATGGAAATAAATGCACTGTCTTTGTCGTGGGTAGTTCCAAACTTGAAAAGAATGGATACCGTTATCAAAATCATTAGAATGACAAAAACATATCGACCTAAAATGATTAGCGGAATCTGGTCGCTCAACACATCCTGAATCATCGTCATTTGAATAAAAACTTCAAAAACCACGATTATTGCCACGGTCACCAACAACAAAAGCGACAAAACCAACGACATTCCCAAAGCCACCAAATATTGGTGCAAAAAACCTCGTTTGATCAACACATGTTTTGAAGATTCGAAGCCTCCCAAAATACCAGTCAAACCATTGGCCATCAAAAAAATGGATAACATAAACCCCGTGGACAACAATCCAGAATGGCTATTATTCAAGATATCATTGATAATATTTGCAATCGCATCATACGTGTTTGGAGGCACACCATCTTTTACAAACTGGAGAAAATCTGCCTGAAAACCCTCTATGGGAATATAAGGAATAAGGTTTAGTATAAACAATGCAAAAGGAAACAAAGCCATAAAAAAGCTGAATGCAATGGCGCTGGCGTGATATGAAAAGGCACTTTCCGCAATTCCGAGTCCATACAATTCCAATAAATCATACAAAGAAATCCCTTGCAACCAGGCTAGTTTTACTTTTTTTAATGGTCGAACTATATTGCGCAATACAGGAACTCTTTCTATTCTTTCTTCTATCTCTTTGCTCATCGTTTATTTGAATTTAAAAAGCTTTCAAACTCAAATCCATATTATAAATTGAATGCGTCAAAGCTCCAGACGAAATATAATTGACACCACATTCGGCATAACTGCGAATCGTGTTTTCGTTGATGTTACCCGAGGATTCCGTTTGGCATTTATTACCAATTAACTCCACGGCTTTTTTCGTATCTTCAAAATCGAGATTATCAATCAAAATTCTGTGAATACCATCATTTTCAAGAATTTCCTTGACTTCATCGAGGTTTCTGGCTTCGACAATGATTTTAAGCTCCAGATTTTTTTCTTTGAGATAGGCTTTGGTTTTAGCAATGGCCAAAGTAATTCCGCCGGCAAAATCGTTGTGGTTGTCCTTGAGCATAATCATGTCGTACAGGGCAAAACGGTGGTTTTCGCCTCCACCTATTGTAACTGCCCATTTTTCACAAGCCCTGAATCCGGGAGTTGTTTTTCGAGTATCAAGAATTTTCGTGTTTGTTCCTTCCAACAAATCCACGTATTTTTTGGTTTTGGTGGCAATGGCGCTCATTCGCTGCATTGAATTCAGCAACAACCTTTCAGACTTCAAGATGGACTGCGAACTTCCCGAAACGTGAAAAACCACATCGCCTTTTTTCACGGGAGTTCCATCTACAATAAAAGTTTCTATTTGCAAAGTTGGATCCACATATTCGAGAATCATTTTGGCGAAAGCCACACCGGCAATGACACCGTCTTCCTTGACCAATAATTTCGCTTTTCCTGTTGCAGTTGCTGGAATGCAGGCCAAGGAACTGTGATCGCCCTCGCCTACGTCTTCACGGATGCCATTTTGTATTATGAGTTGTAATTCGTTTTCGAATTGTGTTTTGCTAATCATTTTAAGATAAAATTTAAAGAATGCTAAAGTAGGATATATTTTGTGTATTTAAAAATTTGTTCGCAGGGTTCTTTGGAAAAAATAAGCACCAAAAATCTTGTTCACATGATGTAATTATTTGAAGTAAGTCCCAACTGGTTAAAACTACCCTACATGCTTTATCAATAGTTATAAAAAAATGGATTAACATCATTTAATTAGGTACTTTTTTAGGGTACCACAACCTAGGCTCATCTATGGCTTTGAGTAGGCTTTGAGTAGGCTTTGTGACCCGTCCTAAAATAATAATACAGTTTATCTACCCCGTTGAGTTTGCTCTTTTTATTTTTTTTATTTCAAAAACACACTACTTGCATCCAACTGGCTACAATTAATAAAAAATCGTGATTCGAATCTATGTACCTATCGTATAATATTCTATATTTGAAATCATTAAACCCAAAAAAACACCGTTTATGAAATATTATATAAACCTGCTTTTCGCAAGCTCATTATTATTCCTTTCTTGCAAAAAAGAACTCGAACCGCAAGACACCGCCACACCGTCAAAAATAGTTCCGTTTACTGAAGCTGCAAATACACCGCAAAATCAAACTGTAATGCCGAGCCAGACTCCCCAAAATCCAAATACAGTTAATCAAAATTCTGCCGTGACAACTCCAGTGGCTGTTGCCAAAGGAATGAATCCAGCCCACGGCCAACCGGGTCATCGTTGCGACATAGCCGTTGGTGCGCCTTTAAATTTACCGGTAGCGACACCAAAAAGTACGCCCGCTGCTACAGTTCCGCAACAAAACAACTCGATCCCTCCCTCTATTGCTGCTCCAACTCCAGCCGTGACAACTCCCACTCCTGAAGGAATGAATCCACCTCACGGTCAAGAAAAACACCGGTGTGACATTGCTGTTGGAGCTCCATTGCCAAAAGAATAATTTTGAAGACTTCTATCCCTGAACTATTAAATTTTCAAAGAAGTCAACAATTAACTTGACTCGCCTTTACTATTTGAAAATAAATTCAAATTTCATCTCAAAATTTGATAAAAAAACACAACCACAAACTACTTTAACAATAATTTTTAAGCTATTAAGTTAGCATATCTGTAAAAATAAAATATTATATTGCGAAAATGAACAAAAAATGAATTAAAAACATTGTTTATTAAAATATTAAATTTACTTTTGCGTAATCGATTACATTAATTATTTATTTTATGACAAACTATAGTTCTAGGTATGCTTCAAGCCCGCAAGCAGTAAAAAAATACGACACCGCACAACTAAGGGCAGAATTTTTGATTGACAACTTAATGGAGGAAGGAAAAATCACCCTTACTTACTCTCATTACGACAGGTATATTGCGGGTTCCGCAGTGCCTTTGTCTCCATTGACACTTGATACCATTGACCCTCTAAAATCCAGTTATTTTCTAGAAAGAAGAGAAATGGGAATCATCAATGTTGGAGGAAATGGTTCGGTTGTTGTCGAAGGAACTTCTTATGAATTAGGATTCAAAGATGCTCTTTATATTGGAAGTGGAAATGCGGAAGTTATCTTCAAAAGTGATGATGCCAAAAATCCAGCTAAATTTTATATCAATTCGGCTCCAGCACACAAAAACTATCCTACCAAAAAAGTAGGTTTGGCAGAAGCCAACAAACTGCAATTGGGTACAATGGAAACAGCCAATCACCGTACCGTAAACCAAATGATTATTGGCGGAATCGTTACCACTTGTCAATTGCAAATGGGTATGACCGAATTGAAACCGGGCAGCGTTTGGAATACTATGCCAGCACATGTTCACGATCGTAGAATGGAAGTTTATTTTTACATGGATATTCCAGAAAACCAAGCCGTTTGCCACTTTATGGGTGAACCGCAAGAGACAAGACACATTTGGATGAACAATCACCAAGCGGTTATTTCTCCACCTTGGTCTATCCATTCCGGCGCAGGAACCAGCAATTACACCTTTATTTGGGGAATGGCAGGAGAGAACTTGGACTACGCAGATATGGATGTTTGTAAAATAACTGAATTAAGATAATTAACAACTTATTTAAATAAAAATTATGTCAATAAACCTTTTTGATTTAACGGGAAAAACTGCACTTATAACAGGAGGAGTTCATGGTCTAGGAATGGCTATGGCCAAAGGACTTGGACAAGCTGGTGCAAAAATAGTAGTAAACGACCTTTCGCAAGAAGCCTTGGATAAAGCTGTTGCTGAATACAAATCTGTTGGGCTTGAAGCTTACGGATATGTGTTTAATGTTTGCGACGAGAAAGCAGTTATCGAAAATATTGCAAAAATTGAGGCCGAAGTTGGTCCAATCGATATTTTGGTCAACAATGCGGGAATCATCAAAAGAACACCTATCGTTGATATGACTGTTGAAGATTTCACGGCCGTTATCACTGTTGACTTAATCAGTCCTTTCATCGTTTCCAAAAATGTTGCCAAAGGAATGATTCAACGTGGTGGTGGAAAAATCATCAACATTTGCTCGATGATGAGTGAATTGGGTAGAGATTCTGTAAGTGCTTATGCTGCTGCTAAAGGTGGTTTGAAAATGCTTACTAAAAATATGGCTACCGAATGGGCTAAATTCAACATTCAAACCAATGGAATTGGTCCTGGTTATTTTGCTACAACCCAAACTGCTCCAATTAGAGTGGACGGACACCCGTTTAATGAATTTATCATAAGCAGAACACCTGCTGCTCGTTGGGGAGAACCTGAGGATTTGCAAGGTGCTGCCATCTTCTTGTCTTCAAAAGCAAGTGATTTTGTAAACGGTCACATTCTTTATGTAGATGGAGGAATCCTTGCCACAATTGGAAAACCATCTAACGAATAATATTTTAAGAAATTTAAAATGAGCACAACATTCATACATGATAATTTTTTATTAGAGAATAAATTCGCTGAAGAATTGTATCACAACTATTCTAAAAACCAGCCAATTATTGATTATCACAATCACTTAAATCCTCAATTTATTGCAGAGGACAAGATTTTTGACAACGTTACTAAAGTTTGGATCAACGGAGACCACTACAAATGGCGCGCTATGCGTACTTTGGGAGTGAATGAAAAATTCATTACTGGAGATGGTTCCGATAAAGAAAAATTCATGAACTGGGCAAAAACAGTTCCATACACGATGCGTAATCCTTTGTACCACTGGACGCATTTAGAATTAGCCCGTTATTTCGGAATTACTGAATTATTAAACGAAAAATCGGCTGAAAGAATTTACGAAGAAGCTTCGGCTAAAATCAATTCTCCAGAATACAGTACTCAAAATTTGCTTCGCAAAGTAAATGCTGAATTTGTTTGTACTACCGAAGATCCGATTGATACTTTAGATTTCCACGAACAAATTCTAAAAAGCGACTTTGAAATAAAAGTAGGAACTGCATTTAGACCAGACCGAGCCATCCTTATTTCGAATGACGGTTACAATGAATACGTTGACAAATTAGGAGAAAAATCAGGAATCACCATCAATACTTATGCTGATTTGCTTTCAGCTTTGAGAAACAGAATTGACTTTTTCGACAAAAACGGTTGCAAATTGTGTGATCACGGTTTAGACCAAGTTTATTTCGAAAACTATACCGAAAGCGAAGTTACTGCCATCTTCAAAAAGAAAAGAGAAAATGGAGTATTGACCAACGAAGAAGCATTGAAATTCCAAAGTGCCGTTTTATTCTTCTTGTTCGAAACTTATCATGAATTTGGATGGGTTCAACAACTTCACTTGGGAGCTTTGAGAAACAACAATGCTCGTATGCACAGAATCTTGGGACCTGACACAGGATGGGATTCTATTGGAGATTATCCACAAGCACAAAAACTGTCTGCTTTCTTGAATGCCTTGGACAGCAAAGACAAATTGGCCAAAACAATCATTTACAACTTGAATCCTGCCGATAACGAAGTAATGGCAACGATGATTGGAAACTTCAACGACGGAAGCGTTCGCGGAAAAGTACAATTTGGTTCAGGATGGTGGTTTTTAGATCAAAAAGACGGAATGACAAAACAATTAAACGCCCTTTCGAATATGGGATTGATTAGTTGTTTCATCGGAATGTTGACCGATTCAAGAAGTTTCTTGTCTTTCCCAAGACACGAATATTTCAGACGTATTCTTTGCAACCTTTTAGGAGACGAAATCAAAAGAGGGGAATTGCCAAATGACATGGAATGGATTGGAAAAATGGTTTCGGACATCAGTCACCATAATGCCAAAGAATATTTCAAATTCTAAACACTAAATTTCAGCAAGGAACTAATGATTTTCACCTAAATCATTAGTTCCTTCTTTAAAAAAATAAAAACACAAAATGGAAAAATTAAATAGAAAAAGCCAAGGATTAGAAAAAAAGTTCCCAATAAAAGTTGTACAATTTGGTGAAGGTAATTTCTTGAGAGCTTTCGTAGATTACGCTTTTCAAAGACTAAACAAAGAAGTTGATTTCAATGCTGGAATTGCAATGGTTCAGCCATTGAAAGACGGCATGGTAAACATGATTAACGACCAAGATGGTCTTTACACCTTGTTTATGAACGGAATCAAAAAAGGCGAAAAGATTCAAGATATTGAGTTAATCACCAATATTGTAAAAGGAATCAATCCTTATACTGAATTTGCTGATTATTTGGCATTGGCCAAAGAAGAAGAATTACAATTTATTGTTTCAAACACAACTGAAGCCGGAATTGAATTCATCGGAACTGATACTCCAGATATGCAGCCACCAGCTTCATTTCCTGCAAAGTTGACTGTTTTATTATATGAAAGATTCAAACATTTTAATGGAGATGCCGCTAAAGGTTTGACTATCATCCCTTGTGAATTGATTGATTACAATTCTGAAACGCTGAAAAAAATCATCTTGCAATATGTTGATTTATGGAAATTAGAAGATGCATTTAAAACATGGGTAGCTGATGCTTGTACCTACCACAGTACTTTGGTGGACAGAATTGTACCTGGATATCCAAGAGCCAATATTGAAGAATACAACAGCAAATTAGATTACCAAGATAATTTAATCGTTGCTGCCGAGCCATTTTTCCTTTGGGCTATCGAAGGTGGAGATGATTTGAAAGCTAAATTACCATTCCACAAAACGGATTTGAACGTGAAGATTGTTGACGATATTCGTCCTTTCAAAATGATAAAAGTTCGTATCTTGAATGGTGCACATACCGCAATGGTTCCTTGTTCACTTCTGTACGGAAACAAATTAGTAATGGAAACAGTTAACGGAGATTTCACTGGAAAATTCGTAGACAACGTTATTGGTGAAATTAGCGAAACCCTTGCCATGGACAAAAATGAAATCACTGCCTACTGTGAAGAGGTAATGGATCGTTTTAAAAACCCATTTATCAAACACGCATTGGCTGATATTGCCTTGAATTCTATTTCAAAATTCAAAGTTAGAGTTTTGCCTAGTTTATTAGGATACTACAATACAAAGAAAAAATTGCCTACTAGTTTGACTTTTTCATTGGCTTGTTTAATCCAATTCTACAAAGGAACCTGGAATAACGAAGCCTTGCCTGTAAAAGATACTCCCGAATTAGTGGAAGCCTTTAAAAACGCCTGGGAATTAGGATCACTTGATTTGGTTGTTGCCAAAGTCTTGGCCAATACTGAATTCTGGGGTGAAGATTTAACAAAAATTGAAGGTTTATCAGAAGCTTTAGTTTTAGCTTTAAACGAAATCGAAGCTAACGGTATCGAGCAAGGTTTTGCTAATTACAGCAAATAATTTGAATTAGAAAATTCTTAAAATCAGCATTATGCAAAAGAAATTAATAAAAGTAAATCCAGCAGATAATGTAATTGTCGCTTTAACCGATTTGGTACAAAACGAACAAATTACATTTGAAGGAACTACCGTATCACCAACAACTGATGTTAAAGCAAAACATAAAATTGCAGAGAGCGATTTTGCAATTGGTGATGAAATTATAATGTATGGCGTTTTGGTAGGAAAAGCTGTAAAACCTATAAAAAAAGGAGAAGTAATTACCACCGAAAATGTAAAACATCAAAGTGAAAAAGTTTTTGGTAAAACCGGAAATTTAGGTTGGACTCCACCAAATGTAGATCGTTGGAAAGACAAAACTTTCAACGGTTACCACCGTACTGATGGGCAAGTTGGAACCAAAAACGTTTGGTTGTTTATTCCATTGGTTTTTTGTGAAAACAAAAATATCGAAAAACTGAAAGATATTTTCGAAAACGAATTACTTCCAAAAAAAGAAGTTTCTTATAAAAATTTATTACGCTCATTAATTGAAGAAAAAAGCGTAGAAGAAGTTGCTGCCAAAAATCCTAATGAAAATATTTTAGATAATGTCGAAGTAAAATTCATCAACCATCAAGGTGGTTGTGGTGGGATTCGACAAGATTCAGAATTGTTGGCAAAACTACTTGCAGGATATGTGAACAACCCGAATGTTGCTGGTGCAACTATTTTAAGTTTGGGTTGTCAAAATTTGCAAGTGAATATTTTCAAAGAGGCATTGAAAGCAATTAGTCCAAATTGTGATAAAGAAATTTTGATCTATGAGCAACAACAAATTGGAACTACCGATAAAATGTTCCAAATGGTGATTAAAGATTCTTATGAAGCCATTATAAGAGCCAACAAAATCGAACGTAAACCTGCTCCTCTTACAAAACTAAGTATTGGTTTGGAATGTGGTGGATCCGACGGATTTTCAGGAATATCGGCAAATCCAGCATTGGGAGTTGTTTCAGATATTTTCGCAGCTTTGGGAGCCAAATCCATTTTGGCTGAGTTCCCGGAATTATGTGGCGTTGAGCAAGAATTGATGAACCGATGTGTGGACGAAGAAAAAGCAGATAAGTTTTTAACTTTAATGAAAGCCTTTGAAAAATCGGTTGTAGATGCTGGTTCAGGCTTTGATATGAACCCATCTCCGGGAAATATTAAAGACGGATTAATTACCGATGCGATGAAATCTGCCGGTGCTTCTAAAAAAGGTGGAACTGCACCAATTGTAGATGTTTTAGATTACGCCGAATATATTACAAAACCAGGTTTAAATCTTCTAAATACACCAGGAAACGACGCCGAATGTACCACAGGATTGGTTGGATCAGGAGCAACAGTTGTTTTATTTACCACAGGTTTAGGAAATCCGATGGGAAATCCGGTTGCACCCGTTGTAAAAATTTCTTCGAACACGGCATTAACTAATAGAATGTCGGATATTATCGATTTCAATGCTGGAACTGTGATTACTGGTGAAAAAACCATTACCGAAGTTGGAGCAGAAATTGTAGATTATATTATAGAATTGGCGAGCGGAAACGTGGAAACAAAAGCAGACCAACTGAAACAAGATGTATTTATTCCTTGGAAAAGAGGGGTTTCTTTGTAAAAAGAACTGATTTTGAATCATAAAAAAAGGTGTGAAATTAAATTTTTACACCTTTTTTGTTATTAACCACCTCAATAGGCCGACTTTCCGAATATCTCAAAGAGGATTGTCTAATATTCAATTCCGAAGTCAATACGACTTTCTTTTCTATTTTGGCATTTCCTGTATTATCGATATGTTCCAGAAATACTTTGGCGGTCATTTTTCCCATTTCCAAAGGAACTTGATCTACCGTTGACATCGGAAGTTCCATAAAATCCGTGAAAGGTTCGTTTCCAAAACCTACCACGCAAAAATCTTCCGGAATTCGTAACCCTTTAGATTTTAATTCTTGAATAGCTCCCAAAGCAGCAAAATCACTCGAAGAAAAAATGGCATCTGGCGGATTTTTCAATTTCATAAGAGCATTAACAGCTTGTGCTCCTGCTTCGACACTACTCTTGGTTTGGACAACATAATTTTCATCGAAATCAATTCCACTGTCCAACAACGCTTGCTTGTACCCGCCAAGACGATTTGCAAATATCTCCAAAGCCAGATTTCCTTTAAAATGGGCGATACGAGAGCAACCTTGTTCAACTAAATGTTTGGTCGCCAAATAGGACACATCATAATCATTTATGCTTACCGAACTAACGCCTTCAATATTTTTCTTTCTATCAAAAAAGACTAAAGGAACATTTTTCTCTATAACTTTCTTTATAATTCGATCATTTTCAGAGGCATTTTCAGAGACAACATTTGAAACAGACATCAAGATACCATCCACTTGGGCATTCAACAGGGTGTTTATATTCTCGAACTCTCTTTTCTCGTCTTCGTGCGTTTGACAAATAATAACATTGTATTTGTGTGCATATAATTCTTCCTCTATTCCTCTAATTACCGACGCAAAAAAATTACTGTCAATACGGGGAACAATCACACCTACATTATAACTTTTTCCACTTCGCAATGCCAGGGCGAGTTTATTTTGCTTATAATTCATTTTAGCCGCTGTCTCCAATACAAGTTTACGAGTGCTTTCACTAATTTTGGGATTATTATTTAATGCTCTTGATACTGAAGCAGCGGTAATATCAAGCACTTTGGCAATATCGTAAATTGTTGTTTTTTTATTCATTTGGAGAACACTATTATATTTAATTTATGTAAAATTAATATTATTTTTTTATAAACTATTATTATTAAGCGAAATCGATTACACCAAACAATAATTTAAACTAATTAATAGCCAAATTTATTGAATAAAAAATAAAAACCTACTTACATTTGTTTATTTTTTTAAACCAAGTGAATAAATAAATGCTTTATTTTATCGTTATTCTATTTTTAATGATTTTATTTTGGTAATATGAAAATTAATATTTACGTTTGTGTAATCGATTGCATTATTTATTCAAACCCATATATTTTAATTAAATCATAGAATGACTGAAATAAAAATATCTATAAAAAAACTATTGTTGCTTGCTTTTTTCTCTTTATTACTTAATTCTTGTGGAGTAAATAAACAAAAATCAGTTGTAGACAATGCCCCATGGAAAGCCATGCAATTAGTGATTAACAACGTCAAAACACCTACTTTCGGCAACAAAAAATATGCAATTACGGATTATGGAGCTAAAGCTGATGGCCTTTTTGACAATTCCAAAGCATTTAAAGAAGCAATCCAAACTTGTTCCAAAAATGGAGGAGGAATCGTTTTGGTATCTGCCGGAAAATATTATACAGGTCCCATACATTTGGAAAGCAACGTAAATCTTCATCTGGAAGAAGGTGCAGAAATTTTGTTCAGCACAAAACCTGGCGATTATCCCATTGTCCACACCTCATTTGAAGGAACAGAATTGATGAATTATTCCCCTCTAATATATGCCTATAAAAAACACAATGTTGCCGTTACAGGAAAAGGAACTCTAAACGGTCAAGCCACGAAAGAAAATTGGTGGCCTTGGTGCGGAGGCGGTTCCTATGGCTGGAAAAAAGGAATTCCGAGTCAGTCTGACCCTCTCAACCGACCACGTTTAGTAGATATGGCAGAAGAAGGCATAGCTGTTGCTGACCGAGTTTTTGGAGAAGGCCATTACATTAGACCTAATTTTGTGGAGTTTTTTGAATGCACCGATGCCCTTTTAAAAGATGTCACCATTATAAATGCTCCTTTTTGGGTCATTCACCCAATTAAATCTACAAACATAACCATAGATGGCGTGACAGTTAGAAGTCACGGCCCGAACAATGATGGTTGTGATCCCGAATATTCTAAAAACGTGATTATCAAAAATTGCACATTCGATACTGGCGATGATTGTATTGCCATAAAAGCAGGAAGAGATGCCGACGGAAGACGTGTTGCCATAAAAAGCGAAAACATCGTGGTGCAAAACTGCACAATGTTTGACGGTCATGGAGGCGTAACCATTGGTAGCGAAATTTCGGCAGGAGTCAGCAATGTCTATGTAGAAAATTGCATTATGAACAGTCCCAACCTAGATGTGGCAATACGATTAAAAACCAATTCGAGAAGAGGTGCTTTAATCGAAAATTTCTATGTCAGAAATATCGAAATTGGACAAGTTAAAGAAGCCGTATTAAAAGTAGACATGTTTTATAATGTACACGGAAACCAAACCGGTAATTTCATCCCCCGAATTGAAAATATTTCGTTAGAAAATGTTAAAGTAAAAAATGCCGGAAAATATAGTATTCTGGCCAAAGGATACGCAGCATCTCCAATAAAAAACATAACATTCAAAAAGGTTACTATCGACAAAGTAGGCACTCCTTTTTCTATTGAAAATGTTTCGAACCTAAATTTTATTGAAACCTATATTAATGGAGAGCTTGTAAAAAACACAACTAATTAAACGATAAGCTCCTTTTTTAATATTTTGGAAACCTGTTCTATCTTTACAATAATACAATGAAAAAGAGACTGCTGATTTTTTTATTTTTCACTAAAATTGCCTTTGCGCAAAGCAGCTTCCCTGTTGACACAAGCTACACGGTAAAAAGCGTTTACAATAAAGTAAAAAAAGACCATCCACATATCAGTTATGTTCCAACTCGAAAGCATGAAAACGTAAATCAAAAAAAGGAAATCGTTTATAAAAAAATAAAAAATCGTGAGCTGCATTTTGATGCATATTACAATAACAACAAGAAACTTAATCCCGCAATAGTAATCATTCACGGCGGAGGCTGGAGGTCTGGCAACAAATCCCAAATGGAAACATTTGCCATAGAAATGGCCTCCAAAGGATACTCTTGTTTCAACATTGAATTCCGACTGTCTCTTGAAGCACCGTATCCTGCCGCTATTTTTGATGTCAAAAATGCAATTCAGTATATCAAAAAAAAAGCACGAAAATTCAATATGGATACCACAAAAGTGGCTGTATTGGGATGCTCGTCCGGTGGACAAATGGCTGCTCTAATAGGAACAACAAATGGAAAAAGTGATTTCGAAGACGCTAAAACGAATAGCAAATTTTCATCAAAAGTTAATGCCATAGTTGATGTCGATGGTATCTTGGCATTCAAACATCCAGAATCAATAGAAGGGACTGTCGCAGGGCTTTGGTTGGGCGGAAGTTATGAGGAAAAACCAATGGTTTGGCAACAAGCTTCACCACTAAATAATACAGACAGCAATACGCCTCCCATACTATTCATTAACAGCAGCATTCCTAGATTTCACGCTGGCAGAGACGACATGATTACAATATTAAACAAATATGGAACATACAATGAAATCCAAACAATTCAAAATTCGCCTCACTCCTTTTGGTTCCTGAATCCTTGGTTTGATGAAACAATAAATTACACTACTCAATTTTTAAATAAAATATTTAAATAAATTTGCAAAATGAAAGCAACCCAAACTTTAATTTAAAACCTAAACCAACCTTTATACTCGAATAAAAACAACCGGAAAAAAGCATCATTTTTTCAATAAAAAGAATACAAACAAGTTAGAATGGTACACTCTTTGATTTAATTGGCAACGACGACATAAAAACAAAAATTAGCTTAATCTCTTTTTCTTTAAGCCATAATATTAGACAAAAAATTACAATAAACATTAAAAAACAAATCATGCTAAACAAAAAACTAAATGCTTTTAAAGCAACAACGCTTTTTATTTCACTAGCCTTTTTTAGTTGCAAAACCGTGGCACAAGAACCAGTAAAAACTGTTGAACCACAAAAAATTGAAATATCAAAAAACGCAAAATGGTCCGATAAAATGGCGTTGACTTTAATGAAACGTCATCCTGAAGCTTATATGATTGATAATGCAAAAGCTCCAAAATGGGACTACGTGCACGCTTTAGTGCTACACTCATTCGAAGAATTGTATAAAAAAAATCCAGACCCTAGATATGCTGCATATGTAAAAAATTATGTAGATATTTTAGTTCAAAATGATGGTAGCATCAAAACTTATGAATTAGAAAAATATAATATAGATTTGGTTCTGCCTGGACGATTATTGTTTAACCAATACGAAACAACAAAAGACAATCGCTACCTGATAGCCATGCAAACCCTGAAAAAACAATTGGAAGGGCAACCAAGAACTTCAACAGGTGGATTTTGGCACAAACAAATTTACACCAACCAAATGTGGCTTGACGGTTTGTATATGGGACAGCCATTCTATGCGCAATACACCGCTACTTTTGAAAACGGAAAAAATCTAGACGATGTTGCCAAACAATTTGAAGAAATTCAATTGCATGCAACTGATCCAAAAACAGGATTGTTGTATCATGGTTGGGACGAGAAAAAATTAATGCCTTGGGCTAATAAAATAACAGGAAACTCGCCAAATTACTGGTCAAGAGCTTTAGGATGGTATGTAATGGCACTTGTTGATGCCTTGGATTATTTCCCTAAAGATCATCCAAAACAAAAAGAATTGGTAGGTTATTTGAATAATGCTTGTGCTGCTTTAGCGAAATACCAAGACAAATCTGGATTATGGTATCAGGTAACTGACAAGGGAGGCAAAAAAGGAAATTATTTGGAGGGTTCTGGTTCATCCATGTTTGCTTATGCTTTTGCAAAAGGAGCCAACAAAGGATACTTGCCGGCAAAATACAAAAAATTGGCAAACAAGGCATTTGATGGTTTAACCACCAAATTGATGAAAGTGGATGCCGACGGAACCATCACAATGACTGATGTATGCGCTGTTGCAGGACTTGGCGGAAACCCTTACAGAGATGGTTCTTACGAATATTATGTGAATGAAAAGAAAAAAGACAATGACCCAAAAGCAACCGGACCATTCATTTTGGCTGCTTTAGAATTAAACAGATAAAAAATAGTCATTCGAATGAAATTTATAAAAATCACCTCGCTTTTTTTATGCATCATTGCTCTTCAAACGGCAATTGCGCAAGAAAAAAACGAAACGAATCGTTCCCAAGTTTGGGTAGCCGACAATGGCGATGGAACTTACAAAAACCCAATCATCAATGCCGATTACTCTGATCCCGATGCCATTCGTGTTGGTGATGATTATTACATGACCTCATCTTCCTTCAATTGCATTCCTGGTTTGCCCATTTTGCATTCCAAGGATATGGTCAATTGGGAATTGGTCAATTATGCCCTTAAAAAACAACCTCCTTTCGACGTTTATGACAAACCCGGTCACGGAAACGGAGTTTGGGCTCCGTCCATACGATTCCACAATGAGGAATTTTATATCTATTATCCTGACCCTGACTATGGAATTTACATGATCAAAACCAAAGACCCAAAAGGCGATTGGTCTGAACCCGTTATGGTCAAAGAAGGAAAAGGTTTGATTGACCCTTGCCCATTATGGGACGATGACGGCAAAGCCTATCTTGCTTATGCTTATGCTGGAAGCCGTGCAGGATTCAAAAGTTTACTGGCAATTTGCTCTTTAAACCCAGAAGGAACTCTTGCCAACAACAATGACGATGTTATTATTATTGACGGTCACGATGGCGAAGCCACAATCGAAGGTCCAAAATTATACAAACGCAATGGCTATTATTATGTTTTTGCTCCCGCTGGTGGAGTACCTACAGGATGGCAAACCGTGTTGAGATCAAAAAATATTTGGGGTCCATACGAGAAAAGAAAGGTTCTGGATCAAGGGAAAACAAAAGTCAACGGCCCACACCAAGGTGCTTGGGTTCAAACACAAACTGGTGAAGATTGGTTTTTCCACTTTCAAGACAAGTTTGCCTACGGTAGAGTCGTTCATTTGCAACCCATGAAATGGATCAATGATTGGCCGGTAATCGGAACGGACAAAGATGGCGATGGAACCGGCGAACCTGTGGCAACTTACAAGAAACCCAATGTTGGAAAAACATATCCTATCACGACTCCACCTGATTCGGACGAATTTAATTCTCCCAAGTTAGGGTTGCAATGGCAATGGCACGCCAATCAACAAGTATATTGGGGTTTTCCATCTACAATGGGTTACTATACAATGTATTGCCGTCCAATGCCAAAAGAAGCGACCAATTTATTTGATGTGGGGAATTTATTATTGCAAAAATTTCCAGCCGACGAATTTACCGCAACCACCAAAATGACTTTCAATGCCCGTTTTGACGATGAACAAACCGGTTTGGTAATAATGGGACTTGATTACAGCTATTTGAAAGTAAAACAAACTGCTGGACAACTTTCCATATCGCAAGTAATCTGTAAAAACGCAGACAAAAAAGGAAAAGAAACCGAAAGTGATTCCTTCCAATTAAAAAGCAATACCTTTTACCTTCAAGTAAAAGTAAAAGCGGGCGGAATTTGCAATTTCTTCTATAGTGAAGACGGCAAAAAATTCACTGCCATTGGAACTGATTTTACTGCAAGAGAAGGCAAATGGATTGGGGCAAAATTAGGCTTTTTAGCACTTAGAAACGGAAACATAAATGACGCGGGAAGCGTTCGTATTGACTGGTTTAGAATAACAAAATAAATAAAACATCTAAAAAAAAATGAACAAATTAAAAGAAACAATCATCCTTGCTTTATTATTTGTAATGAGCACTAGTAGTTATGCACAACTTAGCCAAGAAAAATGGTCTGAAATCATAACTAAAAAAGAGCCTGCTTGGTTTGCAACCAGAGAAGCCTATGATGTTGCCGAAAATGTATTGTTATACCAACGCAACATTGGAGGTTGGCCAAAAAACATTGAAATGCACGCTCCATTGACTAACCAGGACAAGCAAAAATTAATTGAGCTTAAATCTGACACAAAAGAAATAACAACGGACAATAAAGCCACCACCCAGGAAATGTTGTTTCTTTCTAAAATGTATGCGCAAACAAATGACGAAAGATATTCAAAATCCTTCCTGGCAGGTTTAGATTACTTGTTAGAAGCACAATATGAAAACGGAGGTTGGCCTCAATTTTATCCCCTCAAAAAAGGATATTACACGCATATTACCTATAATGACGATTCGATGGTCAACACATTAAATGTCCTAAAAAACTGCATCGAAAACACAAATGTTTATTCCATAAAACCGCCTCAAGCCACACTTGACAAAGCCAAAATAGCTTTCGACAAAGGCATTGATTGTATTTTAAAAACACAATACAAACAAGGAGAAACACTTACCGGTTGGTGTCAGCAGCACGATGAAGTTACCCTTCTGCCAGCAAAAGCAAGAGCTTATGAACTCCCTTCTTTGAGTGGAAAAGAATCGGCTAAAATTGTATTGCTTTTAATGTCCATTAAAGAGCCTACGCCTGAAATCATAAACGCGGTAAATAGTGCCTACAATTGGTTCGAAAAAACAAAAATTAATTCTCTTAAAGAAATACGCATCATTGGAGAAGACGGAAAAATTTCAGATAAAGTCATGATCGATGATCCTGCAAATGGAATGCCAATATGGGCTAGATTTATGGATCTTGAAACCAGCAAACCTTTTTTCTGTGATCGTGATGGAATTAAAAAAGACAAACTGTCTGACATTGGTCAAGAGAGAAGAGCTGGATACAGTTGGTACTCCAATCAACCAAAAGAAGTTTTGAAAAAATATTCCAAATGGAGCAGAAAATACAATAAATAAAATTTTCTAAATTTCATCCCATTTATTGCCAAAAAACATAAATCGTCGTAACCATCCGGAAACGGCGATTTTTTTAGTATATAACAATTATAAATATTAGAAAATGAAACACAAACTCTTACTCTGCCTGTTCTTTTCTTTTTTTTATTGTTTTGCCCAAAATAACAGTTTCCCGTCCCATAAAGTCGATGAAATCATCAAACGGATTCCATTACCTACCATTCCTTCCTATCAAATTACAGTTACAAAATTGGGTGCAAAAGGCGATTCCATCAGCAATGCCAAACCCGCTTTTGACAAGGCAATGGCGCTTTGCAAAAAAAATAACGGAGGCACCATCCTTGTCCCGAAAGGAATTTACACCTTGAATGGCCCGATTCATTTTGTCAGTAACGTAAATCTGCATTTGGAAGACGGCGCCAAAATTCGATTTGGTTCCAATCCAAAAGATTATCCCTTGGTTTTAACCAGTTGGGAAGGCACAATGCTTTACAATTACAGCCCAATGATTTACGCCAACAACGTAGAAAACATTGCCATAACAGGCAACGGAATCATCGATGGCGAAGCCAAAAACACTTGGATAAAATGGAAGCCTCTGGAAAAGAAAGACCAATTGTTGAGCAGGGAAATGAACCATAAAAACACGCCCCTCAAAGAGCGGATTTTTGGCGAAGGCCATTATTTAAGGCCACAGCTGATCCAGTTTTTCAATTCAAAAAACATTCTGTTAGAAAATGTCCAGATAGAAGATTCCCCTTTTTGGTGCGTCCATTTATTAAAAAGCAAAAGCATAACGATTCGTGGCGTAAAATACGATGCCCACAACAACAATAACGATGGCATTGACCCCGAATATTCCAGCGATATTTTAATAGAAAACGTACTGTTTGACAATGCCGACGACAACGTGGCCATCAAAGCAGGAAGAGACGATGAAGGCCGCAGCAATTCTGATACGCCTTCGGAAAACATCGTCATTAGAAATTGTGAATTCAAAGGTTTGCACGCCATTGTCATTGGCAGCGAAATGTCGGCCGGCGTTCGAAATGTATATGTCGAAAACAGCAAATTTCGCGGCTATTTGAAAAGAGGGATTTTTATAAAAACCAATTCTGATCGAGGTGGCTATGTCAAGGATATTTATTTCAACAACTTGGCTTTTGGAAAAGTAGAAGATTGTCTTTACATCACCGCCAATTATCACGGAGAAGGCGGTGGGCTATTTCCTTCCAAAGTTTCCGATATTTCTTTTTCCAATATTAGCTGTGTCGAAGCCACAAATACAGGAATTGTAATCGAAGGGTTTCCGGATAAAAAAGTAGCCAACATCAAATTGGACAACATCAACATACAATCTGCCAAAAACGGAATGACAATTACAAACACCGAAAATGTAACCACAAATGAAGTTGTAATTGGCACAAAAGCTACAACTCCAACAGCCGTAAAATAAATTCATTAAAACTAAATACTATGAAATTCATTACCTTTTTATTATTGCTATTCACGCTAAATTGTTTTGCACAAAAACCAACCATCTACGGCATTGGCGATTCTACAATGGCCAATAAAATAAAACCCGAAGAAAACCCGGAACGCGGCTGGGGACAAATGTTGCCACTTTTTTTTAATGACAACATTACCATCGACAACAGAGCCGTAAATGGCAGAAGCACCCGAAGTTTTATTGCTGAAAAACGTTGGGACGACATTCTTAAAACCCTAAAAAAAGGCGATTATGTTTTTATTCAATTTGGACATAATGATGCAAAAGAAAAAGATTCCTTGCGCTACACCAATCCACATACGGCCTATCGACACAATTTGATTCGCTTCGTGGAAGAAAGCAGGGCAAAAGGAGCCACACCAATTATCTTTTCTTCCATCGTTCGAAGAAATTTCAATGAAAAGGGTGTTTTGATAAGCACTCACGGCGATTATACCATGGAAGCACGCTTGGTAGCCCAAGAATACAACGTTCCCTTCATCGATATGGAATATTTGACTGAACTATTGGAACAATCGTATGGTACCGAGAAATCAAAACAATTGCATTTGCATTTCAAGGCTGGAGAAATCCCTTATTACAAAGAAGACAAAGCCGATGACACGCATCTTTGCGTAAAAGGAGCCACCGAAGTTGCCAAAATTGCCGTAGAAGAATTGAAAAAAACTAAACTAGATATAGTAAAATATATCAAACTATAAATCACACTAACTACTACTAAACCAAACTCAAATGAAAGAAAACAATCTAACTTTAGGGGAATTTATTATTGAAAACCAAAAGGAATTTCAATACTCGTCGGGTGAATTGTCCCGCATTTTCAACTCCATCAAATTGGCTGCAAAAGTAGTCAGTTATAAAGTAAACAAGGCTGGATTGGTTGACATCATTGGTGGTGTTGGCGAAAAAAACGTTCAAGGCGAAGACCAGCAAAAACTGGACGTTTATGCCAATGAGGTTTTCATTCAAACGCTAATCAACCGAGAAATTGTTTGCGGAATTGCTTCGGAAGAAAACGATGAATTCATTACCGTTCAAGGGAGCGATAAAGGCAACAACAACAAGTATGTGCTCTTGATGGATCCATTGGATGGCTCGTCAAACATTGATGTGAATGCTTCCGTTGGAACCATTTTTTCGGTTTACAGAAGAATCTCCGAAGTGGGAACTCCTGTAACAATGGAAGATTTTTTACAACCCGGAACAGCTCAAGTTGCAGCGGGTTATGTGCTTTACGGAACCTCAACGATTTTGGTTTATACCACTGGGCACGGTGTAAATGGTTTCACCTTGAATCCTGCTATTGGAACGTTCTATTTGTCGCATCCAAAAATGAAATTCCCGGTTGATGGTACCGTTTATTCTGTAAATGAAGGAAACTATGTTCATTTTCCAAGAGGAATCAAAGACTATATCAAATATTGCCAAACCGAGGAAGGTGACAGACCTTACACTTCGAGATATATTGGAAGTTTGGCACCAGACATTCACCGTAATTTGATAAAAGGGGGGATTTATTTGTATCCAACAAGTACCAAATCGCCAAAAGGAAAATTGCGCCTTTTGTATGAATGCAACCCAATGGCATTTATAGCGGAACAAGCCGGAGGAAAAGCCTCGGACGGATTTTCGAGAATAATGGAAATCGTTCCAACCGAACTGCACGAAAGATGTCCTTTCTTTTGCGGAAGCGCCAATATGGTGGACAAAGTGGAAGAATTTATGCTCGCTGCCAAATTGAGTAAATACTAGATTGATTTCAAATTTTAGATTTCGTCATAAATTGTACAAAAAAAGCTCCTTTCGGAGCTTTTTTTATTCTAAACTTAAAGTAATTTGACCATCATCGTCGAGTTGAATGTCACCTTCTTCAATATCGGTACTGCCTTCTACTTCCAACTCTTCAGGAATCACTTCTTCCGGTTCTTCATAAGGCAAAGGTTCCAATAAATTGACTTGTTTCAACTTATCGGTGGTCAATTGATTTCCGAGCGCTTTGAAGCCTTTTACGGCGATAAAATTTTCGATATCAACCGTTTGATTTTCTTTTTGAACTCCTTTGACTTTGGCAAAAACCAATTCCGCCATCGGACGATAATCGGTTGAAACAATTTCTAGTTGCGATTTTGGATGTTCCGTAATAAAGGTTTCTTCTTTGTTTTCGTTTTCTATCAAGAAACGCTTCACGTAATAACGCTCTTTTTCTCCATCATAATATATGGCAGAAATCGGTTTTTTTGGATGCCATTTTTCCAGAACCACCATGTCTTCATCGAAATGGGTAGATAGTTCCGGCGTGATGACTTTCAATTTTCCGGATTGAGAAATCACCAAAATCTTGTCGTTAGGTCTGAATTCTCCCAACAATTCTCCCCTGGCGTCCACATTCAGTTTTTGAACCGTGTCGTCAAACCAAATCTTTCTGGGTTTCAAGGTCGAAATTCCTTTTTCCTTGATTTCAATTTTTTTGATTGGATATTTGGAAACCAAATTCCCTTTCGAAGCGCGACCTTTGATGGCAATATTGGCAAAATCCACATCCCATTTCAGTTTTTTGATGCTTCCTATTTGGCGCAAAATAATAGTGATTACCTCCGCTTCGCCATTTGGATTACAAGTAAAATACAAGATTTGCGAGCCTTTGGTTTCATTGGTCAAATCGTATAATTTGTCGCGAGTAACTCCCGAAACGTTGAATCGTTTGATGTAAGATGGCCCCGATTTTCCGTCACGGTAAATCATGTTGTAAATCGTTCGCTTGTCGCTTTTATCGAAAATAGCCACGTGAATGATGTCTTTTCCAACGAATTTTTTTTCATCGACTTTGCAAATCATCATATTTCCATCACGGAGAAAAACAATCACGTCATCAATATCCGAACAATCCGTAACGTATTCATCTTTCTTCAATCCGGTTCCAATGAAACCTTCTTCCCTATTTACGTAAAGTTTTGTGTTTCGCAAAGCTACTTTGGTCGCTTCGATATTATCAAAACTTCGCAATTCGGTTTGACGTTCTCTTCCTTTTCCGTATTTCTCTTTTAATTTGGTGAAATAGGCAATGGCAAAATCGGTTAAGTTGGCCAAATTATGCTCTACTTCCTTCATTTCGTCTTCCAACTTGGCAATTAAATCATCGGCTTTATCAGAGTCAAAACGAGTAATACGAATCATTGGAATTTGAGTCAATCGCTGTAAATCATCATCGTTAATTTCCCTAACGAATGATTTTGCAAAAGGCTCAAATCGGTCGTACATATATTTGTAAAGTGATTCCCTATCGGAATACAATTTGAAATCAATGTACATTTCTTCACGAATGAAGATTTTTTCCAAAGTAGAAAAATGCCATTTATTTTTTAGTTCCTCCAGTTGAATTTCCAATTCAGCCTTGAGTAAATCAACCGTTCTGGCTGTCGAAATTTTCAACATATCCGAAACGCCCACAAACAACGGTTTGTTATCTTCAATCACACAACCCAATGGCGCAACCGAAGTTTCGCAAGCCGTGAAAGCAAACAAAGCATCGATGGTTTTGTCTGGAGAAACTCCTGGATAAAGATGAATCAATATCTCTACCTCAGCAGCGGTATTGTCTTCAATCTTTTTGATTTTAATCTTCCCTTTTTCATTAGCTTTCAAAATACTGTCAATCAAAGTCGTAGTATTTGTTGAAAACGGAATTTGGGTAATCACCAAAGTATTTTTGTCCAACTGGGCAATTTTGGCACGAACCCGAACCCGTCCACCACGCAATCCATCATTATAATTGGAAACATCGGCAATTCCCGCTGTCATAAAGTCGGGATAAATTGTAAATGGTTTTCCTTTCAAAATCTTTATGGAAGCATCTATTAATTCATTGAAGTTATGAGGCAACACTTTAGTTGATAAACCAACGGCAATCCCTTCAGCACCTTGCGCCAAAAGCAATGGGAATTTTACGGGAAGATTATTGGGTTCGGCACGACGGCCATCATAGGAAACACCCCAATCGGTGATTTTTGGAGAATACAAGACTTCCAAAGCAAATTTAGACAAACGTGCTTCGATATAACGAGAAGCCGCAGCACCATCGCCCGTGAGGATATTTCCCCAGTTTCCTTGACAATCTATCAGTAGTTCTTTCTGGCCAATTTGCACCATCGCATCACCAATACTCTGATCTCCGTGTGGATGGTATTGCATCGTGTGTCCCACAACGTTCGCTACTTTATTGTAACGGCCGTCATCCAATTCCTTAAGCGAGTGCATAATTCGGCGTTGAACGGGTTTGAAACCGTCCTCAATAGCAGGAACTGCTCGCTCGAGAATTACATAGGAAGCATAATCCAAAAACCAGTCTTTGTACATTCCTGTAACTTTGGTAATGGTATCTTCGCTGTTTTCGTCGTTCTCGTAGAAATGATTTCCTCCCGAAGTGATTATGTCTTCGAATCCTTCTTCGCTCGTGGACTCGGTTGACTCTTCGTTATTCTCGTCTTCGTTTGGAATGATGTTATCTTCTTCTTCGTCTTTCATTTATTTTGATTCCGAAATTAATTTTATTAAATCTTCCTTACTTGGAAGAACTGTTTTGTATTTACTGGCAAAGATTTGCTCGTTATTTTCTGGTAAAGTATATTCCACAACCAAGTCACTTTTGTTTTGACAAAGAACAATTCCAATGGTTTTGTTCTCGTCTTCCAATCGCATTTTTCTGTCGTAATAATTAACATACATTTGCATTTGACCTAAATCTTGATGTTTCAATTCTCCTATTTTTAAATCAATTAAAACAAAACTTTTTAAAACCCGATTATAAAAAACCAAATCAATTCGAAAGTGTTTATCGTCGAAAGTAATTCTTTGTTGACGCGCAACAAACGTAAATCCGTGACCTAATTCTAATAGAAAATGCTCTAGCTTACTAATGATTTCCGCCTCTAATTCCGTTTCAGAATACTGATGCAATTCTGGCAATCCAAGAAATTCTAGAATATACGGATCTTTGATAAGATCTTTTGGTTTCTCAATAATCTGGCCTTGTTCTGAAAGTTTTAAAACCCCTTCTTTGTCTCGACTCAAAGCCAATCTGGTATAAAGTGCCGAATCGTATTGTCGTTTTAATTCTCGAACACTCCAATTGTATTTTTCAGATTCTATTTCATAAAAACGTCTTTCCTTTTCATCGTCTATTCGCATTAAAAACGAATAATGAGACCACGTTAATTTGAAAAAGTCATATAATGTTTTCTGTAATTCAGAAATCGTAGACACTGTCTGCGTTTTTTGATATTTGAATTTCGTAGACGGTGTTGGCGAAATTGATAAATCTTCATTTACTGAAACTTCAGAATTCCGCAACACTGTTGCGGAATTCTTTATTTCCAATATCCGCAACAGTGATGCGGATTTTGAATAAATCAAATAAAAGTTTCTAATTCTTTCTAAAACATCAATAGAAAACCCTTTCCCAAATTCCTTTTTCAAATCTTGAGAAAGTCCTTTTAGAATTTGTTTACCATATTCTGCTCGGTCTTTTCCACTTTGTTCTTCTTCAACAATCATTCTTCCAATTTCGAAATACGTGCAAACCATAGTTGTGTTTACAGTACGCAAAACCTGTTGTCGGGCATTTTGCAATAGCTCAACTACTTGTTGGAACAACATTTTATTTTGAAGGTCTTTTGACAAATTTTTATTTTTAAACTTCTACTAACTCGCCTCTATCGTATCCAATTCCACCTTCAAATTATTGATAATGAATTCTTGTCGATCTGGCGTATTTTTTCCCATATAGAAAGACAACAATTGCTCTACCGAAGTATTTTTGTCCATCATAATTGGATCCAATCGAATGGTTTCGCCAATGAAATTCTTGAATTCGTCTGGCGATATTTCTCCCAAACCTTTAAATCGGGTGATTTCTGGTTTTGGTTTTAGTTTTTCAATGGCGTCTTTGCGTTCTTCTTCGGAATAGCAATAAATGGTTTCTTTCTTATTTCGAACCCTAAACAATGGTGTTTGCAGAATATACAAATGGTTTTCTTTGATTAATTCAGGAAAGAATTGAAGGAAGAAAGTAATCAACAATAATCGAATGTGCATTCCATCGACATCGGCATCTGTTGCGATCACGATGTTGTTGTAACGCAGGTTTTCCATATCGTCTTCGATATCCAAAGCCGCTTGCAACAAGTTGAATTCTTCGTTCTCATACACAATTTTCTTACTCATTCCGTAGGAGTTCAAAGGCTTACCTCGTAAACTAAAAACCGCTTGTGTATTTACATCACGTGATTTTGTGATGGAACCAGATGCCGAATCTCCCTCGGTAATGAAAAGCGTACTTTCTAAATTTCTTGGGTTTTTGGTATCGGTCAAATGCGCTCTACAATCGCGTAATTTCTTGTTGTGCAGATTGGCTTTCTTGGCTCTGTCTTTGGCTAATTTTCGAATACCGGATAATTCTTTACGCTCTCTTTCGGCTTGCAAAATCTTGCGAAGTAAAGCATCAGCCGTTTCTGGATTTTTGTGTAAATAACTGTCTAATTTATTTTTTACAAAATCATTGACAAAAGTACGAACCGATGGCATTCCAGGTTCCGAACCTATTTCTGTAGAACCTAATTTGGTTTTGGTTTGCGATTCGAAAACGGGTTCCATCACCTTGATGCTAATCGCTGTAACAATGGATTTTCGAACATCCGAAGCTTCGAATGGTTTGTTGTAATATTCTCGAATGGTTTTCACGATGGCTTCGCGATAAGCCGCCAAATGCGTTCCACCTTGAGTGGTATTTTGACCGTTTACAAAAGAGTGATATTCTTCTGAATATTGGGTTTTGCTATGCGTTAATGCAATTTCAATATCGCCTTCTTTCAAATGGATAATTGGATATTCTAAATCCTCTACATTAATGGTTTCTTCCAATAAATCTTTCAATCCATTTTCGGAAAAATATTTTTCGCCGTTGAATAAAATGGTTAAACCATTGTTGAGATAACAATAGTTTTTGAGCATCCGAATTACATATTCGTAACGGAATTTGTAATTCTTGAAAATGGTTTCATCTGGAATAAAAGTTACTTTGGTACCTTTTCGTTTGGTTGTGTCAATAATTTCCTCATCCAAAACCAGATTTCCAGCCGAGAATTCAGCGGCTTTTTGTTTCTCGTCACGAACCGATTCCACGCGAAAATAATGGGACAAAGCATTCACGGCTTTTGTTCCCACTCCATTCAAACCTACGGATTTCTTAAATGCCAGTGAGTCGTATTTTCCACCAGTATTCATCTTGGAAACCACGTCAATCACTTTTCCCAATGGGATTCCACGACCGTAATCGCGAACCGAAACCGTTTTGTCTTTGATAGTTACCTCGATGGTTTTTCCGGCGCCCATAACAAACTCGTCGATACAGTTGTCTAGGACTTCTTTGAGAAGAATATAAATTCCATCATCAGAAGAAGAACCATCTCCGAGTTTTCCGATATACATTCCGGGACGCATTCTGATGTGTTCCTTCCAGTCGAGTGAGCGTATATTGTCTTCGTTGTATTGAGCTTGATCTGACATTTTAAATTTTATCGATTTTAACTGCGTTCAATTCGGTCAATGCTTTTCGCATCGACCTCGGGTGTGCTAATATAGTATTTCTCGAAGTATTATAAAAGTGGTCTGCCTCAAAGTTATCAAGAATATTTTTGACAGTGGATTTTAGTTTACCGAACCCCATAGACTACTTTTGGATATTCTGATTGATGGAGTTTGATTTCGTCTCCATATGCGGTTGGCTTGGGCTTTATATTAGTAAAAAAAGATGTGTTTTTTTGGCACAATTCAAGGGTACCACAACCTAGGCTTATCTATGGCTTTGAGTAGGCTTTGAGTAGGCTTTGAGTGGGCTTTGAGTGGGAGTCACTATTTTTTTGATGACTCGTCCTGAAATAGCTATACCGTGTTTGTTTCATCTTGATTATTTCTAGGCTATTACTTCATTCTAATCCTTCTTTCTAAAACCAAAAAACCACGAATATCAACTCGTGGTTTTTCTTATTTCACAAAAATCTCTTTCAATTGACCAATGATGTTTCCTCCTCCGGAAATGGTGATTTCTCCAATTTTATCGGCGATTTTCTCTACATATTCCATTTCTTTCAATTTCCACAACATTTCGTTTTCCTCCATCAATTTGGCGGTATTCAACAAACTTCTGGTTGCCGCGGTTTCTTCTCTTCGCATAATGCTGTTGGCTTGTGCCTTTTTTTCGGCTACCAAGACCTGGTTCATAATTTCTTTCATATCGCCAGGCAAGATCACGTCCCTGATTCCCGCATCGGAAACTGCCAAACCTAAATCACTGATTTTGGTCGCAACTTCTTCCAAAATAGCCGAAGCGATGGTGTCTTTCTTGCTCAACAATTCGTCCAAAGTCAAGCTTCCGACAAAGGCTCTCAACGCCAATTGCATTAAAACGTACAATTGCTTTTCGAAATCCTTGTTGGTTACCAAGGCTTTTAAAATATCCGTAACTTGGTATCTCACGTAGAAATTGATTCTCAAACCGGCTTTGTCCTTGGTCAATAATTCCTGACCCGAGATTTCCAATTGTTGTTGTCTCCTATCCGCTGTTTTGACCTCGATGGTGGTGCTGTTGTTCCAGAAATAGTGGGTTCCCGCAGCCAATTCTTTGACGTAAGTTCCGTTCACAAACAACAAGGCTTTGTCATTGCTCGATACCATAAACTTTCTCACGAAAGCTCTCAACTTTGCCGTTTCGAACAAAAACATTGGAATTTGCTCCGTGATTTCCACCTTGGATAAATCTATTCTGGAGAAATAGGTATTGGTTACTCCTTTCCAAAAAGCATAGGTTCCTGCGGTCAAAACCTCCTTGAAATTCCCATTTACAAATTGCAACACAATTTCACTATCAGCCACTTCAATTACTTCTAACATTGCTGCCAAGGCTTCATTTTGAATCAAGATGTTGAATTCATAAGGCGATTGGAAAGCGACTGTTTTTTCGTAAATCCTTACTTGTTTGTCTCCAAAAATCCATTGTGAACCTTCTTTTATCACGTTTACCAATTTTCTGTTTTCGAATACCAAACCTACTTGGTAGGCATCGATTGTAATTCTTTGTATCATAATTTTTTATTTTTAATTCCAGTTTTTTAATTCATTGAGTGCAATTGATTTTTTTTAAACGCATAGAAACATAGCTATTGATGGTTTTAATTAGGCGTTTCACTTATTTTTAAGAAAACATAAGTTAAGTAGTAACTGCCAATTGGTTCAACTCAATCTGTTTCTAAGCCTTTCATTTTTTATTTCAAAAAATTCAATAATTGCACCTAACAAGTTTTATTTTCTCTTTTAAATAAGAAAACCGTTTGTCTTTCTCCTCTTGAAAAAACGGAAGAATTGTTTGTATTTGCATTGCTTCAATTGTTTTGCGGTTGTCTTTTGAAAAAGTAATTCCGTGAATTACATCCTCAATCAAACCGAAAAGAAAGGAAGTCTTAACCTCTATATTTCAATTCCTGCTGGTTTCTCGCCAGTGTACGCTTTGGATTTTGCAACCCTAATTGTACTGACAAAGACAAATCAGTTTTTTTGTGGTACATCTTTTTAAGAGTGATGTGCTCTAGCGACAACCATCCGTCAAATCGAACCAAAATCGATTGCAGGATTCGAACCTGCGATCTTTCTATTGTTCTAACCAACTGAACTATTCCGATTGCTCGGAAGCGGGAATCGAACCCACGCCCCATAGAGTGGGACCGTTTTTTGGAAAACAGCCAAAAACCTCCAAATCAAGTTGCATAGAAAAACCTAATACGCTTTCGCGAAAAGTTCCCTACAATGGTGTTATATAGAAACACGCAACAGGACTTGTTTGATATTTTTTAGTTTATAAAAGAACTTGTTTTATTTCTTGAGCAAATATTCAAAAAGGAGTGCGCAAGGATTTTGCGTAGTGAAAAAGATTTTTCTAAAAATGAAAAAAGCGTCCTGAATTGGGACGCTTTTTGGGGAATGAATTTGATGTTAATCCAATTTTTTATCAATTTGATTTAAAATTGTTGGGTCTTGAATTTCATTGTCTTTGGCTAACAAAAGTACTTTTGACATCACCTCTGCCGATTTTGGATCATCATCTGCAAATGGTAAAAATAAACGACCTCGGTGTTGCGAATGCACTGGTAAAATAGACAAATACTTCCCTGGGACTTGATGCACAATAGCACTTCCAAGGTGTACGCTATAATTTGCCATTTTACCTTCAATTAAAGCGTGATTGACTTTGATTTCTACATTATTAATTTTGAACAATCGCAAGGTTTCACGAAGTAAAACGGCTCTCATTTCTATCGATGAATGGCTGGCTTCTGGATCGACTCCGCCTACGTGAGCCACACTAACTACTAAGTCAATATCGCGCATTACTTCTGAAAATATTCTTGGGTTAATGTCTGCAAATGGAATGTTTTTATAATCTTTCAGCGAATGAAATTCGATTGTTTCCAGTGTTGGACTTTCTACATCGGCAGGAGAAAACCAATCGGCCATCGCATACAGTTTGACTTGAAAACCTTCTTTGTGAAATACTTTTTGCAAACCCTCTTCATAATCGACTTTCCATCCTTTATTTTTTAGTAAAGCCAATGTTTGTTTGGGATGCACTTGATGTCCTGCATAGCGTCTCGAAATAGATTGCTCTTTTAATTCATCAGTGGTTGGGACATATAATTCTCTAAATATTTGTTTGAAAGGCTGTTTTAATTGATTGTCAAAACTATACTTTTGAAAATCAGTCCAAACTTTATTTTGGTGCAAATCAAAGCAATGGGCAATTCTGAAAGTTGAATTTTCATTTAATGGAATTAGCTCTCCTTGGGCACTGATAAGGGTTCCATTTGCATAAAAACCTATTTCGTTAGTATTTGTTATAAAAACTAATTTCTCTAAATGCTTCGAAATTACCGGATGCTCAAATAGATTTTCCATTTCAGCAAACAGGAATTCATCGCCTCTAATCATCGCTTCTTCCAAGCCTTTTTTAGAACGAGTCCATTGCTCTCGCATTGTCTTGCGGTGCTTGCCTAATTCTATAATTGCTGTTTCTTTTTTTAGTTTTGCTGGAATTGACTTTAATTCTTTTCCTTCCTTAAATGTTATTAGTTCGGCTTTTCCTTCTTTGTCAATTGTTAGACCAATAGTGATGTCGTCAAAATTTACTTCGGTTTCATTAGAAAGGATTTTTTGAACTTGCTTGGTTTCCATAGCCCAAGTTAAGCGAACTGGATCTGGATAACCTGCATTTCGAGCTAGATTTTCTAAAGCAATTCGAATGGCAAGTGCCTCGCTTGTTTGCTTCATCGAACCAAATTCTTTACTTTCTTTTTTAAATTGCTGAATGTATTCGTATCTTGCCAAAACATCTTTTTCAGCATTCGCTTTACTCAATGGTACCAATCCATACACTCTTAAATAATCTTGATCTCGTTTGTCTTTTACTTTTGCAGTAACTTCTCTTATTTTTAAATCCCCTGTCAAGGTATCTGCATACAATCGGGCTCTTCTATGTCCGTTTCCGTCTGTAACGAATTTGGCTGCTTCATATAGAATTTCCCATTTGGCTTTGCCTAATAGTTTATAAGCCGATATAAACCAGTTTTTATCTACAGCACCATCCTTAAAATCCTGTAAATCGATGGCAGAGTATTTGGCGACTTCACTTTCTAATTCAGAGTTAACAGCACCGTAAGCGGCTGTTTTAGTGTGTGCGTGCAACCACCAAATGCCTGAGTCAAGCCCTTTCCAATCGAGATAATTACTGATGAATTTTTGCCATTGTGGAGCATAAATCGCAGCTTGAATTAATCGTTCTTCGGTTATTTTTTCCTTGGTAATTAAGTTGTTGAAATTTTCTTGGGTGTCTGATGCTAAAGGATAACATCGTTTTAATAAAAAGCTGAATAATTTTTGTTTGTTTAATTCTGTGTAACCCCAAGAATAGATGTAGCCTTTGTATAGACTGGTTTTGCCCAAAGCGGTAAGTAGTTGTACAAATCGAAGGGTTCCGTATATTTTTTCAAAACTCTTGACTAGATGAGTAACCGAAGTGTTTGAGTCACCTCGTTTCACTTCAATGTCTAAAAAGGTATTTCGAATGTTGTCTATCATTGGAGTTATGAAAGGGAAATTTTTTACTAAATTTTCGCTTTCAAAATGTTGATAGTGTTTCTTTTCGGCTGTTAAAACTGATAATCGGTCACTATCTAAAATTCCTTCGTATAATTCTCCTTCTGTTATTAATTTTTGCTCAAAAGCAATGCAATACAAGTAAATGGGTGGTTTGCTGTAGGCTGTATTTTCCTTTAAACCAGACCATTGTCGCCATCTGTAAAGATTCCACACTTTGTTTTTTTGTTCCTCGGTTAAGACATTTAAATCTATGGCGTTCAAATAGATATTTAAATCGCTTTGGTTTTGCCAGCCATCTCCTTTATTGTTATTGTAGTAATATTCATTTTTTTTAGGCTTGTATTTGAATTCTACAATAGATTTTGGGAAATCTGAAAATAAATTAGAACAAGCATCAATTAAAAATTCCTGACTTTCTTTGAATGGATATTTTAATTGTAAAGCATTTATAATTTTAATAATTGGATGGTTCCAATGATAGTTGTTTTTGGCAGGGTTTGGGAAGTCTTTTTGGTAATAATAAACATTTTTTTCTAAAAAACTCCTGTAATCCGATTGCTCACAATCTCTCGCAAGTGTTGCTAAAAACAAATCTCTTGGTTCTAATTTGGAATTTTCAAACCAGTTGGACCAAACTTCAAACAGAGGGTAGTTTTTAGATTTTTCATCGGCAGTAGCGTTGTCTGATAGTTTTTTTATTTGAGAAAAGTTGTTTCCTAAAAGGACTGTTTCCTTTGAATTGTCATTGTATTCCAACTCATATTCATAATTTTTATTGGCTTCAAATAATTCATAAAGCTTTGAAAAATCAGCTTTTATTTGAGATAATGGTTTCGAAAAACCGTATTTTTCTTTTTTTGTAGCAGTAGTAAAGATTGAATTGATTTCGGGTTTGGGCAAGGCGTAGTTTGAAATTTCTTTTGGATTATAAAAACCAAAACCATTTTCTGGACAAAGCAATTCTTTGTTTTCGGTTGGTGCTAATTGCTCGATGAATTTCAATTCTTTTTCGGTAATTTTTGGTCGAATGGCATATTCTTTTACCCAATGGTTTACCTTTTTAGATAACTTATCCTTTTTTTGTAATTGTAGTATTAAATCTAATGCCGACATACGTTGTTCTAAATCACCATTATTCAAAATTTTATCTACAAAAGAGGCTATTTTTTTATCTTCCTGCTGGAGAATTATCGCAATTAAATTTTTCTTTAAATTAGAATTTTTACGTTTGAATAATTCTTGAAACGAGTCTAATTCTTCTTCATTTAGCGTTACTTTTTTTAAGACACAAATGGCCGAAGTAATGATAGATTCTCCTCTGTCTTTTAGAATGCGTAAAGCAAAATTTCTTTGAAAATCAGTAGGTAATTCAGTAGTTTTTTGACTGATTTCATTTAAGTTGTAATGAGAGTAGCAGTAATATTCTCCCAAAATCTTTTGTGTTAACTTCTCTCTTAATTGGATCGAAAATCCTTCAAAATGATTTAGAATGGTATCTAGTCGTTCTTTATAATCTCCTATTAAATTAATGGCAGACGCATACAAACTGTCTTTTTCGAATTTTATAGTTAACCACGAAAAGACTTTCCCTTCAAAAGTGGTGTCTTTTGCATTGATTGTTTGAGCTAGATGGTATGTTTTTTCAAAAAAGTTAGGGTAATCGTCATTGTCAATAAAAAATTTCGATTTCGTATTGGCATCTAATAGTGCATTCATTCTTGGAATTGCAAAGGCCAAAACTTGTAAATTTCCATCGTTCAAAGCCTTGAAATACAAAGGCATTTCGATGTAAGGGTCGTTTGTTTCGCCTGCAAATTTAAGAGCCAGACACTTTTTTTCTATTGTTCCTTTTTCCAAAAGTTCGTGCAAATAAGGAACTGTTTTTTCTATATCCTGAACGCCTTGTACCCAAAGTGCCATATACACTTCGTTATTATTCTTGCTGTGAATTCCAACCGGAATTGATTCAGGATTGGAGAAATAGGTAGCAGCCAGTTGAATGATATTTCGAACCGTAGTTTCCTTTTCGGATTCCCATCCTAAACCCGTCCAAGTGTCAATAGCTCTCACCACTGATGAAAAGCGGGTTAGTTTATTATCGACTATGACTTTAATCATATATTCTAATGCACCGATAGCCGTTTCATCCAATGCTTCTAAAACAGTTTGACGCAACCCTTCTTGGCGTTGTGCTGCCAGTAATAATTTTTCGACTAATTGCCAAGATTCTTTTTTATCACTGTTTAAAAGTGCTTTAATACCATTTCGAGATACTTTTCCAACGGTATCGGTGTTGAAAATAATAGCTTCAAAAAGCTGAAACAGTTTCTCGTCTCCCAAATCAATGGCGGCAGACCAAACCATAAATTGATTTGGTGAGTTGGTTATTTCTGTGTCGTAGCGAATTTGTTCTTCAAACGATAAATTATAATAAGTAGTTTTGTTTTGATAGCTATATGAATATGGCGCAGCAATTATCGAACGAAGAAAATTAATTTGATTGACCAGTAGGTATTTTTTATTGTTTGGTGCTCTAAAAGAACGTCTGGCATAACCATTTTGATACATTTTTTGAGGCAATCTATTCCAAGCTTCTTTTACATATTTGGCTTTATCGGCATCAAAAAAATAGATCAACAATTCATAATAATCACTGTCGTTCCAAAGATCTTCTTTGATCCATTTTTCAAATTCTTTAAGCTCTTTCGAACCTAGAGAGACATATATAGCGTTATAATTGTCTTTGAGCTTTAGTAAATGTAAACCAAATTCGGCTACTTCTTTTTTTAGCCTGTTTTTTGAAAATATTTTAGACAATAAACTACCATTGACAATTTCTTCTAATTCTCTTTTGTATTGTACAATTGGATTTTCAATAATTTTGCTTTTAAGAACAGCTTCTACAGACATATTTTTGGATTAAAGTTTCGATTCAGATTGATATTTTTTATTATTACCAGTAGCTTCCTGCTAAAAAGGTGAGCCGAATAAATGTTAGTGTTTTATTCAATGATAAATCGATAGAAAGGGATAAATCGTTGAGTTCGTCATCGCCATAAAAAACAGCATATAGTCCGTCTTCAAAAGCTAAAATAGCGTTTTGTTGTGCTACCAACGAATCGATTTTGTTATGATTGTATAACGCGCCAAAACCTAGTTTTCCAGTATCGGTCAATAGGGGTAAATAATTTTCTTTGGGTAAATGAATCTGATCTTCGTCATCCCATTCAAATGATGCAGCATTGAAAAGTTTTATTTGATGTTCTACCACTAATTCTATAAGAGAGCGAACTGTTATAATTGAATCAGTTGTGTTGAGGTTAAGGATGTTTTCTTTAAGGAGAGGTTGCTTTTTTCCTAGTTGTTTTACCGTTAGTGTGAGATTCATTTTTAGAGAATGAGAAAGGTTTGTGAAACGGCATACAATGTAGTAAATTATTTATACAAATCTTCTCGTATCTGTATTAAATTTTCAATAGCTTTTTCAACATTGGGGCTTTCAGGCAAGTAAGAAGTTTCACAATGATTTTCAATGGATTCGATTAAATTATCTGCCATTTCGAGTAAATCATCATATTCTTTATTTCCAGCTTTTATGTCGAGTAATTCCTCCCGATTTGAAACTCTGATATTTAATTTTCCGGTTGATAGAATTTTTTCAGCGGTTTGCAATAATCGGATGGTGTGCATCATATTTTTGCTGTCGTAATTCTTGCCGTGTTGCTGATTTGTATTATAGCGTTCTTCATTACGTTTCTCCATCCAATCCCAGTATTCTTTATATTCTTTGCAATATTTCGAATAACCATCTTGATTGCAAGACAAATAAGCCACTTCTTTTTCTCCTTTTGGGATTGACGACAAGGACACTTCATTGGAATTTTCGTTTTTAATAATACCACGATAACCCAAAGTGTTGTTTTGGTCATAAAACAGTGCATACATCCCTTTAGAATTAGGCATATTGATTAAACCACAACGTTCCTGAACGAAAGCTTTTGCTGCCAACCATTGCGAAAGTGTAACCGAATCATAGCCTTGCACGACGTAACAAAAATCCAACAGGGTTTTCTTTTGCTTTTCCATTGGGTTGACAATTTTCTTTTTCAATCCCCTTGCCTTTTTGATTTGGGTGACGGCATAACCTGCAAAAGCATCTTTGCACAATTTAGACAAGAAATCTTCTATCTTCAAACGCTCCATTAACGGATGTTTATACAAAACACAATCTTCTGGCGATGCCAAAATCTCCAGTATATTAGGATTGTTTTTGAGCAACAATTCTACAAAACGACCTATTTCATAATACACCTCATCATTGGTTTCATTACTTATTTGCGGAATATAATCGAGCCCAAAGAATTTTTCTTTAGGTAAATAATACACGCCTTTGATGTCCGTATCTGAAGTTGGTGTATCTAAGCCAAAGGATTTACTTCCCGAAATAACTTCGAAAAGGATTAGGTTTTGGGATTTTAGGTTTTGGATAGTCATCGAATTATATAAATTTAATGTCTTTTAATGGGTTGTTTTCATTATAATCATCATCTTTTAAGTTAAATCGTATATCCATAAACTCTTTTATTGCATTCAAATTTGGAGTATGAGATTTACTTTCTAAGCCATAAGATTGTATTATTGAGGCAAAGCTTATATTAAATTGTGCTTTAAATTCCTTAGTCTTAAATGCTTTCAATGGAAATTCTACATAACAATCTTTCTCATCCATATCATGGTACTTTCTTAACATTAGTTTGAAATATTCAGCGATTTCTTCGGGATTATCAGAGTCAAATTTCTCAAATTTATTAATCTTATAATTTATTATAAAATTAAAAATGTTCAAAATTATTTGCCAGTCTTTCCATCCTTCTTTCCTTAACTCATTAATAAAATCAGGAAATTCTTTATCCATCTTCAATTTTTCAAGTGTAATGTGAATGGAATTGTGTACATTATTAAATCTATTTTTAATGGCTTCGATAGCTCTTTCATAAGTATATTTTTCACTCAAAGTAGCATTCCATTTCATTATCTTATTTTCCTTTGGCATTGAAAGATTGTCAAATTCAATATCTAAAAAATCTGTTTTTTTAGAGAAATCAAAATCCTCCACTGTGTAAATATCTCTATGTATCCTTTGATATAGATTTACTGTAATTTGTTTTCCGTCTAAACCTCTATCTTTAATAAAATCGAAAAACATAGTTCTGAATTCATTTTCTTTTAGGAGGCTGATTCTATTGAGGATAAATTGGAGGGAAACTGTATTATATACTGTATGTTGATTTATTTTTTCAGGATTAGGATTGTCAAAATGATTTATGAATACTGTCCATTTCGTAATATCATTTGAATCATGTTGAACTGGTGGTTTTTGAACATCTGACAAAACCAATTCAACTTCAATAGTACTTTTTAATAAATGAAAGTCAGCTTCATAAAGTGATATTTCAGTTAAAATAATTTGAATTGTTGATATGAATTCTTCTGCTACCGAAGTTGTTTCAAAGCTATTCTCAAAACTAATTTTCCACAAACATCCTAATGCAAAAAAATCGATTGTCCTATTTTTTCCTATATCATTCAATGGGAAATCATTAAAATCTCTATTCAACACTTTATTAAACTTTTCATCTGTGTCTAATTCTTTATTAATAGAATTGAATATTGGTTTCACAATTTCTTCTCCTATATAATCAAGTGCTTTAATTTGACTTTCTACAAAAATGGAAAACTGAGAGGACAATCTTTTCATTGCATACAATATAAAAGCCATTCTCTGAGTTATTTTTCCTTCTTCAAGGCAATCAGGATTTTCAAGGTTTGATTGGTCTCTCAAGTATATGTATTTATAATATATCTCTAAAGCATTAAACCAAGAACCGCTTTTATAATCAGCATAAAACATCATAGCAAAGCTTTTTTCAGTATGCTTTATAAATTCATTGTTGATACTCATTCGAAATGCGCAAAGTGCATAATATTTCCCCGCAAAATTCATCCCTAATGAAGAGTATAGTTGAGAAATATTAAGCAGTCCTAAAATAAACCCTTCAATCGTATCAGCTTGTTGATAGTTATCTTTTGCTTTATGAAAACTTTCTAACGCTTTTAACAAGCCAAATGAATAAGACGTTTTCAAAAAAGCTACTCCTTTTTCAACTTGTTGGTGAGCCAAACGTACTTTACCTTCTCTTTTCTCTACAAATGGATAGAGTTTCTCTGAAAACCCTTCTAGCTCTCTAATTAAACCAGATTTATCTTCAGGATCAATATTGATGAAAGATTTGATATATTTATTTATCCTATCGCCAAATTGAGATACTTTAAAAAGAGGAGCTTCATCTATAAAGTTTAAAATATCTTCAAAACATTTTAAAAAATCTTGATTTTTCCTAAATAAACTTGAAAGCAATAAAAAATTTCCTTTTTCCTCCAATAAGTGACACTTTTCATTAACATCTACAGTAAATTCTAATGCTTTACAAATTACCCTATAAAGTTGAATACACCATTCTCTAAATTCTTCATTCGTTACAGATATTTTTCCTTCTAAAACTGGGGGCATTATGAGATTTAAAATAGTTTGACAATATTCTAAATCATCAATGTTTTTTAGAGAATTAATATTTCTAAAATAATATCTAATAGCTTCTTCAAAACCTGCTAAATTCCCTGTAGGACGTTGCCTATTTGAGAGATTTTCATAATCAACTTCGTGAAATTCATTATTTAGAAAAATTAATTCGTAGATAGCTTTTCTTTTATAAATTTCTTGTAGGTTATTATCATTAACATAGAAATCAAGTAACTTATTCCAAATTTCTTTATGCCTTATTAGATACTTTTTCCTTCTACAATAATTTACTAAATCAATTATTTCATAAAATTCTCCAATTCTAAAATCATCAATTTTTTCGAACTTGCTGTAATATTCATATTTTCTTGAATACCATTTATCTTCTTCATTTCCTATATCTAATATCAATAAATCTAAATCTCTTGTTGTAAGTTTTCTATCATCGTGTTTTTCTTGAGACGCTTTTGTGAAGACTCTCTCCAATAGAACCCCAAAAACTTGCTTTATATTATCATTATCAATTTTATAATCTAAATCAATTAAGACGTTTTCGATTCTCGATTTTGCATTTTCAAATTCAACATCAGATTCTTCATTTAAGAATTTCCATTTTATAAGCTTTATAAAGCTTATCCAAAATTCATCATCAATTTTTTCAAAAACAGAAATTGCCTCTTTTACTATTTCTTCATTATCATCTTTTGTTATTGTTTTCTTCTGGTCTTTTATGTAGGTAGTTACTATTTCTTTAACTTTTTGCGAAATCCTTTGAAGCCGCTCTTCATTTAAACTTTCTTGATTATCAAACCATTCTCTCAATAAATCCGCTTCATTGTTTGAATAGGCTTTTGCTATATTTGAATTAGTTTCAAATACAAATTCTTTATCAAATGAGTAATATTCTGATTTGACATGAAGCATAAAAAAATGCGCAATACACTTAATTATCTCTTCGCTTTTAAACGAGAAATTACTTGAATAAAGTTTAATTTGACGGAATTTAACTGAATTATCAAATTTGTTTTTATGAAAAATATCTTCTTCATACTCACAAAAAATATCTTCTTCTACAACATTTTTAAGGTTATTTGCCCATGCCTCAAGCGTTATTAATGTTTGGTAATTATAACCTCTTTGAGATGCAAACGCATCTGTATTTTTGGAAAATATGTGTAATTTATTATAGTGCATTTAATTATGAGTTTATTTTATAATCTCCCTAAAAAAAACATCCAACTCCAACGCCATCTTCTTCCCACTAACTAAACCATTTGCCTCCTTCTGGTTAAATTGTACTGTTTCCAACAAAAAATCAGTAATCAATTCCTCTTTCGGGTGCAAGTATTTTTCGTCTTGATTGGCTTTTATGGTCATTAGTTCTATTACTTTTTCTTGTATGTGTGGTGGTGCAATAGGCAATAATTCCATAAAATCCACTGGCGGAAATGTATTTTTTTCTATTATCCATTTTCCGGCTAAGGCGGTGCGCAAGGCATAGAAATAGCTTTTCAGTTTTACTTCTTCGGCTTGGCATAAGTCTATGAAATTTTTGGTGGTTCCCAAATAATGGTGCAAACAGGCTATGGGCGAAAAACAATCTTTTGCTAAATTTCGCATTGTATTGGCAAAAGCTTCGTTTTCATAATACACCACAGGCGAGTATAACCACTCCAGCAAAGGTGCATTGGATTTGGCTAATAATTTTACGGTTTTCCGTAAATCCCATCCCGAACCATCCAAATCGTCTTGGGTCATAAACTCAATTACATCGGGTTTTTCCCAAAGTGAAAGGTAATAGTTCAAATCGTGTTTGTATATAAATCGAATATCATAATCACTGTCTGGAGAAGCAAATCCCCAAGCACGACTTCCTGATTCGACAGCAAAAAGGATTTCTACCTTCTTGCTTTTCTCTATTTCTTGTAGTTTTTCTAGTATTTTCTTTTCCATAATGTATTTTCAAATTTAGTAAATAAAAAACCACAAAACATTAAATAGTATAATGAATTTGTAGTCATTAAAAATCCAACTGTTTTCCCAATTTAAACTACTAAGACTTACTGTCGCTTCGGGAGGATTTGAACCTCCATTTTTTGGATAATAAACCTGACAGGTTTTTGAAACCTGTCAGGTTTGGTGATACTAATCTTCTCGACTTCCGTCATCGGCCATTCTTACCATTTTGGGGGTGAACTTTGCCACGACATCTACTAATTCTTGTTGGGCAGCCATCACTTGGTTAATGTCTTTGTACGCCATTGGGGCTTCGTCTAATCCTGCGCCAATAAGGGTTACCCCGTGATCTTTCAAGATAGTTTGCATTTCGTTTTGGGTAATGGTTTTTAGGGCTTGGGTTCGGCTCATTTGTCTTCCTGCTCCGTGTGAAGCCGAGTTTATGGCATTTTCTTTGCCTTTTCCTCTCACCAAAAATCCGGGTGCAGTCATACTTCCCGGGATGATTCCCATCACGCCTTTTCCTGCTGGTGTAGCTCCTTTTCTGTGCACGATAACTTCCTCGCCGTTCCAGATTTCTTTCCAAGCAAAGTTGTGATGGTTTTCTACTTTGGCCAACACCGTTGCACCCAATGCTTTTTGCATTTTGACGTGAATAATCTCGTGACAAGCCGAAGCATAATCGCCCGCCAAGTTCATCGCTATCCAATATTCTTGTCCCAACTGCGAATTCATATCCAAATAAGCCAAGTTTCTGGCGGCATCGGGTAATTTACAAACGTCTTTGGCTATTTTGGTATAATGTCCCGCCACTGTAGCGCCAAAACCTCTTGAACCGGAATGCGTCAACAAAGCTACATAGTTTCCCTTTGGGATGTTCAAAACGGCATCGTCTTGGGTGAATTCCATAATTCCGAATTCGACAAAGTGATTGCCTCCACCAGAGGAACCCAATTGAGACCAAGCTTTGTCTTTTAAATTCTTGACCAAAGCGTTGCTGTTGAAACTATCGTTTTCCAAAACCGCGTGATCCGATTTGTATTGTCCGTGAAAACCGTGACCTGCTCCAAACTTGGTATGAGCCACCAATTCCCTTTTGAATTTGGCTTCGTTCTCGTAATAGAATCCTTCGGGAATATCGTAAATGGACAAGGCCATTCGGCAGCCAATATCCACTCCAACTCCATAGGGAATAATAGCGTTTTTGGTTGCTAAAACTCCACCAATGGGCAAGCCATAGCCTTGGTGCGCATCGGGCATTAAAGCTCCTGCGACCGTTACGGGCAATTGCATTGCCACTTCCATTTGTTTTCTGGCTCCTTCCTCAATATGCTCCAAGCCATAAGCAGAATAGGTCTTTGGGTTGGGATTCAAAGCGATGAAATCTTCTGGTTTTTCATTTGCTTTTTCGATGAGTGCAAGGGCTAATGGACTGAAAATGGTATCTTCAACATAATTTTCTGGGGTTTCCAATACGTTTTTGAAATGGGTTAGCATTTGTTCACGTTTGAAGCCGTTTCTTTTTCTGTTTATTTTTAATGCGATTCCAATGATTTCGCCTTGCGGAAATCCTAATTCCATTAATTCAAATCCGTTGATTTGTGTTTCCATTTTGTTTTATTTTTTTTGATGGTACAAAGATTTTATGTTTCTACGCAATTATTCTGCGTAGTGGAAATATTTATTTACTTTTGGTTTTTTATGGAACCTTGCAAGTTCTTTTTTGTCGTCACTTCGAGTGTCCCGATTTTATCGGGATGTATCGAGAAGCTTTATAAAAACAATGGTTCTCGATACAATTTTTAAAGCATAACGTTCTTTCCATTGCATCAACATTTGCCTTGCTTTAAAAATCACTCGAACTGACGAACCCATAGCCTTGTTGACCTTAGACAAACAATAGTGTATCTATTAAATAAAATTAGACTATGTCGTTGAACAAAAATGCCCTTATTCGCTATAAAACCATTGATAAATGTTTGCAAAACCAGTATCGAACTTGGACTTTGGAAGATTTAATTGCGGCGGTAAGCGATGCTTTACATGAATATGAAGGGAAAGAAAGTCCGGTTAGCAAACGTACCATTCAATCCGATATTCAAATGATGCGGAGTGAAAAATTGGGTTATAATGCGCCGATTGTGGTGTATGACAAGAAGTTTTACAAATATGAAGACGATGGTTTTTCAATCACTGCTATTCCGCTGACGGAAACCGACATGAATGTTTTGACCGAGACGGTTTCGATGTTGAAACAGTTTAAGGATTTTTCGTTGTTTAGCGATGTTTCGGATATTTTACAGCGATTGGAAGATAAAATCTATGCCGAAAAATCGAATTCGAAACCCGTAATTCATTTGGATAAAAACGAAAATCTAAAAGGATTGCACTTTTTGGACGAAATTTACCAGGCGATTATCAAGAAAGTGGTTTTGGTAATTACCTATAAATCATTCAATTCCAGAGAAGAAAAGCAGTTTCCTTTTCATCCTTTTATTTTAAAGGAATTCAATAATCGTTGGTTTTTGATTGGGAAGACGAAAAAAAGTCAACCGATTCGGAATTTGGCTCTAGACCGAATTATGCGGATTGATTATGATTTTAATTTACCGTTTTTAGAAGATGATTTTAATGCCGATGCTTATTATAAAAATGTAGTTGGAGTCACAGTAAATATTGGTTTGCAACCTCGAAAAATTGAATTGTGGATTGATGCCGTAAATGCGCCTTATGTCATCACAAAACCGTTACACAACACCCAACGACTAATAAAAACCAATGAAGACGGCAGTATTATTATTCATTTATTACTGATTGAAAATTATGAATTAGACCGACTTCTTTTGGGTTTCGGCAACGGACTAGAGGTTTTAAAACCGGAACGAATGCGCAACCGCATGCGCAGTATTATTGATAAAAGTTTAGCGCGTTATAAAGAGGATTTGTAGCAAAACAAGTTGCATTTATTTACCGCAAATTAGCAAATCATTTATTTTTGAAAGTCAAAAAACTAATGACTCTCCCACCATTTTGAGTATTTGGTAGTTTTGGCAGTGACTATCACCCCTATTTCAGGAACAATAAAATTCAGGTTTTCACTAGCTGCTTTTTCAACAAATCGCTCTACCGGTTCTTTCCACGAATGTTGCGCCAAGGCAAATCCAGCCCAATGAACCGGCATCCTATTTTTAACTTTTGCATCTATTGAAGCCTGTATGCTTTCCTCAGGATACATGTGTATTTGATGCCAATTTTCGTTGTATTGCCCACATTCCATAAAAGCAAAATCGAATGGCCCCAAGCGGTTGCCAATTTCTGCAAAATGAGTCCCATAGCCACTATCGCCGCTAAACCAAATGTTTTCTTCTTCCGTTTTTAACGCCCAACCTCCCCAAAGTGATTTGGCTCTATCGGTCATTCCCCTACCCGAAAAATGGCGGGTTGGCGTAAAAGTGATTTTAATATTTTCGAAAAGGGATTCCTCCCACCAATTAAATTCGGTGATTTTTTCTGGATTGATTCCCCAAGAAACCAAATGTCTTTTTACGCCTAAAGCCACATAAAATTGCTTCGTTTTGTCTTTAAGTTTCAGGATACTCTCATAATCCAAATGATCGTAATGGTCGTGCGAAATCAGCACCAAGTCTATTTCAGGAAATTCATCGATCAAACCTAAAGTTGCCTCACTGAAACGCTTTACCTTAAACGGGGCAATGGGTGCCGCATCTGGACCAAACATTGGGTCGATTAGAATAGTTGCATGATTCAATCGCATTAGAATTGCCGAATGCCCATACCAAATACTTTTCATGGAATTATTTTCCGATTCGAAAGTTTCAGCATTGAATGGCAAAATGGACAATGGTTTTAACGGTTCTCGCCCTATTTTTTCACAAAATTGTTTGTGCAAAAATTTACGAAGGTTGGTCAACGAAAATTCCATAGTAGTTTTTTCCAGGTTTTCGAAAATTTTACCGTTCCAATTAGGCGATTTAGAGTAACTTTCTAATTCTAGTTTTGAAGGTCTTGCCCCGAATTGTTTTCGCATATCGTTTTATTAAAACCCAAATTAATTATTAAAAATTATTTACAATTCTCTTGACTGATTTTCGCATTGGAATCTTTCTTTTTTTGATTAAAATCGATTATTGATAATGACAAAAAATCCCGGTATCGGTCACTGTCCATAAACTTGCCTTTTGATTCGTAGTTTTTAAAGCGTTATTAGCCCAAGTATTACAAGTATAAAACAGATTATAACTTCCTTTAGCTTCATAAAAAGCATCTCTGTTTCCATAACTGTAATTAGAAATCCATTGGACCCGTTTAGAAGAATCAAACTCAAAACTTTGGGAAATGAAATTTATTAATTTTTGATATTCTTCTGCAGAAATTCTGATTTTCTTGCAATCGGCATCTTCTTTCATACTTTTATAAAATGTAGTATGCATTGCCGACGAGCTTAAACCAAAAGCGGCATTGAAAGCTGTACTCGCTTTCAAATCCGACCATTCGGGCGTATTAAGATAAAAACCTTTGTCTCCCCAGCCAAAAGCAAGATAATTGACCAAACTGTCTTTTGATTTAGTTTGTTGGAAACGAATTTCTTTTGACCAATCTTTGTATTCGTTTTTTATGGGAACTACAATATCAGTATGAACTCCATTCGATAAAATGAATATTTCTATTGCTTTATCTTTTTGAGAAACACTCGCATTAACTGCTATTTTAGAAATTAAAAGCGCAGCAACTACATATAAAACAAGGAAACTGATTAGCCCTAAAACTGCTAAACCTAAAGTTTTTAGGCTCTTTTTTACTGATATCATACAAATACTTTTTGGTTTCATGGATGAAAACAATTTTCACGCCAAAAAGATTAGGATTTTAAAAACCTTTCACTATTTCCTTCAATTGATTATCCAATTCCAGATTAGAAATCTTGCCGTTGGCAACATCAAAATTATCGTTGAAACTAGGCAAGGAAAACGTTGCTTTTACAATTGCACCATATCGTGGAAAAGCATTTTTGGCAATTTCAAGAACCGATGCTCCGCCTCTTCCTCCCGGTGAAGTAGCCATCAGCAACATTGGTTTTTCCTGAAATACTTTGGCACCTATTCTGGAACACCAGTCGAAAACATTCTTGAAAGCCGCAGAGTAATTTCCATTATTTTCAGCTAATGAAACCACGAGAATATCGGCAGTGGCAATTTTCTCCAGAAAGGCTTTCGCCAAAGGATGTTGACCGATTTCCGCTTCAATATCCACACTGAACAAAGGCATTTGAAAATCGTTTAAATCCAACACTTCCACTTCGGCATTTTCAAAAAGACCGGCTGCATAAGTCGCTAATTTCTTGTTGATGGAGTTTTTGCTTGGACTACCTCCAAAGGCTATTATTTTCATAATATTTGTTTTTATTAAAAGTAATAAAAATTGGAATATCAATTAAATAAAAAAAACTGCCCAATTGCTTGAACAGTTTTCTTAATTTCTTTTATTAAAAAAGATCAAAGTACTATATTTTCATCTTTTAACTCTCACATTTACTTCAACAAAACCGCAGCATAAAGACCTAAAATCATTAAAACCAACGTTATGAAAAAGGCAAAAAACCATTTTATCATATCAGTCTTAGCCTCTTTTATTTCTAATCGAACGTCATTAATATCCTGTTTAGTTGCCAAAATTCTATCTGAATTAATTCGTTTTTCTTCGCTTCTAAAATCAATAAATTCAATTAACTCCTTGGCTTCTGCTTCTCCAATTTTAGCTTTTAATTTATTATATAAATTGATTTCTAGTGTACTCATCTCCTTCTATTTTAATGTTCTTTCAAACTTACCAAAAAAATAATTTTACCAAATATAAATAATTTAAATTTAACTATTTGATTCAACTCAAAAAAAGGCAGCAAATAAAAACCTGCAAAATCACTCTTGCAGGTTTCCAATATCTTAATACTTGATACTTGATACTTAAATCTTGATACTATTTACACATTAAATCTAAAGTGCATCACGTCGCCGTCTTTCACCACATATTCTTTTCCTTCCACCTTGAATTTCCCTGCTTCTTTGCACTTGGCTTCCGAACCATAATGAACGAAATCTTCATACGAAATCACTTCGGCACGGATGAAACCTTTCTCGAAATCGGTATGGATAACTCCGGCTGCTTGTGGCGCAGTGGCTCCAATATTGATGGTCCAGGCACGAACTTCTTTCACTCCTGCGGTAAAATAGGTTTGTTGTTTCAATAATTTATAAGCGGCACGAATCAAAACGGATGCTCCCGGCTCGGTCAATCCCATGTCTTCCAAGAAAACTTGGCGCTCTTCGTAGCTTTCCAATTCGGTGATATCGGCCTCGGCTCCTACTGAAAGGATAATCACTTCGGCATCTTCATCTTTCACCAATTCGCGAACTTGATCCACGTATTTATTTCCGTTTACGGCCGAATTTTCGTCCACATTACACACGTACAAAACAGGTTTTGCCGTAATCAATTGAAAACCTTCCAACAATACTTCCTCTTCATTGCTTTGAGGTTTTATTGTTCTGGCCGATTTGGCTTGCAAAAGTGTCTCTCTAATTCTGTCTAAAAGTGCTTTTTCGGTTTGCGCTTCTTTATTACCGGTTTTGGCGGCACGATTTACTTTTTCGAGACGTTTTTCAACATTCTCCAAATCTTTCAATTGCAACTCGATATCGATGGTTTCTTTGTCACGAATTGGATTTACGTTTCCGTCAACGTGCACGATATTATCATTGTCAAAACAACGCAAAACGTGAATAATGGCGTTACATTCCCTGATATTTCCCAAAAATTGATTCCCCAAACCTTCTCCTTTGCTGGCTCCTTTAACCAATCCTGCAATATCAACAATATCAACAGTTGCCATCTGAACGCGTTCCGGTTTTACTAATTCTTCCAGTTTTGCCATTCTAGAATCTGGTACGTTTACAACTCCTATATTGGGTTCAATGGTACAAAACGGAAAGTTGGCACTTTGCGCTTTTGCATTGGATAAACAATTGAATAATGTTGATTTTCCAACATTTGGTAATCCTACAATTCCTGCTTTCATTATATGGTCATTTATTTAAAAGTGTGCAAATATAAGATATAGACAGCATAAACACACTATACTATTCCAAGTCAATTTTTGTTTACCATACAAACATTTAAAATTGCCTCGTTTGTGATTTCTGCATTCCTGACATTCTACATCTTGAATTCTAATGCTTGCAATATGGCTTTTTCCTCATCGGTAGCCGTGAATCCTGAAACATTCCAATAATTGGTCAGAATATTACTTTTTTTGTTAAAAAGTGTTTTTTCCTTGAAAACGTCACTGTCCTTATAGGTAAAATTTTGTTTATTGAAGCCGGTGGTCACAAAACAGTTACGGACTTGAATATTTTTAACTTCATTCTTAAAAACAATATCAAAAGCTATTTCTTCATTCGAATTCAACAAATAATAATCTGGACCATCCAACCTGTAGTGAACTTTTATAAATGATCGCACGATATTCTTGGAACCCACACTTGATTTTTCATCAATTTTGACCAGATTTCTCGGGCTAATCATAATGGTAAATTCAACAATTAATTTTTTTTCGGGTTCATAAATAATTTCAAAAGTGTCCACTGCTTTTTTAGAATTATCCAATGGCATTATGCTCATCACAAAGTAATCCTTGTTTTTGGGATGTCTTTTTATGATAAAATCGTATTCATTTGCGGCTTTTGATTCTAAAACAGGTTGGAAATATTTTAAATTCGAATAATTTTCCATAATATTATTCAAATTGTACCCTAACAAATCAGCACCAATATCATTTTCCAACAAACCGTAGGACCGATTTTGTTCCACCAATAAAGTTGTATTCACTTTTTTTTGATTCGTGGCAAACTGAAAATTAACAAGTCCATCATTGTAATACGAATATTTGTTGTTCAACATAAAAAACTCCCTGACATACACTTTTAACCGATAAGAAGCAGCTAATTTTTGCACCGAATTGGCCACCAATTTTTTAAGCAACTTTTGAGGAGATTCCTTGGACAAAATAATTTCATCCAACTTATTAGTGGTATTTTTTAGATGAACAACAAATTGATTTTTTACCAAGGCAGCCCAACGAACCAGCGTATTTTCATAATTTACCTCCAAAACCTGTATGTTGGATGCGCCATTCAATATAAAAGTCACTTTTCCTTCTTTGTTTGTCAACAAAATTTGTTTGGTTTTCATAATGAAAACCGTTGCATTTTCTACTGGCTGTTGTGTTTCTATATCTTTTACCACAATAAAATATTCCTTGTTTTGCCCAAAAACAAAAGAACTAAAGAGTATTGCACATACAATTACGAACCTATTCATAGATTTGATTTAAAACTATCCCTCAATAAAACAGTAAATTAATCCACATAAATAAACAAATTATCTGACATAAAAAAATCCTGAACGTAAATTCAGGATTTTGTATAATTTTCTAAAACTATTTCTTATTCGTTGTGTAAAAATGCTTTTCTGTTCAAAAGTGTTTCTTCACTTTCCACATGATTTTCATCTGGAACACAACAATCAACAGGACAAACCGCAGCACATTGTGGCTCGTCGTGAAATCCTTTACATTCCGTACATTTACCTGGAACAATGTAATAAATATCGTCAGAGATTGGAGTTTGCGCTTCATCGGCATCCACTTCTTCTCCTGTTGGTAAAATTACTTTTCCTTTAATTCTGGTTCCATCTTTGTATCTCCAGTCATCTGCTCCTTCATATATTGCGGTATTTGGACATTCCGGCTCACAAGCGCCACAATTGATACATTCGTCAGTGATTATAATAGCCATATTTTTTAAATTAGAAGTTAGAAGTTAGAAGTCAGAAGTAAACCGCTTAACGTTTTCACTTTTGACTCGTAACAAATTAAAGCTTATTTTTGCACAAAACTACAATCAAAACTTTTCATATCCAAGTTACTTATGTTAGAAAACGACAAAAAAAGATGTTTTATTGAATTGGGGAAATTTTTAAGCCAGTTTTCCGAGAATGAAACCATCAAGAATACATCTGTTTTACACAATGATTTGTTCTTCGAAGATTTCAAGGATTTGATACAGTTGTCCCAATCCCACAACGGCTGGTACACTACTGAAAATGTTTATTTTGCCATACAATCATGGGCTTCGGCCTTGACCGAAGAAAACCTGGACAAATGGCTTTCCGTTTATGATTTCAAGGAAGCAAAACCCAAAAATGTGGGGCTCATTCTGGCCGGAAATATTCCGTTGGTTGGATTTCACGATTTTCTTTCCGTATTGGTTTCGGGAAACAACGTTTTGATAAAAACATCGTCAAACGACCAGTTTTTGTTGCCTTTTTTGACCAAATATTTAATAGCCATCGAACCGGAATTGTCCAACAAAATCACTTTCGTGGAAGGAAAACTGGAAAATTTTGATGCCGTAATCGCCACCGGAAGCAACAATACGGCGCGCTATTTCGAGTATTATTTCAAGGACAAACCAAGCATCATTCGTAAAAACAGAAATTCGGTAGCCGTTTTAAATGGCGAAGAAACCAAAGAACAACTTATTGCCTTGGGCGAAGACATTTTTAGGTATTTTGGTTTGGGATGTCGCAATGTTTCGAAACTTTTTGTTCCAAAAGGCTATTCTTTCAATGCTTTTTTTGAAGCCATTTTCGAATACCAAGACATCATTCACTATGAAAAATACGCCAACAATTACGATTACAACAAGGCCGTTTTCTTGATGAGCAATTTCAAACTCTTGGACAATGGCTTTTTGACCATCAAAGAAGATTCCAGTTATGCTTCGCCGATTTCAAGTGTTTTTTATGAATTCTATGAAAACTTGGACGATTTACAAATTCGATTAGAAACAGAAAGCGAACAAATTCAGTGCATTGTAAGCAACGGACTCGCCAAAAACAGCATTGCTTTTGGACAAACACAAAGACCGAATTTATGGGATTATGCAGATAACGTAGATACAATTTCATTTTTGTTAACAATAAAATGAAAAAAAGTTTAATTATTACGAATTATTTAACGCTTATTCAACTCCTATTCCCGAAATTTGCATTTTTAAATTTTGGACATAAACTAAACCATGAAAAAACACAACTACAGCGCAGGACCGTCTATTTTACCACAAGAAGTTTTTGAAAAATCAGCTCAAGCTATTTTAGATTTCAATAATTCAGGATTGTCAATCTTGGAAATTTCACACCGAAGTAAAGATTTTGTTGCCGTTATGGACGAAGCCCGTGCCTTGGCATTGGAGCTTTTAGGTCTTGAAGGCAAAGGCTACAAAGCTCTTTTTCTTGGAGGTGGAGCAAGTCTTGAATTCTTGATGGTTCCTTACAACTTGATGAAAGAAAACGGAAAAGCCGCTTATCTTGACTCAGGAACTTGGGCAACTGCCGCCATAAAAGAAGCCAAATTTTTTGGAGAAACCGTAATCGTGGGTTCTTCAAAAGAAGATAATTATACTTATATTCCTAAAGGTTACGAAATACCAACTGATGTTGATTATTTTCACTGCACCAGCAACAACACCATTTTTGGAACTCAAATGAAAGAATTCCCAGCTACAAATGTTCCCGTAGTTTGCGATATGAGTTCCGACATCTTTTCAAGAGTTTTGGATTTTTCTAAATTCGACATTATTTATGCCGGAGCCCAAAAAAATATGGGACCTGCAGGAACTACTTTGGTGGTTATCAAAGAAGAAATTTTGGGTAAAAACGGTCGCAACATCCCAAGCATGTTGGATTATGCCAAACATATCAAAGCAGACAGCATGTACAATACTCCTCCAGTTTTCCCTGTTTATGCTTCATTGTTGACTTTGCAATGGATTAAAGCAAAAGGTGGTGTGGCAGCAGTTGAAAAATTAAACAATGCCAAAGCCGCTTTATTATACGGAGAAATTGACAGAAACCCATTATTCAAAGGAGCTGCCGTAGTGGAAGATCGTTCGAACATGAATGTTACTTTCTTGTTGACTAATCCTGAACACACTGAAACATTTGACAAAATGTGGAAAGAAGCCGGTATTTCTGGATTGCCTGGACACCGTTCAGTAGGTGGTTACAGAGCTTCTATTTACAATGCAATGCCAATTGAAAGCGTACAAGTTTTGGTTGACGTTATGCAAGCCTTGGAGAAAAGTGTTCAGTAATCAGTGAACAGTATTCAGAATAAAAACAAATAATTTAATATGAGGATGAGATTACTTCGTTCCTCGCAATGACATAAAAAATGAAAGTATTAGCCAATGACGGAATTTCAGAAAGTGGAATTCTAGCCTTGCAAAAAGGTGGATATGAAGTGATAACAACAAAAGTAGCACAAGAACAAGTAGCCAACTTCGTGAACGAAAACAACGTAAGCGTAGTATTGGTAAGAAGTGCAACCAAAGTTCGCAAAGATATTATTGATGCTTGCCCAGGACTAAAAATTATTGGTCGTGGTGGTGTTGGAATGGACAACATCGATGTGGAATATGCAAAAAGCAAAGGAATTCACGTAATCAACACGCCTGCGTCTTCATCAGAATCTGTGGCTGAATTAGTTTTCGCCCACTTGCTTTCCGGCGTTCGTTTCTTGCACGATTCCAACAGAAATATGCCTCTTGAAGGAGATTCAAACTTCAATGGTTTGAAAAAAGCATACGCTGAAGGAGTGGAACTAAGAGGGAAAACCCTTGGAATTGTTGGAATTGGACGTATTGGTCAAGCCACGGCAAAAATGGCTCTTGGATTAGGAATGAAAGTTATCGCAGCAGACAGCTTCATCCCACAAGTAGATGTAAAAGTTGAATTTTTCGACGGACAATCCATTACTACAACAATCGTTTCCCAATCATTGGAATCTTTATTCAAAGAAGCCGATTTCATCACCTTGCACGTTCCTGCCCAAGACGGTTACATCGTTGACGAAGCTGCGTTGGCAACCATGAAAGACGGCGTTGGAATTGTAAACTGTGCTCGTGGTGGTGTTATTGACGAAATTGCCTTGATAAAAGCATTGGATTCCGGAAAAGTATCTTTCGCTGGATTAGACGTTTTCGAAAGCGAACCAAAACCAGAAATGACCATCTTGATGCACCCAAAAATCTCGTTGACTCCACACATTGGTGCTGCAACTGGAGAAGCTCAAGACAGAATTGGAACTGAATTGGCACAACAAATTATTAGCATATTAGGTTAATAATTTCAAATTCTACACAAAAGGCTGTCTATTAAAAGACAGCCTTTTTTTTATGGTAAAAATCTATAAATCAATCAATTATTTTGTAAATTTATAATTCATTTTATACCATGAAAAACAGTGTTTACATAATAGCCTTTATTCTCTCCCTAATTATTGGTTGTAACTCCTCGAAGTCAACAATGAAGAGTGCAGACAAACACGTGGCCAGTAAAAACGATACCATTCGAATCGCCAATGATTCTTTACAATATGAGGTAATCATCATAGATCCCGGTTTCAGCACTTGGCTCGCGAGTATGGCTTATCCTAGAAATTTTCATTCGCTACAGTATTTAGAAACCAAAAACCAAATCTATGTCAACGAATGGAACAATCGCGTGATGCAACCGCAACGATACAACCCTAACTTGTATGAAATGACCATCAATTACGACCCAAACATCCATTATGGTTATGAAGTGAATTACTTAATCTACAATTACATGATTTATTTCCAAAACACCTATAAACAAAAATTGGATGGTTATGTCCCAACGAGATAATCTTACTATATTTGTTATCATTTAGAATGAATATGGGAAATTTAAAGAAGCGTTGGGGGATCACCTCCAATTATCAGTTGGTACTAATTTTTGTGGTTTTTGCCATAAACGGTTCTTTATCGGCAAGAATTTCCGGCTTCGCAATGAATTATTTAGGCATCAACAACGAAAACACGCATTGGATACCTTATTATATCATTTTGCTTCTTTTGGTTCTACCCTTGTATCCTTTTTTGTTGATGTTCTTCGGCTATCTTTTTGGCCAATCCAAATTCTTCTTCCCATTTTCGAAAAAAATGCTGCAACGTATGGGTTTGGGATTTTTCTTCAAGGAAGATAAAAAATAAATCAACCGTTCTTTTTTATCCAATAATTGTAAATCCAGGTCAATGTAAATGAAGGAATCACATCCGTAAACGGAATAATTTCTTCCAGAAAAGCAAAAATTCCGGCTATTTTTCCAATCTTTCCTTTATACATCCAAGTCATAAGAAATCCTGCCAATGGAGCCCAAACCACATCCGAAAAATCTCCCAGAAAAGGGACAGAAAAAGACAACATCCCAATTCCGTCAAACAACAATCCCAGAACAAGATCTCGGTTTTTATTGTTTACTTGTTCCACTTGAATTTCTTCTTTCATTGTATTGAATTTTCAAAACAAAGATACAAATTGAAGTGGGAAGTTGGAAGCTGGAGGTTAGAAGTAATGAAAACCGGAAAATATTTCCCCAATAATAAGCAAAATCTTTGTTTCTTTGTAAAAACTGTTCCAATTCATGATACAAGCAAAAAACATTCATAAATATTACGACCAACTTCACGTACTCAAAGGAGTTGATTTACATATCCAAAAAGGAGAAATTGTTTCCATTGTAGGTGCTTCAGGTGCCGGAAAAACGACACTTTTGCAAATTCTTGGAACATTGGACAAACCAACAATAGAAAACGGAATAGAATTGCGTATCAACGGTGAAGACATTCTGACGATGAACGACAAAACCTTGTCCAAATTCAGGAACTTGAATCTGGGTTTCATCTTCCAGTTTCACCAATTGTTGCCGGAATTCACGGCCTTGGAAAATGTTTGCATCCCCGCTTACATTGCCAATAAATCCAAACACGAAACAGAAAAAGAAGCCAAAAGATTACTAGAATATCTTGGGCTTTCGCACCGAATCAACCATAAACCCAACGAACTTTCGGGCGGTGAACAACAACGTGTGGCCGTAGCTAGAGCGTTAATCAACAAACCTGCCATCATTTTTGCCGATGAACCTTCTGGAAATCTCGACACGCATTCGGCCGAAAACTTGCATCAATTATTTTTTAAACTGCGCGACGAATTTGGACAGACTTTCGTGATTGTAACCCACAACGAAGAATTGGCTAATATGGCGGACAGAAAACTGGTAATGGTGGATGGGCAAATTAGTGGGCAGTAAACAGTCGCAGTGTTCAGTGTTCAGTGTTCAGTGTTCAGTCACAGTGTTCAGTTTTAAATAAACAGAAAAATCAGTTTCATCTGCGTTCCAAATTATGAATCAATCCGAACTCAAATCCTTCCTTGACGAAAAAGTCCTGCAGTACAACACGCTGGATTTTATCGAAAGTGATCCCGTGCAAATTCCGCATTTGTTTTCGCAAAAAGAAGACATCGAAATTGCCGGTTTTTTGAGTGCCACCATCGCTTGGGGCAATCGAAAGATGATTATCAAAAATTCCCACAAGATGATGGATTTGATGGGGAATTCACCTTATGATTTTGTGCTATCACATTCCGAAGATGATTTGGAACGATTGGAATCCTTTGTTCACCGAACCTTCAACGGACAGGATTTTGCGAGTTTTATAAAAGGTTTGCAACACATTTATAAAAATTACAACGGTCTTGAAGCTGTTTTTGCCAAACACCAAGAACCGAATTCGATGCAAAAAAGCATTTCCGAATTCAAGAAAACATTCTTTGAAATTCCACACCAAAACCGAACCCAAAAACACATCTCCGACCCGATAAATAATTCCGCCGCGAAACGAATTAACATGATGCTAAGGTGGTTTTGTCGCCAAGACAACAAAGGCGTTGATTTGGGTATTTGGAAAAGCATTTCTCCTTCGCTCCTATCTTGTCCTCTCGATGTGCATTCGGGGAATGTGGCTCGAAAATTAGGCTTATTGACAAGAAAACAAAATGATGGAAAAGCTTTGGCAGAATTAGATGCAAAACTCCGTGAACTCGACCCGAACGATCCCGTGAAATATGATTTTGCCCTGTTTGGATTGGGCGTTTTTGAGGGTTTCTGAGTAGAACAAAATACTTTTGGGGTTGGAAACTGAGTTTCTGGGCAGAACTGAATGCTTTTGGGGTTGGAAACTGAGTTTCTGGGCAGAACTGAATGCTTTTGGGGTTGGAAACTGAGTTTCTGGGCAGAACTGAATGCTTTTAGGGCTGGAAACTGAGTTTCTGGGCAGAACTGAATGCTTTTGGGGTTGGAAACTGAGTTTCTGGGCAGAACTGAATGCTTTTGGGGTTGGAAACTGAGTTTCTGGGCAGAACTGAATGCTTTTGGGGTTGGAAACTGAGTTTCTGGGCAGAACTGAATGCTTTTGGGGTTGGAAACTGAGTTTCAGAGCAGAAAAGAACTCCTTACTTAGCTCAACAAAAGTGCTGATTATGAAAAGATTATTTCTAAATAAAGTACAGATTGACAATCGCTATTGCCGGTAATTAGTGATTCGTTTCGGTATCCAACCACATCAAAAAAAGTTTATAACCGATGGTGAGTATAATGGCTCCTAAAAAGAGTCCTAAAAAACCGTTGAAAATAAATCCTCCGATTGCCCCTAAAAATATTACGAGCATTGGTGCCGGTGCATTTCTTCCCAATAAAATAGGCTTTAAAACATTGTCGATCAAGAGCGTGATTCCCAACCAAATAGCCAGAATGATGGCAGTTGTGGTATCTGCCACCGAAAACATGTAAATGGCAACCGGAATTGCAATGGGCCCCACTCCAACCTGGATGATTGCCAAGATAAGGCACAAAATTGTCCACAAACCCGCAAATGGGACACCTGCAATAAAAAAACCAAGACCAGCCATCGTGGTCTGGATAAGGGCAACTCCAAGAATTCCCTTAACCACGTTTCGAATGGTAAGCACTGATATTTCTGCAAAATTTTCGCTGTTTTTACCCACTAATTTTTTAAATATTTTATGGGTAACCACTACTGAAGAATCTGTATAAATCAATAAAACACCCGCAATAATTATGGACACTATGAAAGACAAAACGCCTTTGCCAATACCCGCCAAAGCAAATAACAGCAGAGAACCATATTCTTTTATCTGGTCGGAATACTTCACGATAGTTTCCTGCAAATTCTCCGAAGCCAATTGCCAGAAATCAACTATGGGTTTGGCAATTGAAGGCCAGTTTGCCGTATTTCCCCCTGGTGGCGGAATCAAAGGTTCGCCCGTATTGAATAATTCACGAAAATGATTGATTCCTTCATAAAGCGAATACATGATTAATCCACTTGGAATCATGATAAGACTCAACAAAAATGCTGTCAAGAAAATGCCAGCCAAAATCTTTCTGCCTCTAAAAACCTTTACCAAAATGGCATAAACTGGATAAATGGCAATGGCAATGACGATAGCCCAAATCAGGATTAAAATAAAGGGTCTCAAAATGTCAAGACACCACATCAACAGCAATGACAATAGCCCAAGCCGGATTAAAGTATCAACTATTTTTTCGAAATTATAAGAATTAGTATTTTTTGGTTCCATATTTGGTTTGTTTTTAGCGATTTGTAGTAGTAAATGTATAAAAAAAAGGTAAAAAAGAAAATGGTTTTCCCAAAAAGTCCATTAAATAGGCATTATTAAAACTCTTTATAAATAAATCAAAAACTTACAATTATTAAATTCAAACTTTTAGGAACTTAAAATTCTTTTTGCACCACCATTGCTTTATATTTGTCCTACAAATTTTCTCTTATGGAAGAATGCATCTCTGTTTTTGACATGTTAAAAATTGGCGTCGGCCCTTCAAGCTCGCACACACTGGGTCCTTGGCGCGCTGCCGAACGTTTTCTGGGTGAATTGAGAAACCAAAATCTATTGCATTCCATCAACCGAGTAAAAGTGGATTTATACGGTTCACTTTCCTTGACCGGAAAAGGACACGCCACTGATTTTGCCATAATGCTGGGATTATCAGGACAAGACCCGGAGTACATCCCCATTGAAAACATCAATACAATCATAAAGGAAATAAAAGAGAAAAAACAGCTTCTTTTGGGGAATGAAAAAACAATTCCTTTCGCTCCTGAAGATGACATTATTTTCAATAAAAACTTTCTTCCTTTTCACGCCAATGGGCTGTCCTTTACAGCCTATACTGCCGATAACAACGAATATGCGTCGACCTATTATTCCATCGGTGGCGGATTTGTGGTCGTGGAAGAACGTGTCAATGCCAAAAAGAAAATCGAAATAAAATGCGCTTTTCCGTTTCCCATCAACAAAGCGGACGAACTCTTGAATTATACCCTCAAAGAAAACAAGAAGATTTCGGAAATTGTGTATGAAAACGAAAAATCAATGCGTCCCGAAGCCGAAATTCACCATGAACTAATGCGCATTTGGAACACGATGCTCGAATGCATGTACATCGGTTGCCATTCCGAAGGGATTCTTCCCGGTGGTTTGCACGTTCGCCGCAGGGCATTCGACATGCACCAACACCTCATCGGTTTGTCTAATTATGATTCACCACAAACTTGGCTGGAACAAATTCGCTTGACGGAAGTGAAGTTTCGCCAAATCCTGAAATGGGTCAGTTGTTTTGCCTTGGCCGTCAACGAAGTAAATGCAGCTTTGGGCCGTGTGGTTACAGCTCCCACCAACGGAAGTGCGGGTGTAATTCCGGCCGTTTTGATGTATTATTTGGTCATCGAAAATCACGAAGCCGGCGAAAAAGAAATCAAGCAATTCTTGATGGTTGCCGGAGAAATTGGGAGTATTTTCAAAAAAGGTTCCACCATCTCGGCTGCAATGGGCGGATGTCAGGCAGAAATCGGAGTCTCTTCATCAATGGCCGCTGCTGCTTTATGCGAATTAATGGGCGGAACACCTGCCCAGGTTTTAATGGCTGCCGAAATCGCCATGGAACACCATCTGGGTTTAACTTGTGACCCTATTGGCGGTTTGGTTCAAATACCTTGTATCGAAAGAAACACCATGGGAGCGTTAAAAGCCATCAACGCCGCCGAATTGGCCTTGGAAACCGACCCAAAAAACGCCAAAGTACCCTTGGATAAAGTCATTGACACGATGTGGCAAACCGCCAAAGACATGAACAACAAATACAAGGAAACTTCCGAAGGAGGTTTGGCCGTGGCCGTAAATATGGCGGATTGCTAATTTATTATGCAAAAAAACAGTCGCTTTTTCTATTTTATTCTGATAACCACCACAATTATAGTCGGTATTTTATCCCGAAAGATTGAGGGTGTTCCAACGTTTTTTGGAGACAGTTTATATGCCGTTATGGTTTATTTTGTTCTGCGAATGTTCTTCCTCAATTTAAACTTAAAAAAGACAGCAATTCTTGCTTTAAGTTTTTGCTTTTGCATCGAATTCCTTCAACTGTATCGAGCTGATTGGATGTTGGAAATTCGAAGAACTGCATTAGGACATTGTGTCTTGGGACAAGGCTTTCTTTGGAGTGATTTAGGGTTTTATACAATTGGAGTTCTAATTGCTTTTGGGATAGATCCGACTTGGGGTAAGAGAAATTAATTTTGCCTACAACTATTTAAATGTTTTGAAAATTTAAAATCTTTCATTGAATATTGCTTCATCAATTCGCTTTCGCTTTAGTCAACATTTAAAAACAAGAATACCCCTAATTTTAGATTAATTGATTAATTTTACAGCCTTAAATCTGAATTATAAAATCACAAATCAGAATGTCTACAGCAAAAAAAGATTACAAAAGAATTACCACCAAATCATTGATTGACATGAAAGCCAATGGAGAAAAAATTTCCATGCTTACGGCTTACGATTATTCGATGGCAAAAATTGTTGATGTCGCCGGTGTTGACGCCATATTGGTGGGCGATTCGGCTTCGAACGTGATGGCGGGTCACGAAACTACCTTGCCCATTACTTTAGACCAAATGATTTATCACGCATCGAGTGTGGTTCGTGCCGTTGCAAGAGCTTTGGTCGTGGTTGATTTGCCTTTTGGAAGCTACCAATCCGATCCCAGAGAAGCCTTGCGTTCTGCCATCAGAATCATGAAAGAAAGTGGTGGACATGCCGTGAAACTGGAAGGCGGGAGCGAAATAAAAGATTCCATCAAAAAAATATTGAATGCCGGAATTCCCGTTATGGGACATTTGGGCTTGACCCCACAATCTATTTATAAATTTGGAACCTACACCGTTCGTGCCAAAGAAGAAGAAGAGGCCGAAAAATTGATGAAAGATGCCAAACTATTGGAAAAACTGGGTTGTTTCGCCATAGTTATCGAAAAAGTTCCCGCACATTTAGCCGAAAAAGTAGCCAAAAGTGTTTCCATTCCCATCATCGGAATTGGTGCCGGTGGCGGCGTTGACGGACAGGTTTTGGTTATCCACGACATGCTGGGAATGAACAACGAATTCAGTCCCCGATTTTTGCGTCGCTACCTGAATTTATACGAGGAAATGACTTCGGCCATTGGTCAATATGTTACCGACGTGAAGTCCAGCGATTTTCCAAACGAGAAAGAGCAGTATTAACTTTTTATCAAAGTTAAAATTTATTCCAAATTGTCTTTTTAATAAACCATTTCTATGCCAACAGTCTTCAATACCAGCATTGTAATTCCCTGTTACAACGAAGAGAAAGGGATTTCCAATAGTGAATATTCCAACTTTCTTGACAACAATCCTGAGGCATTCATTTGTTTTGTAAATGATGGTTCCAAAGACAATACCCTTGCCGTTTTAAATGGGTTGAAAGAAAAACACCCTACCCAAATCGACGTGCTGTCCCTGGAAAAAAACTCGGGAAAAGCCGAAGCGGTTAGAGCGGGAATCAACTATTGCAATCAAAAATTCCAGCATCAATACATTGGGTATCTCGATGCAGATTTAGCGACGACTCTTGAGGAATTTATTGATCTCCGCAATTATTTGCAAGACGAAATTGTTTTTAGTTTTGGCTCCCGAATCCGAAAAATTGGTTCCACCATCGAACGTGAAAACAGCCGATTCCTTATTGGAAGAGTTGTCGCGACCTTCATTTCCAATATTCTGGACATCAAGGTTTATGACACCCAATGCGGCAGTAAACTTTTTACCAAAGAAATTTCGGAGGAGCTGTTCGAAAAGGAATTCATCTCTCGATGGTTGTTTGACGTGGAAATATTTTATCGAATGATTCATCGCTTTGGAAAAGAAAAAGCCATCAAAAAAATGCTGGAAGTTCCTTTGAAATTATGGGTTGAAAAAGGCGATTCAAAAGTAAAACTTACTTACGGTTTCAAACTTTGGTTCGACTTGTTTGAAATTCAAAGAAAATATAAAAAAATAGCCAAGAATTTACCCAATCCAAACTTACAATAAATGATTTCAGAAAAGTTAAAAAACAATGCTTACGTGCTATATATTGCCGTAATTGTTCTCGTAATTTTTAGATTGTTGTTGACCATCACCATTCCATTGTTGGATAAAACCGAAGCAAGATATGCCGAAATCGCCCGAATTATGTGGGAAACCAACCAATGGATTGTTCCCGAAATCGATTATGGCGTGCCATTTTGGGCCAAACCACCATTGTCCACTTGGGGATCGGCGGTGAGTTACCTCATTTTTGGAGTAAATGAATTTGCAGCCAGATTTCCGTCTTTTTTACTCAGCATTATCTTGATTATTATTACCGGAAAAATGGTTAAAAAAGAGGGCGGTTCTTTTTATTTGCCGGGTTTTATCTTGTTGACAATGCCTGAATTCTTGATTCATACCGGCGTAGTTTCGACCGACACGACTTTGGAATTTTGCATCGTGATGATGATGATTTCCTTTTGGAAAACCATGAAAAGTGACACCAAAACCTATTGGAATTACATCTTCTTTGTCGCTTTAGGATTTGGATTATTGGCCAAAGGGCCACTGATAATGGTCTTGACCTTTCCTCCTCTTTTCTTGTGGTGTTGCCTGGACTTCAACAGATTTAAACAACTATTCGCGAAATTTTCGATTGTAATTGGATTACTGATTACCGCCATTATTGCCCTTCCTTGGTATTATTTTGCAGAGCAGGAAACGCCAGGATTTCTGGATTATTTCATTGTTGGCGAACACTACAAACGCTTTTTGAAACCGGGTTGGAAAGGCGATTTATATGGTAGTGGCCACTCACAACCCAAAGGAATGATTTGGGTTTTGTTGATTGCTTTTGCTTTTCCTTGGATCCAAATCGTGTTGTATAAATTATGGAAAAACAGGACAACCATTTTCAAAAACGAATGGGCTTCTTTCTTGATTTTATGGGCTTTTTGGACGCCTATCTTTTTCACGATTTCCAGCAATATTTTACATACTTACCTGCTTCCAACAGCTATTCCAATCATGTTTTTAATTGTGTATTGGTGGGAAGATTTAACTAAAAAGAAGATAATCATCCGCACGGCATTGATTTTTCCAACGGCTGTATTTATCGCTTATTTTGGGTTTGTTGCCACCGGACAATTGGATTCTAAAATGAATTCCGACAAATATCTTTTGGCCAATTTGAAAGCGAAAAACGGAAACAAGGAAATCCCATTGTATTATTGGAAAAGTAAAAATTATTCGGGTCAATTTTATTCGAATGGCAAAGCCCAAGTGGTGAAAAATGAAGCCGAATTGGATTCGGTTTTAAGATTGAACAAGCAACTTTATTTTGCCTTTCCGAATAAGAGAAAAGAAGAAATTCCACAAAAATACTTGGACAAAATGACTTTGGCAGAAGGCAATTCTAAAACGTCCATTTTTGTAACCAAATAACAGAAGTCTTTCATTGATGAAAATACTATCCGACAAAAACAATCTCCAAATCCTGCACGAAGACAACCATCTTATCGTGGTGAACAAGCGTGTGGGCGATATTGTGCAAGGCGACAAAACGGGCGACAAACCATTGTCTGAAGTGGTAAAAGAATACATCAAGGACAAATACAACAAACCCGGCGAAGTCTTCCTTGGAGTGGTTCATCGATTGGACAGACCCACAACAGGAATCGTTGTTTTTGCCAGAACCAGCAAGGCTTTGACTCGAATGAATGAATTGTTCAGCAATCGCGAAACCCAGAAAACCTATTGGGCCATCGTGAAAAAAATGCCTGAAAAGGCCGAAGACAAACTCGTTCATTTTATAAAAAGAAACGAAAAAAACAATACTTCAAAAGCGCATCTAAAGGAAGTACCCGAGAGTAAACTGGCAAGTTTAGACTATAAAATCATCAAGGAACTGAACAATTATTTTGCCTTGGAAATCAATCTCCACACGGGAAGACACCACCAAATTCGGGCACAACTTTCGGCGATTGGTTCTCCCATAAAAGGCGATTTGAAATATGGTTTTGACCGCAGCAATCCTGACGGCGGCATTCATTTGCACGCGCGAAAATTGGTCTTCATTCATCCCGTTTCTAAAGAAAATGTTACCATTGTTGCCCCAGTGCCAAATGACGTCATTTGGAATGCCATATAATTCGAAAAAAACGTATCTTTAGAACTTAATTCAAGTTTTAAATTTATGGACTATAAAACCAACATCAACTTTAGGAAAGAAACCCTGATCAAGTTGCTGAATGCCGTTATTATTCATGAAAACGAAATTATCCAGGCTTTACACGACGATTTTAAAAAACCTGCTTTTGAAGCTGTACTCACCGAAACCAGTTACGTCATTGTCGAGTTAAAGGACACCATAAAAAACTTGAAAAATTGGGCAAAACCAAAAAAGGTCTTTCCATCATTGCTCAACTTTCCATCCAAAGATTATATTTACAAGGAACCTTACGGCAAAGTCTTGATACTTGCGCCTTGGAATTATCCTTTTCAATTGGCACTTTGCCCATTAATTTCGGCAGTTGCGGCAGGAAATCAGGTGGTGTTGAAACCATCGGAGCTTACGCCAAAAACCTCCGAAATCATTGTTAAAATCATCACTAAAGTTTTCGATAAAAACCATGTCGAAGTCATTGAAGGCGGAGTTGAAGTTTCGCAAAAATTACTTTCCGAACGTTGGGATTACATCTTTTTTACGGGAAGTGTTGCCGTGGGCAAAATCGTGGCAAAAGCCGCAGCCGAAAACCTGACGCCCATAACGCTTGAACTTGGCGGAAAAAATCCTTGCATTATTGACGAAACGGCCAATTTGAAACTGGCAGCTAAAAGAATCGCTTGGGGAAAATTCGTCAATGCGGGGCAAACCTGCATTGCGCCCGATTACATCTTGATCCAAAAGAACATGAAACCCCATTTCGTGAATTTTTTGAAAGAAGAAATCACGAAAGCCTATGGCGAAAATCCTGCCGAATCTCCCGATTTTGCAAGGATTATCAATGCCAAAAACTGGCAACGATTGGTCAATATGATTGAACCGAACAAAGTAATTTTTGGAGGACAAAGCCATGCAAAAGATTGCTATATCGCTCCCACTCTTGTCGAAGAAACTTCCGCTGATAGTCCAATTATGCAGGAGGAAATATTTGGCCCAATTTTGCCTATTCTTGTTTACGAAAAGGAAACCGAAATTGATGTGCTAATTGCCAAACATGAAAAACCATTGGCTTTGTATATTTTTACCGAAAACCCAAGCTTTTATAGGCGAATCATCGAAAGTCATTCCTTTGGCGGTGGTTGCGTCAACGATACGATGATTCATTTTGCCAATAAACGGCTGCCTTTTGGCGGTGTTGGCCACAGCGGAATGGGTGCCTACCACGGAAAAATGAGTTTCGACACTTTTTCGCACCAAAAAAGCATTGTCAAAAAAGCAAATTGGCTGGATTTACCAATGCGCTATGCTCCTTACAAAGACAAATTGCCAACAATTAAAAAAATACTAAAATGGTTGTAACCAACGAAAAAACGGTAAGCGAAGCCATAAATTATCGACGTTCGGTTCGGGTTTTCAGGAAGGAACCCATAGACGAAAATAAAGTGCGGGAATGCATCCATTTGGCCACATTGGCAGCGACAAGCAGCAACATGCAACTCTGGGAGTTTTATCATGTTGTTTCGCCAGAAATCCTGCAAGAACTCACCGTTGCCAGCTTTAATCAAGGTGCCGCAAGAACTGCCCAACAAATGGTGGTGGTCGTGGCCAGAAAAGATTTGTGGAAGAAAAGAGCCCAATCGAATATTGCTTTTTTAAAAGTGCAGTATGGCGACAAACCCGTTTCGGAATATTCCAAAAGAGAAAAATTTGCCTTGAATTATTATCAAAAAATCGTTCCCGGGATTTATTCTGATTTATTGGGAATCTTGGGAATGGCAAAATTTCTGGCTTTCAAAATCATTGGATTGTTCCGCCCCATTTATCGGGAAGCGAGACAAAGCGACATGCGGATTGTGGCGCATAAAAGTGCTGCACTCGCCGCACAAAACTTTATGATCAGCATGGCTGCCATAAGCCATGACACTTGTCCGATGGAAGGTTTTGATTCGTCAATGGTAAAAAAAGTATTAGATTTGCCGGCATCCTCCGAAATAAACATGATTATTGCTTGCGGCCTTCGAGAGCAAAACGGTGTTTATGGTGAACGTTTCAGGGTGCCATTTGAAGAAGTGTATTTCAAAAAATAATATTTTAACCAATTAACTAAAACAATAAACAACAAAAACATGAATACTGTAAAAGACAAAATAGAAAAATTGACAATCAATGGATATCAACTGGATTTTGGCACTGTTTTCGAACAAGCCTTTGAAAATTATAAAAAAATAGCGTTGTATGCCGGTTCGATGCTCTTGATTTTTACCTTTCTATTTATATTTCTGCTTTTTGGAATTGCTGTTGCTGTCTTTGGAATTGGAGTAATAACCGAATATTTAAAACCCGAAAACTTAAAACCAGAGACCTTTACGGGCAATTTTTTATTAATTTACACTGGATTCATTATACTGATTACCTGCATATTGAGTCCTTTTCAAGCAGGATTTCTTAAAATGGCCGATTGTGGCGAAAAGGGTGAAGAATTTCATGTTGCAACAATGTTTGGTTATTATAAAGCACCTTATTTTGCAAACATAGTTGTCTCAACATTCCTGATTACATTAATAAGTTCGGGTTTGTCGACGCTTGTCGATCTTGCCGGAGTACAATCCATCGGGATATTGACTTCTTTGTCAATAACCTTGTTGACCTTTTTGACCATTCCTTTGATTGTTTTTGGAAATCTAAACGCCATTGACGCCATAAAATCAAGCGTCCAGCTTGTCTTGAAACAACCCTTGCTGATTTTGGCATTAATAATAGTGGCCTTTCTTGCCTCGCTTGTGGGTTTAATGGGTTTTTGTATCGGGATCTTTTTTACAATGCCATTCATGTATTCGATGGAATACTCCATATACAAATCTATCATTGGAATTGATTATGCTAGCGAAATAGATGAATTAGGCTCAAATGTGTAATTATTTCGCACCATTAACTCTATTTTTTTTAATGCTTTGACAAAAAGGCTTATTTTTATGCCCAATAGTAAGATCCCAAATCTACTTCTTAAACTTAACCAATAATACTTAGGCATAATGTTATCCAGTCTGCCATTAGCGATTACTTCGGCCTTGAACAATTATTTTATTGTTGACGAGAGTTTGCCTATAAATCAAGTTTTCCACATACATAAATTTATTACTAGAAATAATTTGTTCGAAATTGTGTCCCCGTTTTTAATCATTCTGTCATTTATGTTGATTTATAAATTTTTAAAAATCAAATTGACATTAAACAATAAATATATAGAAAACCACTCCAAAGAAAATTCCAGGAACAAAGAAACCCAATACTATTTGTTATTTTTGGGAATCCTTGTACCTTTTCTCGAAATTATTTTCGCCTTTTTTGATGTAAGGTCAAAAAGTCTATTGGTTCAAAACTGTAGCGTGGGCGCTATTTTATTGGCAGTTTATTTTACAAGCAAAAAATCGGCCTTGGTATTCCAAAGGATACAACAAATTTTCAAGGTTTTATTTTTACTCACTATTGTCATTATATCCCGAAATTTAATTTATACCTCTCCCGACATAATACCTCTTATTGCTTTCGTAATATGGTTTTTCTTTTCCTATGATATTCTCAAGCCCCTAAAACTGTATTGGTTTTCAGTTGCATTCGTTTTTATTTTCATTTTCATTCTTTTTGTTTTTGAAATAATCCCAACGAATTCCATTTCCCTTTTGTTTAATTACTGTTTAATAATTCAAATCGTAAACTATGTACGACACGAGTCTTTAATCAATTTTAAAGATAAATTCAGGTTTAACAACGAAATAGTAAATAAAGGTAATACGCTGATAATTGCCACAAATAATATAGGCGAAATTTCTTTTTGCAGCGAAACAATTACCTCCATCTTGGGATATACTCCAGAGGAAGTTATGGGATTAGAATTTTGGAGACTTACCGAAGATCCCGAATTTATTGGAGAAAAATACCATGACAACTATGTTGACGAGCGATTGTATGTCAGAAAATTAAAATGTAAAAACGGCACTTACAAATACATTCAATGGAGAGACAAAAAACACGACAACAACCTAACCATCGGAATTGGAAATGACATTACCAATGAAATAAACCTTCAAAACCAGTATCGTGATTTGATCCAGAACGCTACCGATCTTATTTTTGAAGTTGACGCTTTCGGTAATTTTACCTTCATAAACGATTTTACGATCAAGACTCTTGGCTATAGTTCTGATGAAGCGCTGACCAGAAATTTTGCCGAATTTATTCGGGAAGATTATGCCGAAACCATGAAGGATTTCTATCAGGAATTGCCCGAGAAGAACAATGATTTTACAACAGTTGAAATTCCACTAATCAAAAAGAACGGAGCAGAAATGTGGATTTCCCAAAAAGTTGTCGTTAGAAGGAATGATCATGATGAAATTATTGGGTATTCCGGTTTTGCCAGGGATATTACCACTTTAAAAAATATAGAAATTGAAAACCAAAAAAGACAGGAAAAAATTGACCAATACAATTTGGCAATCAAGACTTTGTCTACAAAAAATTTCAATCAATATGAAAATTTAGACAGCATCATCGGGACAATCATAAAAACCGCTGCGAAAGTCTCCAATGCAAACAGGTTAAGTTTTTGGAAATATTCCAATAATAAAATCGTCTGCAAAAAGCTGTATCTTTTGGATTTCGACACATTTGGAAAAAAAACAACTTTCAAAAGGGAAAATTATCCCCTCTATTTTGAATCTACCAAGAGTGAATCACAAATAGTCGCCAGTGATGTTCACGATAAATTGAAGACCTCGGAATTTTTTGAAGATTATCATTCAAAATATGACATCAAATCGTTACTGTCCATTCCCTTTTTCAACAATGGCCAGTTGACTGGCTACATTTCATTTGAAACGACAACAGATAAAAAGTATTGGGATAATGACGATATTAATTTTGCCCGAACAATATCTGATATCATATCATTGCAAATTGCTTCCAGAAAACGCTATATGGCAGAAATAAAATTGCAATACAAAAGCGATTTACTTTCTGCCATGGCGTTGTGTACCGAAAAATTTCTGTTGAGCAAGAGCATTGATGAAATGTTCATAGAAACCTATGAAATAATAGGAAAAGCCACTAATGCAGACCATCTTTCTTATTATGAAAAGGATTTCAACACTAATTTAATCAGCCAAAAATTCAAATGGACAAGAAAAGGGATACCTGCTCAAATAACAGAATTACAAACATATACCACTGAAAACCTGAAAGAAGTATTTACACAAATCAATAAAAAAAAATATTTCAAAACAATATCCCGCAAACTCGAAGATCCTATTTTAAAAAAATTATTGATCGCCAATGAAATCAAATCGATACTCGTTTTACCGATATATATTGAAAATGAGTTTACCGGTTTTATTGGTTTTGACGATTGTTCCCGTGAAAAAAAATGGACAGACGACGAGATTAATATTCTCCAAACTCTTGCCAACAATATTTCTTCGGCATTGGAAAGAAATAAAAAAGAAACGATCCTGCACGAAAGCCAAGAAAAGTTTCGCCTATTGGCCAATAATATTCCGGGTACCGTTTATTTATCTAACATTGACTACAAATGGAGCAAGATTTACATTAACGACGAAATTGAAAACCTGACAGGATACACTAAAACAGAATTTCTCGAAAACAAAATCTACTATGTGGATTTGGTTCATCCCGACGACAAAGAAAATGTGTTATTTGCAGCAAAAAAAATGGTTGAAGAACACGTTAAAATGCAAATTGTTTACAGAATTATCCATAAAAAAGGGCATATTGTTTGGGTAGAAGAATTTGGCGACAGCATAAAAAAAGACAACGTAATCAGTTATGTGGGAGGAATATTTTTTGACATCACGATGAAAAAAGAAGCCGAGGAAGCCCTGATAGCCAAAGAAATTGCCGAAGCGGCCAACAAGGCAAAATCAGAATTCATTGCCAACATGAGCCATGAAATCAGGACCCCGCTAAATGGAATAATCGGTTTCACGGACTTGCTGATGAAAACCAATCTTGAAAAAACACAGGAAAAACACATGATTACCGTCAATCAATCGGCACATTCCTTGTTGGACATCATCAACAATATTCTTGATTTTTCAAAAATCGAAGCGGGCAAACTGGAATTATTTATAGAAAAATGCGAAATCAAGGAAATATTGAATCAAATAATCGACTTGATATCTTATGAATCGAACCAGAAAAACCTAAAACTTGAACTGGTCATAACCTCCGATATTCCTAAATATTTTTGGGTAGACATCGTTCGATTAAAGCAAATCTTGATTAATCTTTTGGCAAATGCCGTAAAATTCACCGAAAAAGGCTCCATCCAATTGGTAGTTTCCGTTCTCGAAAAAACAGATGATTCCAACAGCAAAATTCGTTTTTCCGTAAAAGATTCCGGTATTGGAATACTCGAAGAAAACAAGAATAAAATTTTCGAGGCTTTTTCACAAGAAGACAATTCGACAACCCGAAAATTTGGTGGAACAGGATTGGGCTTGAGCATTTCGAATCAATTGTTGGCATTGATGAACAGCAACCTTCAATTGGAAAGCAAAATAGATATTGGAAGCACTTTTTATTTTGATCTGGATTTGAAAACCAGCAATTTAACCAATATCGACGAATTCAAAATAATTATTCCCGATGAAAACCGAATAGACCTGGTTATTAAAAGAAAAGACGATCTAAAAAAATTAAAAATAATGATTGCCGAGGACAACAAAATCAATATGTTGTTGCTAAAAACCATCATTAAAAACATATTCACCGAGGCAACTATTTTTGAGATTTTCAATGGTAAAGATGCTGTCGAACAATTTGAAATCATCAATCCAGACCTAATTTTTATGGACATCCAAATGCCGTTGATGAATGGTTATGAAGCAGCAAAAGCCATAAGAAACCTTGAATCAGGGAAAAACATTCCCATCATTGCCGTTACGGCAGGAGTCGAAAAAGAAGAAAAAATAAAATGCATCGAAGCCGGGATGAATGATCATATATCGAAACCCATCATGAAAGGCATTATTGAAGAAACCATCATCAAATGGATGGATGTGCCAAAATTGAACCCTAAAAAGAAATAGCCAAGAATAAAAAGCATTCAATAAAAGCATTATTTTTACCTTAAAACTCACAACATGAAATGGATCGGTAGAAGACAAAGCGACAATATGGAGGACCGCAGAGGACTTTCAGGCGGAAAAACAGTAGTTGGCGGTGGAATAATTGGAATCATTATTCTGCTCGTGACTATTTTTGGCGGCGAAAATGCCCAACAAATCACCCCAATTTTAGAACAATTCAACCAACAGCAATCTCCCCAAACCGAGTCGAGAGCCTTGACCCCGGAAGAAATCAAGGAAGGTGAATTCGTGAAAACGCTCTTGGCAGACAATGAAGACATTTGGACCAAAATATTCGAGGAAAATAACCTGACCTTCGAAGCGCCACGATTAGAATTATTCAGTGGACAAACACAAACCGCTTGCGGTGGTGCGAGTTCCGCTTCAGGTCCTTTTTATTGTCCCGGCGACAGGAAAATTTATATGGATATGGCTTTCTTCGAGGAATTAAGGACACGATTTGGTGCCGAAGGAGGCGATTTTGCCGTGGCTTATGTTTTGGCACACGAATACGGTCATCACATTCAAACCTTGTTGGGAACATCTGCCAAAGTGCGACAATTACAAGAAAGCAGAAACGAAACCGAAGGCAATAAATTGTCCGTTGCCCTAGAATTGCAAGCCGATTTCTATGCCGGACTTTGGACACATTACAACGAAAAACAAAACGCCATGCTGGAACCCGGCGATATAGAAGAAGCCCTGAGTGCCGCCAATGCCGTGGGAGACGATGCCATCCAGAAAAAAATGCAGGGACAAGTCGTTCCCGATTCTTTTACCCACGGAACTTCCGAGCAAAGAATGTATTGGTTCAATCGCGGTTTTAAATCGGGGGATTTTAATAAGGGAGATACTTTTGCGAAGGAGGAATAGGAAAAGTGTACAGTGAGCAGTATTTAGTATTCGGGTGAAATCTAGTAACAAAATGAATTAATTATGTTATGCTATATGATTCTTTACTACAAACTTAAAACTAGAAACATCTTTTTCTTTTACTAAGGAATTTGTAATCAATTAAAATAAATACTTATATTTGGCAAAAGAAAACCCACCAGAACCAGCAAATAATTCTAATGGGTTTTTAAATTTACTTTTTTATACTTAAAACTAAAAAAGCAATAGAATAAACAAATTTGGTTAAAAGGTGTACACCCAATAGAACCAGTAAATAATACAATATATTCATCTCGTTTATATTTTTAGATTAAACATTAATCTAACTTTAGAAAAACCAAAATTACCGTTTTGGTTTTTTTTATGGTTAAATCCCTTGGTACTTATAACAAATGTAAATACTTATTTTATAGTATAAAAGCTTTGTTAAAAAGAAAATGAAAACAAATAATAAATATGATATTTATCATCTTTTAAGGTTATTTCAATGGCTTTTACATCTAAAATCAATTATCCAAATCATAAGGTTATAAAAAATTGCTCTCGAAATGCTTGCTCAAAACCATTTCATTCAAACAAAACCAAGCAATCAAAGGTACATCCATAAAATTTGCTGTACCTTCGCGCCAAATTAAAGAAGTACTCCATATAAATAGTGTTTACTTCATAAACACCATTTATGTCATTCAACTCATTAGGTTTATCTGATGCTTTATTAAAAGCCATCAGCAAAAAAGGATACACAACCCCTTCTCCAATACAACAAAAAGCAATTCCACCCATCTTGGAAGGCAAAGACGTATTGGCATCCGCACAAACAGGAACAGGAAAAACAGCAGGTTTTACCTTACCCATATTGCAATTGTTATCGCAAGGAAAACACCTAAGTCACAGACCCATTCGTGCCTTGATATTGACTCCAACACGAGAATTGGCAGCCCAAATATTGGCCAATATAAAAGAATACAGTGAGTTTGTTGATTTGCGCTCTGCCGTAATTTTTGGAGGTGTAAACCAAAATCCACAAGCCGCCCAAATACGTCAAGGTCTTGATATTTTAGTCGCAACTCCCGGTCGATTGATCGATTTGCAAAATCAAGGCTTGGTATCGCTGTCCAAAGTAGAGATTTTGGTTTTGGATGAAGCCGATCGTATGCTCGATATGGGATTTTTGCGTGACATTGAACGCCTTATCAAACTATTGCCGTCAAAAAGGCAAAACTTGTTGTTTTCGGCAACCTTCTCCAAAGACATCAAGAAACTGGCAATGGGTATTTTGCACCATCCAGTCCAAGTGGAAGCCACGCCAGAAAACACGACTGTTGATGCCATTATCCAAAAAGTATATCCTTGTGCCAAAGAGAAAAAAACAGCATTGATAATCAAACTGATTACGGAAGGCAACTGGAAACAGATTTTAGTTTTTACCCGTACCAAACAAGGTGCCAACAAGCTAACCGAAAGCATGATTGGTGCCGGTATTAGAGCAGCTGCGATTCACGGGAACAAAGGGCAAGGCGCAAGAACCAAAGCCTTGGCGGGTTTCAAAGACGGAAGCCTAACCGCTTTGGTCGCCACGGATATTGCCGCTCGTGGTTTGGATATTCCATTGTTACCGCACGTTATTAACTTTGAATTGCCCAATATTCCCGAAGATTACGTGCACCGAATTGGTAGAACCGGAAGAGCCGGTGCCAGTGGAGAAGCCATTTCGTTGTTTAGTCCAGACGAAACCGTTTTTTTACGCGATATCGAAAAATTGGTCGGCTTGAAATTGCCCAAAGAAAACATCAAAGGTTTTGAGCCAGATCCCAACGCTTCAACCGAACCAATAAAACAAGGACAAGGAAGACAACAACGCAACTCAACTCCAAGGAAACCCAATACAGACAATTCAAATAGAAGCGGGAATAACAGCTTTGGCCCAAGACGTCCGCAACAAAATAATGACAGACGCTCCAGATAGTCCTGTTTTGACATAATGGTAAAAATAATCCAAAATAGAATTGGTCAAAAATTACAAAATGTAGCTTGACTAATGTACCGTTTTTATTTGCATATCCACTATGGGAATTGTCCTTATTACTTTATTAATAAAAAAACACTTCTAAATCCACAAAAAAACCAAGCCCGTTTACTCTTTTTAAACAGGCTTGGTTTTTATAATAAAGTCAAACAATTACTTATTTATCCACACATTCCACAGCGGTAAATTTATATTTCACGTTGTCAAAATCTATGGGTTGGCCTTTGGCAAAATAAGAAGTCCCCAAATAGGTTTCAATTTTTCCGTTTCCCAAAATGAGTTCATTCCCTTTTTTTAGCAATGCCATTGGATTTTTGTAGGTAGCTTTATCCAAACCCGAAACAAACGAGTAGTCGACAAACAAGGTATCACCGCGGAATTCTCCGGCTATTTTCCCCACTTTTTTTGCTTTATTGAGCACTTTCATTACTAGTTCTCCAGTTACTTTTCCGTTTTTCAAAGTGTTGACTTTTAAATCAAGAGTGTCTGTTTCATACAAAGCTTTGTAGCATTGCACGCTTACCGGCTTTTCAGCCAAATTTTTTACTTCAACATCTTTTGGTTTTTTATTGCAGCTTCCGAGTACAATGCTGGCCAATAACAAACAAAATAGGCCTAAATTTTTCATAGTAGTATACATTAGTTAATAATAATTATTGCTAATTTACGCATAAAAAGCGAGTGGTGACGCAGATACATACCTTTTTATTATTAATTTACTGTAATAAAAATAATTTTTCTAATTACTCATTTTCAAGCCAACTTACTTCATTTAAATAATCGAAATTAAACCTAAAACCTTTGCATCCCCGTATTAAAAAATCATTAATAATAATTATTATTACTCTATTTTTTTTTAAATTTATACAGATTTTCAATATATTTGATTTAAGAAAAAGGGATTGAACGACAAATTATGCATACAAAATGTTTTATCAACTTAAAAAAAATGCTTATGATTTCACTCTTCAAAAAAACAAGATTAATGGCAACGGCATTACTAATATGCCTAATAGGAATTAGCGAAAACTTGGTTGCCCAAGTAGAGAGCGGGTACAAAAAAAATGACATCATACCAATCGATTCAACCTATTTTTCCAAAGATCGATTAAAAGGAAAAGTTATTGTAATAACAGGCGGTGCCAGAGGCATTGGACGCGCCACCGCGATTCGTGCAGCACGAGAAGGTGCTGCAGTAGTTATTGGTGATTGGTTGTCACTTCAGGGAGAATCTACCGCCAAATACATACGAAATGAGGGAGGAAAAGCTTTATTTGTTAAAACAGATATACGAAGTACAGCTGATTGTAATCAATTGATATCAGAAGCCGTAAGAGTCTTTGGAAAAGTGGACGGTGCTTTATTGAATGCTGGAGTTATGGACGGAACATTTTCTGGAGACCCTTTTGACTATGATAAACAAAAGGAATTATTGCCTTCCAAATTGGACGAAGCATCGGACAAATACTGGGATAATGTAATGGAAATAAACGCTACAGGAACATTCAAATCGATGCGCTCTACAATCAAACAACTACTCTTACAAGGCAAGGGAGGCTCAATTGTAACCGTTGGGTCAATTGCGGGTCTAACTGGATTAGCAGGAAATCCTGCTTATGTAGCAAGTAAACATGCTGTAAACGGATTAACTCGTAGTGCTGCCATAGATTATGCTCCTTATGGCATACGAGTAAACTCAGTCAATATGGCTGCTACCAAAACCCCAATGACAGACAAAGCTTTCACCTTTGTAAAAGAAGTAAAAAAACGAGGAATTCAAGGCATGGGAGGAGCTAAAACAGAGAGCTTATTAATGATGAATGACTCCAAGCACCGTATGGCTACAGTCTGGGAACAAGCATCGGTAATCTTGTTTCTGCTTTCAGACGAAGCATCAAATCTGACAGGAGCACTTTACCCTACCGATGGAGGATGGACAGCATTCTAAAATTATACCTATGAGAATATGTAAACCAATCATTTTCTTACTATGTTTAATAGCAAGCAAAAGTGCTATTGCCCAAGGGAGCGGTACTTTTTACGAAGGAGAAAGAATTACTGCCGTAAATTATATTTTTGAAAATCAACTAACCGATTCCTTGGCAGAAAAAAATTTAGAGCTAACCGTAAAACGAGCTTTCCCGGTTTTCCCACAATCTACCATTCAAATCCTATTACTCGATGCTTATACAAGTAAAGTAAAGAGACTAACACAAATAGCTGATGCCCAATATGAAGTAAGACCTTCTCAATTGGGAGGCATCAATATCACATTAACTGTAGTCATAAGTGATAAAGCCAAAGAACAAAAAGATAGAAGTGGAGTTTTGGCAGGTGAAAAGGATTTTCCAATACTCTATTTGGACAATAAATCATTACTTACAACCAAGTTTGCGTTATCGCAAATGATTTATACTAATAACAATGCTTGGTATGCCAGAGAGGATGCCATGCTTAATGGAAACCCTTTGGCTAACAATCCAGCGGGAAGCGGATACACGGGTTGGATGGAAGGCTGGTTTTCAGGAGGTCTTTACGGAATTACCACCCTTTCGGCTAAAAAGAATATGTACCTTTATGGCGGAGCCAGCTACCTTGTAAGCGGTTCAGCAGGAAGAGAACTTTTTACAGACCAATCAAGGGTGTTTGGAGCCTTTGATGACGCATATATTGGTTTTTTAGGAACAAAAAACTATCCTACTGGTAATAGATTGACTTACAATCTCTCAATTGGGAGGAAACAATTCTCTGTAGGACAAGGCTATATTATTAGAAATACTGCGTCAAATGGAGATAACCGCGGTGCATTGCAACTCAATCCACGATGGGCATCCGATTACCTCGGATTAGCATCGTTACGCTATAACAACGTTCTAGTACAAATTTTTCAACTTGATCCTGACGAACTGTCGCTAGTTGACTCTCAAACAAAGATTCAAGGATTCAATGCTGAATGGGGAGATGGTTATTCTAATCAAATTGGGATTATGTTATTAAACATTCCTAAATCTAATTTTAACTATTATTCCCCATCAGGCAATGTACTTGGGCGAGAAGGACTTTCTCTTTATAATATTCGCTATTATGGTAATAAACCCGCTGGAGTAGCTGGTCTATTCTACAAAGGAGAGTTTGCATACGAACGAAACTCTAATTACAATATGGCTGCATTTACAGGATATGTCGATTTAGGCTGGAGTTTTGCCAAAAGCCCAAGTGCTAGTGTCTTACGTTATCGTTATGCCTATTTTTCAGGTGACAATCCCAATACAGAAAAACATGAACGATGGGATCCGCTCCTCACTGGTGGTAATGGCGAGGAATGGGTTATTGGAGCCAATCATTTCAAAGTTGTTCAAAACAGCAATATGATTGTTAACCAACTACAAGCCAACATACGTCCTTGGAGCAAAATTGAACTCGTTCCTCAGGCTATTTACATGTATGCCGCACAAAACAATAACATTGGAGGAAATCCAGCATTAAGCTATATGCCTAAAAAGGAATACGGATATGAATTCAACATTAGTGTTAAATATTTTCAGTCCAAAAGTTGGTACTGGCACGGACATTTAGCATATACAATACCTGGAACGGGAGTTAGAGAAGCACTGAACAACAAAACTAAACCATGGCTCAGTGCCATGTTATTTTTCAGGTATGCACTGTAATTTATCTAATATATCAGGAATAGATTTCTAATTTTTAAAATTACACTCGTCTAAAACTAGAGTTGTCTTCTGAAAAAAACTACTCCAATTCCACCTTCACATTGTACTCGTTGGAACTCAAAATGGATTCAATGGAACCAAAAGTGGCAATTCCTTTTTGATATTCTCTTTCTTTTTTTAGGGCAAGCTGTTTTACGCTGTGTTCATAGCGGCTTACTTCTTTCAGGGTCGTCAAAATCAAGCCCGGAACCATGACGTTTTTCCCGTCATTGTCTTTGGCAACCATCGTAAAATAAGAGGAATTGCAATGCTTGATTACTCCGGTTCGAATGTTTTCGGCTTCCACGCGAATCCCGACAATCATCGAACTGTGTCCCACATAATTGACGCTGGCCTTCATCGTGACCAATTCCCCTACTTCAATGGGTTTCAGGAAATTTACCGTATCGACGGAGGCCGTGACGCAATAATTCTCTGAAAACTTCGAAGCACAAGCAAAAGCAATTTGATCCAGTAACGACAAGATGTACCCTCCGTGTATTTTACCGCTAAAATTGGTATGCGAAGGAAGCATTAATTCCGAAATACTGATATGGGAGGAGCTTACTTTTTTGAATCGTGTCTTCATAATTGGTTTCTGTTATTCTGTATTCTTAAAATGGGAATTTGTAAAATTATACTTTTTCAAGATAACTTATAAAATTACTTTTGGGAGATTCACACAACGAACAATGGTAGTCTTCCGGCAAATCGGCAAACAAAACCCCTTTTTCAATGCCTTGGGTTTGGTCGCCAAATTCGGCATTATAAATCGTCAAACATTCTTGACACTGGTGTATGTCTTGTTCTTTTTGTTCTTTTTTGGCCGAGGTAGCACTTACCTCAAAAGTTGAATTTCCAAGTTCATCAAAATATTTTCGGCTCAATTCTATCAAGATGGTGGGCAGTTCCAATTTGTCTACATCTTGTGCATGAACGATGTATTCTTTGGTATTGGGGTCAAAATTTTTGGCATACAAAACATTGTAGGTAGCCCTGATTTTTATGGATTCCAAATCTTTGGGAACATCATTTTTTTCGACAACAATCGAAGTAAAATAATGCCCGTCTCTATTATATTCGGACAATCCAAAGGTTAGTCCGTAAGTGCTGATGTCAAACTGGTCCAGCGTTCGCACCAAAAAGGTTTTCAAATTCAAGGCCCATTCTTCGGCCACAGGCAAATGCCAATTCAATTCCAACAACGAATGGCGCACGTTGATTCCTTTTTTGCCAAGGAACTTTTCCCAATCCAATTTTCGGTCTTTTGGAATTCCTTTTACAATGAACGATTTCCAAGGCGTGATACAAATCTTGCCTATTTTGCAATCAAAACACAAATCGCACATTTCCTTCAAAAAATCTAAATCATAGAGGTTATTTCTCCAATACAATCCCAACCAGTATTGGTCGATTCCCAATCTATTCATCCCTTCATAATACGGAAATGGATAAAAAGGAATGTTTAACGGTTTGTCGATAGTCCTGTTATTGGTGTCCAAAGCATCGTTTACCAATTGAAAAATCATGTCGGCAGAATCAGGTTCTTCTTGCAATATTTTTTCAATGGCATAATACACTTCGGCAATATTCCAACTGTAAATCAGTACGGGATACATTTCCATTTTGTCCCATTTGGGCAAACGGATGTATAAAAACCAATAATCTTCGTGGTGCGATGCAATAAAGTTGATATGCCCAGTAAACAAAGGAACTAATTGTTGATTTGGGTCGGTGATATTGACTTTCAATTCTGGATTTTGCTTGAATTGTTCCAAGATATACAGGAATTTATTTCCCGTAAGCCAAGGCGTATTTCTAAAAATATCAGTCGAAACATAAGAAGTCACGATATTGTTGCCGCTTTTTTCATTTGGATAAACAAAATGATATTTTCCTGCTTTTTCTTTCCCGATGGCCGTAAATCCTTTTGGAAAAATAATGTCTTGACGAGAACCAAAAGAAATATCCTTCAAGCCTTGATCCAAAGCCATATTCACAATTTCTCGCAATTCACCTGGCGAAATCACGCCTCCTTTTACTATTAATCTTGTCAATTCCATAATCGTTAGTTTGTGGTTTATGGTTTTTGGTTTATAGTTGTTCAACAACAAACTACAAACCAAAAACAACAAACTTATTTACATTTTGATAAAATTTCTTTCACTTCGGTCTTGCAACTTCCGCAACCCAATCCGGCGCCTGTTGTTTTGCATAATTCAGTGAAATTGGTCACACCGCTTTTGATGCATTCTTCAATATTTCCGCTTCCCACTTGGCTACAAGAACAAACTAGTTTTCCTAAAACGGGTTTCGCTGTCGAACTTCCCCTCAACAACCTATTTCTTTTGTCAGACAACTCAATTTTGCTTTCAATCATTGTTTTGAATTCGGCAAATTCGGCTTTATCTCCCATTAAAATCGCACCAACCAGCAAATCATTCTTGACAATACATTTCTTGTAATATCGCTTTTTCAAATCGGCAAAGACAATTTCCTCATACGAATCATCGTTCTCAGGCACTTCAATTTCGCCAATACTGCACAAATTGATGTCTTCCAGCTTCAGGATATTCATCAAAACCGAGCCTTTGTAAAAACTGCTGATGTCGCCTGCCATAAAGTTAGCCAAAATATCGGCTTGCTCTTCGGCAGCAGAGGTAATTCCGAATAATTGATTGTTGAATTCCGCTATTTCGCCAATGGCAAAAATATTGGGATTCGAAGATTGCAAATACTGGTTTACTTTCACGCCACGTCCGCAAGAAAGCCCGGATTCTTTGGCAATTTCTATGTTTGGAATGGTTCCAATGGTGTAAACAATGGCATTGGCAGTAATAATTCGACCACTTTTCAGGGCAATTTCCAATTCGTTTGCATTGTCCGTTTCGAATACGGTATTGACCTCATTGTCAAAATAAATTTGAATATCGCGAAGTTGAACTTCCTCGGCCAATAATTTACTTGAAATTCGATCCAACTGACGCTCCATCAAACGGGAAGCACGTTGAATTATGGTGATTTTTACTTTTTTATGTTTCAAGGCTGCCGCCAATTCCAATCCCAACAACCCGCCACCCACGATAACCACGTGTTGTTCATCGGCAGGTAAATTAGTGCTGTCCAAATACTCTTTTAATCTGTCGGCATCGCTTTTTTTTCGCATCGTAAAGCGTCCCGGCAAATGCAATTGGGCATTTTCAGGCACAAATGGTCGGCTTCCAGTGGCTAAAATCAAGGAATCAAAAGTGTGTAAATCGCCTTTGCTGTCGAGAATGGTGTTCTCTTTGGCATTGACATTGTCAATCGAAACATTCGATTTCATCGTGATGCTCAACCTGCCTAGCGCTTCTTCCTTGATTTTCAAAAGCTGCTCCCAAGTAAATTCTCCCGTCATGTATTCCGGCAATAAAACTCGGTTATAGAACGGATTTTCCTCGTTCGAGAAAACAACAATTTCATCGGTCTTGTTGATTTCCCTGTAGTTTTGAATGAATCGGAAAGCAGCTGCTCCCGCTCCAACCACGGCTATTTTCTCGAAAGGTTTCACGTATTTGACCACCGAAACCGTCGTATATTTAAAATCGGGTTCTTTCGAAACGGGATCGACAATGGTGTTGGTCAAGTTATTGGTTCTATTCAAATCGTTTTCTAATTGTTTTCCCCAGTGCATCGGCAAGAAAACCACTCCTTCACGAATCGTATCCGAAACCTTGGCTTTCACTCGAACCGTTCCGTTTTGGCTAGTTACCACAACAATATCTCCTTCTTCAATTTTTGCTTTGAAGGCATCAATGGGGTTTATTTCCAGTACCGGACTTGGAATATGCGACATCAATCGAGATACTTTTCCCGTTTTGGTCATCGTGTGCCATTGATCCCGAATACGTCCCGTTGTCAAAATGAATGGAAACTCTTCATTAGGAGCTGCCGAAGTATTTTCGATAGCCGTCGGGATATTGAAAATCGCTTTTTGCGAAGGCGTAAAGAACTTTTTGTCAGCAAACAATCGCGGTGTTCCCGGATGTCCATAATCGGGAACCGGCCATTGAAACGTGCCTTCATTTTTGAGACGGTTATAATTCAAAAAGGAAATATCAATGTTGGTTCCTTTTGTCATCAGGCAATGTTCTTTATAAATATCTTCCGTCGTATTGAAATTGAAACCCGGAAAATTCATTTTTTTGGCAAAACGCATCAAAATATCCACGTCTGAAAGCGCTTCTCCCGGTGCATTGATGCCTTTTGGCAAATACGAAATTCTTCTTTCGGAATTGGTCATTGTTCCCTCTTTTTCCAACCAACCTGCGGCCGGCAACAATAAATCGGCAAACTTTGACGTATCCGAGTTGTGTGAAATATCTTGAACGACAACGAATTTGGCATTCGCCAAGGCTTTTTCCACTCTTCTAGAATCGGGTAAACTCACTAAAGGATTGGTACAGATAATCCAAATTGCCTTCATTTTTCCGGATTCCAAAGCTTCGAACATTTCGGTGGCGGTCAATCCCGGTTTTTCGGAAATACCGTCAACTCCCCAAAAATCGGCCACTTCTTGACGATGAACCGGATTATTTAATTCTTTGTGAACCGCCAATAAATTGGCCATTCCTCCTACTTCACGACCACCCATTGCATTGGGCTGGCCTGTTAAAGAAAAAGGACCTGAACCTGGTTTTCCAACGTGGCCCGTCAATAGAGAAAGATTTAATAAAGCCGTGTTTTTATCCACTCCAATCGCACTTTGATTCAATCCCATTGCCCAAAGCGAAATAAATCCTTTGGCTTTTCCTATGATATCAGCAGCTTGTTTGATTTGATCTACAGATATTCCACAAATTTTAGAAGCTTTTTCGAAAGAGCTGGATAAAACCAAGTCTTTATATGCATTGAAATTTTCGGTATGGTTACTCACGAAATCTTTATCGGCATAGCCTTTTTCGATTAGTCTTTTGGCCAAAGCGTGGTACAAAACAATATCGGTTCCGGGAATAATTTGCAAATGCAAATCGGCCGCCAAAGCTGAATCGGTTTTTCGTGGATCGACCACGATGATTTTTACTTTCGGATTTTTTTCCTTGTGTTGTTCCAATCTTCTAAAAAGAATCGGATGGCACCAAGCAGGATTGGCTCCCGTAATCAAAAACGTATCCGCCAGTTCGATATCATCATAAGCAATGGGCACCGAATCTTCACCGAAGGTTTTCTTGTAACCCGCCACCGCCGAACTCATGCACAAACGAGAGTTGGTATCTATATTATTGGTCTTCAAGAATCCTTTTACCAATTTGTTTACCAAATAATATTCTTCGGTAAGACATTGTCCCGAAATGTAAAACCCTACACTGTCTGGACCGTATTTTTTTATTATGGAGGAGAATACCGCTGCAGCACGATCCAATCCGGCATCCCAACTTACGCGTTCCATGGGATGTGATTTACTCCATCTCATTTCTGGATACAGGATTCTGTCTGAAGTATCGTTAACCACGTAATGAAGATTCATTCCTTTGGAACAAAGCATGCCTCTATTCACTGGATTGTCTTTATCTCCGGTTACGGCAACTCCATTTTTAGCATCATTAGTTACTACAATTCCGCATCCTACACCACAATAGGAACAGGTCGTTTTGATTTCTGAATTTTGCATTATACTTTCTTTATTAATGATGGAAGTCCAACTTGTCGACTTGTTCTCTTTTCGAAAGTGTAAAAATAAGTATTTTTACGTATAAATACGTATGAATCGAATATTTTTTTATAAATTTGTTCAAAATAAATTCCTGGAGTAAATTCAGTCAGTACTAATTAAAGATTTTGTCGATGAAAGAAGAACTAGCCAATTGCACAAGTTGTACCAATGAAAATTGTTTTATCAAAAAACACATTCACTTGGAGCAAATGAAAAATTACATTGATAAAAAACGCAGTTTTGTTTGCAAAAAAACCCAACAATTCATCATTGAAGGTGCGCCAATACAAGGCCTCTATTTTATCTACAAAGGAAAGGTAAAGACCGTAAAAACAGGCATTCACGGCAAAGAACAAATCGTTCGATTGACCAAAAACGGCGACACTGTTGGCTTCAGGGGTTTTGGCACCAGCAAGCGCTACCTCATTGGCGCTTATGCTCTTGAAGATACTATTTTGTGCAATTTCAGCAACGAAGACATGCTCGAAATTCTTCACAACATTCCCGAATTCACCTATGATTTAATGCTTTTTTATGCCGAAGAATTGAATAAAAGCGAGAACAACATTCGAAAAATTGCCCAAATGAATGTTCGAGAAAGAGTAATCGACACCTTATTATACATCCATCGAAAATTTGGACAAACAAACGGTGTCATAGAGCTGGATTTATCCCGAAAAGAAATAGCCGATTTCGCCGGAACCACCGATGAACAGGTGATTAGAGTGATTTCAAGTCTGAAAAAAGAAGCCCTTATCAAAACCGTGGGCAAAAAAATTGGCTTGGTCAATGTCGATAAATTAAAAGCCGAAATCAGGGAACATAAGTAATTCTTGCAATAAAACTTCTCTTCGCATTCACTTTTTCCTCTAAATAACACGTAGTCTTCATCTCTGAAGGCTATTTTTTTTGGCTTCTTTTTGAACAAATTTTCTTTTTTCAAGTATTTAAAAGACAAAAACTAAACTTACTTAGAGCAAAAAAAATCATTTATACGTATTTTTTACTAAAACCACCACAACGTAACCCCTTGATATAATTGAGTTAATTTGAATTTCCTGTCAAAAAGCAGAAAATAAACAGACTTAATCACGCTATTTTTTGGGTTAAAAAGCTATTTTCATCTGCATTTTACGTAGTTTATAAGTATTAATACTTATATAAGTTTGCAATGTACTTAATCAAAACAATTACAAACAAAAACAAACTACTATGAAAATCACAAAAACAATTTATCTATCATTATTAGGACTGGTAACGGGAAATGCATTTGCGCAGGAATTTAAAACTGATATTCAAATTAGACCTCGTTATGAATACACCAATGGATTTGGCACTTTAATAACTCCAACTACAGAACACACCTCTTTCATAGGAAATCGTTCTAGAGTAAATTTAAATTACACTGATGGCAAATTAAGTGTAAAACTTTCACTTCAAAACATCAGCACTTGGGGAGATGTAAGTACCACGACACTTTCTAGCAAAAATGGAGTAGCTGCTTTTGAAGCGTATGCAGAATACAAATTCGCAGAGAAATGGAGCACAAAATTAGGTCGTCAAGTATTATCTTACGACAACCAAAGAATAATAGGCGGATTGGATTGGGCAACACAAGGTCGTAGTTTTGATGCTGCTTTAATCAAATACAAAGGCTCTAAAAGCCAATTGGATTTAGGATTTGCATTGAATGCCAATTCCGAAGCCAAAGTAGCCCCTGCAACACCTTATACAACAGATATTTTTAAGGACATGCAATATGCTTGGTACCATTCCAATATCAAAAAACTAAATTTTAGTTTATTGGCCATGAACGTGGGAAGAGAATTCTTAAAAACCCCAACAGAAATAGGATTAAATTATTTCCAAACTTTCGGAACCTATGCTAAATATGACGGGAAAAAACTTGCTATTGATTATAGCTTATATGGCCAAACCGGTAAAATAGGCAACAATACCGTATCGGCTTGGGAAGCAGCTGTAAATTTAGGATATGCATTTACTCCAAAATTTAAAGCGACTTTAGGATATGAATTCTTGTCTGGTAAAGATCAAAATTCAACATCTACAGTGGTGAAATCTTTCGCCCCTTTATTTGGTACAAACCACGCATTTAACGGTTTTATGGATTATTTCTACGTGGGCAATCACGCCAATTCAGTAGGTTTAAATGATCTTACATTAAAACTAGATTTTCCTATCAAAAAAGTGAATTTGTCCATTGCTCCTCACCTTTTTTCAGCTCCCAACAAAATCGTTTCTGGTGGTGTAGAACAAGATTCATACCTAGGAACAGAGGTTGACGTAACGGCGGTTTACAAAGTATACAAAGACATTACATTAATTGCTGGATATTCTCAAATGTTTGCTTCGGACTCAATGGTTGTTTTAAAAGGTGGAACAGGACTAAACGACGCCACAAACAACTGGGCTTATTTGATGGTAAACATCAACCCTCAAGTTTTTTCAACAAAAAAATAATTAAATAATTTATTAAACAATTAGATATGAAAACATTAAAATCAAACCAAAAAGCAATAACAAAATCAATTTTTGTTATGTTGATAACTATCAGCTCTATTTTTTCAACTGTTAGTGCTCAAGAGCCTATAAAACTGGGATTTATTCCACTAACCGATTGTTCACCAATCGTTATGGCAAAAGAATTGGGATTATTCAAAAAATACGGTGTAGAAGTAATTGTTACCAAAGAATCATCTTGGGCCAATGTGAGAGATAAAATCTTGACTGGCGAATTGGACGGAGCACATTGTTTGTATTCCATGCCTTTTTCAGTGTACACTGGCGTTGGAGGAAAAGCAGGATCTGAAATGAAAATTGCTATGATGTTGAACGTAAACGGACAAGCCATATCACTTTCAAATGATTTTTGTGGAAAAGTAGGTTTCAAAGATATGGCTAAAGCAGGACCTGTTGTAGCTTCTAAACTAAAAGCCGAAAAAGAAGTAACATTCGCCATGACTTTCCCGGGTGGCACACACGATTTGTGGTTGCGCAACTGGTTGGCATTGGCAAACATCAATCAAAAAACCTCTAAAATAATCACTATCCCACCTCCTCAAATGGTTGCCAACATGAAAGTAGGCAATATGGACGGATTTTGTGTTGGTGAACCTTGGGGAGGAGTAGCTGCAATGCAAAAAATAGGATTTACCCAAATTGCATCTCAAGATATTTGGAAAGATCACCCTGAAAAAGCGTTGGTAGTCAACAAAGATTTCAGTGTACAAAGAAAAGCAGATTTAATTAAAGTAATGAAAGCTATAATGGAAGCTTGTATCTGGCTAGATGTTCCTGCCAATCGTAAAAAAACGGCTGATATTATTGGTAAAGCACCTTATGTAAATGCCAACAATGATGTTATCGAAGATCGATTAAACGGAGAATACAATCTAGGTTGCAATTTAGGCAAGAAAATATACAAAGGAGATCAAATGGCTTTCCATAAAGGCGGTATGGTAAACTTCCCACGCAAATCACATGCAATTTGGGCCATGGCACAATACGTACGTTTTGGATACTTAAAAACAGCTCCTGATTACAAAGCTATTGCCGACAAATTAATCCTTACCGATTTATACAAACAAGTAGCGGCAAGCATGAAAGTAAAAGTACCTGCTGACGACATGAAACCGTTTTCACTTACCATGGACAAAACAGTTTTCGACCCAGCAAATCCAGCTGCATATTTAAAAGTGGTTAAAAAATAAAGGATGAAATAGCAGTCGCATTCCTCTTCACATGGAGGAGGAATGGCGATTGATTTTCAAAACAAAATAAAGATTAAAGATTAAAAACTAATTAAAAATTTATTGCCATGTCAGATAAAAACACACTAACATTAGATGCATTAGATTCATCCATCGATGTTGCAGCAGAAACAAAAAAGAGTTTTTTAGAAGAAAATTACAAATTAAAAATAGCTTTAGAAAGCATTTTTGAAAAATCAAAATCAATCTTGTTTGCAGGTATTGGTTTGATAGCTTTCGGTGGATTTTGGAGTTTGTTGAGCGCTTATACCGAGCAGGCACTTCCTGGCCCATTAGCCACTTTGACCGTATTGAAAGAAATGTTGAGCGACCCTTTCTACGATTATGGACCAAACGACAAAGGAATTGGATTGCAATTATTCGTTTCCATCAAAACGGTTCTTTTAGGGTTTTCATTGGGTTCGTTAGTAGCCATTCCAATCGGAATTTTAATTGGAGCCAACACTTTTTGTAAACAAGTTTTTTATCCAATCGTGCAATTATTGAAACCAGTATCGCCTTTGGCTTGGTTCCCAATTGGATTGGTAGTTTTCAAAGACACAGGATTGGCAACCATATTTATTGTTTTCATTACTTCGTTGTGGTCAACGCTTATCAACACTTCTTTTGGAGTGGCATCCATTCCGCAAGACCATAAAAACGTGGCCAAAGCTTTTGGTTTTTCTAATATGAGATATTTGACCAAAATATTGATTCCGTATAGTTTGCCCCACATCATTACAGGATTGCGTTTGAGTATCAGTGTGGCTTGGTTAGTAATTGTAGCAGGCGAAATGTTGTCTGGTGGAGCTGGAATTGGGTTCTTCGTATGGGACTGTTGGAATGCTTTGAGTCTAGAAAAAGTAATATCGGCCATTCTAATCATTGGAATCGTGGGATTACTTTTTGATAGAATATTCACTTACTTCGAAAACAAAGTAGCTTACAAAGCTTAATTCTTTCAAGTGCTTAAAGCTGTTTAAAGTTTAAAGTCGTTTAAAATGGTTTAAAATATTAGAAAAACCTAAACACTTAAACTTTTAAACCTTTAAACTCTTAAACCTCCAAACAAATTTTAAAAAACATACGATTATGAGCTATCTAGAAATCAAGAACTTGGAAATCTCTTTTCCAACTCCAAAAGGAAAATACACTGCAGTAAGAAATATTAATCTTTCCATCAAAAAAGGGGAAATAATCTCCATAATAGGTCACTCCGGTTGCGGAAAATCAACCATCATGAATGCCATTGCCGGAATGTTGACACCAACGGGAGGAACAGTTGAACTGGACGGAAAAACCATAAAAGGGCCAGGGCCAGACAGGGGAATCGTGTTTCAAAACTACTCTTTGTTACCTTGGTTGTCGGTACATGAAAACATTTTTCAGGCAGTGGATTCCGTAATGGATTGTTCCAAGAAAGAAAAACACGACATCGTGGATCATTATCTAAAAATGGTGAACCTACTTACACACAGAGACAAATTACCGGGACAATTATCCGGCGGAATGAAACAAAGAGTCGCCATTGCCAGAGCTTTTGCCATCAATCCTGGAGTTTTGTTGTTGGATGAACCATTCGGTGCCTTGGATGCTTTTACCAAAAGTTCGATGCAACTCGAAGTGTTGAAATTATGGAACCTTAATAACAGGGACAAAACCATCATCATGATTACGCACGACATCGAGGAAGCCTTGTTTTTGTCGGACAGAATCGTGGTTTTGAATGATGGACCCGCTTCCACCATCAGGGAAATTGAAGATGTGCATTTGCCAAGACCCAGAAACAAAATCGAAATCGTGAAATTACCTGAATACATTGAACTCAGAGATCGATTATTACACCTATTGACCGACAAATTCTCTATCGAAGATATGGGAATGGTCTATAAAAGTTAGTTTTTTAATTACTTTGTTTAGTTTATATCCCCGTAATGATATGGCATTACGGGGATATTTTGGTTAAATAATTTATACAATCAAACCCTAAATATTATGACAAATACAATTTTTGATTTCGTAGGAGATACTGTCGGCGACTGGAAAGTTTCATCAATGACAACAATCAAAGGCAATTCATTAGCCTCCGTTTCACACCTAACAAAAGTTCCTAAAGAGGAATTGGTACAAACTGAAACAGGAATTTGGACACTGAAAGGAATTGTCAGCCATTTGCGCTACACCGAAAAGGAAGACAAAGAGAAATTGGTTGCCGTTCAACAAGATCTTGGCAGAGCAAATTCTACTCTTGCCGCCTTTATTCCCATCCGGAAATCGGAAGCTTGGTGGAACTTGGCGCAAGACGAACGCCGGAAAATAATGGAAAACAAATCCCGACACACCCAAACCGGAATGAAATACCTGCCCGCCATTGCCCGGAAGCTGTTCCACTCCAGGGATATTGGCGAACCTTTTGACTTCCTGACCTGGTTCGAATATGCCCCTGCCGATGCCGATGCTTTCGAAGAACTTTTGGATGCATTAAGAAAAGCCGAAGAATGGAATTATGTGGAGAGGGAAGTTGATATAAGATTGGTGAAAACAGTTTAGCTATTGCATTCAAGAAGCCGACTCCCAACTATAGACTGACCCCAAAAAGTTAGACACTATTTGGGGCACTTTTTTAGGGTACCACAACCTAGGCTTATCTATGGCTTTGAGTGGGCTTTGGGTGGGAGTTGACTCGACAACGTATCATCGGTGAATCGTCCAGAAATAGTGATTCAAAGAAAGAAAATCATAAAAATCTAAATCTTTTTATTGAGTACAATATGTATTTACTGAATTGTAAATACATTTATTTTATTCTTTTTTCTTTTTGCTTGTTTCTTTCATTATTTCTCTTAAATTTGTAACCATTGTGTAAGGTTAAACAATTTGGTTATGAGTGAATATATGACGCTTTCGGAAACTTCTGAATACATTGGAAAAAGCAAAGAAACTTTAAGACGTTGGGACAAAGAAGGCAAATTGACTGCTGTTCGTGAACCCATGAGCAATTATAGAGTTTATCGAAAATCAGATGTTGATACTCTATTTGCGGATTTTTTAGAGAACGATAATGTTGAAGAAACCATTTCAAATTATGTTGAACCCCACAATGAATATACCGTTTTAGAATTATTTGCTGGAGCAGGAGGATTAGCCGTTGGAATGGAAAAAGCTGGACTAAAATGTGTGGCTTTAAACGAAATTGACAAATGGGCTTGCCAGACTTTAAGAAAAAACAGGCCGAATTGGAATGTTCTGGAAGGTGATATAAAATCTTTTAGTTTTTCAGAATACGAGAATAAAGTTGATATCGTAACTGGAGGATTTCCTTGTCAAGCGTTCAGTTATGCAGGGAAAAAATTAGGTTTGGCCGATGCCAGAGGAACCTTGTTTTATGAATTTGCCAGAGCTGTCAAAGAAGTAAATCCACCCATTTGTATCGGGGAAAATGTTCGAGGTTTGTTAAGCCACGAAAACGGCAAAACATTACAAGGAATGATTTCCATTTTAGATGAAATAGGTTACAATGTTGTGCCAATTCAAGTTTTAAAAGCCATTCATTTTAATGTTCCCCAAAAAAGAGAACGATTAATATTGGTTGGAATTCGAAAAGACATCGATTTAAAATATGAATATCCAAAACCATACAAAAAAATATACAATCTTAAAGATGCTTTGAAAAAAGGAGATTTATTTGATTGCGATGTACCAAAATCAGAAGGTTCGAAATACCCTCAAAGTAAAATTGACGTTTTGGATTTAGTTCCACAAAAAGGATATTGGAGAGATTTACCATTAGAAATTCAAAAAGAATTTATGGGTGGAAGCTTCCATCTTGGTGGAGGAAAAACCGGAATTGCCAGAAGAATCGGTTGGGATGAGCCTTGTTTGACCTTGACTTGTAGTCCTGCACAAAAACAAACCGAAAGATGTCATCCCGAAGAAACTCGACCATTTACCGTAAGGGAATATGCGAGAATTCAAACTTTTCCAGACGATTGGAAATTTGAAGGTTCCATCGCCCAACAATACAAACAAATTGGAAATGCAGTGCCTGTCAATTTAGGAAAAGAAGTTGGCTACTCAATTGTAAAATTTTTAAACAGTTATTACAATTTATCAAAACCTAAATAGTAACTGTAATTTTCAAAAGTGATTTGGTCTAAAATTGTTCTTTTTGAAGTTTCAGTTTCAACTTTGATTTCGTCCAAAGCCGAATTTTCTTCAGCAGATTTACTTTTTTCAATTGAATTTAAATAATCATTTACAGCAATTGGAAGGTTTTTATATAATTGAAAAAGAGCATTGTGTTTTCCTGAAAGCAAAGCATAAAATTGGTCTCCAGAAATTTTGTAAACTCTACTATGACTATATTCCTTACCATTGATTTCGCCTTTCCAAAGTTCACAAAAGCTACTTTTTGCCAAAATTTGCACCCAATAACATTTTGATTTTTTATAAGTATCTGCATACCTAGACAACTTTTGAAAAAGAGCTTCGGCAGAGCTGCTATTCATTGTATTATGCTTATTTTTAATATCAGCAAACAAAGTATCATCTTTAGCTTTAATATCAAATCCACTTAAATTGCCAACTTCAAAACCTACAATTCCTCCCAAAATTTGTTCGTGAAAAGTTCCAATAGAATTATTTATGGACTTGTCAATTTGCCTTAAAATTTCAGCCTGAATCAAAGTTTCTTCATCAATGTCATTGAATTTTGCATCAAAAGTGAGTTTAATAGTATCCACTTTATTGCTGTAAAAATTCTTCTTGGTGATATTGTTTTTAGCTTTCAAGTATGCTTTGTGAAGATTTGCCACACAGCCCAAAAAATGTTCATCCGAAATAAAATCTACATACTTGTTTTTCATAATAATTGCAATAGGATTATTTCGCTAAAGTAGTGATTTTTCATTCGTTTTTTAAACTCCTATTTTTAATTATTGGACAATCCCGACCACACAGATATATTCTCTCAATATTAGTGCAGAATCGCATTAGCCAAATTATACACAAAAAAAAACAATACTTTTTTGACTAAGCACTATGCAAAAATACGTCGGCAGGAATACTAAAATAATTTTTCAATTTTTGGGCCATTTTCAAAGTGATTTCCCTCTTTCCGGAAAGGATTGCTGAAACGTGGCCTTTACTTCCGATTATGGGCTCCAAATCTTTTGCTTTCAATCCCATTTCCTGCATTTTGTATTTTATAACTTCCAGAGCGTCGAGTTCCGGTAATTGGTAATGTTTTTCGTCATAGTCTTTTATCAAGACAATCAACAAATCCAACTCGTCATTTTCAGGCGTATTGGGTTCCGCATGAAAAATTTCCATCATGCGAATGGAAGCGCTGTTGTAATCTTCTTCTGTTTTTAATACTTTCCAGTCCATAATTATTATTATTTATCCATTAAAATTGTGGTGTCGAATGCTATTGTTTCAACATTGATTTTATCATAAGCTGCGTGTGTTCCAAACCAAATTACATAGCAAGCGCCTTGCAGAAAATTTATTGAAACCACTAATCGAAAATCATTCCCTTTGATATTAAAAACTACTCTATTGCTATTTACAATACTTGCACTTCCATAGACGTTTTTTAATTCATTAAAATTATTGAATTCGTACTTAGAAAATTCGTGATACCAAATTAATAACTGCGTTTCAGCAATCGGATATTTTTTGATATAAAATAAAATCGTTTTCTTTACCAAGATTTTCATAAGGCAAATATAACTAAAAGTTTTCATTTTGCAAACTTTACTATTTCAACATAAAAGTTATTCAGCACTACCGCCAACAACGAAACCCGTGTTGAACAAAACGAGAATACTATATCTATTTTTACACAACAATAAAACACATCAAAACATGAAACACATAATTGCAAGTATCCTTTTATTGACCGTTGGTTTTAATGGATTGGCACAACAAGCAGTTCCAAAAGTAAATGTAACCGATCAAGAAAAAACACTAAACTCCCAATGGCAAGGCAAGCGCTTGGCTTTCTTGGGCGATTCTATAACTGACAAACGCCGTGTTGGAACTACTTATGTTTATTGGGAATATCTAAATGAATTGCTGGGCATCAACTCTTTTGTATATGGCATCAGCGGCAATCAGTGGAATGACATTTACAAACAGGCGGTGAAGTTGCACGACGAAAAAGGAACCAACATTGATGCCATATTGATTTTTGCTGGTACGAATGACTATATGCACGACACGCCGGTGGGGGAATTCTTTACCGAAACAACAAAGCAAACCAACTTCAACGGCAAGGAAGTGACACGTAAATACCGGACTCCCATCCTGAATGATTCCACCTTTTGCGGACGGATCAACAAAGCGATGTCGTACTTGAAGAACAATTTTCCGCAGCAACAAATTATCATCATGACTCCCATTCACAGGGGCTATGCCAAGTTCAACGAAAAAAATGTGCAACCGGACGAAAACTATGCCAACGGTCAAGGATTGTATATTGATTCCTATGTTGCCATTTTGAAACAAGCGGCTTCCTATTGGGCAGTTCCGTTGATCGATCTCTATTCGACAAGCGGCCTCTTTCCAATGGCGGATTCCCATTTGCAATACTTTCATAAAAAAGACACGGACAGGTTGCATCCCAATGCGCTTGGGGATTACCGATTGGCAAAAACCATTCAATACCAATTATTGGGATTGCCTTCGGGTTTTGTTACGGAATAAGTTCAGTTATTAGGATTAACATTAAATCAAAAAAGCCTTTGAACTCAATCAAAGGCTTTCTTGATTTTAACTTATTTTATTATTTTCTGGAAGATTGACGCTCCATAACTTTAGACAAGTCTGGTTGTTTTTCGTTCATAATTTTGGTTACTGTTCTGTGCATCCAAATCAAACAAATAGACGATAAAATCAGTATGAATATCCAAGAACTGGACCAAAAACCGGTACTGGTCAATAAATATCCAAAGATGATTGGCCCGAAGAAACCTCCCAATCCACCTATCATACCTACCATTCCTCCCACTACACCCACTTCGGTCGGGAAATATTCCGGGATGTGTTTGTAAACTGCCGCTTTTCCGATTCCCCAAGAAATACCAATCAGGATAACCAAAACTAAATACACCCACATATTGGCACTAAAATGAATGGCGGTAACTCCTTTGGCCAACAATTCTTTTTTCTTTACTTCTTGGTTTTCTTTGACAACTACTTCTTGCCAAGAATTTTTGGTTGGAAATATGGAATTTTCAAGAGGTTTTTCTACTTTTTTATTGATTGCAAAGTCTTTCTCTCCCACTTTTACATTGGTTTCGGAAACTTCGGTTACTATTCCTTTTTTTCCTGCCATGACACCGGGACCAGCCGTCGTGATGTCCATTTTTGGCACCATCAACAAGGCACTTAATATTACCGAGGATGATAAAACCCAATACATTACTTTTCTGGCTCCAAATTTATCGGACAAATAACCCCCAAAAGCACGAATTACTCCCGATGGCAAACTAAACATCGTGGCAAACATTCCTCCCATTACCAAACTCGTTTGATAAACATTCATAAAGTTGGGCAATAACCATTGTGCATAGGCTACGAAACATCCAAATACCAAGAAATAGTAAGCTCCAAATCGCCAAACTCGAACACTTTTAAGAGAACCCAGCATTTGAGAAACCGTTTTGGTGTGGTTTTCAATCTTTTTATTTTTGGTAAAAACCAAGAATAAAACTCCAATTACCAACAATGCAATACCATATATAACCGGCAATATTTTCCAACCATTTTCTGGATCTTCTATCGAAAAATGATTCAATAAAGAAGGTGCCATAAAGGTTGTAATAGCGGCACCCGCATTTCCCATTCCGAAAATTCCCAAGGCTCTACCTTGCCATTCTTTTGGATACCAAATAGAAGTAAATCCAATACCAACGGCAAAGCTGGTTCCCACCATTCCAAACAAGAAACTTAAAACCGCAAACATAAAAAAGCTGTCGGCCAAGGGAAGTAAAAACAAAGGAATGGAACAAAGGAGCAATAAAAAAGAGAAAACATATTTTCCGCCATATTTATCGGTAAGCATTCCTATTGGCAAACGCATAATGGAACCCGTTAAAATTGGAATTCCCAAAAGCCAACCTACTTGTACAACACTCCAATTGAAAATTCCGTTGTCAACCAAAAAGGTAACCAACACTCCATTTAGGGTCCAGCAAGCAAAACATACCGTAAAGGCAAGGGTATTCAGAAATAAGATTCTGTGAGATTGTGATAATGAGTTTGTAGTTGTCATAATACTTATATTTTTTTGACAAAAATAAGTACTAATACTCAATAAAAACCTGTGTTTTCGCAGATAATTAAAAATAATTACGTATTTATACTTAATTTTATTTTACAAGTACATCTGATAAAAATTTAAATGTTATCGAATGCGAACAGAAAACGTAAATGAACTTAGGAACGAATTTCGTACTCTAAATGTGCCGTTAGCGGTTGTTGCTCTTTGTCAATACTACGTTTTTGCTTTTTTGAAAGCCAGTTGAGGTACCAAAAGACAATTAGCGGCACTGCAAAAAGCTGGAAAATAAAAATCACTCCCGACAAAAATCCCCCTACTTTTTCTCCGCCAGCAATAATTAAAAGTTGATTGCCTAAAGGGCCTTGTGAAAAAACGACCGTACTAATTAAGTTCCATCCGAAATGAAGTCCAATGGGCAAGTATAATGATTTTGTTTTTGCAAAAGCCATTGCAAACATAAATCCCCAAATGCCGGTCATACAGAAAAGAATCATCATCTGGACTGGATTTCCAAAAGCTTCCATTGAAAACCAATGATAAACTCCAAAGGAAATTGCAGATATAATGCAAGCTTTTTTTGCTCCTAACTTTTGGATAGCTATGTAAAGTAACGCTCCTCTAAAAATTAATTCCTCGTATAAAACCGAAACGATTGTCCATCGAGAACTTATTGCCATTTTTAGTCCAGTAAAAGCTTCGTTGACAGTCCAGTTATTATCAGCAAAAACTGTAAATGACATATAATAAATAATACCACAAATTACAGCTGCCAAAAAACCAAATAAAAGATTGAGAAGTCTTGATTTAGTAGGTGTAAAGCCTAAAACAGAAAGATGCTTTTTGCTAATAAACCACAGCAAAAGCCATGAAATGATTAATTCTACTAAAATTCCAGCCATAATCTCAAGATTAAGTTTTAATAAAATAATTCGGAGTTGTTTATTTACAATAACGGTTAAATATAACTTATCAATAAACAATAATGGCTATACAGTTGTATTCAGGGATTTTATCAAGTAGAATTATAAAAGCGAATACTCGGTCGCCTTATTCGAAAGTTCCATCAGGTTTTTTACTTTCAATTTTTTCATCAAATTAAAACGATGCACTTCTGCGGTTCTTTTACTGATATCCAAAGCTTCTGCAATTTCTTTGTTTCCTTTTCCGGACAACAACAATTTCAAGATTTCTTTTTCTCTTTTGGTAATCATCATGTCCTCGTCCAAGGATTGTTTGGATTCCGCTATTGCAGCCCCAGGATTACTGAGTTGACCAATTAATATGGATGAAATGTCGCCACTAAAGTATTTTCCGCCATTGGCAACGGTATGAACTGCTTTCAGAAATTCTTCTTTGCTGGAACCTTTCAAAAGATATCCATCGGCACCGGCTTTGATGGATTTCAAGACATATTCTTCGGATTCGTGCATCGAAAGCATCACGATTTTAACCAAATTATTTTGGCTTCTCAGTTTTTCGACCACTTCAATTCCTGTCAAGTTAGGCATACGAATGTCTAGAATCAACAAGTCGGGTTGTTCGGTTGCTACTATTTTCAGGGCTTCCAAACCATCTGTTGCTTCACCAACAACTTCTATGTTGGCTTCATTTTCCAATAATGATTTGATGCCGTCTCTCACAAATACATGATCATCAGCCAAGACAACTCGAATAGTAGCACTCATAACTTACTTAATTTTAAATTTAATTATTACGTATATAAACATAAAAAACTATGCTAATATACGTATTTTTCAATTATAATAACAAGATTTTTTCGCCTTGACTTTCTGCCTAATTTCTTTAGATGGGAATATTGAAGGTAATTCGGGTTCCTTCACCGGGAATAGAATTGATAAAAACACGCCCGTTGATGTATTGAATTCTTTCTTTCATGAAAAGCAAGCCCATCCCCGATTCGCTATTTCTTTTTTTCTCGGCTTCGGCAATGTCAAATCCTTTTCCGTTATCGTCGATGGTGATGCTCAAAATATTGTTGCTGTGCGAAAGTTGCACGATAATATGTGTGGAATCGGCATATTTTATGGCATTGTTGATGGCTTCCTGCGTCAACCTGTAAATGTTTATTTCAATCAATGAATCCAGTCGTTGGTCGAAATTGGACTTGTTGTAAAAAAGAATGTTTTTGCCCGTCAATTTTGACAATTCCTGGGTCAATTTTGACAAAGAAGAAACGATTCCGTGATCGCTCAATTCTGGCGGCATCAGGTTGAAAGTGGCGGTTCTTACCCCTTTAATGATGTCTAAAGCCAATTTTTTGAGGTATTCTATTTTCTGGGCAGACTTTTCCTTGTCGTCCAGATTGATACTTTCGAGACTGAATTTCAACCCGGTAAGCATTTGCCCGATTCCGTCGTGGATTTCCTTGGCAATTCGGTTTTGTTCGTTTTCCTGGTTTTCGACAATCTTGCTCGAAATCACTTTTTGCTGATTGATTTTGTCGGCCACATTTTCGTTGTTCAATCGTTCGACTTCTTCTTCGGCTTTCTTGCGTTCGGTGATGTCAAAACAAATTATCAACAACTCGGATTCCTCTTTTTTGATGGTCACGGGAACCATAGACATATCGAGCCAAATCAAATCCCCGTTTCTATTGGTAATATTGAGTTCTCCCTGCCAACCGCTTTTTTGTCTTTGGGTAATAATCCGGTCAATGGCCACTTGCTCCTTTTCGATTGGAGTCAGCACCTGCGAAAAAGTTTTGTCGGAAAGAAATGGATTGTACAACAGCAGCTTGGCAAATTTCTCGCCAATGTGAATCAAGGAACCATCAGGCGCAACACGACAATAAAGGAGCGTGTTTTCCATGGCATAATTAAGCGATTTCAATTCCTTGACGGAGTTTTCCTTTGCTTCACTTATGACTTCGGTATCGTGAGCCAGTTTCAATGCTTTTTTCTCGGAGACTAAAAGTTTCGAGATGAGTTTTTCCACTTTTTTATTGGTCGGCTTGAAAATAAAAACGAATTCCAACAACAAAACCAACATGGTAAACAGCAGAATTCCGTACTCGGTTTTGCTTTGCAGCGTTACCTTTTCGAGAGCTTCCTTGTCGTATTGCCCCACAATATCATTCATTTTCTCCAGAAAAACAGCAGCATTTTTTAGAATAATTTGAACCAATTCCTGATTTTCTTTTTCCTTGATTCCCAATTTTTTATTCTCCAGAAATGCTGTTGCCGCATTGAGAATATTGTCAAAATTAGGCTTAATGGCCACAAACAAATCGGAAAGCGCCTTGCTTTTTTGTTTTGGAAAACCGAGGCTGTCGTTTCCATTTTCCAAGGCATATTGGTTGAATTTCCAGAGTTGGATAATTTCATTTGCCTGATCAATTTCTTTTTTGTTATTTGTGGGATCGGCAATAAAATTCAAGATCAAGATTTCCTTGGTCAACTTCTGGCTGACCATTCTTTGTTTTCCCGAAATATTGATGATTCGGGAATCGCTCAACTGGCTGTGAAGATTGTGTTGTATCAACAACTGGCTCAAGAGTACCGTAATCGCAATGGTCAAGAGGGCGAAGATGTACAATCGCCTTAAATTCTTGAACGAAATATCGGCAGATGCCGTGCTGCTAGTCATTTTTTATCCGTTTTTAAAGTCATTTTCGTTTACCATCTCCTCAATCATTGGTTTTATCTTACTTTCGTTTTAATTAGCAGTTCTACGCAAATCACAGATAGAATGTCAGCATTTTTTTTTCTCCAAAGTTAAATTTACCAACCTTTTTGAATTGGATTTATTTCAAAATCATAAATCATTGTCGATATGTCAATTTGAAACCATTCTTTAAACATTTTGTAATTTCTTTTTTGAGGCCATTCCTTTTTATTGGTGTGCCAAGACGTTAGTTCAAATGTAAATAGTTTGTCGAATTTTTTTGCTAGCCAAGAATCAATTTCTTCGATATCTTCACTGATTAAATAGGTTCTGGTTTCTTTTATATCATTCAGATCTTCGGGATACAAATTCGAACACCAATCAATAAATGGCTGCAATGGTTTGACGATAATGGCACTGCGATTAATGTAATTTTCATCATAATCACCAGCGGTATCTCCTTGATCAAATTGTTCGAACATCGACTTTAAATGGGCATCTTGTTCTTGGGTAGTTATTTTTAAAATAGGATCCTCAATTGTTTCTTCTAAATCATAATCTACAATAAAATTAGTAAACTCTTTAAAATGACTTATTTTGTAATCGATCATTCTATTCAACAAAGCTACATTTATATCACTATCTTTTAATGCATCAGGTAAATCGTCATTTTCTTCTTCTAGCAGCAATAATTTCATATTGGCAGCATTCCAGGCATTTATACCAAATTCAATAATATCTTCGTAAAATTCTGCATCTTTAAAATCGTCAACAAAAGGCTCTAAAAATTTTTCTAACAATTGCGAATATTTCACACCCGTATTGGGCACTACTATTTGGGGTTTATCAAATAAATTAATGACTTTGTTTTTCATAGTATGTCATTTTTTAGTTTCATATTAAAACATCCGTCTAAACATTTTAATTATGAGCAAGTTTTAAAAGTATTGGAAGTGAAAATGTTTTTTTTATCAGACATGAATTGTGATTGTATATCTAAAAAAAAGTGATTTTTAGGATTGACAGTATTTTTAACTAAAATACCGTATTACAACCCAAGTGAATCTTTTATCAACTGAAGATTTGCCTCGGTATAGTTTATTTTCAAGGCTTCTTGATGACCGGCCTCGGACATTTTGTTCCAAGTTTTCAGGATGATGTTTTTGAGTTTTTCCGTGTCGTGTTTTTGCACGAACGAATCGAGGTAAAATTCGAGGAACACGAGACAAATTACGTCTTCCAACAATTGGGTTTCGGCGTCTTTCTTGAGTAATTTTTTTTCGACAAGGAAAGAAACGCGATCAATGAATTCTTGAGAATAACCTGCTTTTGCCAAGATTTCGCCAGTGGTTTTGGCGTGGAATTTCTTTAAATCTTCGCGCCATTTCAAATAACCCACACGATCCATCGGATAGGTTTCTCTTGGCATTTTCCAGCGACAGATGTGCTGTGCTTTTGTGGCAATCTGGACTTCTTCGGAAGCATTTGGATGAAAACTCATCAGCCTTTCATACATTCGATTCGAATATAAAAGCTCCTTTGGATAGGTTTGGGATTGGTATATTTCTTGGTTTGGATCTTGGGCATTTTCTGCGTCAATCCATAGACTTGCGTTCTGAAATGGTGTCATTATAATTCGAATTGTTGAAATTCAAAGATACACATTTATTCCAAAAAGCCAACGAATACTTCTCCATCCACCACTTTCACGGGATAAGTGGCTATGGAATAATCTTCTCCGTTAAGGTTTGATCCATCCACAAGCGAGAAGGTTTTTTTGTGCATTGGACAAGCAATTTTTGGCACTCCATCGGCTGATCCGGTCATTCCTCTAGACAAAACCATTTCCATTTTGTGCGGACAGGCATTTTGACAGGCATACCATTCGTTTCTTCTTTCGAAGTTGAAAACGGCAATTTGTTTGTTTTTGTATTTGATGCAACCTCCCCTATTGCTGGGAAAGTCTTTCAAGGTTCCGGCTTTGAACCAAACATTTACGTCTTCTACGGCTACTGATTTGTATTGGCTTACTATGTTTTCCATGATTTAAGTATTTGATATCTTTCCCCTACTTCAACGTTTTTTATGATTGCGAAAGATCCTAAAAGTGTTGAAGTAGCTTTGGAAAGAATTTTATTAATTAATTTATTACCAAGGTTTAGGCATTTTTTGGTCTCTTAATCCCACGTATTCGATGTTGTCGTCTTTCTCGTCAGAATTCACGAAGTGGCTGAAACGTTTCATCAATCTTGGTTTCTCAAGAACTTGTTTCCACTCACATTCAAAAGTCCCAACCAAGGCTTCCATTTCGGCTTCCAAAGTGGCACAAATACCGATACGGTCGTGAATGATTACTTCTTTTAGATAATCCAATCCTCCGTCCAGTTTTTCCAACCAAGTCGAAGTTCTAACCAATGGTCCTGCAGTGCGGATGTAATACATCAGAAAACGATCCATATATTTGAAAACAGTTTCTTTGTCTATTTGTTCGGCCAAAAGTACGGCGTGTTTTGGGTTGGCACCACCGTTTCCACAGATGTAAAGATTCCAGCCACCTTCAACGGCAATCAATCCAAAATCTTTTCCCCTGGCCTCGGCACATTCCCTGATACAAGCCGAAACTCCTCCTTTTAATTTGTGCGGAGAACGAATTCCTCGGTAACGGTTTTCCAATTCGATGGCCAAGGTGGTACTGTCGTCCATTCCGTAACGGCACCAAGCATTGCCCACGCAACTTTTTACGGCTCTCAATGATTTTCCGTAAGCGTGGCCGCTTTCGAAACCATTTTCGATTAGTATTTCCCAAATTTTGGGCAAATCATCCAATTGGGCTCCAAACAAATCGACACGTTGCGCTCCCGTAATTTTGGTGTACAAATCAAATTGCTTGGCCACTTCACCGATTACAATCAATTTCTCGGGAGTAATCTCGCCACCCGCAATTCTAGGCACGACAGAATAGGTTCCGTTTCGTTGAATATTGGCCAAGTAGCGGTCGTTTGTGTCTTGGGTGGTAACGTGTTTGTTGGCCGTGTCGTTGTAAATACTCGAAAAAATGGAAGCCACGACCGGCTTGCAAACCTCGCAACCATCGCCGTTTCCGTGATGATCGACAACTTCGTAGAAATTAGTGTATTTGTTGATTTTTACAAGATCAAATAATTCTTGTCTGGTATAATTAAAGTGCTCGCAAATGCTTTCTTTCACTTCCTTGCCAATTGATTTCTGGGCGGCTTTTACCAAATCAACCACCATTGGTTTACAACCTCCACAACCAGAAGTAGCTTTGGTTAGTTTTACCACATCACCAAATGTATTGGCAGTTCCGTCAATAATTGAACAGCAAATAGAACCTTTGGTCACATTTTCACAAGAACAAATTACGGCAGAATCCGGCAAATCAGAAGCACTTCCAAAAGAAGAAGCTTCCCCTCCTCTTGAACCCAAAATCAAGTCTTCCGGGTTTGGCGGCAATGCCATGGCATTACTGTAAATTTGGAACAATCCATTGTAATCGGATGAATCACCTACCAATATTCCGCCCAAAAGTGTTTTTCCGTCCTTGGTAACATTGATTCTTTTGTAAACTCCGCTGAATTTGTTTTCATAAACAATGGCGGTTACTTCGTCATTTTCAATAAATGGATCTCCAAAACTCGCCACCTCAACACCAATTAATTTCAACTGGGTCGACATGTCGATGGTTTCCCTCATCAACTTTTCGTTGCCAAGAATCTGCTCGGCAGCCACATCGGCCATTTCATATCCTGGAGCCACCAAACCATAAATCATGTGGTTGTAAAGTGCCACTTCACCAATCGCATAAATATTTGGATCGGATGTTTGCATTTTGTTGTTTACGACAACTCCTCCTCTAACACCTACTTCCAATCCTGAAACTCTTCCTAGTTCATCACGAGGTTTAATCCCTGCAGAAACCACCAACATATCCACTTTGAGCAAATCATCGCCCTCGAACATCATTCCCGTAATAGCGTTCTCTCCTGCAATATATTGAGTTGATTTATTGAGATGGATACCAATATTGAGTTCCTCGATTTTGGATTGCAACATGTCACTCGCTCCTTTATCCAACTGTCTTGGCATCAATCGAGGCGCAAATTCCACCACGTGGGGATTCAATCCTAAATCACGTACAGCCTTGGCAGCCTCAAGTCCTAACAATCCTCCACCCAACACGGCAGCTTCAGTAGCCCCTTTTTGTTTTATTTTTTTGGCGTAAGCCATAATCGCATCTAGATCTTCGATGGTTCTGTACACAAAAACCCCTTCTTTATCCACACCTTCGATAGGGGGAACAAAAGCGGCAGAACCGGTTGCCAAAACTAAGTAATCGTACTTATGCGTTTTTTCTAAATGAGTATGAACAGTCTTTTGCTCTCTATTAATATCCGTAATTAACTCGGAAGTATTTAAAATAATATTGTTTTCTTCATACCAATTTGATGTAGACAACGACAAGTCATCAGCGGTTTTACCCGCAAAATACTCGCTCAAGTGCACCCTGTCATAAGCGCGTCTCGGCTCTTCTCCAAAGACCGTGATTTGATAATTTTCACTTCCCTTTTTTGTGATGAATTTTTCACAAAACTTGTAACCTACCATGCCGTTTCCGACTACTATTACTTTAATCATAACTCATTAATTAAGTATTACGAAGCAAATATAAGTATTAATACTTATGTAAATACGTATTTTTTAATTATTTTTTATAAATTATTAAAAAAGCATTTAAAACCAATGAAATATAACGGAATGAGATAAACTTATTCGTATGCAAAAAAGATTAAAAAAGATATAATATTTTTGTTTTCAAACTACTTACAACACAGTTATTACAAATAAAATGAGCAACAATGAAGTTTTTTGTTCCTGAAAACTGAACCGGAAGTATCGATTAAACAGTATGAACAGTTACAATTTCAAACATTTCTTCAAACTTATATAGCCTTAAGAAATGGTATTACTTACTTTAAATCTAAGCCTATTTACTAGCAAAAAAAGGGGCTATCTCTTAAAGAAGCCCCTTTTTAGAATAACCCAGATTTAAAATTATTTCTTATTATTGTTGCCAGACGGTAAATAATAAAGCCAACTGAACCCTATTAAAAATAAAATCAAAGAGGCGATGAAGGCTGGTATCAATATTTCGCGGTTGTTATCCAAAGCGTTGTTTAACGAGGCATACAACAACCAAATTTGGATGGTGACATTCAAAATCAATATGAATATCAAGGTCGAAAGGATGTTGTTCAGCTTGTTGGGATTCGCTTGGTTTTGACTGGTTCTAAAGGTACTCATGGCTTTTTGTATTAGTTTTTAAACAGTGCGTTCTTCTTTGTGGGAAGCTTTGACATAGACATCATTTTCCTTGAAAAATACTTCCAGACTTGGCAATGCCCTTGGTGGAGGCCCTGCCAAAACGTCTCCTGTTTTGGCATCAAATGATCCTTCATGACACGGACAATGAATGATTCCGGTGCCGGGTTTATAAAATACGGAACAAGACAGATGGGTGCATTTTTGCTCATAAGCCTTGAAATCTCCACTTTCGAGGTGAATCAAAATATATGGAATAGTGCTACCCTCGATTACGAAAGCTCGGGTACCACCTACTGGAACCTCCTCTTTCTTGCACACAAAATGCTCTCTTCCCACTTCTTCTTTGGGAAGCAAATAAGCTTTGGCGGCCACGAGTCCACTTCCTACCATCAATCCGCCCGAAACCAGGGTGAGAAATTTGGCAAAATCACGACGGCTTACATTGGTCGCTTGCTGCTTGAGAATTGGAAAGTCTTTCTTCCAATTTTTATTTAAATTATCTTCTTTTGACATTTTTTTATGTTAAAAAGTTATGTTTCATTTTTTTCAGAAGTCATCTACAATCTAAAAACTCCCTTCTATTCTCTTTATTCTATTCTCTATTTTCCAAAGTCTTAATACTTAATTCTCGATACTTAATACTAATAGATGACCAACTCCATACTTCCTTTCGGCATCATGATATTGACTTTGGTGTTGACCACTTCTTGCCCGAATATAAAGGTATTGATTGGCGTACTGTTTGGGCGCATTTCTTGTATTTCTTCCCTTGTTCCAAAAAACAAGGCACCACTTGGACAAACCGTGGCACACATTGGTTTTTTGCCAATGCTGGTTCGGTCGTAACACATCGTGCACTTCATCATCAAGTCGTAGGCTTCTTCTTTTTTGGGCACGCCAAACGGACAAGCCATCACGCAATTCGAACAACCAATGCACCTTTCGGTATTGGCGGTATGCACGATTCCGTTTTCGTCTTTGGATATCGCATCGGCTGGACACACATTGGCACATACTGGATCGTCACAATGCATACATACCTGCACGGTGGTCTGCACAGTCGAAGCTCGATCCACATAATTCACGTGAATCAAGGATTCCTGACCGTTGGTTTCGCATTCGGCGCAAGCCATTTCACAGGCTTTACAGCCAATGCATCGTTGCATATCTACAAAAAATTCCTCGTTTTTATTGAAACTGGTGTAATTCATATTTATTTTTTATAGATTAAACACTTGCATACGCTTTTGATTCTGTTGAAGGTGCCGCTATTTCCTTGAGCGGTTCCAAGTGGCAGGCACATACCTTGAACTCTGGAATCTTGGAAATGGGGTCCAATGTTCCCGGCGTTAACTGATTGGCCGATTTCTTGCCCGACCAGTGATAGGGTATAAAAACAGTGTCTTCCCGAATGGTTTCCACAATATTTGCTGGAAAAATTCCTTCACCACGACGGGTGGAAACTTTTATCAATTCTCTTTGTTTGATTCCGTATTGTTGCGCCAATTTAGGATGAATTTCCAATAATGGCTCTGGATACTGGTCGACTAATTTGCCAATTCTACGGGTTTGTGTACCACTCAAATATTGAGACACCACACGACCTGTTGTCAAAATCACTGGATAATCCGCATCGGTTACTTCGCCCGGAAGCTTGTACGGAGCGGGATTAAAATGGGCTTTCCCGTCCGGGGTTTTAAACTTTTTGTCTTCCCACAATCTTGGTGTTCCGGGATGACCTATTTCTGGACAAGGCCAAAAAACGCCCATTTCGTCTTCAATTCTTTGGTAGGTAATTCCGTAATAATCGGCAGTTCCTCCTTTGGAAGCCACACGCAATTCGTTGAAAATGGCTTCGCTATCCGCATACGTAAATTTATCTTGAACACCCAAACGTTTGGCCAATTCCAAAATGATAGCCGTATCCGTTCTGGCATCGCCCGGAGGTGTAACCGCTTGACGAATTCGGATTACCCTTCCTTCAGCGGATGTGGTGGTTCCTTCCTCCTCTTCCTGTAACGAACCGGCCAGCACAATATCGGCGTGGCGTGCGGTTTCATTCAAGAAAAAGTCAATACAAACGTAATATTCTAGTTTTTCCAAGGCTTCGCGAACGTAATTACTGTTCGGCAAAGACACCAATGGATTGAAACAAATCGAAATCAATCCTTTAATTTCTCCACGATGAATGGCTTCTATGATTTCATAAGCCGAAAGTCCTTTTCCGGGCATATCTTTCTCGTTGATTCCCCAAACTTCTGAAATATACTTGCGGTGTTCTGGGTTCTCGATATCTCGGTTTCCCGGCAATTGATCACATTTATGACCATGCTCTCTACCACCTTGACCGTTTCCTTGTCCGGTAATGGTTCCATAACCGCAGTACGGCCTGCCCAATCTTCCTGTTGCCAGAACCAAATTGATGCAACCCAAAACATTATCCACTCCTTTCGAGTGGTGTTCTATTCCACGGGCATGAAGCAAGAAACTCGTCTTGGCTTTGCCCCATAATTCGGCCGCTTCGCGTATTTTATTTTTGTTGATTCCTGTAACTTCCTCCGCCCATTCAAGGGTATAGTCTTTTACGGAATCTATCGTTTCTTGAAAACCTGAAGTATAATTATCAATAAAATCGTGATCCAACATATCGTGATCCACCAAATATTTCAGCATAGCACCGTACAAAGCCGAGTCGGTTCCCGGACGCACATCCAAATGGATATCGGCAGTTCGCGCCAACGGAATCATCCTTGGGTCAATCACAATAATTTTGGCACCGCGGTCACGGGCTTTCCAAATCCAGTGTGTTAGCGTTGGAAATGTTTCACTGACATTGGCACCAGCCACAATAATAACTTCGGCATATTCCAAATCCGAATAATTATTGGAAGCCCTGTCCAGTCCAAACGCTTTTTTGTTTCCCGCACCGGCACTCACCATACACAAACGTCCGTTGTAATCCAGGTTTTTGGTTTTCAAGGCTACGCGGGCAAATTTCCCAACCAAATAACTTTTCTCATTCGTCAAGGAAACTCCCGACAACATCGAGAAGGCATCATTGCCGTATTTTTCTTGAATGCGTTTAATTTCCGAAACCGTTTTGCTCATCGCATCATCCCAAGAAGTAGGAACAAATCCTTGCCCTTCCACTCTTTTCAACGGAGACAAAAGTCGGTCAGGGTGGTTGTTTTGCAAATAACGCTGCACGCCTTTTGGACACAGTCGCCCTTCGTTAAAAGGAAATTCCATCCAAGGCTCAAATCCTACCACTTTATTTTCTTTTACCAACAATTGGATTCCGCATTGCATTCCGCAAAAACAACAATGCGTTTTGACGGACTCGTCCGGTTCGTCCTTGCCCACATATCCGTCCTTTGGCGCATAATTTAGATGAGGACCAAAATGCTTTACTATATTCTCCTCTGATACTGGTAATTTTGCCATTTTTTTGTTTTGTTTTTACCGCTAAGACGCAAAGTCGCAATTTTATTTCTTTGTCTCTTTGTTCTTTACAGTATATTTTTTCTTTACCGATGAATTATTTTTCTTTGTGCCTTGGCGTCTTTGCGGTGTGTTTTTATCCAAACAAATTTCCGCCTTCCAATCTCGCTTTCAAATGCGCCTGCGCCAAACGGGATCTTTTCCCCTCGGGACTTAAATCCAAATGTGATGTTCCGTCTTCGTGCGAAAAATCAAAGCCCAATTCTTCGGTTACGGTTTTCAAATCCTGAATATGCAATTTGGTGGCAAACTCTTCTCCTGTATGGGGACAAACTGCCATTCCCATTTTCATTCCTTCTTTCTTGTAAATATGCGCCCCGATTTGGGCAGGTCGTTGAATGATATGGAAAAACTTCCCGAACGGAATCCAAATCAAAAACATGATCACCGTAACAGCGTGCAATACCGCCAAGAAATCAAACGCAAATCCTTTCATAAACTGATATGAATACGTCAACCCCAATCCAGTTACCGAAATGGCTATCAATAGAATAAGTGGCAATAAATCACCCTCAAAAGATTGTGTGGCAATCAGTCCAGGGTTTGTCAAACGTCTTCTTAAATAATACAACGATCCCAAAATAACCAAATAGGAAGACCAGTTCAAGGCGTGAAAAGTCAAAAAAGCAATAACCGAACCCAGCTCAAAATCTATTACTTTAAACCCGAAAAAGTAGGCTTCATATACCGAAATCGTATTGGGTGCCATCGCAAAGTGAATCCAACCAAAGGTAAGTGGAATGGTAATCAAAAATGCCGAAGTACATCCCACCGCAATCATGAAATGCGCCACCCAACGGTATTTCCCCCGAGGGTAAATAAATTTTTGGAACGCAATATTCTCTACGGTCTCTTTGGTGGCAAACCAAAAATGCGAAAACACTTTTCCCGTTACCAAATACGTTATTCCTCTCTTGAAATAAATCCAAGTGGGCGGTCTTTGCAACCACACCGAATACCGATATACAATTCCGAAGAAGGCAAAAACGGTTCCGAATAAATAAGTGACCAGGGCCGCATCAAAGTTTTGCAACTTTCTGGAACCATAAAACACAAGGACAATCATAAAAATTGAAAGTCCCGTTGCGATTAAAAGTGCTTTGGTATTAAAGGTTTTGTTTTTCATTTGTAATGATATCTTTTAATTCTATTGAAAAAAAATCGGGTTTCCTAACTCGGTTTCTCACATCCTTTACGGTTGTAAAACCACCAATTAATACTTGTTGCTAATATAGTAAAAGCAATCAAGCCAATAAAGAATTGATTTACAGAACCATTTGCAGTGATGTTGTTCCCGATTAATTTAGAAAAGATAAAAGGACCAAAAGCTGCAATGGCTGCCGTCCAACCAATAACTCCAGCTGCTTGTCTTTGATTTTCAGAAAAAATAATTGGAAACTGTCTAAAGGTGCCCGCATTACCAATTCCAGTAAAAAAGAACATTGCCAAAATCACCCCAACAAACAGCGGAAATTGTTCCATACTCGTTGGCGAAACCAATCCTTGAGTTATCAAAATAATAGCTCCAGCCAAAATTCCGATTCCGGTAATAGTCGTCAAAATCGCTCCACCAATTTTATCGGCCACAAAACCAAAAGCGACTCTGCTGGCAGAACCAATCAATGGGCCATAAAAAGCGTAAACCAATGGATCCGGCGCATCAGGGAAATCGCCATACAAATATTTTATCATCAAAGGAAAAGCTGCCGATAATCCTGCAAAAGTTCCAAAAGTCATCAGATAAGTAATGGTGCAATACCAAGTATGCTTGTTTTTGAAAATATCCATTTGCTCTTTTATCGAAGCTTGCATCGGAATGCTTTTCAAAAAGATCCAACTGATAAATGCCAAAACCAAAAGAAAACCAATGTACCAAAATGCGGCCGACTGAATATAGATTTTCTTGATACTAACTGCCTCATTTTTGGGACTAATAGTGTTCAAAAATTTTGCCGCCAATTTAGGATTGGCATTGGCAATCGCTTTAGATTTATCATTGAGTGGCAATGCAGAAAAAATTTCGTGATTATCATTTGATTTCGTTACCGCTTTAACCGAATCCAATACTGGTTTCTTTACAGTAGCCAGAATTTTATTTTGTGAGTTTTCATCCAAGGTCGCAAAAATTTCTTTTTGCTTCTCTACTGTCGAATCTTTTAAAACATTCTTCGTTTCCTTGACATCGATGCTTGTAAATACCGAAGTAGTCCCGTAAATACTGACACTCAAGATAATCGGGGTAATAAACTGGGCTAGACTAACGCCAAAATTCCCAATGCCGGCTTGGATTCCCAAGGCAGTTCCTTTTAATCTTTTTGGAAAAAACAGACTTGTGCTAGGCATAAAAGAGGAAAAGTCTCCACCTCCAAAACCAGTAGTAATAGCCAAAAGAACAAATACCCAAAACGGAGTACTGGTATCCATTACCGCAAACCCAATTCCAATTGCTGGAATTAACTTGAGTAAAGTGGCCACCGTCACTACATGCCTTGTCCCGAAAATAGGCAGAATAAAGGTGTGAATAATTCTTAAAAATCCTGCCGCCAAACCAGGTATAGCCACCAACCAAAAAAGCTGCTCTTTAGAAAAAGGGAAACCTAGCCCTGGTAATTTCACTGCTATTACGCTCATCATGAACCAAGAGGCAAATGACAATATCAATGACAAAGTTGTAATTGTCAAGGTCTTCCACGCAATTTTGCTTCCTGTTTTTTTCCAGAATTCTTCGTTTTCAGGTTCCCATTTATCCAACCAAGTTTTCATATTATTCTTTATTTGATTTAAAAATGACTTCAATAACACCATTGAATTATGGAGCAAAAATAAAAGACGCACCTCTCTTTCATTATGATTACAGTCATACTTAAATTAAAATAAAGGTCATTGGAAACGTATTTCTTGATTCTGAATTGAGACATTTTTACAAAAAAGACACAAAAAAAGCCAAATCAAATTATGTTTTGAGATGACTTCTTTCGATTCAATATGTGGGAAAAAAAGCAATTATTCAGGACAGTATTCAACCTAATTTGTTGTTTTTTAATGATTTCCAATCAAAGCAATCCGTATTAGATTGACTATTATTGCCAAAAGGGATCCGTCAAATTATCCACGAATTTTTCATCAGAATGATTAAACTCAATAGACAGCAATTGTTCTGCTGTGGCAATTTTTTGAATTTCTCCAAACAAAACACGTTCTTCAAAACGAATATGATCTACCAATTCATCACTAATCAAGCTAATATTATTTTGAAATTCCGTGTTGGTGGATTCAAGCAGTCGTTTTAAGCTTCCGTGTTCCGAAACGGCTCTTTTGATGAGTTCGTTTTCGTTTCCAAGAATGGGGAAAACATATTTTTCTTCCACTTCAAAATGAGGAATTAAATAATTTTGGTAAAACCAGTCGGCATATTTTTTGATGCGGGATACTTCCACCTTTTTTTTAATTCCAGTCCTTATTTTCCAGCAAAACAACAAGCCGTGATGGTGTTCCCTGCTTAACGGCTTGAGAGAATCACTGCGTTTGATGGGCTTATCTGTTTGGTATTCACTGTTCTTTTTCATAATTATTCCAATACAATATTTCTCCAGATTATGGCCTGCCTTATTTTGAATTTAAGACAATTCCTTTTCCAATTCAATGGCTTTTGGGAACAGGATATTATTTTCCAAATGAATGTGCAGGTGCAAATCTTGTTCAAATTCTTTTAGGAGCGCTATAGTCACTCCATAAGTATTGCAAGCATCTTGTGGCGGCGTGTAATTGTTGCTCAATTCTTCAATTTTTCTAAATCGATCCCCTTCGGTGGAGTGTTCATCCATCATCGCGTTTATTGGATTTTGTATGGAACCAAAAGGAGGTGCAACCACTTTTGAACCTTCATGTTTGGCTTGGGCCAATTTCCTGACAAATGGAAATAAAATTAATTCTTCTTTTTTCATGTGCTTTGCCAATTCGCCGGCGGTAGCATTAAAATGCTCGTTGATTTCAAACAATTCGGGATGACGCTCTCCGTGCACTCTACAAATTTTTTCCAAATACGGTTTTATCTCAGCCGTTTTCTCTTCGACATAACGATGGTGTTTTTTCTCGATATAATCTGCCAATAAGTCCAATGGCCAAGATTTATAGTCCGTGGCATTTTCTCCACGTGCTTGAATTATGGCATCCAAATCATTTACTACTGATTTTGAATCTATGTTTTTCTTTTCACAAGCTTCGCCAATGGTTCTGTTTCCTTGACAACAGAAGTCTATTCCATATTTTTTAAATACTGATGCGGCACGATAGTCTTTGGCTACCAATTCACCGATAATTTGATTTTCTTGAATGTTCATCTTTTTTATTGTTTTAAGTTGTTTATTTTATTACTGGATATAAATATCCACTATTGTTTTAAATTTTTTTTATTCCCTTTTTAAAAACGTCAAACCTTCCTTGAAATCCATTGTCAAATCTTTTATCAAGTTGGTTTCCAACATTATTTTGAGTTGATCACGAATTATTTTAAATTGGCTGTGTGCAGGGCAAGGCTTTTCCTCGCTACAATTTTTTAACCCTAAACCACACCCACTATAAATAGTATCACCGTCAATTGCGGTCACGACCGTGCTCAATTTTACGTTTTCGAGTTCCTGTTGACTCATCGAAAAACCGCCTGTTGGCCCTTTATCCGAATTGATGACAAAGTTTCGAGAAAGTTGTTGCAATATTTTTGAGGTGTAAGCCTCCGGAGAATCAATGGCTTTTGCAATATCCTTTAAACTCACCTTTTTGTCCAAAAGTGATTGTTCAGCAATAAATATTGATGCCCTTATACCGTATTCGCAAGCTTTTGAAAACATTTTTCTTTTATTTGGTTACAAAGATAGTAATTTATTTTAGTAGTGGACAAAAATATCCACTAATATTTTTAAACTTATGCAAATTTATATTTTTTTCCCATTCGATTCCATTGAAATATACTTCGAACCGAAATTTTTAATCCTAAAAACTTAATTCAGTTGTCTTTTCGATGAATCGGTGCAGTACAAATTAGGATATTCCATCAGAATGTTTGAAAGTTCTGGCTGATTTTTTTAATAATAGAATGCCTTATTTGACAAACTATTTATGGCACTAATTTGCAAAAAAAAGCCAGTTAAAATTAACTGGCTTTTAAATTATAATTACATCGGTTTAGTTTTTAATTATTTTGGATACTTGAGAACTGCAAACTGGTTCCAAAGAGAACAATAAAAAAAGTAAAAAAGACCACTATTTTTTTAGAGATAGTTGAATTCATGATGTAACAATTTGGTTGATTAATGGCTCTCAATTTAATTGTGTTTTAACGGCTAAAGCAATCATTTTTAAGGCACTAAAAACTTTATTGTTTGTGTAGCTTCTTTCGACTCTACTTTACCAATATAGACACCTTTAGTTTTTGGTGCTTCCATAATTGACAAATCATTGTTAGTAGTTGATAATTTGAACACTTGTCTTCCGGTTAAATCATAAATCGTGATTTTACTGTTTGCGGGAGCATTTATTATCTTGATAAAACCGTTTTCAACAATCCATTTCAATTGGCTTTTCGAAAATTTTTCGGTAGATAAATTTGAAGCAGGAAGAGCCACTCCGTGAATTTTAACATCGGCAAGACAAATTGTTTTTCCGGTAGCCGTTCCGTTATACCAAGGATAAACGCGCAGTTTTAAAGTTTCTCCATTAACGAGTTTAATAACCGGTATTTTTGAAACGGCATTCATGGTACCAGATACCATACTCTGAAATTCTCCTGCCACAAATGTAGTGGCGAAATCATCTTTTGAATAAGAAATACGACAGCGCATACCGTTACCGCCTGAACCACCAACATATAAGCTTATTAAATCAATATTTAATTCCGTTCCAGTATTGGCTTTAATTCCAAATTGAATATAACGAGTGGATACTTCATCAATTTCACCCGCAGGCCATACATTACCATCAATTACGTTTCTTTGTGTTTTTCTTGTGGAATCATAACCGCTTTCGGCAGGCCATGTTGCCGTACTGCTGGGTACAGCATAACTTGAAGTATTCATGGAACTGAATGATTCATCAACAACAGTGGCTGGCCCTTGCAATACTGGAGTAGTATTTGTGATTAATGGCCATATGACGTTAACTTCAGTTCCTCCTGTCAATTGGATAAAATTTGCGGTTAGCGGAACTGTTTTTGTCACGGTTCCATTAGAAACGGTAAGAGTTCCAGTCTTCGTTCCACCAACTGCTTGAGTTGTCGAGATATAAAATTTAGTAAATGCAAGATTGCCGCCGGTATAATTCATAGTGATGGAAGAACTGAAAGTATCTGTTTTATTGGCGGCTATCAAGAACCCGTCATTTACGGAAAGCGTGAATGTTCCAGAGGTTGGAACAAGGTCAAAACCGGTAATTGTCAGTTCTTTTGTAAGTGTTTGACCTGTGTAGGCATCCCCAAAATCACAAGCAGTAGGATTAATCAAGACATCTGTTGATGTGTTAATATAAGATGCCAAAATATTTTGTTTGGTCATTTCTTGAGCACATAATCTAGCAGTTAATGTTCCCAATAAAGCTGTAGGGTGTGTTGAATCCGCAGCAACGTAAAGTTGGGCTGTACTGGCAGCATCGCCATAAGATTCAACCAAGTTTTTTGTCAAGGTAGTCAAGTCGATGAGTTGCACTCCTTTTTCTACTGCGACCTCTTTCATGGCTTGGGTATAATCATAAGTGTCATCAGTATCCGGTAGACTAAAATCAGTACCTAAATCATGAAGACCTTTGCGGGTAATTGTACTACCACTAAAATATTTTCGACACAAGGAGGTTGCCAAAATTGGTGTGGCATTCAAAGCTCGGGTCTCATCAATATATTTTCTAAGATAATCTTTATAGGTTGTTTGCGGATTTGTGCCTCTATAATCCGTTCCGTTGATTGGATTTAGGGGATCTGTTCCTCCATCAAGACCTCCATTTTTCTCATCGTTATGGGCAAATTGGATGATGACATAGTCTCCGGCTTTTATCTGTTGCTTTACCGTTGTCCAATAAGGTGCCTCCATATAAAAACTTTTGCTGCTGGCACCATTTTTCCCACGATTATTAACTACAACTCCCGAATTGAAAAATTGCTGAAACATCATGCCCCATCCTCTTATGTCTGAGGTGGCCGGGTCATAATTTGCCATCGTGGAATCGCCAATGGTATGAAGGGTAATTTGTGCATTGGCAGAAACCATGCTGCAAAGAATAAAAGCACTTATAAATAATTTTGATAATTTTGATTTCATTTTTCTTTAGTTTTAATTTTTATAAACCTTGGTAGCTCCTTGTTTTCCATTAATTTTATAACGGACAATATAGATGCCTGATTTTAACCCATCCAAATCTATTTCTTTTGCTGACTTGGTTTGATATACCCGCTGTCCAGTAAGGGCGAAAACTTCAAGATTTTCAAGTTCACCATTTATTCTCAACATGCCATTTTCCAAAAAGACTTTTTCTTCCATGCCTAGACTGGTAGAATTTACCGTAATTGAACCCGTACCGGTAAGCAAACCAGGATTTGTAGTTGCATCGTACTTTCCATCTGCAAGTTGAGTTCCGTTCAAGGTAAATTTCTTAACTGTAACAGCAGTGTTTAATACTGCCGAGGCCGATCCGGTTATATTCATGTTCAAAATATCCCCAGCACATTTTGCATGATTAAAAAGTGCTTTATTTGTTGCAGCCAGACTAATGGTTCCTTTTCCAAAAGCATTTTCCACGACTCCATTGATTGCTGATGAACCACCAAGATTTGCGGCAGCCACGGTCAAATCCCAAATTCCGGTGAAATTGCTGTTGTCCCCACCCAGTTTTACGGTTCCTGCATTCGCAAAATCTCTAATGTTGCGCACTATTACTTTGTAAGCACCAGAAAAAGTCCCCGGCAAATCCATAACACTACCACTAGTGCTACTGCTGCTCATTGTTAGAGAAACATCGCCTTCCACAATAATTGGGGCATTTAAAAACATGCCTGTGCCACTTGTTGCATAAGTAATAATGCTCCCTTGAGCCATTCTAACTGGACCTAAACATTTTGAAGTATTTGCTTGTCTTAAACGAATCGTTCCCCCAGTTTTTACATACATATCGCCCTCGAATTGTGAAATTGCCGATTCAATTGTTACTCCGCTGTTAACATTTACTTTTTCACCCGCCTTTGGCAACAAAGCCGGAGAATATTTAGTCGCATCGTCCCAAAGTCCGCCCAGAAAAGTAAATTCACTTGGTCTTCCTATAATTATTTTACCTGTTCCGCTAATGGTGGATGCATTAGTAGTCGCGCTGTAGATGCCAACCGGTTGTAAAACACCGTTGACATACCATTCATTAATTGTTATATCCTGATTAACTGTGACAACCGCTGTTCCTTCAGTATAAAGTGCCGTCTTCACATCAACAGCATTACTCACGTCGACCGTTAATTTGCCATTGGTTTTCACTGTTATTTTTGGTGATTTTCCTAATGCATTTGCGACTTTGGCTTGCAAATCGCCTGCCTCAATTACTAAATTACCCGTGTAACCTGAATTGTTGCCGTTAAGCTGGCATATACCTGTACCCAACTTGGTAATTTGGTGTACTCCACTTAGGACTGCCGTGATGTTTAGATTAGCAGTAGTATTGATGTTTACTGCTCCTTTTGTTTTAATATTTCCCAATAATGATGCACTGGCTGAAGAAAAAACAGTGGATTGATTAAGTGTAAGCAAAGTGGCTGAACTATTGGCAGAAACATCAATGGTGGCACCGTTCAGTAAATTTAAATCTGCGGCAAAATTTCCGCCATTCGCGTTTATTGTCAAAAGGCCGTCAACATTTGCCACTTCTGAAACTGCCGGCACACCATCAGGATTCCAGTTGTTTGCCTCCATCCATCCAGTATTGGCGGCAGCACCTCCATCCCAATTATATACTGTTACAGTTGGTGCAATGGCAGTAGGATCCCAATTGTCCGAACCAGCCAATACAATTTTTGGCTCGTATAAATTTGCTTCGGTTTGATCTGCCAAAGCCCTAATGCCTACCCAATTTGCCCTGCCGCTCATGTCGGCTCCTGGACCGGTATTCATCCATTCATACAACTTAAGCCTTGGATCCGTATCGGCATAGCTCATATTCCATTTATCACCCCAACCCAATGGATCAATTTCTGCAGGCATTGTACAATAAAGCCATGCCACCTTTGGGTACATGTGCCAAGGACGACCAAATTTAATTTTTGCTCCATCATCGCCATTTCTAGGACTATTGGGTTGATAGGTTAAATTACATTTATAGAACACAAAACCATAAGTTTGTGTTTCTTCACTTGAAGGAGCTGTAATCCATGCGCCTCCGTAACTTCTTATTTCACATTCATTGAAAACCCCTACTCCACGACCATATATATAATCGGTACGTCCTAAAATCAAACACGATTTAAAATAAGCACGGGAAGTCTCGGCTGTCCAAAAATAAATGGTATCCTGATAGGCAAGTATATCACAGTTTACAAATACATTTCGATCAGCCTGAAGCGTAAGGGCTTGTGCCTGGCCAACTGGTCCTGCTGTATTTCGAATAGTTATGTTTTCTGCTTTAAAATCATTTGCCATAATGGTAAGCGTTGCGGCTGTTGCCACCAATGCAGAATTGGCAGACCAAAGCGCAACCTTGTTATCTGGACATAAACCATCGCCTCCATCATTGCAATTGTAGATGTCATAAGAGATAATAGTTTCGGCCCTACTTTCACCTATTAATGTTATATGGGTTTTATTAGCAGGAATAATTAATTTTTCTTTGTCATACAAACCTCGTTTTACATAAATTATAGTTTCTTTCGTACTGTTGGAAGGCACTGCGTCAAAAGCAGCTTGTATGGAGGTAAAATTTCCGCTTCCGTTGATATCAACTACAATATCCGGACTAAAATTTTGGGCAATGGATTCATTAAACGACAATAGTCCTACAATTAAAAAGACATAATATTTGAGCATTTTCATAAAAAGGTTGGTTAGTTAGTTATAGTATTAAATAATTGGTTTTAATTAATGATTATACTTCGCATCAAAAATATTTCAATAAAATAATAATGACTTTAAAATTTTGGTCATTTACTTCAATTTTTTGGTCATTACCCCTATTTATTGCCTTCATCACTAACAAATTCATTTTATTTGTATTTATTTTATACACTATTCATTTTAAAGCTCTACATAAAATAAAGAAAGCACAATCATTAAAACGATTATTTATTAACTAAAAAATTACTAAAATGATAACCAAATTCCAATAAAGTGATTTCTGTTTCGATGTAAACAGACAATTAGTTTTATTCCTTCTTTTGAGTTTAAATGGTTACAAAACTCGATGTTTCTTTAATTTGGAGAGTACAATTAAATTTTTGGAATAAATTTGATTCGTTTATTTATATATTTATAAAAAATAAGTTCCTGAACTAAAATTAAAAACCAGAATTGCTAATGAAAAAACTTCTACTGATTAAATTTTTAATTGCACTTTTATTTATTATTCCCATAAATGAATTAACGGCACAAATAAAATGCAAAATAGAAAATTACTCTACAGAGGATGGACTTTCCCATGACGCCATTGCACATATATTAAAAGATAAAGAAGGGTTTATGTGGTTTGCCACATGGGATGGCATTAATAGGTTTGACGGCAAAAATTTCATCACGTATAAAGCAACCGCTGGCGACAACAGTAGTCTGGGCAACAATCGCATTGCCTTAATCAAGGAAGATGCCTCTGGATATATATGGCTTAAAGCCTATGACCAGCAGATTTATAGATTCGACAAAAGCACCGAAGAATTTCTTTCAGTCGCAAAAATTCTGGGAACCACTAAAATTGAATTTGACAATATTATTCCAGCCAATGACGGTAATGTTTGGTTGACTACTGTTGACAAAGGTATTTTTCTAACACAAAAAAAGCCCGATGGCCAGATTAAAATCAGTCATTTCAAACAAAATTCAAAAAATAATTTATCGATAACTTCCAATAATTTAAATTTTGTATTTAAAGACCAAGACGATTCTGTTTGGGTTGGTTCCGACAAAGGATTAGATCATATAACCCAATCTAGAAATCAGGGATTTCAGGGCAAAAACATAGTAAAAAACAGCAATGTAAAATGTATCTTCATTCAAGAAGACAATGCTTGGTTTGGAACCGAGGACGGGGCGTTAATTTGTTACAATAAAATTCATAAAAATTACCGGAAAACAGCTATCGCCACTAAAACCATAAACTCAATAATAAAATCGAAAAACAACAATTTATTGTTCATTTCCACTGCTGCGGGAGAGTTGGTTACTTTTAATGCAACAACTTTAAAAAAAGAGTCGATACTTAAAATTTCCGATTTGCCGATATACAAAATTTATCAGGACAAACAAGGCTTGTTATGGATTGAACCCGAAAAACACGGGGTTTTTATGGTAAATCCACAGGAAAAAAGTGTTCGTTTTTTTTCTCAACAAACGGATATCACTTTTTTAGACCTGAAACATAGTTTCGGTTTTATAGAAGACAATTTTCACAGGGTTTGGATAAAACTAAAAGGGGGTGGTTTTGGATATTACAATTCCAAAACCAAAACATTGGATTACTTTTTTAATAAACCGGGAGATGAAAACCAGAAATTTTCAAACATCCTTTCCAGTTTGTATTTTGATCCTTCAGGAATTCTTTGGATTTGCTCCAATGACAGAGGTCTTAATAAAATTATCTTTCAAAAAGATATTTTTCAACAAACCCTTATAGTTCCTGGCGCCAAAAATAAATCTGAAAATGAAATCAGGGCAGTTTATACCGATAAAGCAAACAGATTATGGGTGGCGTCCAAAGCAGGAAAATTGAAGGTTTACCAAAATAATCAAGAATTAAAAAACCTGTTCGAAAATTACAAAACGGGTGAAATTGGTGATGTTTACTCCATCATTGGGGACGCAAAAGGAAACGTCTGGCTAGGAACAAAAGGGGAAGGTTTGTATAAAGCGATTCCTGTCAATGCCCAAAATTCACAATATGTTTTAAAGCAATTCAAAGCTGACGAAAAGAACCCCAAGAGCATCAGCAGTAACCAAATCTATTCTATTTTAGAAGACAGAAAAGGACGTATTTGGATAGGTACCTATGGCAATGGCATCAATTTGTTGGAAGAAAATCAGGGCGAATTTAATTTTATACACCAATTCAAAAATTATCCGGCTATACAATCCAGCAAGGTAAGATATTTGGCAGAAGGCCATAAAGGTGAAATCTGGGTGGCAACAACCAATGGATTGGTAACATTCAATCCCGACAATTACAATCCCGACAAAATAAAATTTTCAAGACATGAAAAGATTTCCAGTGACAAATTCAGCTTGGGAAGTAATGATGTGTTGTTTATTTACAAGGATTCCGAAGATAAAATGTGGCTTTCGACAGCCGGTGGCGGACTCGATTTGGCTATTGAAACAAAAGGCAATCGTTTAAAATTTAGAAACTTCACGAAAGACAACGGTTTGCCTAGTGATTTCATCCTGAGCATGGTAGAAGACGATGAAAAAAATTTATGGCTGGCAACTGAAAATGGTATTTCAAAATTTAATTTACGGAATCATGCCTTTCGAAATTATGATTCCTATGACGGTTTGCTCAAAACTGGATTTTCAGAATCGACAGGTTTAAAACAACCCAACGGCAATTTGATTTTTGGCTGTAGAAATGGTTACTTGACTTTCAATCCAAAGAAAGTAGAAAACCAAAAAAATACCGCGAAAATGGTTTTTACCAGTTTTGAAATCAACAATAAAAATTCAAATGTCAAGTCTGCAGAATTCCCTTTGACCTTGGGTATCAATTACAACAACGACATCGAGTTGGATTATACCGAGAACACCATCAGCATTTATTACACGGTCTTGGATTATAGATCGAACAACAAACAATTGTATGCCTACCGATTAAAAGGTCTTGACGACACTTGGCATCAGGTAAAAAACCAGAAAAAAGCAACATTTACAAATTTACCACCCGGAGATTACCAGTTCGAAGTAAAATGTCTAAACAGGGAATTGTACACCAATATTCCCCAAAAGAATTTATCTTTTACCATTACACCTCCATTTTGGAAAACCAATCTGGCCTATTTTTTATATGCCATTCTCATTCTTGTTTTACTGGATTTCACAAGGAGAATAGTCTATTCCATGATTCGGCTGCGAAACGAAGTGGTTGTAGAACAAAAAATGACCGAGTTGAAATTGAGTTTTTTTACCAATATTTCCCATGAATTAAGGACTCCCCTCACCTTGATTGTCAACCCAATAAATGAAATTGCCAAAACCGAAAAATTAAGTCCCTTGGGCAGTGAATATATAGAAACAGTGCGCAAAAACACTAACCGCTTGGTACGTTTTGTCAATCAGTTGCTTGATTTTAGAAAAGCCCAAAGCGGAAATGAAGAACTTCATATTCAACCTCTAGAACTGGTTTCATTCATAAATGAAATAACGGCCTTGTTTTCACAGACAGCACGTGAAAAAAATATAAAAATTAAAACACAATCCAATGCTGAAACCCTCACCGTAAATCTGGACAAGGAAAAAATGGATATTATTGTCTATAATTTACTTTCCAATGCCATTAAATTTTCGCCCAACAATAGTGTCATCACGGTAGAACTCAAAGTAGAAAATGACAACTTATTAAAAATCAATGTTACGGATCAAGGATCTGGTGTTGATAAAAATAAGCTCGAAGACATCTTTAAACTTTATTATGAAACAAATACCGGCAAACACAAAAATGTGGGAACCGGGATTGGCCTGGCACTTTGCAAAGAATACGTGAAGTTGCACCAAGGCACTATCTATGCCATAAATAACGACAGTGGAGGCCTTACCGTTGCCATAGAAATAGATTTAAACAACGAAATTTTTCAAGACAAGAGTTATAAGTTAAACTTAGAGGGCGAAAAATTAAAAAAGCATCCTATTGTTGACCGACATAATATCGAAAATCAAATAGCACAAAATAACACCCACTTCCCCGTGGTTCTTATCGTTGAAGACAATCATGAATTAAGGGGGTTTCTAAAAAGTCAACTGCAACGTTTTTACCGCATATTAGAAGCCGAAAACGGAAAAGAAGGGTTGGAAATAGCCTCAAATAAACTTCCGGATTTAATTATTAGCGATATCATGATGCCGGAAATGGATGGTATCGAATTACTTGATGCACTCAAAAACACAACAGAAACCAGCCATATTCCAGTAATTTTATTAACGGCAAAATCATCTGTCGAAAGTAAAATTGAAGGGTTGAATTATGGAGCCGATTATTATATTACAAAACCTTTCGATACCGATTTTCTATTGGCTTCCATTGAAAATTTAATCAAGCAGAGAAAGAAAATTTTTGAAGGTTTACAAACCAATGCAAAAACAATTGCATTAGAACCTTGTGAAATAGTCATCACAACTAAAGACCAACAATTCTTGAAGGACATTATAGCGATAGTAGAAAATGGTTTAACCGATTCCAAATTCAACATAGATGTTATTGCAAACGCATTGAATATGTCAAGGGTAACCTTCAACAGAAAATTCAAAAGCCTTACCAACATTACTCCTGTAGAATTTGTCAGCAATATGCGCATAAAAAGAGCCAAACAATTTTTGGATGCCGGTGAAACTGATATTGCAAATATTGCCTATAAAGTTGGATTTAATGGTGCCGGATATTTCAGTACTTGCTTTAAAGAATACTACAAAATATCTCCTTCAGATTATTTAAGAAAAAAACAAGGATAATGTCTCGAAAAGTATTAAAAAAAATAAAAAAACACCCGTTTGAGTGGTTTCCGTGAACCTATAATCTTATTATAAACCAAGTATCGCTTTTTTGAAAAAGCAGCAATTCCTACAGCAATTGTCTATTTTAAGCGCATTTGCCATTATTGTGAATTTAGAAAAACCAAAACAAGAAGAATTATTAGAGCATGAAGGTGTTTGAATTTTACATCACAAAAACATCTTTAGTCCAAGTGTTCCCAATACTTACAGCTGAATAACTAGGATATTCTTTTCCATTCGTTAGTCAAAGGACGTTTATACTTCGGTTCAACGAATAATTATAAGCTAAAGCAATTCATATAGTTTTAAACCCAAAGTTTAGTACTAAAAACGGCCACAAAATATTGAATTCAAATAGAATTTAAAAAATCGACCCTAATACCACTAAGTTAAGGCATTTTAACCACATAGTACAGGATAGTATATTAAAATGGAACTGTTAGTTTTGGAAATCTATTAAATTAAAATTTCACAAACAAATTGGTAAAAATTAAAATACTCCTATTAGTCGTTTTTTTACTTTTTATGCCTAGTGCTTTTTTTGCCATGCATACTAAAAGTATTTTAAAAAATCTGGAACGTTCTTCAGCAAAAGCAAATCCTCAAAAAGCTTCTGAAAACAAGGAAAATTACATGTTGTTTTCTTTTGGCACCACCTTAAAACCTACGAAAGGAACAGCAATCAAAACACCCCTGCTTTATACTCCAAGTACAGGATATGGGTTTGATTTTGGCTCTGTATCGAATGTAAAAATTGCTCCTAAAGGCTTTTATACTGAAAAACCAACCTATTTTTCAGTAGCCGTACCCGAAGGGAATTACAGCGTTGAAATAACTATCGGAAGCAACGAAAAAGACTCCAATGTTACCATAAAAGCAGAATCCAGAAGGCTGATGCTGGATCAATTTTCCGTTAAAAAAGGAAGTCAAGTTTCCAAAACTTTCAATGTCAATATTAGAAACCCAAAAATTGATGCCACTTCCAAAATCAGTCTTAAAGACAGGGATTTAACCGTTTTCAATTGGGACGATAAACTAACCCTCGAATTTTTGGGCGTTGCCAATATCCAAAGCATAAAAATAACTCCTGTAACGACCATTCCGGTGATTTATTTGGCCGGAGATTCGACCGTTACCGACCAAGATGTGGAGCCTTGGGCTTCTTGGGGACAATTTATCACCAACTATTTTGATGAGAATGTTGTCGTTGCCAATTATGCCGTTTCAGGTTCGGCTTTGAGTTCTTTTAAAAGCAGTAATCGTTTGAAAAAAATAAATTCTTTGCTAAAACCAGACGATTATCTGTTTGTTGAATTTGCCCATAACGACGAAAAATTAAAAGGCCCAGAAAACACCGCTTGGGAATCGTACTCGAAATATTTAGCCGAATACGTTGAAACGGCCCGAAATAAAGGAGCTATTCCAGTTTTGGTTACGCCAACGCAACGCCGCGCTTTTAATCCCGACGGAACTTTAAAACCAACACACGGCAATTTCCCAGATGCTATGCGAGCGGTTGCCAAAAAAATGAATGTCCCGCTTATCGATATTACCCAAATCACTACCGTATTGTACGAAAAATGGGGTGTTGAGGCTTCCAAAAATGCTTTGGTACATTATCCAGCCAATACTTTTCCGGGACAGGAAAAAGCATTGGAAGACAATACCCATTTCAATAGTTTTGGTGCCAACGAAATTGCCCTTTGTGTGATAAAAGGCATTCGTGATCTTGACCTTCCTTTGAAAAAGAACATCAGCAAGGAAACTCCGGCTTACGATCCAACAAAACCCAATTATTTTTCAAATTGGACACTTCCGATGAGTGTTCGCTTTGAAATCGCAAAACCCGACGGTAATTAAATCTCCTTTGAAAAATCCAATTATGTTACTTAAAAAAAACTTTCTAATCCTTGCTATTGTTGCGCTTACTACATTTTCTGCGCTAAACGGTTTTGCACAACAAACCGATAAAATATATCTTTCCGGAAAAGATTTTGAACATCCCGTAAAATGGGATTTCTATTGCACCGACGGCAACAACAGCAAAACTTGGTCGAAAATTAATGTTCCTTCGCAATGGGAATTGGAAGGTTTTGGCGAATACACGTATGGTCGATGGTACAAAGAATTGAACCAAAAAGAACCCAGCAAAGAAGAAGGTTTGTACAAATACGAATTTGAAATTCCTGCCGATTATAAAGGTAAAGATGTCGTAATCGCTTTTGGCGGTGCAATGACAGATACCGAAGTGAAAGTCAACGGAAAATTGGCCGGAGAAATTCATCAAGGTGGTTTTTATGAATTCAAGTATGATATTACTTCGCTTTTAAACTTTGGAAGCAAAAATATTTTGGAAGTCCACGTTTGGAAACATTCCAGTAACAATTCTGTAAATGCTGCCGAACGCAAAACCGATTGGTGGTTGTTTGGCGGGATTTATCGTCCGGTTTGGTTGGAGGTTTCCCCAAAAACACAAATTCAGCATATTGCGGTAAATCCAAAAATGGATGGTTCGATCACTGTTGATATGAATCTTAAAAATATTACTAAAAACACCACTGTCGAAGCGACTTTAAGAGGTTTGGATGGCGAAAAATTCGAAACTTTTTCTTTTCCAATAAAAGCGAAAAGCACCAAAGAAATTATTGCTGCCCAATGGAAAAACGTAAAACCTTGGAATACCGAAACGCCTAATTTATACGATTTGGAATTGGTGTTAAAACAAAACGGAACTGCCATTCATAAAGTAGAAAAAAGAATTGGTTTCCGAACTTTGGAGTTCAAAAAGAAAGACGGAATCTATGTAAACGGCACCAAAATTATAATGAAAGGAATCAATCGTCATTCCTTTTGGCCAGAGGGCGGTCGCAGCACTAGCAAACGCATCAGCATATTGGACGGAAATTTATTGAAGGATATGAATATGAATGCAGTGCGAGGTCACTATCCGCCGGACGAGCATTTCTTGGAAGTTTGCGATTCCTTGGGTATTTTTGTCTTGAACGAATTGGCGGGTTGGCAAAATTCGTATGACACCAAATTAGGAACTAAATTAGTTACCGAAACGGTTGTTCGTGATGTGAACCATCCATCGGTGATTATTTGGGACAACGGAAACGAAGGCGGTTGGAATTACAATGTGGACAAAGTTTTTGAAGACAACGATCCTCAAAAAAGAATTGTTATTCATCCTTGGGCTGATTTCAACGGTTGGGATACGCACCACTACCCTACTTATTTAACAGGAATGCACCGTTTCAATCAAGGAGAAAACGTATTTTTTCCCACCGAATTTATGCACGGAACTTACGATAACGGTCACGGAGCAGCCTTGGAAGATTTTTGGACGCGTTACAAGCAAAGTCCATTGTTTGCAGGTGGATTTATGTGGGCAATGCTCGACGAAGCTGTTTTCCGTTCGGATTGGAAGGGAGAAACCAAATTTGATTCCAAAGGTTCTCTCGCTGCTGATGGAATTCTGGGACCACATCGCGAAAAAGAAGGCAGTTATTACACCGTAAAAGAAGTTTGGGCTCCGATTCAATTTGCACCAAAACAAATTGGCGATAGTTTTGACGGCTCATTTTTGATTACCAATGATTATCTTTTCAGTAATCTGACTTCCTGCAAAATGGAATATAAAGTTCTGAAATCGGATGCCAATATTCTTAACACAGATACGATTGCAGCAACAATTAATTCAGGTAAAATAGAGATTCCAAGCATTGAACCCGGAGAAACTCGCAAGATTAAATTTGCCGTTCCAGCCAATTTTTTCGAAGGCGATATTTTGTCGATAACGGCGAATGACATCCACGGAAAAGAAATTTACACTTGGACTTGGCCTATTCACAAAGCGAAGTTTTATGCCAACAAGTTTTTGGTTGCCAAAACGACCAAGGCAAAAGCTACCGTGGTTCAAAATGGCAACGAAATTACTTTGAAAGGAAGCGATGTCAGCGTAACTTTGGATAAATCAACGGGTGAAATTCTTGCCGTCAAAAACACGACTTCGGTAATTCCGTTAACCAATGGCCCTCGCCCTGTGGGGATGAAAGCCAAAGTGAAAGACGTACAAGTAGCACAAGAAGGCGACAAAGCAGTTTGTACCGTAACTTATACAGGCGGATTGACTTCCATTAAATGGATTATGGAAGCCGACGGAAGATTTAAAATGGAACTAATTGCACTGAAAAATGCCGAGAATGCCGGTGGTTTTGACGGCGCTTATTTCGAAGATAAAATCAGTGCTTTTGGAATCACGTTCAGTTTTCCTGAAAAAGGAGTTACGGGAATGAAATGGTTTGGAAGAGGTCCGTATCACGTTTGGAAAAACAGAATCAAGGGAACAACTTATGGTTTTTGGGAAAAAGACTATAACACAACCATAACAGGAGAAAGTTTTGAAAATTTGGTGTATCCAGAATTCAAAGGCTATCACGCCAATGTTATAGGTGCGAATTTAAAAGCGGGTGCATCATCATTCAAAGTTTATAGCGAATCCGAGAACTTATTTTTAAGAGTCTTCACTCCTGATTTGCCTAAGAACGGTTTCCCAGGAAGTTACCCGCAACCGGCATTCCCAGAAGGAGACATTTCCTTTATGTATGAAATTCCAGCGATGCGTGATTTCAAACCTTTGGAACACCAAGGTCCCGAAAGTCAAGCCACCAATATCCGTATCAAAAAAGGCGACGATGGCATTTCGATGAATCTTTGGTTCGATTTTAGAGTTACAACTGATAAATAAATTTAGATTTTTAAAAGCATTATGAAGTCAATTAAAATACTTTCAATCCTTAGTTTAGCATTATTATTTTTCAATTTTACGACCCAAAAACAAGACAAACCTACTATTTATACCGTAGGCGATTCCACCGTAAAAAATGGGGCTGGTAAAGGCGACGGCGGACTTTGGGGCTGGGGCGATTACATAGGCCAGTTTTTGGATACTACAAAAGTAAGGCTAGAAAACCACGCTTTAGGAGGCACCAGTAGTAGAACTTTTCAACAAAAAGGCTTGTGGGAAGCGGTGTATAAAAAACTCAAAAAAGGCGATTACGTAATGATTCAATTTGGTCACAACGATGATGCCCCACTGAATGACACCCTTCGAGCCAGAGGAACCATCAAAGGAATCGGAGAAGAAACCCAAGAGATAGACAATATGCTGACCAAAAAACACGAAGTAGTTCATACTTACGGTTGGTACATCCAAAAAATAGTGCGTGAAGCCAAATCCAAAGGAGCCATACCTATTGTTTGTTCTTCAATTCCGAGAAACGACTGGAAGGAAGGCAAAGTGCCTCGCAACAATAAATCGTATGGTTTGTGGGCCAAACAAATCGCTAAAAAAGAGAAAGTGACTTTTATCGAATTGAACGATAATATGGCCATCGAAATGGAAAAATTGGGCGAAGCTAAAGTAACCGGAACCTATTTCTACAAACGCGACCACACACACACATCGGCAAAAGGTGCGGTACTTTCGGCTTCGGTGATTATCAATCAACTGAAAAAAAGTGATAATTCTTTAAAAAAATATATTCTACCCAATCCAAAAATTGTACTTCCAGCCAAGAAAAAAGTCTATTTGATTGGTGATTCGACAATGGCCAATAACGGCAACAATCCCAATGCAGTAGGTTGGGGAGTAGAATTTCCTAAATATTGCGATACTACTAGAATTGAAGTCATCAACAAAGCCCGTGGCGGAAGAAGCACTCGTACTTTTGTTAAAGAAGGATTATGGGAAGCAGTAAAAAATCAATTGCAGCCGGGCGATTACATCATGATTCAATTTGGACATAACGATGCCGGAGCGATTGACAAAGAAAAATTCAGGGGTTCGCTTAAAGGAAACGGCAACGAAACCCAAGTGGTGGTTCGCGACAGTTTAACCGAAACCGTGCAAACTTTTGGCTGGTATATGGAAAAATTCGTCAAGGAAGCCAAAGAAAAAGGAGCTATTCCAATCGTTTTGAGCCAAACTCCAAGAAATGAATGGCCGAACGACAAAGTGGAACGCAGAAGCGATTCTTACGGAGGATGGTCGAAAATTGCAGCCGAAAATACTGGTGCTTTTTTCATCGATTTAAACGAACTCGTGGCCTTGAAATACGAAGCCTTGGGCAAAGAAACCGTGAAACCATTTTTTCCAAAAGACCACACGCACACTGGTTCTGAAGGAGCCAATCTGAACGCGCTTACTGTAGCGGAGAGTCTCAAAAAAATAAAGGAATGTGGCTTGAAAGATTATATCGAAATTCCTGCTAAACAATAATTTTTAAATTTATTTCTATTTTGAATTGCCTCCAGTTTTAGCTGGAGGAATAAAATAAGAATTGCATAAATGGCTTTAGCCAAACAAGGAAACAATTTTGGCTAAAGCCATTTTGACATTTATTCATTTACCTCCAGCTAAGGCTGGAGGAAATTCAACAAATTCACCTTATGAGAAATAAAATTTTAATCATCACATTCTTTTTAAGCAGCTTTTATTCTTTTGCCGCCGAATTTTATGTAGCACCGGATGGAAATGATTCCAATATTGGAAGCAAAGACAAACCTGTTGAAACCATAAAAAAAGCCCAAGAATTGGCCAATTCTGGAGATACAGTTTATATTAGGGGCGGACTTTATTCGATGAGGGAAGAGCAAATTGCAAATTACGAACGAGCTTATGCTTATGTAACCCAATTGGACAAAAACGGCATCAGCTATTTGGCTTATCCAAACGAAATTCCAATATTTGATTATAAAAACGTAAAACCTGCGAATAAACGCATTGTCTCCTTTTTGGTCAAAGGAGACAACATTCACATTAAAGGCATTGAAGTGATTGGTGTCCAGGTAACCATAAAGGGACACACCCAATCCGAATGTTTCGAGGTTCTCGGCAGCCACAATACATTGGAAAATCTCAAAATGCACGACGGAATGGCCATTGGCGTTTATATGCTGTCCGGCTCCAACAACCTCATCTTGAATTGTGATGCCTACAACAACTGGGATTCTGTATCGGAAGGTGCCAAAGGTGGCAATACCGATGGTTTTGGCGCGCATCTCAAGAGAGGAAGCGTGAACAATGTTTTCAGGGGTTGCCGAGCCTGGTTCAACAGCGATGATGGCTATGATTTAATCAATAATGCGGAAGCTGTTTTGATAGAAAATTGCTGGGCTTTTTACAATGGATATTCTTCTGATTTTGTAAGTCGTGGTGATGGAAACGGATTTAAAATTGGTGGATATGCCAAAGGAAGAAAACCTTATAATGATGTTGTTGCCAATTACACGCCCATCCCAAAAAACACCATCCGTTTTTGTTTGGCAGTCGGAAACAAGCAAGGTGGTTTTTATGCCAATCATCATTTGGAAGGAAACTATTGGCACAATAATACGGCCTACAAAAACAGGGTCAACTATGACATGCTCAACTGCTTGGCGTTAAACCCAACAGACTTTGGCACCGATGGCCCAGGCTGGAATCACGAAATGGTTAATAACTTGGGGTTTGCAGCGAAAGTAAAGGAATTGGCCAACATTGATCAATCCCGTTGCATCTTGAAAAACAATTATTTTGACCTCAATCCAACCGTAACTGCGGCTGATTTTCTAAGTTTGGACGAAGCTTTGTTGACAGCGCCAAGGCAAGCCGATGGGAGTCTTCCCAATACCAACTTTTTGAAATTGGCTCCCTCCAGTAAATTGATAAACGCTGGAACCGATATTGGTTTTCCGTTCAAAGGAAAAGCGCCCGATTTGGGTTGTTTTGAATTTGATGGAGCGCGTTAGCCCCAAAAGAGTTTAATGCGATTCAAGGCTTTTTAATTTTTTAAATCCTACATGAAAAATACCATCCTACCCTTTTTGTTCCTACTCTTGTTCCTTCAAAAAAATGTGGCTCAAAACAAGGCTGCCTTGCAATTTGAAGTGGTTGCCAAAGACCAAAAAGCAAGCATTTTATACGATAATGCCATTGCATTAGATTCCATCTTGGCCTATTCTTTGGCGGAAGATATTTTCAAAGTTACCGGTTTCAAACCATTGGTTACCAAAAACAAGGCAACGGCATCGGGAAATGTAATCGTTATTGGGCAATCTCAATCGGAATTGGTACAGTCTTTTTTAGATAAAAAAACCGATTGGAAAAGCTTCGAAAAGCAATGGGAAAGTTACCTTTTCAAAGTTATTGACCAGCCGACAACCAACATTAAAAAAGCATTTATTATTGCCGGAACCGATCCTAGAGGAACTGCTTACGGGGTTTATGCGATTTCCGAACGAATTGGAGTTTCACCCTGGTATTGGTGGGCAGATGTACCTGTTGCACAACAAAAGGAATTGGTTCTTTCGCAAAATTTATTTCAGTCCAAAGCACCATCGGTTAAGTTCAGGGGAATCTTTCTGAATGACGAAGATTGGGGATTGCGACCTTGGGCTTCCAAGACTTTTGAACCCGAAGTAGGCAATATTGGTCCCAAAACCTATTCCAAAATATTCGAACTGTTATTGCGATTGAAAGCCAATACTATTTGGCCGGCGATGCACGAAGGAACGACCGCTTTTTTTAATGTTCCCGGAAATGCCAAAATAGCCGAAGCCTATCAAATTGTTTTTGGGTCATCCCACGCCGAACCGATGTTGCGCAACAATGTTGACGAATGGAAAGAAAAAACAATGGGTCAATTTAATTATGTTTCCAACAAAGAAAATGTACTTAAATACTGGGAAGACCGGGTAAAAGAAAGCAAAAATGTCGATACCATTTACACCATCGGAATGCGCGGCGTTCACGACAGCAAAATGGAAGGCGTAAAAACCAATAAGGAAGGAGCCGAACTTTTGACGCATATTATAGAAGACCAACGAAAATTGTTTGAAACCTACATCAATCGGGATGCGACAAAGGTTCCGCAAGCTTTCACGGTTTACAAAGAAGTGCTGGAATTATACGATGAAGGTTTGCAAGTTCCGGATGACGTGACTTTGGTCTGGACGGACGATAATTACGGCTACATCCGCAGGTTGAGCAATGAGCAAGAACAAAAACGTTCCGGCGGTGGCGGCATCTATTACCACGCTTCGTATTGGGGAAGACCGCACGATTATCTTTGGGTCGATTCGGTTCATCCTGCTTTGCTGAGGGAAGAAATGATGAAAGCCTATCAATCCAATTGCAAAGAAATCTGGATTCTGAATGTCGGCGATTTGAAAGCCATAGAATATTCGACCCAACTTTTTATGGATATGGCTTACGATGCTCCAACTTTTGAGGATGCTTCCAATGTCAAAAAACAAATGAGTACTTTTTATTCCTCAATTTTTGGAAAAACTTACGGAAAGTCGATTGCCGACATGAAATGGGAGTATTTCGATTTGGCTTTTGAAAGAAAACCCGAATTTATGGGCTGGAGCCAAACGGAACCGACTACCAAAACCAAACAAACCGCTTACAATCCGTTCTTTTTTGGGGATGAAAATCAAAAACGCATTAACAAATATCAAAATTTAGAAAACCAGGTTAGTTCATTAAAAGACAAGCTACCAAAAGACTTGCAAGACGCTTATTTCCAGTTAATTTATTATCCGGCAAAAGCAGCTTCATTGATGAACAAAAAGTTTTTGTATGCAGACAAAGCCAGTATTTACGGCAAACAAGGACGACTGAATGCCAAGGATTATGCCTTGAAATCGGAAAATGCTTTTAACGAAATCAAAACAATTACCCAAGAATACAATCAAATCGCCAATGGAAAATGGAACGGCATAATGGACATGAGTCCAAGAAAATTGCCCGTTTTTGATATGCCAAAAATAGAAATTCCTTTGCAAGCAGATAATATTGATTCAGTGGGGATTTTGGTCGAAAACGAAATCGATTCAAGTTTCAACGAGAGCAAACTGCCAACGTATTCCCAAGATTCGAATACTTCCCATTTTATCGATATTTTTCTAAAGAAAGAATCGGTTATTTCGTGGAAATTACAAAACCTTCCGGATTGGATTATTGCCAATAAAACTTCTGGTATTTTGAATGCCAAAGAAAGCAACAACGAACGAATTCAAATCAGTGTCGATTGGAATAAATGGAGCAAAAAACAGCCAAAAAATGCGCAGTTCAGCATCAATTACGACAATAAAACAAAATCAATAAACCTCAACATCGATACTAATTCGATTAGTCTTCCCAAAAAATCATTTATCGCAATTGAAGACAAAGTCGTTATTTATGCCCAAAATTTTACTTCCTTAAAAAATCAAGAACCGTATCAATGGAAAAAAATTGATGGTTTGGGTTACAGTAAAGCCGCAATGCAGGCTTATCCATTGACCTCCGAACCGTTGCAAACCAGTAATTTGGACAAAAACGCACCTTGTCTGGAATATCAAATCTATTTGAATAATTCAGATTCTTTTTTAAATCCAGAATTGATTTTGAATGCCATACCTACCCTACCAATCACCAATAAACATGGAGTTCGCGTTGGAGTTCAATGGAATGAAGAACCTATCCAAATAGTCGATTTTGCAACCATTGGAAGAAGCGAAGAGTGGAAACAAAATGTATTATCGAATAAAGCGTCCAAAAAAGTAGCCCTAAAATCAACCATCAAGGGAAAAAACACCCTAAAAATCTACATGATTGACGAAGGAGTTGCCCTAGATTATTTTTACCTCAATTTGAATAAAAACACCCCATTGCCTTATTCGCTTTTGCCAGAAACGGTTAAAGAATAAGAGTTTTTATGGTATACAACCAAAGCCAGACCAAGCTATTCGATTTAGAAATTTTCAGACAACGAGTTCATTAAAAAAAAGCCATTTTTTAATGAACTCATTGCTTTTTCATACAGGATACAACAGGATGCCTACCAGAAAGGATAATGATATTTTAGTAAAAAATTATAAACGTATAAAAAACACTTATTTTTAACGTTTAAATTTATAATTATTAAAAAATAGCAACTATTAAATAGGTTAACCATGAAAAAAACTTTACCCAGAACAAGGCAATCCTTTTATATCCTTGCCCTATTATTTTTCAGTCTTGTCAACACTTCATTTGCCCAAACCTATACTTGGGTGGGTGGTGTAAGTACCGATTTTTATGATGTAAATAACTGGGACAATACGAGTATCAATTTCACGACTTTAAATTATGCCAATCTAACTATTGGAGCTGGTAGTCCTTACAATCCAATAAATATTGGCCATTCCGGGAATGATGTAATTGCTAAAAGACCAGGCATTTTCACTACCAATGTTGGGGCAAACATTATCATAACAGGTACTTTTTATCCAAATAGTGGAACTAATTTAAATGGAACCGTTACTGTCAACGGTTCGGCTTATTTTAACAACAGAAATTATACTTATTTAGGAAAAGCTGCTGCCGGGGTTTTGAACGTGAATTCGGGAATTATAAACAGTAATTATACTTTTTATATTGGTTATGGAGATGGAGGAGATGGAACAGCAAATGTTGCCGGTGGAACTCTATATGCAAATACCTATTTAGAAGTAGGAACAGGAACAGGAAATCCTATTGGAAAATTAAATATTACTGGCGGTACAGTTGATGTTAAGACTGCTGTTAACATCGGAGCTAAGGGGACTATTTTTATCAGTGATCTAGGTCAACTTATTGTTACGGGAGACAAAAAAATAGCATTGGAAAATCATATTGCCAATGGCAAAATTACTTGTCCTAGTGGACAATCGTTAGCGGTGGTTTATAATGGCACAAGAACTAGTGTGGGCATTTACCAAGATCCCAATAGAATGATTCAAGAATATACCAATTATATCATTCTGAAAAACGGAATTCTGGAAGCTAGAATACAAAAAGGGACCAGCAACATTCAATCTTTGAAAATAAACGGAGTGGAAACTTTGCTCCAAACCAATACGCCTGAAAATAGAGTGGGAACTTATTATGATTTTACTTCTTCTGTAGATTTTGAAACTATTTTTGAAACTATTTTTGGTGCTACTTTTTCGATTAAAGAAGAAACAGCCGATTATATTGATGTTTCCTTTAGCCGTCCTTATAGCCCAGAAGTCAATAAAACACGAGTGGATGCCGACATTCATTATGTGCTTAAAAAAGGAGACAATGGACTCTACACCTACTCCATTCTGCGTCACAAAGCAGCTTACCCTAATTTTGACTTTGGTTCTTGGAGACAAGTGCTATGGATCAACAATACCGTAACCGACAAAATTTGCGTGAATGATTTGAAAACTTGGAATATGCCACAACCTGGCGATGCTTGGTCGGCAACCTCAATTCCTGAAATCATCAAAATAGAATCAGGGGTTCGTGCTGGGAAATACGATGGTAAATATGAGTTCAGCGAACCCCTAATTAGTTTGAAAGCTTACGGTCATACCACCGACAAAAACAATTTGGGAATTTGGGCGGTTACTGCCAATCACGAATACTTTAATGGCGGACCAACCAGTCACGATTTAAATGCCGCCTCGGGAATTATCCACGTTTGCATGAATGGCGTGCATTATGGATCGGCAGGTTTCAATGTGTTGCAAGGAGAAGAATGGTCTAAAATTTACGGTCCTTATTTAATTTATGCCAACCAAAAATCAACGGCTACTGCCAATTGGGATGATGCAAAAGCCAGGGCGGCCAAAGACGAAACAGAATGGCCTTATGCTTGGTTAACCAATACTCCTGAATATCCATTGGCTGATGGACGTGGAAATATTACTGGTAATTTTTCGATTACTGACCCATCAAAATCGGTGGTTAACGGTGGTGGTGCCTGGATAGGAGTCACTCAATTAAGCACTGATTCCGGTGGACAATGGCAATTTGAAGAAGAAAATTATCAATATTGGGTTCAAACAGATGCTTCCGGAAATTTCAACATCAAAAATGTTCGTCCGGGAACTTATACCCTGTTTGCCTACAAAGACGGAACCACGGGAGAATACCGACAAGAAACTGTTGTGGTTACTGCTGCAGCGACAACAAATCTCGGAAATATTGATTGGGCTATTCCTCGTGCCAATGGAAAATTAATTTTCGAAATCGGAGTTCCCAACAGAACAGCCGAAGAGTATAAATTTGGTGATTTTGATTACTGCGAAGGTTTCGTCGAGAACAAATTTGCCGCCACGTTTACCAATCCTATCGAATACAATGTGGAAGACAAGAATTGGGCAACTGCACTTCCTTATGTACAATCGTCCTATTTTAATACCGATGGAACAAGATCGGTTTGGGACTGGAATGTCAATTTCACCTTGACAGGAACAATACCAACAACAGGAAATGCCAAATTAACCATTGCGTATTCGAGTTCAGACCATGCCCAAAACTGGATTTTTGTGAATGGTACTGCTAGTAGTAATCGCATTACTCCATCCTCAGGATATTATCCGCCCAATGGTGGAGGAAATGCTTTCTTGAGACAATCCAATCACGCCAAATACGGATTGGCCACTTTTGACATTCCTTACAGCAAATTAAAAACCGGCAAAAACACCCTTATATTAAAAATGCCGTCCACATCCAGCGGAAGCAATCACGTCATGTATGATTACATCAGTTTGGAAGGCGATTTAACCACTTTGGGTGTGGCTTCAAATACTATAACTGCCGATGCTATCAGGGCCTATCCAAATCCTACAAAAGGAATTTTTGAAATTAGTTTGCCGCTTTCCATGCAAGAAGCAACCATCGAATTGTACAATGTAAACATGCAGTTGGTTTCCAAAAAAGCATATACTCCAAACAATGGCAAAGTGCAGTTCAACATAGAAAATCAACCCAACGGAGTATATTTCGTAAAAGTAGGATTGGCAAATCCCGTGACTTTAAAAATCATAAAAGAGTAAGATTATAGTTTGTCAATTCTACTATAGTTTGCATAAAAAAAGGTTGATGAAATTTCGTTTCATCAACCTTTTTTATTGGGGTTTCAAGAGTAAAAACAGAATGCCTAGTCCGTCAATTTGAGTTTCATCATGATGTCCGTTTGCTCGTCATTCCCTAATTTGAAAATGTGTTTATCAAACTCAACGAAGCCATTTTTCTTGTAAAAACGGATGGCCCTTGGATTTTCTTCCCAAACGCCCAACCAAACATAATCCACATTTTTCAGTTTCGCTACTTGGATGGCCTTGTCATAAAGCAATTGTCCCACGCTTTGACCGTGAAATTCTTTCGACACATATATCCGTTCAATTTCAAGGGCTTTGCTGTCCTTTAATTCCGTTTGCGATGGGCCAAAGTTGATTTTAAGGTAGCCAATGACTTCATTGTCGAATGTCGCAAAATAGAATTCGGAGTTTTTGTCATTGAGTTCGGCGGTCAATTTTTCGTTGGAAAACCCTCCCTCCAAATAGTTTTTCATATTCTCTTCGGAGTTGGATTCTGAAAATGTTTCTTCAAACGTTTGTCTGCCAATTTTTTGCAATTGGTCAATGTCGTTTAACGTTGCTTTTATTATTTTAATGTTTTCCATTATTTAAAATGTTATTATTTAATCCCATTCCCATTCACCCACATCGGATATAAACTAAATCCCCTTGTGGGGATAGTGCCGAATTGCATTCTGTGCCCATTCCAATGGGCTACTAGAACAAATCTAATACAATTATCAGCACAAAATATTCTTTTAAACACAAAAAAGCCATACCGTTTTATGGATATAGCTTTTTGATTTGTTTTGTCTGCCCAGGTTGGTGTGGGCGAAGTTAGTAGCCGTTCGCCCAGCAGCCCGAATTTTAAGAATGCTCGTTTTTAAAAGAACAGCTCGAACATCTGAGCCTCATCCAGCTCCAAAAGAGTGCTTTTCTGCTCAGCCGAGCCTCATCCAGCTCCAAAAGAGTGCTTTTCTGCCCAGCCGAGCCTCGTCCAACCCCAAAAGAGTTCTTTTCTGTCCAGCCGAGCCTCATCCAGCCCCAAAAGAGTGCTTTTCTGCTCAGCCGAGCCTCATCCAGTCCCAAAAGAGTACTTTTCTGCTCAGCAGCAGCGCTTCCAGTCCCAAAAGAGTTCTTTTCTGCCCAGCAGCAGTGATTCTCCCGAAAGGATTGGGGAGCGGTTAATCCATTGTCAGTTCGAGCGCAATGTCATTAAGTTAAAAAAAATAGTTTCTGCCTTTGTCATTTCGACGCAGGAGAAATCACATAACCTGAGCAACTTATGTGATTTCTCCCGTTGGTCGAAATGACAAAAAAATCCTTAACTTAATGACATTGCGCTCGATCTGACAAAAAAATAGTTCCTTATCGATCTAAAAACATAATTTTATTTAATCCCATTCAAATTCACTTCTTTGGCATCTTTTTGAAATTGGTTTTCAAGAGCCATTTTCATTTTTTCGGCAAGAGCTTCATTTTGCAAAATGACATTGTTTTTTTCACTTGGATCTTTTTCGATATTGTACAATTCATAATCGGCAGGAATGGCAAGGTGTCGAGTCCTGATTATTTTCCAAGGTTTTTGTATTAAACTTTCCTGCAAATGACCTCTAACGTAAATTTCTTGGTTGGGAATCGATTTGTTTTCCGAAATGGCCGACCATACATTTTTTCCTTCAATAGTTTGGGGAAGATTTTCGTCACCCGCCAAAAACAAAAAGCTGGGCAGCATGTCTATAACCGAAATGTAACTTTCGTTTTTATAGTTTATAAGATGCCCTTTCCAATAAAACGCACAAGGCACTCGAATCGCACCTTCATAATTGGAAGTTTTCCAATCCCTGAGTGGCGTGTTGTCTCCTAGCCTGTCATTGGATGGATGAACTCCATTGTACTGCTTTTTGGAATCCCAATTCTCCATGGCGCCATTGTCGCTCATAAAAATAATCAGGGTGTTTTTGTCTAATTTCTCTTGTTTCAATTTGCCCAACAATAAGCCAATGCTGTTGTCCATGTGGCTCATCGCGGCGGCAAAATCTCTCCTAGAACTGTTCTTTATGGAATGCATGTAAGGGTCTTTCCATTTTTGCTCTTCCTGCAAAGGGAAATGCGGCGCACTATAAGCAAGTTGTATAAAGAAATTTTTCTTTATATCTCTCTTTTCCGAAATCCACTTTATGGCTTCTTCGGTGATTAGGTCAGTCGCGTGTCCTTTCTCAACGATAAACTCGCCATTTCTGTACCAGCTCTCGTCTCCATTTTTATATTTATGGGTATATTGATCGATTTGACCGTGCAAAAATCCGTAGGAATAATCAAATCCATAGGCTTTCGGGCCGCTGCTGGGTTGCAATCCCAAATGCCATTTTCCGAAAAGCGCCGTTTGGTAGTTGTTTTGATGCAACAATTTAGGCAAAGTTGGAATCGAGTCCGGTAATTTCAATTTGCTCTTGTCACTTATTGGCGCGACAATCCCCATTCGACTGGAAGGTCTTCCGGTCAATAGACTGGCTCTTGAAGGAGAACAGGTTGGACTGGCATAAAAGCGGTTCAGCACTACTCCATTTTTGGCCAAACGATCAATATTGGGCGTTTGTATTTCCGAACCATTATACCCCACGTCATTCCATCCGGCATCATCGGCAATAATCAAGATAATATTGGGTTTGTCCGTTGATTTCTTTTGGCTTTTTTGACCATAGGAAACCATGAAACAAAACAACAACGCGATGGAGAACTGTATTTTTGAACTAAAATATTTACTCATTTATGATACATTTTGAATTTTATATTTATTCGATTAATTGCTTGTTGATATAAACATTTTTGAACGTCAATCCTTTTATGATGCTTCTGTCGATAGCGGTTTTCGTGGCTTCGATATTTAAATTTTCAAAGGTGAAATTGGACAATCGAACGTTTGGATCGTTCTCCACGCCGAAGAAATTGTCGCATTTCAGGTTAATATTTTTCAACGTAACATTATCTCCGTAGGACAAAGGAATATCAGGACGCCCTTTCAAATCGAAAAATTGTTTCCATCCCAAAACCACCAGACAGGTTTTGGCTTCTCCTATAATATTTTCCACCCTGATGTATTCGTATAGCTGTGGCGTATCGGGTCTCATTTTTAGATGCAACAATCTTGTCACTCCATCAACTTGGCAATTGCGCATGATCACGTTTCGGTTGTGAATGGATTCGCTTCCGTTGGTCAATGCCGAATGACAGAATCCAAAATGGCAATCTTCAATGATGATGTTGGTGTTTGGCCCATTATTTTTATCTTGGTCGGCATAAGGGCCTTTTCCTCCTTTCAATGCAATGGCATCGTCATTGACGGACATGAAGCATCCTTTTACCAAAAAATTGGTACAAATATCGATGTCAATGGCATCGGAACTTGGTGCTTTCACGCCTAAATGTGGGGAAGAAATATACAAATCCAGCAGTTTTACATTATTGCATTTGTAAAAATGATTCGTCCAAAAACCGGAATTAATCAATTTCACGTCTTGAAGTTGCACGTTATTGGAATTCCAGATAAACACCAATCTGGGTCTTGACACTTCGAGGTTGGTGCATTTTGGATTTATCTTGCGTCTTGCCCAAAAGGCTTCCCAATACTTCTTGCCATTTCCGTTGATGGTTCCTTTTCCGGAAATCGAGAAACCGTCCACGCCATAAGCATTGACCAAAGCCGGAAAATAATCCAGATTCTGGCCTTCCATTCGCGAAGCCCTAATTGGATAATCCGAAATGGTGTCCGAACCTTTCAAAACAGCTCCTTCGGAAATATGTAAACTGGTTTTGGGTTTAAAAAACAAGGCTCCGCTCAAGAAAACGCCTTTGGGAATTACGATTACGCCTCCTCCTTTTTTGGATGCTTTGTCGATAACCTTTTGTATCGCTGCGGTTTGCACTTTCGTGCTGTCGTTTTTCACGCCATAATCGGTAATCTTGTATTGCTTGCCCAAATTTTTTAATTCAATTTTGGCGTAATCCTTGAACCAGTTCGAAATCGCTGTTCCGTCTGGAAAAGTGTCGTTGCTGTAGTCCTGCGAAAATGCAACTTGCGAAAATCCGACAAGGCAAATCAGCAATCTAAAAATTGTCTTCATTAGTTTTTTTTTATTTAATTTAATACTCGTAATTTATGTTTTAAGCAATCTGGGTCTTGAATTATCTAGTTTTATGTCATTACTTTATCTCAATAAAATCATTTTGGATATTCCCACTTAATATTTACAATTTTACGGTAAAAACAAATTTACATTATTCTGTTTTTTTTGGTATCCTGTGCTATCTGTCCTGTTCCTAAAATAAACAGGATGCTACAGGATAGCAATTGTAGGGTTATCATCTATTTTTACTTGGTAAGAGAAGAAAAGTAAAATGAAAATAATGAAATATAATGCTGTCCTACTGATGTTGGTTTGTATCCTGGGAATTAATTCCTCTGGCTATGGACAGCCGGCCAATATCAAAAATGACGTGTTCTGGAACACCAAAGACGGCCAACCCATCAACAGTCAAGGCGGAGGGATTTTTAAATTCGCCGATCCAGTCACTGGCATACAAAAATATTACTGGTATGGTGTTCATTACGAGGAAGCCGACAGTTATAGAAACAATCCGTCTGTTACGCAACCGAACGCTACATTCGAATCTGTAACCTGCTATACTTCCACTGATTTGGTCAACTGGACGTTTGAAGGGGATGTTTTGACCAAAGCCGAAACGGATAAATCCGGAAAAACCTGGGTGGGTCGATTGGGGGTTGCTTTTATCAAGGAATTGAATCAATATGCGATGTTTGTCCAACACGGCAACAAGGTATTGATTACCGTTTCCGATTCGCCAACGGGTCAATTTACATGGCATCAAAAAATAAACATGGAGCCCATGATTGGAACGACCAATACCGGAGACCAAACCGTATTTACCGATGAAGATACCGGAAAATCCTATCTTATTTATTCGTATGGAAAAGGACGAAACAAAATTTATGTTTCCGAAATTGGGGTCAAGGAAGGAAAAGTGAATCTGTTGGACTGCACGCAAATTTTCAAGGGAGAAAGCCGCGAAGGCAATTGCATGTTCAAGTACAACAACAAGTATTACATGTTTGCTTCCAATATTTACGGTTGGGATGCCTCATTTGCCTATTATTTGGTAGCCGATGACATCAGGGGACCTTACCTTCCCAGCAATAAAATGTTGGTCATGAATGGTGTTTCCGATGATTTTGCCCATGTCACGCAAACAGGATTTTTTGTCAATGTCAAAGGCAGCCAACAGGAAACCGTGGTGTATTGTGGCGACCGTTGGGCCAATTTAGCGGGCAATGGATTGGGTTACAACCAATGGTTTCCGATTTCATTTGATGGAAAAACCCCTTATTTTAATTCGCTCGGTTCATGGAATTTAGACGCCCAAACTGGTTTATGGGAAGTAGCCAAAGACAATGATTTTGTGAAAAACGGCAGTTTTGAAGCAGATCGAAGGTATATTCCAAGTCCAGTAAAACCGGTGCAATTGCCATTAACGGGTTGGACGACAGAAATTATCCAAGGAAACAAAATTTCACTTGACAAAGCTACTTCTCCCGTCCTAAACTATTTCAATACCGAAGACGACCGGAAGATTGTAATCGGTGAAAAAAGCCTGAACATCAGTGACAAAGTAAATTTCAAGCGAAAAATATCCCAAACGATTTCTTCTTCACCTTATGTTAAACTGGAAGACGGAATCTACACCTTGTCAGCCAAAGTAAAGAACAGCAATGGTTTTGCCAATCTAGAAATGTATGCCACAAGCGATGGAAACCAATTCAAATACGGCATCAAGGAGGAAAATTCGGCCTGGCAAACCATTCACATCACCAATATAATTGTCAAAGCGGGAAAAGTCGAAATTGGTTTTCTGGCAGATGGAGCTGCCAAAGCATCTTGCCAAGTGGATGATGTGTCATTGGTGAGAAACCATGATAAATAACACACCCATACTTTGGAAAACCTAAATCAAAATGAACTTAATCTTTTTTCTTCTTACGATATTCGCTAGGAGAAACACCGATTTGCTTTTTAAACATCCGCGAAAAATAATAAGGATCATCAAAACCTACTTCTTTACATATTTCTTTGATGTTGAGATTAGTAAAGTAAAGGTACTCACAAGATTTTTGTATTTTTAATCGGATAAAAAATTGAATTGGGGAATATCCTGTTTTTTGTTTGAAAAGTTCCGAATACCTGGAGATGGAATAGCAAGCTTGGTTTGCCAATAGTTCAATGGTCAAAATTTCGCTCAAATGGGCTTTCATGAATGCCATGGAATGGCTTATTTTATCATCGACATTGCTGTTCAAGGTATTGGAATAACACAAAGAGCTTAAAAATGCAATTAACTTAAAATGGGTCAGTTCTACTTTTTCATCGGTAAAATCACTTTCCAAAAGCAGGATTAATTCGTTCAACAAATTAATTCGACTTTCGTCAAATGCTATCTTGACGGCTCCATCATTGGAGGCCGAAAAACGTTTGTAAAAAGTTGAGGCATAATCTCCTGCAAAATGAATCCAATAAATACTCCAAGCCTCTTTTAAGGAGCTTCCATATTTGTGACCCGTATTTTCAGGGATAATAAAACCCGTATTGGGAGTCAGCGGTATCGTTTTCCCGTTGATTTTAATCCAGCCTTCTCCTGCCAAACAGTACAAAAGTATGTACTCGTTGATGCCGTTCTTTCTCGACCTGTTGTGGTGTTTTGCATTTGGAAAATAACCAATGGCATCAGGGAAAAGGTTGCGAAAAAAAAGATTGGAAACCAACTTTCTTTTCTTGTCGGGATCCAAAACAACCATCGTTTGTCCAAGAAAACCGGCCTTGATTTTGGGTGTCGTTGTATTATTCATTATAAATAGGCAAATATTACGGAAATAGAATTAAGGTCGTAAGATAATCCATTTATTTCAATATATAATCTATTTATTTGTGAATTGCTACATGTATTTTTGTTTGATTCATTACAACAAAACTCAATGCTATTTTTATGACAAACCAAAACCAATCCTTCAACAATTTCTATTTATTTGCTATCTCCATGGTTTCTGCCATGGGCGGATTGCTATTCGGTTATGACTGGGTGGTAATCGGTGGTGCAAAACCTTTTTACGAACGTTTTTTCGATATTACCACATCGGCTAATCTGCAAGCTTGGGCGATGAGCTCTGCCTTGATTGGTTGCATTTTGGGTGCGGTTGTATCGGGCGTAATCAGTGATAAATTTGGGCGAAAATGGCCTTTATTGCTTTCGGCTTTCTTGTTTACCGTGGCTTCTTTGGGCACGGGATTGGCTTCGACTTATATGGTATTCGTTGTTTTCAGAATCGTTGGTGGTGTGGGAATTGGCCTTGCATCGGCACTTTCGCCTATGTATATTGCCGAAGTAGCTCCATCACATTTGCGTGGGCGCTTCGTTTCGCTCAACCAAATGACCCTTGTTATTGGTATTCTTGCGGCACAAATTGTCAACTTGCTCATAGCCGAAAAAGTTCCCGCCGGAGTCTCTGACAAATTTATTCGTGCTTCGTGGAATGGACAAATGGGTTGGCGCTGGATGTTTTTTGCCTGTGCAGTGCCTTCAGTAGTATTTTTATTATTGGCCTTTACGCTTCCTGAAAGTCCCCGTTGGTTAATGAAAGCAGGAAAACAAGAGAAAGCCTTCCCAACATTGAATAAAATTGGGGGCGAAAAATATGCTCGTGAAGAAATGGCCAACATCCAGGCAACTTTGAACGATGTTACCGAAAAAATGGACTTCAAGACTCTTCTTAATCCTAAATTCCGCAACGTGCTGCTTATTGGAATAGTCATAGCTGTTTTCCAACAATGGTGCGGTATCAATACCGTTTTCAATTATGCCGAAGAGATTTTTACTGCTGCTGGTTATGGCGTAAGCGATACCTTGTTCAACATCGTGATTACCGGAACGGTAAACCTCGTATTTACACTTGTCGCCATGTTTACGGTAGATAAATGGGGACGAAAAAAATTGATGGTTTTCGGGGCATCTGGATTGGCCATTACCTATTTGCTTTTGGGTAGCGCCTTTTATTTTCAGTTGAAAGGGGTTGCCGTTCTTTCGTTGGTGGTTGTGGCGATTGCTATTTATGCTATGTCGTTGGCACCGATAACCTGGGTCATTCTCTCTGAAATTTTCCCTAACCGAGTGCGAGGTGCAGCTATGGCTTTGTCCACTTTTGCCTTGTGGATTGCCTGTTTCATCCTTACCTACACCTTTCCATTACTCAACAAATCGTTTGGAGCTGCGGGAACTTTCTGGGTGTATGCCGGAATTTGCATTCTCGGATTCTTCTTTGTCTTGAGAAAATTGCCTGAAACCAAAGGAAAAACATTGGAAGAAATTGAAAGTGAATTGGTGAAATAATCACTATCTAAGAAATAAAAGCCACAAATTACACAGATTTTCACAGATTGATTTTTTTTTTAAAATCCGTGGTAATCCTTTAAATCTGTGGCAAAAATAAAGTTCATAATTGTAAAAAAATATAAAAATGAGTGTTAAAGCTTGGCAAGAGGAAGTAATCATTCCCACATACGAAATTGGCAAAGCCGAAAAAAACCCAATCTTTCTTGAAAAAAGAGTGTATCAAGGCAGTAGCGGAGCCGTTTATCCTTATCCAGTGGTAGAAAAAATTGAAGACGAGAAACAGGACAAAACATACAAAGCAGTCTATCTTGAAAATGAATACATCAAGGTGATGATTTTGCCCGAATTGGGCGGACGTGTACAAATGGCTTACGACAAAATCAAGCAACGCCATTTTATTTATTACAATCAGGTAATTAAACCGGCATTGGTTGGACTTACTGGCCCTTGGATTTCGGGTGGAATAGAGTTCAATTGGCCGCAGCACCATCGCCCAAGCACTTTTTTACCGGTAGATCATACCATCGAAAATAATGAAGATGGCAGCATTACCGTTTGGGTAAGCGAAAACGAAAAAATGTTCCACCAAAAAGGAATGGCGGGATTTACTTTGCATCCAGGAAAAGCCTATCTTGAAATTAAAGGAAAACTGTATAATCCAACCCCGGTTCCGCAAACTTTTTTGTGGTGGGCGAATCCTGCCGTGGCGGTAAATGAGCATTATCAATCGGTTTTTCCTCCAGATGTACACGCCGTTTTCGACCACGGAAAAAGAGATGTATCTACCTTTCCTATTGCTACAGGAACGTATTATAAAGTGGATTACTCTGCTGGTGTCGATATTTCGAACTATAAAAATATTCCCGTTCCCACTTCGTATATGGCCATCAACTCGGATTTTAACTTCGTGGGCGGTTACGAAAATGATACAAAAGCAGGTGTGCTTCACGTGGCCAATCATCATATTTCGCCCGGAAAAAAACAATGGACTTGGGGCAATGGCGATTTTGGAAAAGCTTGGGACAGAAATCTTACCGATGAAGATGGGCCATACATCGAATTGATGGCGGGTGTTTTTACAGACAATCAACCTGATTTCAGTTGGATGCAACCTTATGAAGAAAAAACATTCACCCAATATTTTCTACCTTATCGCGAATTGGGCGTAGTAAAAAATGCCTCGCAAGATTTGCTTTTGAACCTTGACAAAGAAGCAGACAAAGCCATCATAAAGATTTTTGCCACCTCATTGCAAAAAAACGCAAGAATAGTATTGGAAGGATTTTTGGATGAAACTCTAGATTTAAGTCCAGAGCAGGTTTATGAACGTGAAGTTTTAGTAGGCGATGTTGCTTTTATCGATTTAAAATTAGTGGTCTATTCCGAAAATGGAAGGGAATTATTAAGCATAAAATCTGAAAAAGCGGAATCTAAACCAACTCCAGAAGCAGCAAAACCGGCTTTTTCTCCAGAGGAAACCCCAACTTGCGAGCAATTGTATCTTACGGGCTTGCATTTGGAACAATACCGTCACGCCACTTATGTTGCTACCGATTATTACTTGGAAGCCTTAAAAAGAGACCCTTCAGATGTTCGAAATAACAATGCAATGGGACTTTGGTTGCTCCGTCGTGGCAAGTTTGCCGAATCAGAAAAATATTTCCAAACGGCAATTGACACCCAATTGCAACGCAATCCAAATCCTTATGATGGCGAACCACGATACAATCTGGGACTGGCACTACAATACCAAGACAAAAACGAGGAAGCCTATGATGCTTTTTACAAATCCTGTTGGAATGCCGCTATGCAAGATGCCGGATATTTTGGTTGTGCCCAAATTTCTTGCAAAAAGGACAACTTAAGAGAGGCAATTTTTGAAATTGATAAATCGCTAGTACGCAATTGGCACAACCACAAAGCCCGTGCTTTGAAAACGGCTATTTTGCGAAAATTAGGAAACGAAAAAGAAGCCTTGACTCTGATAGAAGAGTCACTAAAAATCGACTTATTCAATTTTGGATGCCGTTTCGAACAGTATCTGATTTCAAAATCGGCTACTGTTTTGGATGAAATGAATAGTTTGATGCGTGGCGAAATCCACAATTACGAAGTCGTGGCATTGGATTATATTGCTGCTGGTCTGTACGATGAAGCGGTTCTTTTATTGGAAGAAGGAATCAAAGTTTGTCCCACAACTCCTATGACTTATTATTATATGGGTTGGGCGTTGAGTTTAGCCAACAAAGACGCTAAATCCGTGTTTGAAACTGCAGCTAATCACGCACCGGAATATTGTTTCCCAAACCGTTTGGAAGCGGTATTGGCATTGGAAACAGCACAAAAAGTAAATCCAAAAGACTCAAAAGCACCGTATTATTTAGGTAATTTATGGTACGACAAGCGCCAATATTCCGATGCAATAAATTGTTGGGAAAAGTCGGTAGCAATTGACGATACATTCCCGACAGTATTGAGAAACTTGTCTTTGGCCTATTTCAATAAATTGCAACAGGAAGAAAAAGCGGTTCAATATCTCGAAAAAGCCTTTTCTTTAGATACCAATGATTCCCGTATTTTGATGGAATTGGACCAGTTGTACAAACGTCTTTGCAAACCCCATTCAGAACGATTGGCATTTTTGGAAAAGCATTTCAATTTGGTGGAACAACGGGACGATGTTTATTTGGAATTTGCCACTTTGTGCAACCAACTTGGCAATTATCTTAAAGCGATTGAATTAATCGACAACCGTATTTTCCATCCTTGGGAAGGCGGCGAAGGCAAAGTTCCGGCACAATACCAGTTGGCACGAGTGGAATTGGCCAAACAATTGTTGGCCAAAAATGAATTTAGCAGCGCCATAAAATTATTGAACGAATGTCTGGAATATCCGCACAATTTGGGTGAAGGCAAACTTTCGGGAGCGCAAGAAAATGATTTTCATTATTGGTTGGGCTGTGCTTACGAAGGATTGGAGCAAATGGATGAAACCCGAAAACACTGGGAGTTGGCCAAAGAAGGAAACACGGAACCCGCAGCAGCCATTTTTTACAATGACCAAAAACCGGACAAGATATTTTACCAAGGATTGGCATTGCTCAAATTGGGCTTGCCAAACGAAGCCAATATTCGATTCGACAAACTGGTAGCTTTTGGCAAAAAACATTTGGATGACACCATAAAACTGGATTACTTTGCTGTATCATTGCCCGATTTATTGATTTGGGAAGATGATTTGACTTTCCGAAATAAAATTCATTGTCATTATATGCTTGGTTTGGGGTATTTCGGATTGGGCGAATTTGCCAAAGCCGAAACCCATTTATTGGAAGCCGCCTCAATGGATGTCAACCATCAGGGAGTTCAGGTGCATTTAGCAACAATACTAAATTTATAAAAATGAAAATCACAAAATTTAATGCACTAACTTCAACTTTGCTGTTTGTCGCATTTTCATTATCCGCCCAAAATAATTATAAAATTGACATTACCAAAGTTCGCACCGATGTGAAACGAGGTCATCTCGATTTGGGAGGACGCAGTATAAAAGGCGATACCATTGGCGTAAACAGTTTTTATATCGAAAGAAATGGCAAGCCTTTTATTCCCGTTATTGGCGAATTCCATTTTAGCCGTTATCCGCATCAATATTGGGACGAGGAGTTAAAAAAAATGAAAGCAGGAGGAATTACCGTCGTGGCGACTTATGTTTTTTGGAACATGCACGAATTCAAAGAAGGTAAATTCGATTGGACTGGCGATTTAGATGTTCGCCATTTCACGGAACTTTGTGCCAAAAATGGACTGGAAGTTTTAATGCGTGTTGGCCCTTTCGCTCACGGCGAAATCCGTAATGGAGGCCTTCCCGATTGGCTTTACGGTCGCCCGATTGATGTTCGAAGCAACGACAAAGATTACCTCTTTTACGCCAACCGATTGTATCAAGAAATTGGACAACAATTGAAAGGATTGATGTTTAAAGACGGTGGCCCCATCATTGGAGTGCAATTGGAAAACGAATACCAGCATTCGACTGCGCCTTGGGGATTTACCTATCAGGATGCTCCCAAAGAGCGCACCGTTGCAGGACGAGACAAAAAAATTATTCAAGATGGTGTGGGTATCAATACACTAGGAAATGAGTTTGCCGATGTAGGCAAAGATCATATGAAAACACTCAAAAAATTTGCCCTTAAAGCGGGACTTGTTGCACCCATTTACACGGCAACGGGTTGGGGTTTTGCCACTATTGTCGAAAAAGGTTCCATTCCGGTAATGGCTGGATATGCTTATCCTTTTTGGGAGTCCAGCATTAGGCCTTCCCCATTTTATTTGTTTAAAGATATCCAACAAAAACCCGATTATTCACCCGTGAGTTATGACGTAAATCTCTATCCTTCCTTGGCTGCCGAATTGGGTACGGGAATGGCGGTCACCTATTCACGCAGACCAAAAGTAAAAGGCGAAAGCTTTTTGCCTTTGATGGTTCGAACGGTCGGAAGCGGAACTAATGGACTGGGATTTTATATGTATCACGGTGGCACAACACCCTCCATCGGCAACTATTTTTTTACCGAAGGTGCAGGTCTCCACAATAAATCCTATGACTACCAAGCTCCCATCGGCGAATTTGGAAATGTAAGTAGTGGCTATTACCCATTAAAACTCATTAATTATTTCTTGAAATCCTATGGCAACGATTTGGCTCCACTCTATCCCATTTTGCCAACAACCAACGACAGCATCAAAGCCACAAATAACAAGACATTGCGTTATTCTGTAAGAGGTGATGGCAACAAAGGTTATTTGTTTATGCACAATTTTCAAGACCATTTGGTAATGAATGATTTACAAGACTTAAAAATTGATGTTGCCACTAAATCGGGAATGGTTTCTTTTCCAGAGGCAGGAACTTTTACACTGAAATCGGGCAGTTCCGCGATTTTTCCTTTCAATATTAATTATGATGGGGTCGAAATTCGTTTGGCTACCGTCCAACCATTTTGTAGCTTTACCAACAAGAACAAACGGTACAACGTGATGGTTTCGATTGACGGAATTGTTCCCGAAATGGTGCTCAAAGGCAAGCCAAAAGTAACCGGAAATGGAATAAAAACTTCCGTGCGAAACGGCAATACGGTAATCGCTTTTTCAACTGGAAAAAGGAGTGAATTTCAGGTCAATGGAGTTTCGTTTTTAGTCTTGCCAAATAGTGATGCTGAAAACGCTTATTTAGTGGGCAAAGCCGGTGATGAAAAATTGGTCATCAGTAAAGCGTTGGTTTTGGACGATGGCGAACAAATATCCCTGGTCAGCAAAAATCAGGAGCATGTCGATTTTGCCATTTATCCGGCTTCCGCCAATGTTGCCTCAGTTGAAGGCACGATAACCAAGGCTAAATCGCAACTGAAAAACATCGGTGAATGGAACCTGAATCTGCCAAAAATTGAAACAGGAATCCAATTGATTCAGGCCGACGCCAGCCATTTTGTGCTTAAAGCCGGCAGCCTCGATTTGTCGAAAGCGAATGATGTATTCATAACCTTCGATTATCGTGGTGATCGTGGCATTTGTATGATGAACGGAGAATTGCAAACGGACGACCTTTATACCAGCAAGCCTTGGACAATCGGACTCAAAAAGTTTCAGGAAGCCTTGAAGACAAACGACATGTATTTTTATTTTATGCCAATGGCCAAAGATGCCCCTTATTTGAATTATCTGGAAAAAGAAGTACTCCCCGATTTTGGCGACAAAAAAAGTTTTCTGGAAATTAAAAAACCTTCCATTTCGGTTGAATATAAAGCAACCATAGTATTGAATAAAAAATGAAATTATTGAAAACATCCAAACTACTACTTGTCTTTGCCATTTTTATGGCATTGACGGTAAACGCACAAGTTTCGAAGCAAGCAGGAACATTTGTTGCCGCAGACAACACCTTCCTTTTGAACGGAAAACCATTTTTGGTTCGTGCCGGCGAAATCCATTTTCCGAGAATTCCTCGTGAATACTGGGAACAACGCATCCAAATGTGTAAAGCGATGGGGATGAATACCATTTGTATTTATCTTTTTTGGAATTTTCACGAACAACAACCCGACAAATTTGATTTCACGGGACAAAAAGACGTGGCCGAATTTGTGCGACTCATCCAGAAAAACGGAATGTATTGCATCGTTCGTCCCGGGCCTTATGCTTGTGCCGAATGGGATATGGGCGGTTTGCCTTGGTGGTTGTTGAAAAAAAATGACATCCAAGTGCGAACCAAAGACGACTCCTATTTTATGGAGCGTTCCATCAACTATTTAAAAAAGGTGGGCAAAGAATTGGCTCCGTACCAAATTCAAAATGGCGGAAACATCATTATGGTTCAGGTCGAAAATGAATATGGCGTTTGGGGTACAGATACTGTTTATATGGGACAAGTTCGCGATGCCATTCGTTCATCAGGATTTGACAAAGTGCAATTATTCCGTTGCGACTGGAGTTCCAACTTTTTCAAATATGATTTGGATGGCGTTTATACCGCTTTAAATTTTGGAGCGGGTTCGAATATCGACAAACAGTTTGAAAAGTACAAAGAAATCTATCCAAAAGCTCCGCTAATGTGCAGCGAATATTGGACGGGTTGGTTCGATTACTGGGGACGTGCCCACGAAACTAGATCGATTAGCAGTTTTATCGGCAGTTTAAAAGACATGTTGGATCGCAAAATTTCGTTTAGTTTGTATATGGCTCACGGCGGTACTTCCTTCGGACAATGGGGCGGAGCCAATGCGCCACCGTTTGGTTCTATGGTAGCATCATATGATTATAACGCTCCAATAAATGAGGCAGGATTACCTACGGACAAATTCTATGCTGTTCGCGATTTGATGAAAAATTATCTCAATCCGGGAGAAACAATTCCAGAACCACCGGCAAATTATCCGGCAATTTCGATTCCACAAATTACTTTTAAAGAATCGGCATCGCTATTCGAAAATCTCCCGAAAGCCAATAAAACGGAAGCCATACAATCGATGGAAGCCTTTGACCAAGGCTGGGGACGCATTTTATATCGCACCCAATTGCCGGAATGCAAAACGCCTTTTAAACTAAAAATTACCGAGTTGCGTGATTGGGCAAACATTTATGTCAATGGAAAACTCATAGGAAATCTGGATCGTCGCAAAGACGAAAACACCCTCGAAATTCCTCCTGTAAAAAAAGGCGATGTCCTTGATATTTTGGTAGAAGCGATGGGACGCGTCAATTACGGCAAAACTATCATCGACCGAAAAGGAATTACCGAGAAAGTGGAAATATTGGTAGGTTCTAATGCAACAAATTTAACCAATTGGGAAGTTTTCAATTTTCCGGTGGACTACGATTTCCAGAAAAATTTGAAATTCAAATCACAAAAAGCCAACGGCCCAGCTTGGTACAAAGCCACTTTTGATTTGAAAGCTACTGGCGACACTTATATAGACATGAGTACTTGGGGCAAAGGAATGGTTTGGGTAAACGGATATAATTTAGGCCGTTATTGGAAAATTGGCCCTCAACAAACCTTGTTTATGCCGGGATGTTGGTTAAAAAAAGGAAAAAACGAGATTATTATCCTCGATTTAGAAACTCCAACTTCAACCCAAATTTCTGGTGTCATAACTCCAGTTTTGGACAAGATCGTGATAGACGAATCGCTTTTGCACCGCAAAAAAGGAGAAACACTGGATTTATCTGCTGAAATTCCTGCTAATGAAGGAGAGTTAAGCAGTGGTCAGGGTTGGAAAGAAGTAACTTTCAAAAAAGAATTCGAAGGCCAATATTTCTGTTTTGAGGCGTTAAATTCCCAAAATCCAAAAGACAACAGCAGCAGTATTGCCGAATTTGAACTAATTGGTGTCGATGGTGTGTCGATTCCTCGTTCCAAATGGAAAATAATTTATGCCGATAGCGAAGAGGTTTCGGTAGGAAACTATTCTGCCGAAAAAATATTCGACCAACAGGAGTCCACTTTTTGGTCTACCGCTTGGACGGTATCAAAAACACCGCATCCGCACCAAGTTGTGGTGAATATGGATGAGAACGTTAAAATTAAAGGTTTTAAATATTTACCACGAACCGATAAAAGCACGAATGGAAATGTTAAATCCTATCGTTTCTTTATTAAATCGTCCTTGTTTTCAATTAAAAAATAAGGTTGTTTTTCTCTTAAAACCATTAAAAAAAATGATAAAATATAGTCCCTACGGGACATTTTGATTGGTGTTGCTTTTTTGTTTCTACCCATATATAGTCCCTAACGGGACAGTCCCGTTAGGGACTATATATGGGTAGAATAGAATTGTATTTGAGTAAGAAAGTCCTGTAGGGACGAAATATTTTTTATTGTTTGTAAATGAATTTTGCAAACAAATTCTATTTATTAAATTCTCAAGACAGTAGTAAAAAACAAACTAAAACGAAAGAAAACCTCGCTAAGTTCAATTAAGCATTGAAAAATGAGCTTTGAATTTTTTTTTATCGGACAACTACGGATCAAAATAACAAATACAATTAATATAAAACACAACACAATGAAAAAATACAGCTATGCCATCTTACTTTTTGTGGCAATGTTCCTCTTTAGCAGTTTCAAGGATGAAATAATCAACTTGGAAGGCAGTTGGCATTTCCAAATGGATCGAAATGATGAAGGGGTCAATGAAAAATGGTACAACAAGAATCTTTCGGACGAAATCCATTTGCCCGGCTCGATGGCGGAATTCTTGAAAGGAGACGAAATTACCTTGAAAACAAAATGGACAGGTTCAATTTATGACAGTTCTTTTTATTTTATTCCAAGATTTGAAAAATACCGTCAACCCGGAAACATTCACATTCCGTTTTGGTTGACTCCAGCCAAACATTATGTTGGTGCGGCTTGGTATCAAAAAGAAGTAAACATTCCTGCAAATTGGAAAGGCCAACGCATTTTGCTCCGTTTGGAAAGAGCCCATATCGAAACCCGAGTTTGGGTAAACGACAAGGAAGTGGGTTTGCAAAACTCGCTGGTAGCACCTCACGTTTATGATTTGAGTGGCTATCTCGTTCCGGGAAAACAGCGAATTTCCATCCGAATTGACAATAGTATCAAAAAAATAAATGTGGGTCCCGATTCACATAGCGTAACTGATCACACACAAGGAAACTGGAATGGCATCATCGGAAAAATTGATTTGGAATCTGGTTCGCCAGTATATATAAATGATGTTCAAATTTTTCCTGACTTGAAAAACCGAAAAGCCCGAGTAAAAATCACGGTGAGTAATAGCACCCAAAATAATTTTAATGGTACAATTGCTATAACGGCTAAAAGTTTCAACTCAGCGACATCTGACCAAACCAAAGCCATTACTAGCAAGATTGCGGTGACTAAGTTGGGAGAAAACACATTAGAACTCGAACTGCCTTTTGGAAAAGGAATGTTGACTTGGGACGAATTTGATCCTGCTTTGTATAACTTGGAAGTAAAACTAGCTTCCAAAGAACTAAAAAATAGCAAAACTGTTTCCTTTGGAATGCGTGAATTCAAAATTGAAGGCAACCGATTTTTAATCAATGGTAATCCTGTTTTTCTTAGAGGAACGGTTCACAATTGCGAATTTCCGTTAACGGGTTATCCAGCAACTACAGTTGAAGCTTGGGAAATTATTTTCAAGAAAATAAAGTCTTATGGTTTAAACCACGTTCGTTTTCATTCTTGGTGTCCACCCGAAGCAGCTTTTATTGCAGCCGATAAAGTAGGACTTTATATGCAACCCGAAGGCCCAAGTTGGCCCAATCACGGTCCGAAAATAGGATTGGGTCAGCCAGTGGACAAGTTTTTATATGACGAAACCACGAGAATGGCAAAGGAGTACGGCAATTATGCTTCCTTTACCATGTTGTCTGCAGGAAATGAGCCAGCAGGAAATCAGGTGAAATACCTCAACGAATTTGTTGATTTTTGGAAGGCAAAAGACAACCGAAGAGTTTACACTGGAATGTCGGTTGGTGGAAGTTGGCCAATTGTTCCGAATGCTGAATACCAGTCGCGTGGAGGAGTTAGAGGTTTGAAATGGGAAAAAATGCCAGAAACTGAATCGGATTTTAGTGCTGGAATTGCACCGTTCAAAGTTCCTTTTGTGGCTCACGAAATAGGTCAATATTGTGTATTTCCAAATTTCGACGAAATCCAAAAATACACAGGCGTTTACAGAGCCAAAAACTTCGAGATGTTTCGCCAAGATTTGGAAGATCACCATATGGCAAATCAAAGCAAAGATTTCTTGAATGCTTCTGGAAAACTACAAGTTTTGTGTTATAAAAACGAAATGGAAAAAATGTTGAGAACACCGGGTTATGCTGGTTTTCAAGCCTTGGGATTGCAAGATTTTCCGGGTCAAGGAACGGCTTTAGTGGGCGTTCTGGATGCTTTTTTTCAAGAAAAAGGATATGTGACAGCCAAAGAATATTCTCGTTTTTGTAATTCCACCGTTCCTTTGGCAAAGATTTCAAAGTTTGTTTATACCAACACTGAAACTTTCAAGGCAGAAATAGCGCTTTTCCATTCCGGAAAAACGCCTTTGAATAATGCTGTTATCAGTTGGACAATTCAAAACGAAAGGGGAAATACACTTTCTTCGGGAAGTTTCGATGCCAAAACTTTCGAAAATGGAAATGGAATCTTAGTAGGAAACTTAAGTTTTCCATTGACTGAAATCAAGGAAGGTTCGAAATTAAAACTGGAAGTAAAAATCAATGGCACCGACTTTGCCAACGATTGGGATTTTTGGGTATATCCAGACAAAAAAGTAGACGTTTCTCCTTCTATTTATTACACGACAGTGTTGGACGAAAAAGCCAAAGAAGTGTTGAACAATGGAGGAAAAGTATTCTTGAATGCCTCGGGAAAAATTGTCAAAGGCAAAGAAGTCGAAATGCATTTTCTGCCTGTTTTTTGGAATACATCTTGGTTTAAAATGCGTCCGCCGCACGTTACGGGAATGTTGATTCAGGATAAAAGTCCGGCTTTTGGAGATTTTCCGACCAGTTTTCACTCTGATTTGCAATGGTGGGACATTCAAAACCGCTCGCAAGTAATGAATTTGGAAGATTTCCCGGCTGATTTCCGCCCATTGGTTCAACCAATCGATACTTGGTTTATGAATCGCAGATTGGCTTTAGTTTTTGAAGCACAAGTAGGGAAAGGAAAAATTATCGTAAGCAGTGCTAATTTAAGTCCCGATTTAGAGAACAAACCTGCGGCGAAACAATTGTTTTTGTCGCTTCAAAAATATATGGATTCGGATGCATTTAATCCAAAAAACAGTTTGAGTTTGGAGGTAATTCAGGATATTTTTATGAGTCCGTCAAAAGAACAATTTAAGACTTATACCAAAGACAGCCCGGATGAATTGAAACCCAATTCGAATCAGAATAAGGTAAAATAATCTTGATGAATAAACAAAAAAATCCTCGAAAGCACTAGTTTTCGAGGATTTTGTTTTTAAAAAAAGAAAGTTTAGAACTGTAAATCTCAATGATTCTTAATTTTCTTAATGAGCTTAATGGTTTAATTTTTTTGTATCTCTCACGAATACCTGTAGAACCAGTAAAAGGATTTTAATTTTCATTTGAGTTGGTTGTTTTTACCCGGAATTTTCAATTGAATCGAACTATCATTGATTTCAAATTGATTGTCTTTCAACAACAAAATCACCTCTGCTCCAGCCAATAAAACGGGGCCGTAACCGTGAGCCGCAAATACATTTATGGGACGATAGTAATAAAAAGCAGGGTCAAATCCCATTCCGGTTCCCACGCAAGTTCCTTCCACTTGGCCTTTGTCATTCACTTTGGAAGCCACTGCATTCCAAGCCAACAGCGTCATTGGAGCATAAGTCATTTTGTCTACATAACCACGATTTATCGCTCTGGCAATGGAATAAGTGTAAATTGCGGTTGCCGAAGTTTCGAGATACGAATCATTTCTATCCAATAATTGGTGCCAAAAACCGGTACCGTCCTGGTATTTTGCCAATCCTTTGATGTGGGCTTGCAATTGTGCCAAAACCCCGGCATATCCTGGATGGTCTTTTGGTAAAACTTCCAATAATTCGACCATCGTCATTACTGCCCAACCATTGGCTCTAGCCCAATGGAACTGAGGATGATCGGTCATTGATTGCACCCAACCGTGCATGTAAATTCCTTTTTCTTTGTTGAACATTCGACCCGAAAACTGCTTGACTTGTTTTACGGCATCATCAAAATATTTCACATTGCCTGTATATTTCCCCATTTGTGCCAAAGCTGGAACGCTCATAAACATGTCGTCGAGCCAAATGGTGTTGTCTTGAGGTCGGTTTCGTGCCAAAGTTCCGTCGGTTAATCGAAATTGTTTGTTGCTGATAAAGTCGATGTAATTGTTGATTAACGGATCGGCATTGGTTTTTAAACCTTCTTGTTTTGCTTTGATAAAGGCGGCACAAAGCGCTCCTGCAAAATCCAATGCTTCGGGATGCAGCGTTTTGAGCATATCCTTGTCCTTGATGTTTTGCTCTTTGTAATTGGCAGCAATATCAGCGATTAATTGCAATCTTTTGTTGGTGTAATCGGCATATTTTGGGTCGGCAGTAGCTTTAGAGGCCAAAAGCATTCCCGCATAAGTAACTCCCCATTCGTAGCTGGTCAATCGAAAAGAACCCGGCTCAAAAGTGATGTCTTCATTGCTTTTTTTATAATCAGTTACGGCTACTTTTGTATTTGCGTTTACAATTTTAGAGGCTGAATTTTTATCCAAAAAAGTATAAACTCTGTCCAAAACGGTTTTTATTTCCTCTTTTTGTGGAACTACATAAGGCGTTGGATAATTAGGTTGCATCAAGTGCAATGGCGTTGTGGCATCATTGGTTTGAGCAATACTTGAACTTAGGCTGCCCAAAAAAAACAAGGCTACAACCGGGATGTGATAATGTCTCATAATTTTTAATATTAAGACCTTAAATTGGGATTGGTTTACAGTACTTTTACACTTATTTCTATTGCCAATTGCGAAGCTAGCTTGGTAACATAATCGGTAAAATAAGCGGCATCCTTAAAGTTTTTGTCGGCACTTAACTCCCAACCGGCTACGGCATAATAGCGTGCAGAGGTGTTTTCCACGATTTTCATTTTGGCAAAATAGGAATCCGTTAATTGCCCCGTTTTTGGTGCTTCGATATAGCCCAAATAGTCTTTTTTGGGAATGATAAGCGCCGTACCCATAATCCACTCGCGTTTGTAGGTTAAATTGTCGTGTTGTATAAGGCATATCCATTTACCTACTTCGACCACTTTCAGTCCATTTTGGTTGTTGATGTTGGACAAGGCAACCAATAAGGTTTCTTTGCCCGTGATTCCTTTTATTTTCACGCTGTTTTTGTAGGCGTACATTCCTGGCCAAATAGAGGTGGTTTCGTTTACTTGATAGTTGTTTCCAGAAGCTTTCCAATTGTTGTAGGTGTAGTTAAGGAGCGAATTTACGGGGCCTTCGGCAACAATTTTGAAGCTTGTTTTTTCGATATTGTTCAAAGTATCGTTGCCAAGAATTCCCAATCGGGTGATTTCGTTGTCGACAAGCAAGGCATATCCGCCCAATCCAGCTGAACTTCCCACCGGAAAAACATCTCTTCCCCAATCGTGCATCACGTGATAATTGTCTTCGACTGCTCCTTGGCTGTTAATTCCAACATTTTCGGGTGTAATTGCGGGAGTTTTTTTTCCAAAAACATCTTTGGCATTTCGTCCATCCAAATAATGTCTGAAACCTACTTTGTCATTTTCCCATGAAGGGCCGTCGGTTTGGTATTTCTGGAATCCCAGCTTTTTAAAGACTTGATGGGCATTAACTGATTCCTCCGTTGCTGGTTGTACCGATAAATCCATGGCTTCTCTTTTTCCGAATCGCACGCTGGTTCTGATGGGGAATTTTGGAGCTTGATTTGCCCATTTTAGCTGTACCGTTTTCTTTTCTTTGGCAGCAAAATTATCTAGTACAAAGAGTTCGTCCCATTTTCCATCGCCATCCAAATCGTTGACCTGACTAGCAATAGTGTCTGTTTTATATATTAAAATTGGAAACCCAACAGCTGTGCCTGTTTTGTCTATGCTATTTCGTTTAATAATTATCGGCTTGTCTATCAATTCAATATCAGAGGCATTCGATAAAACAATTGTTGAAATTGGCTTTTTCTGTTGGGCATTGCAATTGGCTATTCCAATGAGGGTAAGGGTTACTGGTAAATATAACTTAATTTTAATTGACATCTTTAATTTGTTTTGATTTTAAATTATTTTAATATGAATCGTTCCTACGGAACTTTTTTGCTCAATATTTCCTATTTCCAACGGATTAAAATCCGTTGCTACAAAATAAATCGTTCCTACGGAACTTTAACGTAAGAAAGCCATAGGCTCGCAACATATTGTAGCAACGGATTTTAATCCGTTGGAAACATATTATTATATAGATTGAATAATTATGTTTTTGATATTTTAGGTTTTTTATTTCACTGCTACATCCCAAACTTTCGCCATTCTGGATTTCCCTTTTGGCCCTTCAATGTTCAAAACTACAATGTATTTTCCAGCTTCTTTGTATTGATGTACAGGATTTTGTTCGGATGAAAATGTTCCATCACCAAAATCCCAGTTCCAAGATTTGATTTCACCTTCCGATTTATCCATAAAAGCGACCATTCTTCGGTTCATGTCCACCGCGTTGAACGTCCATTTTGCATCGATTGCTTTTTTGAATTCGGCTTCCAAAGGCATCAATTTGAATGGCAAACTATAATTGGCATTGCCGTACATCGTGTGCTCTTTCGACAAGTTCCAAAAGCCGTTATTCTTTTCGTTATTGACATCGTCATAGTCGATAATTGCCCAGCAAAGTCCGATGTTTTTATTCTCGGTCAAAATAGATTCAACGGCTCTTGACGGATCATTTCCGGCATAATCAAAAGGAGTTATCCAAAATTCCAACGTCAATTTCCCTGATTCTCCGGGTTTGAAATTATAATTGGTTGCCGCATTGGAATAGGGTAATTCTTTTATCCAAGGTTGGCTTCCCCAAGCCAAAGCCCAATCTTTGCCTTCGGCTGGCGTGAAAATATGATAGTTTTGAGCGTGAACACCGTGATAAGAAAAATAAGCATCCATTGTGTTTGTCAACGCTTTATTGGGATGAAATCGGTCAATAAAAGGACCTCCTGATTGATCGGCATCGACCGTGATTTCAAAGATGTCGTTGTGCAAACCCGTCAAGGAAAAATCCCAGTAATTATCGTAAGCTTCGTATAAAAAATACAAGCGATTCAGCCCTTTTACCCAAGCTACTTTTACGCTTACATCCAAATTTTTCGGATCGGCTTTGGGTTGTTTTCCGCTATCGTCCCATAACTGGTCCATCCCCACAACATAGCTTATGGGAACCATTTTCCAATCGTCGGGATTGCCGTCAATGGTTGGAATCTTGTTGGCTGGAAATTGAAAAATCTTAAAACTTCTGGTGTCTTGTGACCAAGTTTGAACCGTTGCTAACAGCAGTACTATTAAAATATGTTTTTTATCTAATCTCATATCAGATTTTCAATTAAAATTGTATTCTAAAAATAAATTGCCTCCAGCTTTAGCTGGAGGTATAAAATTGCAATCACTAGGAATGGCTTTAGCCAAAATTAGCTGCTTTTGGCTAAAGCCAATCTTACAATCCTCCAGCTAAAGCGGGAGGCAATTCAAGTGGGTGGCAATTCAAAACTATTATTACAAGCCCAATTATTTAGATTTCAACCCTATTTTTCCACTTTTCAATCCTTTGCCCGTTACGGTTAATTCCATTTTTCCTGCTTCTTCGGTTGATTGTACCAAGACCACCAATTTGCCACTGAATAATTTCATAGTTGGTAAATGAAATTGTTCCAATGAAGAGGCGTCACCGTTGCAAGCTGCTCTGTAAGTTCCTTTTCCGCTTACGCTGAAATTCAATTGTTGGGTGGCGGTTGGACAAGCATTTCCGTTTTTGTCCACAACAGAAACGGTTACATAAGACAAATCTTCGCCATTGGCTTCGAGCGTGGTTCTATCGGCTTCGAGTTTTATTTCATAAGGCTTTTCGGCGGTGCGAATGCTTTCTTCGGCAACTGCTTTTCCATCTTTATCCAAAGCGACCACTTTGATTGTTCCGGGTTCGTATTTGACATCCATCCACATCAAACGGTATCTGTTTTGTGGCGTTGCATTATTTTTCTTTTGGATGCCCATACTTTTTCCGTTGACAAAAAGTTCGGCACTGTCATAATTGGTGTACACAAAAATAGGCGTTGTTTGACCTTCACGACCTTCCCAATTCCAATGCGGTAAAATATGCAAGGTCTTGGCAGTAGTATTCCAACGGCTTTTGTACAAATAAAATCTGTCTTTTGGCAACCCCGCTAAATCATTAATTCCAAAATACGAACTTCTAGACGGCCACATTTCGTCATAAGGTGTTGGTTCGCCCAAATAATCAAAACCTGTCCAAACAAATTCGCCTATTACCCAAGGTTTGTCGTCTTGCAAAACAAAATCATCATCGGGCACATTCGACCAACTGCAATATTCCAAATCATAAGAAGAGGATTGAAAATCGGGATATTGTTTGTCTGGTCCTTTGACAACCGGGAATTTATAAACTCCACGAGAACTCACTGTTGAAGCTGTTTCGGAACCTAAAATAAATCCTTGTGGAAATTTTTTGAATGCTTCTTCGTACAAAGGCAAACGGTAATTCAGTCCGGGAATATCCATTATGGCACCAAACCCCGATTCCATTGTGGCTTTTACCTGATCCATTCCAACCGTTACGGGACGAGTTGGATCTTCACGGTGGAAGATTTCTTGCAGCCATTTGGCACGTTTGACCCCTTCGGAACCATGTTGATCCGGGACTTCATTACCAGAACTCCACATCACTATTGACGGATGGTTGCGAGTGGCGTGAACCAAATTGACCACGTCTTTTTCGGCATCGGTTGCAAAAAAACGATTGTAACCATTTTTTACTTTTGGTTTTGCCCATTCGTCAAAACTTTCGGCCAGGAACATGAATCCCATTTCGTCACACAATTCGAGTTGCTCCAATGACGGCATATTGTGGGAACTGCGGATGGCGTCGCAACCCATATCTTTTAAAATGGTCAATTGTCTGCGCAAAGCGGCTTTGTTGATGGCGGTTCCAATTGGTCCTAAATCGTGGTGCAAGCAAACGCCTTTGAACTTGCGAACTTTTCCATTCAAACTAAAGCCTTTGTTGGGTTCGAATTTGATGGTTCGAATGCCAAATCGTGTTGTTGTTTCATCTTTTAAAACATCGCCAACATAAATTTGGGAAACGGCAGTATAAAGATAAGGCGTTTCCGGACTCCATAATTTTGGGTTTTTTACGGCAATGTTTTGTTCAAATTCGTTGCCAAAAATAGCGTCGGATTTATTTACGGCTACTTCATTTCCTGAAGCATCCTTGATTTTGGTGACGATGCGCAGATTTTCGCCCGTGACTTTGGTTTTGACATTCACTTTCGCCACATCATCAGTAACGATCGGAGTGGTTACAAAAGTTCCCCATTGGTCGATGCTTTCCTTGTTTTTGACAATCAGTTTTACTTTTCGGTACAAGCCGGCTCCGGGATACCAACGAGAGGATTCTCCTAAATTGGATAAATGCACTGCCAAATTATTTTTCCCATTGGCAGCAACATAATCGGTGATGTCGAAATAAAAAAAGTTGTATCCGTAGTTCCATTCGCCTACTTTCTTGCCATTCAAAAATACTTTAGGCTCACTCATCGCCCCTTCGAAAAGGAGGATTACTTTCTTGCTTTTGTCGAAATTGGGAATCGAAAATTGGTTCCTGTACCAAGCTTCGCCGATGTAAGGCAAAGCACCGGTTCGTCCCGTTTTTTCGGTGGCCACTTTTTCGCCGTTTTGAACAATGGCAGTGGTTTGCTTGTCGATTTCTTTGTCGAAAGGCCCGTAAATGGCCCAATCGTGCGGAACGCTAACGGTTTGCCATTTAGAGTCATTAAAACTATTTTCAAAAGCCTTTTCGCTATTGCCTTTGGCAAATTTCCATCCATTGTTCAGTTCAATGGTGGTTCTTTCCTGTGCATTAATATTGGTAAATGCAAAAACTAGAAATGCGGTAAAAATTGCGGTTTTATTAAAACTCATCATAAGATATTGATTAACTTTTAAAGGTACCAAAAAAAATTTAATCTGCGTGAAAAACTTCAATCAGCGACGTTGCCACTGGAGAGTTGTCGGGATTGGTTTCCATAATATCGGCCATGTAAGCCCACCATTTTTTTACAATTGGGTGGCTTGGCAAATAATCAAAATCAAAATTCGGACTTATTTTTTGAACCGCAAAAAGAATCAGGGTTTCTTCATCCAAAAAGATACTGTAATCTTGGATTCCTGTTTCCGATAATAGGCTTGACAATTCAGGCCAAATGGCTTCGTGTCTTTTTTTGTATTCGATTTCAAAACCTGGTTTCAATTTCATTTTAAAAGCATTTCTAAGGCGGCTATTTTTCATGTTTTTTAATATTTTAAGTTTAATTTATTACTGGTTTATTTTTATTGCAAATAATTTTGTCATTGGTGTATTCCAATTCGGTTAATTTATTTGTTTCTTATCTGTTTCACTTATCCAATCATCAGTCCTGAAAGGGGAAGCCGGCAAATTTTCTTTATTGAATAAATTGGGCTCCGGTACCGCTTTCCAAGCAAACCGAACGGCTACGGGATTTTTTACTTTCGAAGACGAAACCACAACTATCTTGCCATCAATTTTGGCATCTGCGGGATAAAAAACTTTGTCTTCGCCCGCAATTTCGAATTCTTTCAAAACCTCCCCATTTTTCACAAGTCCGGAATTGGCATAATCAAAAAACAATTGAACGCGTTCTTTCTTGATTTTCATCTGATTGTAAATAGGTCCAGAATAGACCAAATTAGCTTCATTATAGGTTTTGGCACGGGTTATTAAAGCCAAACGATGTCCCACGGTTTGCTTGTCTATTGGATGAATGTTTGTCGCATTTCCAACATCGGTTGTCACGACCATTCCGCTATTTGGTATATTTTTCAAGGAAAACAATTGGGCTTCTCTTATGTCTGGATTTTGTCCTTTATGCGGTGCAATTTGCACATAGTAAAACGGAAAATCTCCTTGATTCCAGTCGCTTCTCCAATTTTTGACCATGGCCGGAAACAGACTGCGGTACAAATAGGCTTGCTCGGCGTTGCTTTCTCCTTGATACCAAATAACGCCTTTCATGGTATAATTAATCAAAGGATGCAACATCGCGTTATAAAGTACATACGAGGTTTTGTTTTCCTCTTTTTTGGGCTTTTTTAATTCACTTTTAGATAAATCGTTGTTGTTGGCTATTCGTTCTTTTTTCAAATTCGAATAGTAGTTTTCCAGTTTTTCTTGGAATAATTTTTCATTCTTGGCATCGGTTTCCAGAATGGACAAGAAATCTGGATTTTCTTCCAAAACAGTCTGCGAAGTCCAAGCTTCGGCTTTTGTTCCGCCCCAAGAGGATGAAATCAAACCAATAGGAATGTTTAACTTTTGGTACAAATTCCTCCCGAAAAAATAGGCCACGGCCGAAAATGTTTTAATGGTGCTTGGCGAACACGCCGTCCAGCTTCCCGTGACATCCTCCAATGGTTTTTGGGAGGCTTTGGTCAAAACCGTAAACAATCTAATATTGGGATAAGTGGCGTTTTTAATCTCTTCTTCATAATTTTTGACTCCCGTTTTCCAGGTTCCGTCTTCTTTTCCCACCGGAAAATACATGTTGGACTGACCGGAACAAATCCAGACTTCGCCAATAAGTATATTGTGGAGAATGATTTTATTGCTTGCTTCAATCGTAATGTCGTAAACTTTTTCGCTGCCCTGCGGAGTATCTACAGCTACTTTCCAAGTTCCATCGGGATTGGTCATGATTTCCACCGGAGCAGTTTGCCACCCCAATTGGATAGTTATTTTTTCGTTTGGCGAGGCCCATCCCCATAAATTGACTTTTGCATTTTGTTGCAAAACCATGTTGTCACCCACCAAAGCAGGCAACTTGACTTGGGCTGTCACAGAAAGATTAGCACCTAAAACAATTAGAATTATAAGCAGTTTTTTTATGTAAACCATTGGTAGTTAATTTTTCAGTATTAAAAAGTTTAAATATAAAAGAGTTGAACATCATTAGTATCCTGTGCTACCCTGTATGAAAAATTTAGAAATGATATACCTAAACAAGATTCGATAACCGAAGGCAATCATAATAATGGTTTCAATTTTATTTATTTTTTATGCTTTAACGTTAAAGCACAAAAGGTACAGGAGAGTACAGGACAGTATTAAAGAAATAAACAAATAGTTTTGAAAAATGAATTTTTAACTAAAAAAATATTTAATATGTTTTTTTAAGCAACAATTTATTTGTTTTTTATAATTTCCAATCTAATGCATTAATAAAATAACTAAAATATCATAAAAAAGAACTTTAACTACCTATTTAATCCTTAACCAATAAATAATAAATTATGAAAAAAACTTTACTTAAAAAAAACATTTTATCTTTTAGCTTTCTAGTTTTCCTTTTGGGGTCTTTTAATGTTTCGCATGCTCAAAATTTATGGACCGGAACTACCGATAATTTATTTATGACTGCGACTAACTGGACTACGGCTCCAGCATACGCCACTGCGACTCCAGGAACAGACAACCTTAAACTTGACGCTTCAGCAACTACTCCGGTTTTACTCGACAACTCAGCCGCCGCAACACCAGGAATATTTGTAGTACAATTACAAACGGCAACAGGAACCGAGCTTACAACAGCCAGTGATATCACTTCATCAAGTACTTCGTTGAGCGTATATATTGGAGGAAAATTACACATTACGGGAGGTACTTTTTGGGGAAAAGGAAATATCTATTTTGGAAACTCTACAGGGGAACTTCCTTACTGTAATATTGAAACTGGTGGAACTTTAAAGACAAAGTCAAATATTCTTGTGGGAAGAAATGCTCCTTGCACTATAGATGTTAATGGAGGGACAATTACAGGAGAAAGCACAGGAAGTATTGCGATTGGTAATTATTTTACTGCAGGTCCAGGAGTTGTAAATCTTAACTCAGGTAATATAAAAATATATAAAGTTGCTGGATTTGCAGTAGGAGCTTATGGTACTTGTAATGTTTATGGAGGTAAAGTTGAATTTCCTGTTGGAGATTTAGTTGTTAAAGGAACTTTAAATGTTAATGGAGGAATAGTTAATTTCCTAGGAACAACAGCGTCTACAATTAACACGGCAGCTGCCGCGGGTACTATAAATTTAAATAGCGGATCAATAACTGTTGGAGGCCCCTTAACAACTATTAATAGTGTGATTAATATTGATTCTGGTACTTTAGTGTTGGCAGGTGATCAAACATTAGCAATGGCTACTAATATAACCAATAATGTTATTAAATTATCAGCAGCAGCAACAACGGCAGGAAAAACACTTTCAAATACATATGATTCGGTGACAGGTTTAACAACTGTTATGGCAGTTTTGCCAGGAACCGCACCTTCAGCACTTGATTATACCACTACTGCAGGAGTCTATACTGTAGGAACTGCTATTGCAGACAATCCTAAATCAGCTTTAACTTTAGGAACAGGTACTGCAGCAACTTATACAGTAAGTCCTGCACTTCCAGCTGGTTTGGTTCTTGATTCTGCAACTGGAACAATTAGCGGTACACCAACTGCTGTTAAGGCATTAACTACATATTATGTTAAGGCAACAACAGATTATGGATTTACTACTAAAGCAATTACTATTGTTATTTCTGCTGCGTTAGGTGTTAGTGAATTTAAAGAATCTGCCAAAATCGCTGTCTATCCAAACCCAACTACTGATTTTGTAACTGTAAGTTTGTCAAATGCTGCAGTTATTCAAAAAATTGCCGTGTACAATAGTTTGGGACAATTAGTGCGTACAGAAGATAAAAACACTGTTTCGCTTCAGAATCTTGCCAACGGAAATTATTATCTTACGATATATACTGCTGAAGGGAATTATTCTAAAAAGATTATTAAACAATAATTTTTAAAACTAAAATAGTTCAAGACGATTAAAAAATCGGATTTGTTTTTAAATATAAATCCGTTTTAATCTTAGTGAAGTTAATAAATTCTAGTCTTTTTTTAGAAAAAGATAGAGTTAATAAAAAACCCAGATAAACTTAATTTTCCTCAGGATAATGAAAGACTATCTGGGTTTACTTTATAATTATGTCAAGGAATTAATTAAATCGGGTAAATACCAAGCAATCAATTTACTAACAATCAAAGTTTTAAACTATTAATTATTATATGAAAAAACAACCACTTTATGAGTCTTTGCAAATTCTTTTAAGAAAGACTTCTTTCAGGATTACTGCTTTTGCAGTTTTCACATTGTTGACAGTACAATCTTCCTTTGCCCAACAATGGAATATATTAGGTCAAGAGAACGACGTTTCTGCCGTTGCTTCTTCTTTTACTTCTATTGCCGTTCTGAATGAGGAGCCTTATGTGGTTTTCAGGGAAGGAACCGGTCCAGTTGTCAAGGTGAAAAAGAGAAATGCCACCACAGGAGTTTGGGAGCAATTCGGGAACGATATAGGAGCCAATCTTACGTATTCTCGAATTTTATTGGATAAAACCAATCAATTTTATGTCACTTATGTCGATGCTGGAAATGGCAACAAGCTAGCTGTAAAGAAGTATAGTTCTGAAACGGATACTTGGGAACCATTAAACAATGATGCCAATAATCTTTATGTTTCGACGGGTTCGGTAACCAATGGGGTGGGGCAATATGGTTCAACTCCAAGAAGTTCTCTAGCTTTCGATTCGGATAACAATCCTTATATTGCCTTTGGTGATAATGGAACAATGAAGCCTTATGTCAAGAAGTTTGATGGTACTTCTTGGGTTACTGTTGGTCCTGGTGTTGTAAATGCAACATCGATAGCTGTTGGAGTGAGTTTGGTATTAGACGAGGCTGATGTGCCTTGGTTAGTTTTCTGTGGTTTGGGGGCTACTAATTCTACTACAGGAACTATGAAATTGTATAAATTCACAGCTGGAACTTGGTCTGAATCGACTGCTTCTACCGTTACAGGAGGAATTCGTCATACTAGTATGGTAATTAACGATGCAGGAAATCCATTAATTGTGTATTTTGATGCTACTACTTCCCCAGCGGGTAACAACAGAGCTACAGCTATTGAATACAATAAAACTACATCTACTTGGGGAACTATCGCTCGATTAGGTAGTAGAGATTCTCCAAACATAAGTTTAATCAAAGATGTTTCGAATAATTTATATTGTTCCTTTATTGATAATGTGGATAAAGATGTTCCTACTTATTCAGCAAGAGTATTTAGGCGACTTTCAGGAGCAACTACTTGGACAGAAATGAAAGATCCTTCTGTTTTGACTCCGGGTATTGAAAATAATGTGGGTAATCTTACTATCGCAGCAGGAAGTGTATATCCTTTTGTGGTTTACACCAAAACCAATTCGAGTAGTATCGTTACGCCAATAGTTCGTACTTATGCACCAGCTCCGCCACCGGCCGTTCTCTCGACCAATGCGGTTTCTAATATCACTACCACAACTGCAGAAGCTGGAGGAAATATTACTTCCGATGGTGGAACAGCTATTACCGAAAGAGGAATTGTGTATAGTACAAGTCCTAATCCAACTTTAGCAAATACTAAAGTTGCAGATGTAGCAGCAGGTGCGGGAACTTATACAGTTACTATCCCGGGGCTAAGTCCTACTACCTTATATTATGTTAGAGCCTATGCGATCAACGGCGGAGGTACCAGTACTACATACGGAGATAATGTGAGGGTAAATACTTTGGCGGTGCCAGATGCAGTAGTTACTACTCCTAAGCAAGTAGAATTCCTAAATCGTGGAGTTGTAGCTTTGAGAAAATCATCTACTGAAGTATTTGTTAGCTGGCGAATGCTAGGGAATGATCCTTCGGGAATTGCTTTTAATGTGTATCGTGATAACATAAAACTTAATGCGTTGCCCATTACGAACTCTACGAATTATGTTGATAATGTGTCCACCAACGGTTCTTATACAATAAAGACTGTTATCGAAGGAGCGGAAGGTGTTGCAACTACAGCTGTTTCGGTATGGAGTAACAATCAATTGTCTATTCCTTTGCAAATTCCTCCTGGTGGAACTATTCCAAATGGCACAGCTTATACTTATACGGCCAATGATGCTAGTGTGGGCGATGTAGATGGTGATGGGGAATACGAAATCATCCTGAAATGGGATCCTACTATATTAAACCATAATTCGGGAGGTTATTCTGGTGAACAAATTTTTGATTGTTATAAATTAAATGGTACTCGATTGTGGCGTATCAATCTTGGTAAAAACGTGAATTCTGGTCCGCATTACAACCAGTTTATGGTTTATGATTTTGACGGAGATGGAAAGTCTGAAATGATTTTGAAAACTGCCGACGGAACTATTGATGGATTAGGGACTGTTATTGGAGATGCCAACGTGGATCATCGCAATGCTTATGGGTGGGTACAACAAGGTCCTGAATTCTTGACTGTTTTTAACGGATTGACGGGCGCGGCAATGGCAACCGTTGCTTATCAGCCGGCCAGGGCCAATACCGCCGATTGGGGAGATACTTACGGAAACCGTCAGGATCGTTTTGTTTCGGCAGTGGCTTATCTTGATGGAGCCCGTCCCAGTATGATTGTGGGGCGTGGATATTATGACAAACTGATGCGTGCCGCTTACGATTGGCGCAACGGACAACTTACGCTTCGATGGATTTTTGACAGTAAAGACCCAGCGAATCCAGCTAATAATGCTTATTCGAGTCAGGGGAATCACAATATGACTATTGGTGACGTTGATGGAGATGGAAAAGATGAAGTAATTAATGGCTCTTGTGCCATAAACGATGATGGTAAACGTCTTTGGACATACGGTTATGGTCACGGTGATGCTTTGCATATGTCGGATATGGATCCAGATCGTCCGGGTCAAGAAATTTGGCAGTGTTTAGAATCCGAAGGGCAATATAGTCCTTTTGGAATTAGATTAAATGATGCAAAAACAGGAAAAACCATCTTGGGTTTTCCAACTACTGGCGATGTAGGACGTGCATTGGCTGCCGATATCGATCCAAGTCACAGAGGATATGAAATGTGGAGTTCCTCAGGAAATCTTTATAATGTGCAGAAAGGGCAAATTGGAACAAGTAAACCAACCAATGGAAGTCAAGCCGTGAATGGTGCTGTATGGTGGGATGGTGATTTAGGTCGCGAATTGTTAGATGGTGCAATTTTGGATAAATGGAATCCTGCCACGCAATCACTCGGCCGATTGTTTACTCTTTATCAAGCGGCTCCGGTATCGTATAATAATGATACCAAAAAGAATCCTTGTCTTACAGCTGATATTTTGGGCGACTGGAGAGAAGAAATTATTCTTCGTCGCACTGACAATACCGCTTTGATTCTTTTTACTACTAATATCACCACCGATAAACGTATTTATACCTTGATGCACGATCCGCAATATCGTACTGCAATTGCTTGGCAAAACTCGGGTTACAACCAACCGCCGCATCCAAGTTTTTTCCTTGGGTATGATATGCCGGCAGCGCCAACACCTAATATCCAAGTTGTTTCGGCTTCATTGGGAATTAATAAACCTATCCTTGATGCTGAGTCTGATGTTGTGGTTTACCCAAATCCATCCAATGGTCAATTTACCATTCAGTTTAATGGAAGCCGTTCTGAGAATGTCAAAGTTGAAATTTCAAATTTATTAGGACAAATTGTAGTTCAAAAGGATTACAAACTCACAGATGGCAAAAAAATGCTAGTATTGAATATTCCTGATCTTACAAAAGGAGTCTATCTGTTAAAAGTAAATAGCGAAGAAGGAGTATCGACTCATAAACTGGTTATCGAAAAATAATATAATAATTTTCTTCAAAAAGAGGATTTACAAATTTTGTAAGTCCTCTTTTTTTTTGCTGGTAATTTTAATCGAATACTTTATCATACAATTTGTAATTAGGGTCTGCTGAAAAACTAAGAGATACGTTTATTTATAATTTTCATAAAAGACATAGTTCATAGGTGTGATTTTCGTTTAAATCACACCTATTTTATTTGTTTCTGTTTTTGGGATAAAGTATGCTGATAAACTCTCGATTATCCAAACTATAAACCAATGGGCTGCAACCCCAGCCAATTTGACTAGGTTTAGCACCAAGAAGATGCTGGCAATCCAAGATTTACTAGTGTTTTGTAGTCGAGCTTTGATGCGGCCTAACCCATACCCTGTCTTTGCTTGACCGAACTTTCCTTCAATCGGATTTCTTTCTCCTGGGCTTAAGACGATGTGCGCTGCCAGTGAAGGTCGTCCTAAGGGCTTTCCAACGAGTCGTATTCCTTTCTCTTTTAGTTTTTTTCTATTTTCCCTTGTGCTGTATATTTTATCTACCAAAAGTTCTTTTGGATAACACCCAAATCTTGTTTTGAACTTCTCCACATACTCCATCAAATTACTTCCTTCGTTGAAGGCATCCCAATTTAGCTCATCTAAAAAGGTTATCCCATCAATCATTGAGCAATGTATTTTGGCTCCAAATTCTACCTTGGCTTGGCTTTTTCCTCTTACAATGGGTCTTACGTGAGGTTGATGAATACTTACAATTCTATCACAGACCGATTTGGTTTGGGTTTCAAACATAAGCAATTGTTGACGGTAGAGTTCCTGTAGGACATACCAATATTTCAACTCCTTTTTTTGGAGCGGAATACCCGTGTAGGCATCTAATAAAGTATTGATATGCCTGATGTTTCGTTTTAAATAGTGAAGCTGTTGACCAACGCCTTTTCTAATAATTATTCCTGTTTTACTTTTCCTTTGGGCGGTTTTCAAATAGACTTTTCGAGCTTCTTCTCGATAAGTTCTTGGCTTTTTTATGCAATTCTTTGTTATACAAAAGGTCAATCAAATATTCTGATTTTTCTCTTGAATCGTTGAGTAAGTTCAAATCCGTTGGATAAGCAATGTCCTGCGGACAAGCTGTAGCATCCATTATTACAGTTCCTCTATTGTTGTTTTGATTGTTGGAATCCGATTCAAAGTCGCCTCTTTTAGGCTTGCTATTCTCTTTTAATTGAGTCTTTAAGCCAATGATTTTTTCGTTTATTGAATTGATAACATCCAAACCCAAGTTCTTACGGAATTCTACAAACAACGAAGCATCAAAAGGAGGAATATCCGAAAAACTAGAATAACCCAAAAAATATTGCATATAGATATTCTCTGTAATTTGATCCACAGTTTCACGGTCGTCAATATCGCACAAATGCTTGATTATTATAGCCCCTAAAACTATTCTAGGATTCAAACCTGGACGACCAGTCTGTTTTTTGGGGACGGCTTTGAGATAGATATTGCAAATCTCATCCCAAGGAATTAGATTTGCTAAAACTACCCAGCGGTTTTCAGGATTCAATCGCTTATCAAAAGGAGACTCGAACCCCTCTAAAGCTAATTGATTTCGACCAACAAAAGTTGGTGGTGGTGCACACTTTTTTCGGGTATTTGCCATTTTTCCTTGCACTTGGCTTTTCAAATATAACTCTTTTGCCTTGAATACAAAGGAAATAGGGTTTTTCAGCAGACACTATTTATAAAAGAAAAAAAAGACACTATTCAATAGTGCCTTAAAAAAAAGTGCCATAATCAAAAGACTATGGCACTTGATTTATTTTTGATATTAAATCGGTTTAATTATAACCTGGATTCTGCATACTTGTTTTTTCATCTGCAGTAAGCGGTACACCATTCTTTGTGGATGAATCTAAAAAGGATTGTGGAATGGGACGTAAACTATGAAAATCTTTAATATTTGGAGCGGCTTCTGCATTAAATAATTTTGCTCTTTCAACCAAAGTTTTCGTTCTAGCTAAATCAACCCATCGATAAAACTCCCCCATCAATTCTCTAGCTCTTTCGTTAAGAACAAAATGAACAAACATTTGAGGTTTAGAAGTAACAGTAGGTGGATACATTTCTTTAGCCGCTTCAGCAGTACCTGCTGTAAATGAAGCCTCAGTAGCAATCATGTTAGCAGCTGTACTTCCATTTACAGTTGTAGGAACATTTTCTGCAACATAATAAGCCCAACCTCTATCTTGTCCTGCTTTGTAAGCGGCTCTAGTTCTTAAAGTATTCATATAAGTCAATGCTTTAGCATAATTCCCCATTCTACCATACGCTTCGGCAGCAATAAGATAAGTTTCACCTAGTCGTGCCAATATTCCGTCACGAGTACCTTTTGCTTCTGCAAGACTCGCTCTAAATGGATCGTTATATTTAGATAAAGATGGATAGGTACTAATGTTGTGATCTGTTGTTTGATTTCCCGCAGCATCTACACCGTATCTTGTAAGCATAAGTGGAGCAAAAGTGTTTTTGTAAGTAGGCGTGAAACGAGTATCCGTCTTACTGTTCACAATCATGGCAACAGCCGTTTCTCCAATTTTAAACTTAGGTTGCCCAACCAAACTTGGAGATGGAGCGTTTGCAGCCGTCCATTTTGGAATATTGGTACTATTTAGCGCACAATTATAGGTAGTTTGAAAACTTTTGTAAAATCTAGAATCTGATTTTCTATCAAAAATATCCAACGCATAATCGGTTGGTTTCAAACGTTGAAACTCTCTACCATTCTCCAAGTTTCTTGTCATACCTGGAAAATTTCTGTACACTGACAAAAAGTACATATGAGTCTGATTTCCGTATCTTCCTTGTAATGCAATCGTATTATCAAATTGAGCAGAAAGCAAAACTTCTGACAATCTTTCGTTTGGAGCATTAACAGCTGAGTAATTAAAGATATCTTTATAATCTGGAGCCAAAGTTCTAGTTGCGATAACCATATCTGCAAATTTAGCTGCATTTGCTAAATCAGTCCCTTGGGTGATATTAGCATACAACTCACTGGCTCTTGTAAGGTACATTTTTGCCAAAAAATGTTGTGCTGCTGCCTTAGTAATACGCCCAACTTGAGCTGGGGTAGTTGGCAACAAGCTCTCTGCTTTCAAGAAGTCTTCTTCTACTTGCTTAAACACTTCAGCGGTTGTGGCTCTAGGAAATTCAGACACATCACTTCTAATAGGATCTAATGTAATAGGAACTCCTCCAAACTGCGTTACTAATCTAAAATAATTAAAGGCACGCAAAAAATAAACCTCTCCCAATCTTGTATCTTTCAAAGCTTTGTTAGAATCCGGCAATACCGTTGGAATTTTGGAAATACCAATATTGGCCAAATTAATTTGAGCGTACATATTATCCCAAAAAGGCTTTAAATTAGCTGTTTCTGCTGGTCCCAATATCGAACTATAAGTATTCCATTGAACAAAATCTACACCACCTCCGTTTGTGAAGGTATCTGTTCCATAATCTGTCAAGGCATAAGACCATTCATAATTAAAATGGAATCGTAATCCTTCATAGGCTCCATTGACTAATTCTTCAATACCTGCCGGCTCGTCATAACGCTGTTGCGTCAGGGTAGATACCATTTCTTCATCAAGAAAACTGTTGCTGCAGGAAAATAGAAACCCTGTGCAAACGGACAAGAATATTATTAATGATTTTTTCATTTGAGTATATTTTAAATATTATATTTTTTATTAAAAAGCAACATTAAGTCCAAGCACAAAACTTCGTGTTGTCACTGAAGACGCACCACCTGAGGCATAACTAGAATCAGCATCCAAGAAACTTGTTTTTGAATATAAGTATGGGTTTACAATCTGTGCATACAATTTTAGTTTGCTCATACCAACTTTTTCAATAACATCTTGTGGCAAATTATACCCCAATGAAACATATCTAAGTTTAACAAATGATCCATCTTGATAATTCATGGCACTATAATGAATTGGTTGTCCACCGTTATTATAATTTGCTGCCGGATATTCGTTAGAAGGATTAGTTGGTGTCCAGTAATTCACTTTTCTGTGTACGAATTGCCCTTGCATATCTACAGCACCACCATCAACGGTTTGACCCCATCTGGAATAAATAAAGGCCGAAAGTTCAAAATTTTTGTAATTAAAAGTATTGATAAAACCTGCTGTCCAATCAGGATCTGTGTGACCTATGATTTGCCTGTCGTTATTGGCATCAATTCGTCCATCTTTATTTACGTCTTCAACTCGAATATCTCCAGCTTTATAAGTAGACCCATTACCATTGAATACTGCCATTTCTACAGCATCCGCAGTTTGCCAAATACCTATTTTTTTATAATCATATCTTACAGATATTGGTTGTCCGATAAACCAATTGTTGGCTACATCATCCGTAGGTCCACTTGCCAACGAAACAATTTCTGTTGTGTTTTTAGTAAACGTAATATCTGAAGTCCATCTAAAATCTTTTGCTTCAATATTCACGGTTGACAATTGAACTTCAACCCCTTTATTTCTTGTTTCTCCCGCATTTATCGTAATATTACCATAACCCGTTACAGAGTTAGGTTTTTTGTCCAATAAAATATCATAAGTATCCGCAATGTAGTAATCAACAGATCCTGTTATACGATTATTGAAAAAACCAAAATCCACACCAAAATTTAATTGTCTAGTTTTTTCCCAACCCAATTCAGGATTAGGTATTGAACCTGTGTTTGTCCCCTTAGGATCACCTGTGACATATCCTTTTCCAGGAACGGCACCATAAATATAAGGCACTGAAACCAATCCACCAGCCGTACCATAAGCATCTACGGTTTGATTACCAACAGTTCCCAGACCAGCACGTAATTTTAATTGACCTAACCAATCAACATCTTTAAGGAAATTTTCTTCGTTAATTTTCCAACCTAATGAAGCCGACGGAAAGAAATCCCATTTATTTCCTTCACTCAAAACTGATGCACCATCTGCTCTTCCCGTTACAGTTAATAAATATTTATTTGCATAAGAATAGTTAAATCTTGCCATATAGGATGCAAGAGTTTTCTTCACATAACTAGACCCCCAACCATCTAAAGCACCTCTATTGGTTGAACCTAAATTATGCCACAACTGACTATCATAAGGCAAATCAGTGGCAACCATTGACGAACCTTCCGTTTTGTTCAAGGAAGAACTTTGCAACAAAGTAACTCCTAAAGTATGTTTTTCTTTAAATGTTTTATCATAATAAAGTAAATTTTCAAAAGTCCATGAAAAATTTTCAGTATCGGACAAACTCGCATAATTTGTTGAAGTCGCAGTACCTCCTCTTATACTTGAAGTAGCATACTGAAACTGACCATTTTCGAAATTTCTTATGTCTGGCCCAAAAATAGTCTTGAATCGCAATCCCTCTGCTAATCTAATATCGGCAAAAAAGCTACCAAACATTCTAGCCGTAGTTCTTTCATTTATCACCAAATCTTTATCTCTAATTGGATTAACAACATTAATACTTCCACCAGGGTTAAAAATATAATTCCCTTCACTATCATAAGGCTCTGCAAAGGGATACTGTCCCCTTGCAGCTCCATATAATTGTGCAGAACCTCTTGATCCAGATCCAGCATAACCATAATTTTGAATGCTATAATTTGTATTTAAGGTAGCTCCAAAAGTCAACCATTTTGTTGCCTTAAGTTCTAACCCCAACAAAGCAGTATATCGTTTAAAGTCTTGACCAGCAATTGAACCTGTCTGATCTAAAACTCCTAACGAAGCATATGTTTTTATGTCGTCAGTACCCATACTAATACTAAGGGTACTGTTGCGAATGATTCCGGTCTGCAATACAGGGGAAGTCCAGTCGGTTGTTGGAATTTTGCTACCATCATAAACAGGAACACCATTCGCCATGACAGGAATGCGATTTTCTCTGTCAATCCAAGTATAACCATCTGCAATATTTTCCCAAGCCGTTTTATCTGCTCCAAAATATTGAAAATCTTTTGCAGGACTTGCATAATTCATGGTAACACCACTTGCATCTTTGTACAAACCTGCATAACGCAAGGCGTCTCTTCTATATTCAGCATATTCTCCAGCGTTATAATAATCTGCCAACTCCACTAAGTCCTCCATAGTGGTAGTGGAATCGAAACTTATTAAAGCCTTTCCTGCTTTACCTTTTTTAGTAGTTACCAATACAACACCATTAGACCCCCTGGAACCATAAATAGCGGTTGCCGAAGCATCTTTTAATATTTCAATAGAGGCAACATCGTTTGAATTAAACATTTCAATACCTCCTGATTGCAAGGGAACACCATCAACAACATACAAAGGGCCGTTACCTCCACTGATAGATCTATTTCCCCTGATTCGAATTGATCCAATTTCACCAGGCCTTGCACTTGAAACAATATCTACTCCCGCAACCTTACCTTGAGCTCCTTGCAATAAGTTTTGCACAGGAGTGGCATTAATTTCCTTTGCAGAAAGACTTGAAATCGCTCCAGTAACATCCGATTTCTTTTGTGTTCCATATCCAACAACCACAACTTCATTAAGTTGGGACACATCATCAAGAAGCACTACATTCTCGACACTGGATTGACCAACGGTTTTTTCTACCGTCTTGGAACCCGTGGCGCTAAAAACCAATACTTGTCCAGGAGATACAGTAATAGCGTATTTCCCATCAAAATCAGTACTGATTCCTGTTTTGGAACCTTTGACAATCACGTTTACTCCAGGTATAGGTAATCCTGAAACGTCCGTGATGGTTCCTTTAACAACTTTGTTCTGTGCATAACCGGATACATGTAGTAATGTAAAAACGGCCATTAGCAGCAAAAGGCTAAACTTGTTTTTCATAAAAAGTTAATTTAGGTTAATTATTTAGTTAATCAAATTTATTTCAAAAAAAAACTTGTAGCATCCTGTAGCATCCTGTTAGCTTTCAAGATATTACGCCCTCAGAATTATTCATCCACAACAAAACCCCATAACCGTTTGATATACAATATCAAACCGCTGGAAAAAAACACAAGCACAAACCTGAAATTTGAAACATTATATTTATCAAATTAATTCAATTGAAAAAAAATGAAATCCTGAAAAAATACTCCTCTTTATTATTCATTTAATTCTTTTATAAAAACAAAAAAAACAGGACGCAACAGGATGCTATTTATATGAACTACCAATAATTTTACTCAATTATAAACTACCCAAGAGTAGTTGAGCATAAATTTTAAACTTTAATTAAGAGGACTGTTTCAAAATTTGAATTACTAAAATTATAAAAAAGCACCTATCTAAAAACCTCAACAATAATTACAAGAATAATCCATCATCAATGAGACTAAAAAAACAATACCTCCATATTTTTATTACCTTTTTATTGGCTTCAAGCGCTTTTGCCCAGGAAACAACAATTTCTCCTTGGCCAAAAACTACCAACACCAACCAGCCTTGGGCGCGATGGTGGTGGATGGGTAGTGCGGTGGACAAACCCGGATTGAAGAAAAGCTTGGTAGATTTTCACGATGCCGGAATTGGCGGAGTCGAAATCACTCCTATATATGGAGTAAAAGGCGAAGAAAACAATTTCATTGATTACCTCTCTCCAAAATGGATGGAAATGCTGGATTACACCATTCATGTTGCCGATAGCTTGCACATGCAAGTCGACATGGTTCTGGGAACGGGCTGGCCCTACGGAGGCTCCCACGTGACTTTGCCTCATGCGGCAACAAAATTGATTGTCGAAAAATACCAAATCAAGAAAAACGAAACTTTTGACAGAAAAATAGAAATTAGCGATACCAAGGAAAAAACACCTGCCCAACTTTTATACGTGGTAGCTTATGGAAGCAACGGGACTTATGCAAACCTGACCGATCTCGTAAAAGAAAATCTGCTTAAATGGAAAGCAAAAAAAACAGATTATACTTTATACGCCGTTTTTAGCGGCAAAACCGGCCAACAAGTGAAAAGAGCAGCTCCGGGAGGAAAAGGTTTTACCTTGGATCACTATTCGGAAGAAGCACTCAATGCTTACATTGTTCCTTTCAACAATGCTTTCAAGGGACGCGAAGGAAAAGTTCGAGCCATTTTCAACGACAGTTACGAAGTGTATGGCACCGATTTTACGCCCCGTTTTTTCGAAGAATTCAAAACCCTGAGAGGCTATGATTTAAAAGAACAATTGCCGCTTTTACTCAACGAAACCGACAATGAAATAGGCAACCGAATCAAAAGTGATTACAGACAAACCCTATCCGATTTGTTGTTGAATAAATTTGACAAATCTTGGACGAAATGGGCCAACGAAAAAAACTTCAAAACCAAACTGCAAGCCCACGGTTCGCCTGGAAATTTGATCGATTTATATGCATCGGCAGATATTCCGGAATGCGAAACTTTTGGCTCCATGCCTTTTGACATTCCCGGCTTTAGACGCGAAAAAGGAGACATTCGCGAAGGCGATGCCGATCCGGTAATGTTGAAATTCTCGTCATCAGCCGCCCATATTGCAGGAAAACCACTGGTTTCATCCGAAACATTTACGTGGTTGCGCGAGCATTTTAAAACCGCTTTATCGCAATGCAAACCCGAAGCGGAAGATTTGATGCTGAACGGAGTCAACCATATTTTCCTTCACGGTTCAACCTATTCGCCAGAGCGTGCCAAATGGCCGGGTTGGAAATTTTATGCCTCGGTCAATTTTAATGCCAACAACAGCATTTGGGAAGACGCTCCATCCCTGTTTTCTTATATTGCCAACTGCCAATCGATGCTGCAACAAGGAAAAGCAGACAATGAAATATTGCTTTACTGGCCTATTTTCGACACCTGGGACAAATACCAAAAAGGGTCTTTGTTTTTTCAATTCAAAATACATTCCTTATCCGAATGGTTGTATGAAACTTCTTTCTACGACACGACTAAAAGCTTGATGAAAAAAGGATACGGAGTAGATTTTATCTCCGACAATTTCATCGCCCAAGCCAAAGTGGTGGACGGAAATATCAGTTTGCCGGGCGGAACTTTCAAATCGTTGGTTGTTCCGTCTTGCAAAAAAATGCCTTTGACCACTTTGCAAAAACTAATCGAATTGCAAAAAGCGGGTGCCAAAATCATCTTTGAAGGATTGCCGGAATCGGTTCCCGGATTTCACGATTACAAAAAACAAGAGCAAGAACTTCTAACTATTTTGGCTGCCAACAAAGTTTCCGTAACTCCAGTTTCGGATGTTTTCAAAACTTTGGAAGATGCCCAAATATATCCTGAAACGCTTGTAAACACTGGTTTAAAATACACTCGAAGAACCATCGATGGTGAAAAAATATACTATTTGGTCAATCATTCGTCCAAAACAATTGAAGGCTTCATTCCGTTGCAAATCGGCAATAAAGAAGTCGTGATTTTCGACCCATTGAACAGGGATTATGGAAATGCCATGGTACAAAAAACAGCCAACACCACCTTGGTGAAACTCAAAATCGAACCGGGACAATCCTATTTCTTGAAAACGGAAAACACCGCTTCGCAAAAAAAATGGAACTATTATGAAGCCACTGCCGAAGCCATTCCCTTGAACGGAAAATGGCAAATTAATTTCGACAAAGGCGGGCCACAATTGCCACCGGCGGCAACGGTTTCCAATCTGGAATCTTGGACAAAATTAAGCCCTGAAGCCGAAGCTTTTTCGGGAAGTGCCACTTATGGTCTAGTATTTGATAACCCAAACAGCAAAACCGAAAACTGGAGTTTGAATTTGGGTGATGTTCGCGAAAGCGCCAAAGTGTGGCTAAACGACAAATTTATAGGAACGGCTTGGTCGGTTCCTTATCAATTGAACATCGGAAAATTAAAACCCGGAAAAAACACCCTAAAAATTCAAGTGACCAATCTATCCGCCAATCGAGTTCGTGACATGGAGTCAAAAGGCCAGGAATGGAAGATTTTTTATGAAATAAACATGGTCGACAAAGATTATAATAAATTTGACGCCACAAAATGGAGCCCGATGCCTTCCGGATTGTTGGGCCCTATTACCATCACCCCTTTAAAACAAAACTAATTCTTAAATAACGAATATTAAAATGAGAAAATTACTTTTATTTTTCGCTATATGCTTTTTATACACAAGCAGTTCAAGCGCTCAGGAACCTTTTGACAAAAAATTAGTGCTAAAACAAATGATGCTTGCCAACGATTATTTCATGCAAAAATGGCCGGAAGTGGGCAAAACCATCGTGACCAACAAGGAACGTCCCAGCAATATTTGGACGCGCGGTGTGTATTATGAAGGACTGATGGCATTGTATGAAATATACCCTAAAGAAACCTATTACAACTATGCTTATGATTGGTCTGAATTTCACAAATGGGGATTCAGGAACGGAAGTGCAAACCGCAATGCCGACGATTATTGCGCTGCACAAACCTATATCGATTTGTACAATTTGGAACCAGATTCCAAAAAATTGAAAAGCACAAGAGCTACCATGAACATGTTGTTGAATACGCCTCAACTCGACGATTGGTCTTGGATTGACGCCATCCAGATGGGGATGCCGGTTTTTGCAAAAATGGGCGTACTCGAAAAAGACAATCGCTATTTCGAAAAAATGTACCAAATGTACATGTATTCAAGAGACAAACACGGCGACCACGGACTGTACAATCCAAAAGACGGCCTGTGGTGGCGTGATGCCGATTTCGATCCACCGTACAAAGAACCAAACGGCGAAGATTGCTATTGGAGTCGCGGCAATGGCTGGGTAATTGCGGCTTTGGCCAAAGTCTTGACCATAATTCCAGAAAACGCACCCCACAGGGAACAATACGTGAAAGATTTGAAAGCAATGTCGGAAGCATTGGTCAAAGTACAACGCGCCGATGGTTTTTGGAATGTAAGTTTGCACGATCCGACAAATTTTGGTGAAAAAGAAACCTCTGGAACTGCACTTTTCGTTTACGGAATGGCTTATGGAGTTAACAGCGGAATTTTGAAAAAAGAAACCTACTTGCCCGTAATCCAAAAAGCATGGAATGCCATGATCAAAGAAAGTTTGCACGAAAACGGATTCTTGGGCTTTCTTCAATCCACGGGTAAAGAACCAAAAGACGGACAACCACTTTCGTATGACAAAATTCCTGATTTCGAAGATTATGGATTGGGCTGTTTCTTGTTGGCAGGTTCCGAAATTTACAAAATGAAATAAAACTCATATATTAATTTGGGCGTGACCCTCCGTAAAAACTACGGGTCGGGCTGTACGTTCCCGCTTTTTTTATGAATTGCCACGGGTTTAAACCCGTGGCAATTCATAAAAAAAGAGCTCCACTGCCATCCCTCACGCATAGCGCCATAAAAAAAAAATCATGAAAAAAGCACTATTGTTCTTTGCTTTACTACTCATCAATACCGCTTTATTTTCACAAGAATTCAAGAGGGAAAAATACAATTTCAACGCCGATTGGAAACTAAAAACAGGAGATTTCGCAAATGCGGAATCTCCTGTTTTCGATGATGCCGATTGGAGAAAAGTAACCCTTCCGCACGCCTACAATCAGGAAGAAGCTTTCGAAAAAGACATCGACCACCACAGCACGGGCATCGTTTGGTATCGAAAAAAATTCAAGCTCCCCAAAGGAATCAAGGACAAGAAAATTTTCCTGGAATTTGAAGGCATTCGCCAAGGCGGCGTGATTTATGTCAACGGACAAAAAGTGGGATTGCACGAAAATGGTGTGATGGCTTTTGGCTTTGACGTTTCCAACATCGTCAAACCTTTTCCACAAGAAAACACGGTGGCACTTCGAATTGACAACGACTGGAAATACCGAGAAATGTCCACAAACTCGACCTACCAGTGGAACAACATGAATTTCAATGCCAATTATGGCGGCATTCCCAAAAATGTTTATCTGCACATCACCGACAAATTATACCAAACCCTCCCACTCTATTCCAATCTAAAAACCTCGGGAGTTTACGTCTATGCTTCCAATATTGACATCAAAGCAGAAAGTGCCACCATCAATGCCGAAACAGAAGTTCGCAATGAATATGGAGTTGCCAAAACTGTGGAATACAATGTAGTTGTCGAAGATATTGACGGAAAAAAAATTGCTTCTTTCTCTGGTAAAAAAACTACAATTCAACCCAACGAAACCAAAATCATAAAAGCCAATAATTTGGTCAACAACTTGCATTTCTGGAGTTGGGGTTACGGTTATTTATATACCGTGAAAACCATTTTGAAAGTGGATGGAAAAATCATTGACGAAGTTTCGACCAAAACCGGTTTCCGAAAAACGGAGTTCAAAAACGGAGAAATTTGGCTCAACGACAGAGTGATTCAAGTAAAAGGCTATGCACAAAGAACCAGCAACGAATGGCCGGCCATCGGAATGTCGGTTCCTGCTTGGCTGAGCGATTTCAGCAATAAATTAATTGTCGAAGGCAACGGAAATTTGGTGCGTTGGATGCACGTCACCCCTTGGAAACAAGACGTAGAATCCTGCGACCGAGTCGGGCTGATGCAAGCAATGCCCGCCGGTGACGCCGAAAAAGATGCCAAAGGCGAACAATGGATTCAGCGTGTCAATCTGATGCGCGATGCCATCATTTACAACCGTAACAATCCGAGTATTATTTTTTACGAAAGCGGCAATGAATCCATCAGTGAGGAACACATGCTCGAAATGAAAACCATCCGAAACACCTTCGACCCTTTTGGCGGACGTGCCATCGGTTCACGTGAAATGCTCGACAGCAAAGAAGCGGAATATGGTGGAGAAATGCTTTATATCAACAAAAGCGCGCAAAAACCATTGTGGGCTACCGAATATTCAAGAGATGAAGGCTTGCGCAAATACTGGGACGAATTCTCCCCACCTTTTCACAAAGAAGGTGCAGGACCTTTGTATCGCGACCAGCCTGCAGAAGATTACAATCACAATCAAGACCGCCACGCCATAGAAGATGTTGTACGTTGGTACGATTATTTCAGGGAAAGACCCGGCACTGGAAAAAGAGTCAATTCAGGAGGTGTAAACATTATTTTTTCGGATTCCAATACGCATCACAGAGGTGAATCAAATTACAGAACCAGTGGCGAAGTAGATGCGATGCGCATTCCGAAAGACGGTTTTTTTGCACACCAAGTAATGTGGGACGGCTGGGTCGATATCGAAAAACACCGCACGCACATTATGGGTCATTGGAACTATGCCGATGCCGTCGTGAAAAACATTTATGTAGTTTCGACAGCTACCAAAGTGGAACTTTTTGTGAATGGCATTTCGCAAGGTTTTGGAAAACAAAGCCATCAATTTCTGTTTACTTTTGACAATATCGCCTATAAATCGGGAACAATCAAAGCCATTGGCTATGATGAAAAAGGAACTGTTCTAAGCGAAGATTCCAAAAAAACAGTTGAAGCTCCGGCTCAAATCAAACTAAAACTGAATACCCAACCCAAAGGATTCTTGGCCGATGGAGCCGATGTTGCCTTCATAGATGTTGAAGTGTTGGACAAAAACGGAGACCGTTGTCCTATCAGCAACGACCTGATTTCGTTTAGCGTTGATGGCTCGGCAACTTGGTTGGGAGGCATTGCACAAGGCCCGAATAATTATATTCTTTCCAAAAACATTCCTGTCGAAAATGGGATTAATCGAGTGATGCTTCAATCATTAACACAAGCTGGAAAAATATACATTTCGGCAACGGCCAAAGGATTGCAATCAGCGGAATTAACTTTTGAAAGCCAAGCCATCAAAGTGGATAATGGACTTTCGAAACTATTGCCGGGAACAAATTTGGCTCCCAATTTAGAAAGAGGTCCAACGCCAAAAACATCTTCTTATGCAATCAAAAGAAGTCCTGTTGCAATTATAAATGCCAGTTCGCCATCGAATAATGCAGATACTTTCAAAAGTTATGACGACAACGAATTGACCGAATGGAAAAATGACGGCAAAACCAACACGGCTTCCATCACTTATACCCTTTCGAAACCATCAATAGTAAATGAATGTGTAATAAAATTAACCGGATGGCGGTCTAAAAGCTATCCAATTCGTATTTTAGCAGACGGAAAAGAAGTGTATAAAGGATATACGGTTCAAAGTTTAGGCTACATCACCATTCCATTGGAACCCGTTCTCGCCCAAAACATCAAAATAGAATTGATTGGATCCAATACCGAAAAAGACGGTTTCAGCAAAATTGTTGAAGTAGAAGCCACCAAAGATTTAGACTTATTTAAAGACAAAACAGCAGTAGATGCCAAAGGTCAATTACGCATCGTGGAAATAGAATTTTATAAAAAACAAAATGAAAAATAGCAGTTTAAAATTAGCATTGATTTTAAGTTTGGGATTTACTTCCTTGACTTTTTCGCAAAACAAGGAAATCCCTTTATGGGACAAAATACCAGGAGCCATTGAAGCACCAGATTACAAACAGGAACCTAGATTGGATGCCCAAGGAAACATAACCGGAATCCGAAAAGTTACGGAACCTACTTTGAAAATTTTCTTGGCAGACAACAAAATCTCCAAAAATGCAGCAGTAATTATTTGCCCCGGAGGAGCCTATGCGCTTTTGTCGCACGAAAAAGAAGGTGATAAAGTCGCCGAATGGTTCAAATCTATCGGAATTTCGGCTTTTGTACTTAAATACAGATTGCCGAGTGATGTCATCATGAAAGACAAAACCGTTGGGCCGCTTCAAGATGCACAAGAAGCCATAAGAACGTTGCGAAGACGTGCTGAAGAATGGAACCTTGATCCAGCAAAAATTGGCGTTATAGGCTTTTCCGCTGGAGGACATTTAGCATCGACATTGTCAACGCATTACAACGACAAAGTGTATGAATCCAAAGACAATATTAGTGCTCGTCCAGATTTTTCGATCTTGATTTATCCAGTAATTTCAATGGAAGACGCCATTACACACAAAGGTTCCAAGGAGAATCTTTTGGGTAAAAATGTCAGCAGTGAAATGATCGGCAACTACTCGAACGAAAAACAAGTTACAGCCGAAACGCCTAAAACATTTTTGGTTCACGCCACAGATGACAAAGCCGTTCCAGTTGAAAACAGCATCAACTACTATTTGGCATTGAAACAACACCAAGTTCCGGTCGAAATGCATATTTATGAAAATGGCGGACACGGTTTTGGTTTAGGAGTTCAAGGAACGAATAAAAATTGGCCAAAAGCCTGCGAAAAATGGTTGGCTTCCAATGGTTTTATTCCAAAACCGGAAGGATATGTTTTTACATATTTCAAGGGTAATGGCGAAGATGGCCTGCATTTGGCCTACAGCGAAGACGGATATAAATGGGAAACTTTAAAAAAAGATGCCTCTTTTTTGACTCCAGAAGTTGGCAAAGACAAATTAATGCGTGATCCTTGCGTCATCAAAGGCGGAGATGGTTTGTATCACATGGTTTGGACGGATAGCTGGACAGACAACGGCATTGGTTATGCTTCTTCCAAAGACCTAATCCATTGGTCTAAACAAGAATTTTTGCCCGTGATGGCACACGAAGAAAAATCAAGAAACACTTGGGCTCCAGAAATCACTTATGACGAAAATTCAAAAACCTACATGATTTATTGGGCATCCACCATTGAAGGGAAATTTTTGGAAACACAATCTACTGAAGAAAAAGGATACAATCACCGAATTTATTACACCACAACCAAAGATTTCAAGAAATTCAAAAAAACCAAATTACTTTACGAACCCGGTTTCAATGTCATCGACGCTTCCATCGTAAAAGATGAAAAAGGATACACCATGTTCTTGAAGGATGAAACAAAAGTACCGGTCCAGAAAAATTTAAAAATAGCCACCAGCAAAAATCTCGAAGGCCCTTACACTAAAGCAAGTGAACCAATCACTGGCAAATATTGGGCAGAAGGCCCAACGGCAACCCAAATCGATGGCAAATGGGTGGTCTATTTTGACAAATATACCCAGAAAAAATATGGCGCCGTAAAACAAACTGCCAAAGGCTGGGAAGACATTTCGGAGCAAGTCAGTTTTCCCCAAGGAACACGTCATGGCACCGTGATCAAGGTTTCGGCTGATGTTATTGCTGCTTTGAAAAAAGAGTAAGCTAACTCAAGAAAGCATAAAGTAAGGTGCTCTGCTCTAAAATGTATTTTTTCAAATCTCTTCAAAAGTAAAAAGCTATATCGAAAATCGGTATAGCTTTTTACTTTTATAAATTATCGGGTTTCTACTCCATCAAAAACACTGTCAATCCTCTGGCACCGTGAGCGCCCAACACCAATGATTGTTCAATATCGGCAGTTTTGGATGGTCCGGCAATGAAAGTCCCAAAACCATATTCTTGATCTCCGATTCGCTCATAAGCTTGATGCATCGTGGCCACGATGTCTTCTTTATTGACGATTATGGCCAAATATTGTGGAATAAAAGTCGAAACTCTTTGTCCCAAAATATCGTCTGTTACCCAAAGAGCCGAATTTTCGGCAACGCCAAAATGGGCTTTGACCAAAGTCAATTCTACATCTTCCAAAGAATGGGGATCATCATTGAACCAATCCATTGTCGCAATTTCTGAAAGTTCAGGAACAGTCGTTATCATTCGTTTATCAGTGGCATAATTTTTCTTGACAAAGTCAATTATGGCATCGTAATCTTTTACTTCCACAAAATCGCCTCCAATACCTTTCAGAACGGTTTTGTACTTTTCGAGAATGTCAAAAGTGTCCAACCCCAAAAAAGTCAGATTGGGTAATTCACTAACCGTTGAAGGTTGGTTTTGTTTTACTTTTTCTAAAATACTGGCTCTGCTACTCATTATCTTTTCCTTTAAATTCTTTTCCGTTTTTCTTGTACCATTCCCTGAAGGATTCTTCTGGTGGCGCCGGCATTTCTCTTTGTTTGTACCAAGCATTCAAGCTGTTGTTCACTATAAAAGGCGCGTTTTTAATCACGAACCTTCCCATTTTTCCAGCCAAATCAAACACCATTGGATTGGACAAAACAGCCGACATTCCTTTCATTGCCATGGTTTTTGCAGTTGGCGTATAGCCTTGTTTCACCAACACTTGACGCCATTTGTACAATTGGTCGTGAATGTCGATTTTCACGGGACAAACATTCGTGCAAGAACCGCAAAGCGTACTGGCAAAAGGCAAATCGGCATTCTTGCTCATGTCGAGATTTGGTGCCAATATGGAACCGATCGGTCCCGCAACCGCGGTATGGTAACTGTGTCCGCCACTTCTTCTGTAAACCGGACAGGTATTCATGCAAGCCCCACAACGGATACATTTCAAGGAATTCCTGAAATCGGGTCTTCCCAATTGTGTGGTTCTGCCATTGTCAACAATAACAATGTGCATTTCTTTTCCGTCTCTTGGTTTTTTGAAATGGCTCGAAAAAGTGGTAATCGGTTGTCCCGTGGCACTTCTGGCCAACAATCTCAAGAAAACGCCCAAGTGTTTGCGTTGTGGAATTATTTTTTCGAAACCCATGCAGGCAATATGCACGTCGGCAAGGTGAACGCCCATATCGGCATTTCCTTCATTGGTGCAAACCACGATTTCTCCCGTTTCGGCAATGGCAAAATTGACTCCCGTCAAGGCCACTTTTCTGGTAAGGAAAGTGTCCCTGAGGTGCATTCTTGCAGCTTCGGTTAAATATTGTGGGTCGTTGTTTCCTTTTTCGGTGCCCAGATGTTCGTGAAAAGTTTCGCTTACATCCTGCTTTTTAAGGTGAATGGCAGGCAAAACGATATGGCTAGGCGGTTCTTGTCGAAGTTGGACGATGCGTTCTCCCAAATCGGAATCGATGACGTCTATTCCTTTTTCGGCCAAATATTCGTTCAGGTGACATTCTTCGGTAAGCATCGATTTGGACTTGACCATCTGCTTCACGCCGTGTTTTTCCATTATGGAATGAACAATTTTATTGTGCTCGGCTCCATCCGCAGCCCAATGCACAATGATACCGTTTTTCAAAGCATTGGCTTCAAATTCAACCAAATAATCATTGATATTCGAAAGCACATTGTTTTTGATTTGCGAAGCAGTTTCGCGAAGCAATTCCCAATCCGGAATTTGATGTGCGGCTTTATCCCTCTTTTCACGAACAAACCATAGGGTTTCGTCGTGCCAATCTACCCTTTTTTCATCTTTGTTAAAAATGGCAGCGGCTTCACTGTGTTGCATAATTTTATTTGAAGACATCTTTTTATTAGTTTAAAAATGGAAAGACTACAAATGCTACGCAATCCATTTTTGATTATATTTTAGCTTCTTATTTCAATGTTTTTATTTCTTAATTCCGATTCTCAAAATTCAAGATATTTTCGTGTATGTTTCCTTGAATCAAATCGGCGTGAACATTCTTCATAAATACATTTTCCACGGGCAGTTCTTTTTGACCCAATACTCTCGAAATGAATTTCACGTCGGTAGCTTTTACGTTTTCGAGATAAATATTTTTAATCAGGGTAAGTCTTCGTTCAATAGTTGGAACCAAATCCCGCCATTGGTACAAGACATCTGTTTCAATCCCCAGGATTCCTAGGTCGATTTTTCCAGAAACAACATTGCTCATGTAAATATTTTTCACGTATCCTCCCCTGCGCTCGTTGGTTTTTATGAACAGCAAATGGTTCAATTTGGCACCGTCCACGACCGTGCATTTATCGACAAAAACATTTTCGACACCACCCGATAATTCACTTCCGATGGCTACCAATTGATGCCCATTTTTGACGGTACAGTTTCGGATGACAATGTTTTTAGACGGTGTATTCAATAACCAAGCACCTTTACCGCAACCCGATTTAATTGCAATGGCATCGTCACCTTGATCAAAAACACAATTTTCAATCAACACGTTTTGACTCATTTCTGGATCCACACCGTCGTTGTTATGGCCGTGTGCGTAAACTTTCAGGTTTCGAAGAATAACGTTCTTGGAAAGAAAAGGATGAATCGTCCAAAAAGGGCTGTTGGTTATGGAAACTCCATCCATCAAAATGTTTTCGCAACGATTGAACTGGATGAATTGAGGACGGAAATTGGCGCTGTCATTGACCATTTGTCGCTCTTCCATTGTTTTGTTGTAAGAAGCCAAATAGTATAATCTTTTCAGGCTTTCCATGTGGCCTTTTGGACGTTTGAACCATATTTTCCAAACATCCATTTTGGCTTTTAATTCTCCTTCTCCCGTGATGGCGATATTTTTGCATTGGTATGCATAAATCAGCGGGGAAAAATTCATGCATTCATATCCTTCCCAAGTGCTGTGAACAGCCGGCAAATAATCCTTTGGGGCTTCGGAAAAAAGCAGGATTGCCCCTTTATTCAAATGCAGATTGACATTGCTTTTGAAATGAATTTTGGCTGTTAACCATTCTCCCTCGGGAATGACAACTATTCCGCCACCCATTTTATTGGCTTTATTGATGGCTTTATTGATGGCCGCTGACGTTTTCTCCTTGTTCCCTTTTATGGCACCAAAATCAATAATGGACAGTTTCTTGCAATTACTGAAATCCGGTATTTTGATGGCCGGCATTTCAAAAGGAGCTTCAACCACCACTTCTTTTATGGTAACATTCGATTTGTCTGTCTTGAATGACAAGAAAACAAGAGAAAGTAACAGGACTAAAACCAGACTAGCTTTTTTCATTAAGGAGCGATTAAATGCTTTATTTAGTTTCAATTTTCATTGTGGACGAATTTAATATTTCTGCAATGTGAATGGTCTTGATGGGACTATTTTCTCGTCTCAAAATCCCTTCCATGTGCATCAAGCAAGACATGTCGAAACCGGTAATATATTCCACTTGATGGGCTTCGTGATCTTTGATACGGTCTTTTCCCATCTTGACAGAAATGGCTTCCTCGGTCACGCAAAACGTACCTCCAAAACCACAACATTCATCTTTTCTGTTAAGAGAAACCAGATTGATTCCGCTTATTTTAGCCAATAATTGTTCTGGTTTGGAGAAAAAGGGAGCGTTTAATTCACTCATTTGTGAAAGTTTTAATCCGCGTTGTCCGTGGCAACTTTGGTGCAAACCTACTTTGTGTGGAAAATGACCATCGATGCTTTCGACTTTCAAAATATCGGTGATGAATTCGGTCAATTCGAAAACGGATTTTCTGATTTTTGTCGACAATGCTTCATTTTTTTCGTCGTGCAAATGCTCCTTGACGTGCAAGACACAGCTTCCCGAAGGGCAAACGATATAATCGAATTCGGCAAAATTGGCCACAAAATTGGCGTCGCAGCCTTGGGTCAAATGTTCGTAGCCGCTGTTGGCCATTGGTTGTCCACAACAGGTTTGTCGCATTGGAAAACGAACGTCACAGCCTAATTTTTGCAATAATTCATAAGTGGCAATACCCACTTTTGGATAAAACTGATCCACATAACAGGGTATAAAAAGTCCAATTTTCATGGTAAGTTATTTATTATTTTATGATTGTCCGTTTTCTGGACTTCAACTATTTTTAAAAACACAAATTTCACGAATTTCCACCAATTCTAGCCTTTATTTAGATTAAAAATTCGTGTTAATTCGTGAAATTCGAATAGAAACATTTCTTAAGTTTTAGTTACGAACAAATCCTTTAATGTTTATAAAATTTCAAATCAATCAAGTCGTTCTGGATTGGTTTTGGGTTCCAGCTATTATGAATGGACAAAGCAGCTCCTAAAGCACTGGCTTGTGCCATTGATGCTGCATAGACTTCCATTTCTGGGAAAGCTTGCGCCAATAAATTCATAAAAATCGAGTTTTTACTAAATCCACCATCCACAAAAACTTTCTTGACAGGACTATTGTGAATCACTAATTTTGTCGAAAGCACTTGTTGTGCAATAAGATCCATAATTAATTGATGGTAGGCTATCTCGTGATTCTTGAAACTATCGAGATTCCTATTCTCGAAAGGACATTTTTCAATATATGAATCTGTATTAAACGAGGTCTCTTTAAAATTTGTAATCCTCAAGTCAGCAATAATATCTTTGTTATACGTAATCGCTTTGTAGAAATCATTTGGTAAACCAAAATGCTCGGAAATGCGTTTCGATTGAACTTCGTGCGTATTTCCGGCAAACAATCGGGCTGCTTTTACCGGTATTTTTTTGTTTTGCAAGAAACACAAACAGTCTTTTTGCAATTCTTCGGAAGTCAATGGCGTATCATTGAACGGATTTATGGAAATACTCCAAGTTCCGGTGGACAACAAAACGAAAGGCTCCGTGAAATTGATGGTATAAGGAATTAAGGCTGAAGAACTATCGTGCAAACCAATTCCCACCGAAATTTCATTCTCGATTTTAATGGTTTCTTCCACATTTCTGATGGGTGGCAATTTGTCCATGATTCCCTCTTGGGTCACCCATTTATGATATTTCATTTTTTTGAAATTCCAAAGACCGGTGTGACAACCAATGCTGGTAATATCCGTAAAGTATTGATGTGTCAAAACAGAACTTAAATATTGTGGCAAATGAAGGCAATATTTTACCTTGGCGAACAAGTCAGGTCTTTCTTCCTTGAGTCTATAAATTTGCATGCCCGAATTCAAATTTCCCAAGACTGGCGAAGCGGTTTTGACGGCAAACTTTTTCTTCCCTTTGTATTTAGGATAAAAATTCTCCAACAAGGTTTCTGGATAGGGTTTCAAATAATTGTATAGCGGGGTCAAACTCTTGCCCTCTTCATCCACATAAACAAAACTCGCACCATAGGTACTGAAATTAATGGCTTTAAGGATATAATCCTTCAACTCCTTCAGTTCAGTCAATCTATCGGCTACCCATTTGCTGAGCTCCACAATATTTTCGCAGGGAAAACCATCTTCATCCACGGTTTCGGCAAGAATCACTGATTTCTCCCAAACAATTTGATAATTTTCGTTGAACAAAAATACTTTCTTGTTTGTTTTCCCAATATCAAAAATCGCAACTACATTCATTTTAAACTATTTTATAGACTGTCCGAAAAACGGATTTTATTCCTTTTATTATCCAAGAATTGCACAAACTCTACACTTATTTAGTATAAAATAAGGTAGAATTTGTGCAACTTCTATTTATTTACAAAGATTTGGATTACAAACCAGTTGCCACTGTTTTCAATCCTCTTTCAGCAATAAGACTGTTTCTTACTGCAAGATCACGATACAATCCTACTGGGTTTAATGCTGCTCCCGAACGCAAACGCGCTTCGGCAACCAAGGCACGAACATCGGTACGGAAAGCGTTTTGTAATATCTCTTGCGCTTTTACCACGTCATTTTCTTCTTGTGCAATTTCCAATGCTTTTCTGTCCACGGAAAGTGCTTGTGCATAAGCCACCATAATCGCTTCTACCGATTGCAATAAATCTTCCATTGGATCTTTCACGTTGTGCGAAGCATCAATCATCCATCCCAAATCTTTGGCGTGATTCATTCCTCTAGCATCCATTCCTTCCACCAATTCGTTGAAAATCAAGAATAATTGGTATGGTTTCAAGGCTCCGGCCGTTAAATCGTCGTCACCGTATTTCGAATCATTGAAGTGGAAACCTCCTAATTTGTCTTCCATCAACAACAAAGAAACGATTTGCTCGATATTGGCATTTGGAAGGTGGTGACCTAAATCAACCAAAGTCTTCGCTTTATCACCTAATTTTTTCACATAAGAATACGATTGTCCCCAATCAGCCACTGTAGTGGAGTAGAAATTAGGCTCGGCACATTTGTATTCCAAAAATAATTTCCAGTTTGAAGGCAAGGCAGCATAAATTTCTTCTAAACTTTCCAAAGTATTTTGGTAGGCTTTACGGAAATTTAATTGTCCCGGGAAACAAGAACCGTCGGCAAGCCAAACAGTCAATGACTCAGAACCCAACTCGATACCTTGCTTGATTACTTCAATGTTGTGATCAACTGCTTGTTTACGAATTGCTTTGTTTACGTTTTGCAAAGAACCAAACTTATAAGAATACTCTTGATCCGCTTGGTTTTGAAAAGTGTTGGAGTTCACTGCGTCAAATTTCAATCCGTGTTGTGCTGCCAAAGCTTTAATAGCATTGCGATCGGTTGGGATATCCCAAGGAATGTGCAAAGAAATCGCTCCAGAAGCTTTATTCAAAGCGTGTAGCAAACCCACGTCTTCGATTTTTTCTTCCAAAGAACGAGGCTCTCCACCACCTGGAAAACGACCAAAACGAGTTCCTCCTGTTCCTAAAGCCCAAGATGGAATGGCGATTTGAAAATCAATTAATTTTTGGATAATGTTTTCGGTTTCTGCGATTTCAGAAGCCGTGAAAACCAATTTGTTTTTGTGGGATTTTAATAAATCCTCATTATGTGAAGCAATTTTGCTTGATTCAATTAACATAAAATATTTTTTAAAAATTAAAAACAAACTTCTTTTAGCGAGAGTGCTGGGTTGAAGTTACTTTAAAAAAGTCTTTGTGATTGTGTTGTTTGCAGTTTTAAGACAATCTAACGCCCTAAAAATCAGGCGTTAGAATAATCAACATAACTACTAACCAAACCAAAGTAGTATTTTTAGTCACAAAAGAGAAGCAATGCTTCGCTTTTATTAGGAATCTTTATAAAATTCCGTAGTGATTGTAAGGTTTAAAAATTCAGATAAATCTAACGCCCGAAAACTTCGGACGCCAGAAAAATCAATTACTAATCCAAACCAAAGGATTTTACTATCTATAAAAGCCCATTGACACGCCGCCGTCAACATTCAAGGCATTTCCTGTTGATTTACCCAACAAGCCACCCACGAATGCAAAACAAGCATTGGCAATGTCATCCGGCAATATAATTTCATTCAACAACGTACGTTTTGCATAATACGCAGGCAATTCAGCCACGGTGATACCATACGCTTTTGCACGACCTTCAGCCCATCCGCCTGCCCAAATATTGGAATCAGAGATTACGGCATCTGGATTAACAGTGTTCACACGGATTTTATCAGCTCCTACTTCGGCAGCCATCAAACGAGTCAAGTGAGCTTGAGCCGCTTTGGCAGAACCGTAACCAGGGTTGTTTGGTCCGGCAACTACTGCATTTTTAGATACAATATTTACTATATCGCCACCAAAACCTTGTTTGCGCATTACTTCGATTCCAGCTTTAGAAACAATAAATTGTCCTTTTACCAAAATATCATACAATCTATCCCATTCTTCCAAAGTATGTTCTGCAATAGATTTAGATATACTGATTCCCGCATTGTTAACGATGATATCAGCTCCACCAAATGCCAAACAAGCTGCATCCAATGCTAATTCCGTACTTTTCTCGTCGGTTACATTCAATAAAGTGCTAGAAACTGCATCTTTACCAAACATTTTGGTAAAATCGGCTGTTGCTCCGGCCAAACGCTCTTCGTTGATATCGTTGATAACCACACAAGCACCTTCTTCGGCAAATTTCTTGGCGATAGCTTTTCCAATTCCACCGGCAGAACCAGTGATTACGGCAATTCTTCCAGACAATGCTTTTGGTTTTGGCATACGTTGCAATTTAGCTTCTTCCAACAACCAATATTCAATATCAAAAGCTTCTTGACGAGGCAATGAAGTATATTCCGAAACTGCCTCGGCACCTTTCATTACGTTTACGGCATTGGTATAATATTCTGAGGCCAAACGAGCCATTGTTTTGTCTTTTGCAAAAGTAAACATACCAACTCCTGGGTATAAAATTACAACCGGATTTGGATCACGCATGGCTGGTGAGTTCGATTTTTTGCAAGTGTTATAGTACTCGGAATACATTTGGCGATAAGCCTCAAATGCTGGAGCCAATTTAGTTTTAATGGCATTGACATCAGATAAATCTTCGTTTGGAGCCAATTCGATTACCAACGGACTGATTTTAGTTCTCAAGAAGTGGTCTGGACAAGAAGTTCCAAGAGGCGCTAGTTTATCTAAATCATTAGAGTTGATGAATTCCAATACTCTAGCATCATCAGTATAGTGACCAATCATTTTACGTTCTGAAGAACAGAAACCTCTCAAGATTGGAGCCAGTTTTGCAGCTTGTAATTTACGGGCATCTTCTGGAAGACTTTCTATTTTTTGACCTCCGAAAACTGGACGCGTTTTACCGTAGTTAGACTCTAAGTATTCGGCACATTTTTCAATTACTTCCAATGTGTTGATATAACTTTCGTATGAAGTATCTCCCCAAGTAAACAAACCGTGAGATCCCAACATTACCCCTTTTAATTTTTTTCCTTTTGCTGCAGCTTCTTCAAGGCAAGCGCGCATTTGCAAACCTAAATCAAAACCTGGACGTTGCCATCCAACCCATCCAATCTCTCCGTTGAATAATTCTTCGGTGATTTTGGCTCCGTCTTTTGCGGCAGCAATAGCGATAGCAGCATCTGGATGCAAGTGATCGATGTGGGCAAATGGCAAGAAACCGTGCAATGGCGTATCAATGGAAGGTGCTTTTGAAGCCAAGTCAAAAATACAGTGGTTGAATAATTCCACCATTTCGTCTTCATGTTCAATTCCTCTATATACGTTTTCCAAATTGCGAAGTCTTTCCAAGTAAAGAGCAGCACAACCTGATTTTGTCAATGTTCCAATGTCTCCACCAGAACCTTTAATCCACATTACTTCAGAATCAGCTCCTGTCAAAGGGTCTTTGTCCGTGATTTTAACAGAAGTGTTTCCACCTCCATAGTTGGTTAATCTTAAATCCGCTCCCAATAAATTGGAACGGTAAATAAAAAGTGCTACTTCATCCCCAGCCATTGATGCGGCTTTAGCTTCATCCCAAAGGTAGCTTACGTGCTTAAAAGTCATGTTGTTTGTGTTAATATTTGACATTGTTTTTGATTTAATATTGTTACTATTTATAGTTTAAAGTGAATTTCCGATTCCCACTATCACAATCGAGGCAAGGATAAGTCCGATTCCCAAAAGGAAGGTGTTGAAAGTCTTTTTCGAAACTCCAGTCCATTCTTTCAGGTAAAATCCCCAAAAGTTGGCCGTTAAAATAATCGTGGCCATGTGCAGAATCCAAGAGCTTGCCCCGTTTCCTAATTTGCTTTCGCCCATTCCATAAAAGAAGAATTGCAAAAACCACATAGTACCTGCCAAAGCCGAAAACATGATATTTTTGGTTATTGGTGTTTGGGCGTTCGTATAATCCCCGAAAGTTTTGTTTTTAAAATTAAGATACATACACCAGATAAAGTTGACAGTCAAACCACCCCAAAGTATCACGATATAAGTAACATTGTTTTGAAACAAGGGATTAAAACCTTGGGCAACCGCTTCGTCGGCCATTGGTTTTCCAACTTCAATACCAAAATTGAAAAACGAACTCAAAATACCTGATACTATGGCAATTACCAACCCTTTTACAAGACTAAATTCTTTATCTTTATCTTCGTGACCAGTAGCAAAATCTTTTTCTTTAAGCATTCCGGCTTTACCGGAAAAAGCAATACCGACCAAGCATACCACAACTCCCAACAAAACCATTTGTCCACCCGTGCTGTGCAACATGTCAGTGAAGGAAGTCTTTCCTTCCGTTGGATAAAAATTATAATAAATTGAAGGAACCAACGCTCCGAAAGCCGAACAAAAACCCAAGGTTATCGAATTCCCCAACGACATTCCCAAATAACGAACGCCCAAACCGTAAGTAAGTCCCCCGATTCCCCAAATCAAGCCCATGGAATAAGTAACTGCTTTTATCGCTGGAGCCGTATTACCGATAATCTCAAAAAAACCAGGAACGGTCAAATAAGCAGCAAGTGGCGGAACAATCAACCAAGAGAAAAATCCCCCCACGATCCAATAGCTTTCCCAAGCCCAACCTTTGACTTTTTTGAAAGGCATGTAAAAACTTCCTGATGAAAACCCTCCTATGGAGTGAAAAATAATTCCGAGTAATACCTGCATTTGATAATTTATTAATTGGTTATTTTTAAATTTAGTTTAGTTCAATCGTTATAGTGACGTAAAATAAGAGAATAAGAAAGACTAAACTATCCTGTACTATCCTTTACCAGAACAGCTATTTTTGGAGAAATAAATCACGTAAACTAAAAACGCTCTGTTTCTCTTCCTTTTTCCATCTTGAAGAATTAAAAAAACTGGAAAATAATTTTAATTCAAGCCCTGCCATATCCCTAAAAATTAAGATTTTAGGCAAAACATTGTTAAAACAAGAAAGCTGTTTTTTGATTTCCTTCCCAAATTTACCGAAAATATAACCGTTTAACTAACAGCACGTTTTAACAATATTTTTTCTTAATGTTAGATATTTTCATCTTCATAAACATCGATTTTTAGTGTCCCGAAAAATTAACGGTCAAAAACTCAATTCATTTATTTTTTCAAACATTGTGCGATTTTAAAACGATTTTAAATTTCGGAATGGTTTTCATTTAAAAAAATAAAATTTCCAAAACAAAACCCGAAAAAAAACCTTCATTCCGAAAACTAAAATAACAAAGCGTTTTTTGAGCGTTTTTTACACTTTTCATCAGAAAACAATGTTATAATATCATTTTTAATAGTACCCTTTTTATTTTTAATATTTATATTTGCGAAATCGATTTCATTAAATGAATGCCATTCAATCAAAAAAAAGCGAAACCCCTCTAAATCTCATCAATCGACTTTAGTTCTAACCTTTCTAATTAAAACTAAAATCTGGAGACAACAAGGAATCGGAAACAAGAATATTTCTTATCGTTTCTGAACCACACTTAAATGAAATAGCAACGGTTTGAAATATAAATTACCTGTAAATGGGTATAATTTATTAAACATGAACATGATCAAATTTATTAAGATTGACGAAGAATCGCGAGTGCCGAAATACCAGCAAATCGTGGACTCCATTATTTTTAATGTATCCAATGGCAACTTGAAAATTGACCAAAAAATCCCGTCGATCAACATCCTTAGCGAAGAATTTTACATGTCGAGGGATACCGTGGAAAAGGCCTACAATATCTTGAAGGAAAGAAAAGTCATTTCATCCATAAAAGGCAAAGGTTATTATATCACGAGAACAAAACTAATTTCCAAAATAAACATCTTATTTTTATTCAATAAATTGAGTTCCTATAAAATGGTCACCTATAATGCTTTCGTCAATGGCATTGGAACAAATTCACATACCGATTTGCATATTTATCATTGTGACGAAACCTTGTTTTTGAACTTGCTGGACAAATACAAAGGAGCATACGATTATTATGTCATCATGCCCCACTTCAAAACCGACAGCTTAAAACACATAAGTTATACCGATGAAGTGGTAAAAGCCATTAAAAATATACCCAAAGAAAAACTTGTCATCATGGACAATATAAAGCTTGGGATGGATGGCGAAATAGTGGAAGTGTATCAAGATTTTGAAAACGACATCTACAACGCTCTAAACGAAGGACTTGACAAAATAGCAAAATACAATAAATTAATTTTAATTTATCCCGAAAATGCGGTGTATCCTTATCCAAGAAGAATTTTGATTGGATTCAAAAAGTTTTGCATCGAAAATTCCTTGAATTTTGAAATTCACAATCATGTATATGCCGACATGATTCTTAAAAAAGGAGACTTGTTTATTACAATTGAAGAATCGGATTTGGTTAACTTGGTAAAACAAATGAGGGATGATGAATTGGTTTTGGGAAAAGACATTGGAGTAATATCCTATAATGACACTCCGCTAAAAGAATTACTTGGCATCACGGTAATTTCGACCGATTTCAAGGTAATGGGAGAAACTGCGGCCCGAATGATTATGAACGGCGAAAAAGGAAAAGTAAAAGTTCCTTTTAATTTTATCGACAGGAATTCGATTTAATAAAGAAAGGGTATTTCCATAAATAAAAAGAAGCCATCTCACAAATTATGTTTTGAGATGGCTTCTTTTATATATAAACTTTTTAAATATTATTTCTTGTAAGCCACGGCCACTTGCTTGCTGGATCCCAATCCTTCCATTCCCAATTCAATTACGTCTCCCGCTTTGATATATACTGGATTTGGCTTGATTCCCAAACCAACTCCCGGAGGCGTTCCCGTACTGATAACATCGCCTGGAAGCAAAGTCATGAACTGGCTCAAATAATGCACCAAATAAGGAATTTTGAACACCAAATTCAAGGTGTTGCTGTTTTGATAGGTTTTGCCATTCACGGTCAACCACATCGACAAATTATCTACATCTGCAATCTCGTCCGTTGTGGCCATGAAGGGTCCCAATGGCGCGAAAGTATCGCAACCTTTACCTTTTGCCCATTGCCCACCACGTTCCAATTGAAAACCTCTTTCGCTGTAATCGTTGTGCAAGCAATATCCTGCCACATAATCCATTGCGTCGGCTTCGTCCACATAACTGGCTTTCTTGCCAACAACAAATGCCAATTCTATTTCCCAGTCGGTTTTGTCGCTGTTTTTTGGAATCACCAAATCATCGTTTGGCCCACACAAAGCCGTTGTCGATTTGAAGAAAATAATCGGTTCCGTTGGAATTGGAGCACCAGTTTCCACACAATGATCCACATAATTCAATCCAATACAGATAATTTTTGATGGTCTTGCCACTGGAGAACCCAAACGAACTGTAGCATCCACTTCGGGAAATAAAGCATTATTTTCTATCGCTTTTTTTAATTTTTCCAATCCATTTTCCTCAAAAAAGGCTTCGTTGTAATCGGCAACAATGGAAGAAACATCAAATCTTTTATCTCCAATTAAAATGCCCGGCTTCTCTTTTCCGGCTTCTCCAAAACGTATCAGTTTCATATTTCTATTTTTATTTTATTTTTATTCTTTAACTATTCAATTTAATAAATCCTCCGTCGATAGGATAATCGCAACCCGTGATAAAACCGGCTTCATCACTGCATAAAAACAACGCCAAAGCAGCTACTTCTTCCGGTTTCCCCATACGACCAATTGGTTGTGATTTTGATAATTTATCAAACATTTCCTCTTGATTGTCTGGATAGTTTTTTGAAATAAATCCATCCACAAAAGGCGTGTGCACCCTGGCAGGCGACATCGAATTGCAACGAATGTTCTCGCCGATATAATCTTTGGCAACGGACAAAGTCATTGACATTACGGCACCTTTGGCAGTAGAATAAGCAAATCGATCCGACAATCCAACCCAAACGGCAATGGAAGCCATATTCACGATAACTCCGCCTCCTGAAAGTCGTAATTGAGGTATCGCAGCATACAAACAATTGTAAACTCCTTTCACGTTCACGCTCATCACTCGGTCAAAATCGGCTTCGGGAGTGGTTTCCACTTTCCCGACGTGTGCAATTCCAGCATTATTGATCAAAATATTGATGTTTCCAATTTTTTCGAATGTCGCCAAAACTTCTTGTTGATTGGCCACATTGCAGGCGTGCGAAAAAACTTTCCCTCCGGCAGCACTAATTTCAGTCACGGCCTCTTTGGCACTTTCTTCGGTCAATTCAACGATATGCACTTCGGCTCCCTGTTTGGCAAACAACACTGCAATTGCTTTTCCTATTCCGCTACCGCCACCGGTAACCACCGCTTTTTTATTTTGTAATGAAAACATAATTTTATTGAGTAAAAAATTTAAGCGTAAAAATAACAATTACAGTAAAACAAAATGACTAATTCCGAGAAATAATAGCAAGACTAATTATTTTTCTAATAACGATTATTCATTTCCTTTAAAACCATTCCGAACTTGGACTGGTTTATGAAAAAAACGCCCCAAATGAATGCAAGTAAAACAACAGGATTATCCAATAAAAAAATCACCAAAATTAACTTTTGATGATTTTCATGATGCTATTGGCACAATAGCCTATTTTGTTTGAAAAAATTTTTCTTGTCTATTTCAACTTGTTTACTTCAAGTTTCCTAATATAATTTACCAATTTCCAACGTTGGTCGTCAGTCAAAAGCTCTTCGTATGATGCCATTGGTGCTTTACCGTTGGTTATCTTCCAAAAAATATTGCCATCCGTTTGATTCACCACTTTTAAGGCCAGAAAATTTGATGGTTTTCGCTCCAAAGTCAATCTGGCTTCTCCATTTCCTTTTCCTCCTATGCCATGGCACAAAACACACATTTGGTTATAGATTTCTTTTCCTTCATCAGTTGCTGCTTTGTTTCCTACAAATGGATTTTTCACACTTGTTGAATAGTCGGGAGCCATCCAATTATTTTTGTCTTGGGCAATAATTTTATTACCCCCAATGAGTATAAATACTAAAACCACTAATAACGAGTAATTGTTTTTCATCTTATTAAAGTTTGGATTAAGTGTAGTAAAGTTACCATTGTTTTTTGATAAAATAACAATTTTCACAACATTATTTCCTCAAAAAAGCAGTAATCAAACATTTTATTCCGAATAAGCCAAAAAAGAAGAGGAATCCCAATTTGGTCATCCTCTTCCTTGATAGTTTGAAATAAAATTTCACAAAATCTAAACTTATGCCGAACTCCAGTTACAAAATATAATCCGTGTTGATGAAATTCGATTCTTTGCTATTCAACAATTCCTGCAAAATGGCATTGTTGTATTCGTTGTCTTTGGATGCCACAAAAGTTCTAATCGAGAAAGAACGCAAGGCATCAAAAATACTCAATGTTCCCACAGCCGAATCTTTTCGACCCGTGAAAGGATACAAATCCGGACCTCTTTGACAAGAACTATTCAAGTTTACCCTGCAAACCAAGTTCACCAAAGTATCAATAAGCGGTGCGATAGTCTTGATATCTTTTCCAAACAAACTCACTTGTTGTCCGTAATTGGACTCGGCCATATCATTCAACGGCTCTTGTATGTCCTTGAAAGTCAAGATTGGCACAACTGGACCAAATTGCTCTTCGTGATACACTCTCATCTCCTTGTTTATTGGAAACAAAACTGCCGGAAAGATATAATTATCAGAAAGCTCTCCCCCTTTTGCATTGATGACTTTTGCTCCTTTGCCGGTCGCATCATCAATTAATTCCTGTATGTAAGCTGGTTTTTCTTTCTCCGGCAAGGGAGTTAGCATTACTGATTTATCCCAAGGATTTCCAAAAACAAGTTGATCCACTTTGGCAGCAAATCGTTTGTTGAATTCCGCTGCAATCGATTCGTGGACATATAAAATCTTCAAGGCCGTACAACGTTGACCATTAAATGACAATGTTCCCGCAATACATTCCTGGATAGCCAAATCCAAATCGGCATCTGGTAAAATAATCGCTGGATTTTTGGCTTCCAATCCTAAAACCAAACGCAATCTATTCTTGTTTGGATGCTGGTCTTGCAAGGCAATAGCCGATTTACTGTTGCCAATCAAAGCCAATATATCAACTTTTCCAGATTTCATTATTGGCGAAGCCACTTCACGACCACGACCATATATTACATTGATTGCACCTTTTGGGAAACTGTTTTTAAAGGCTTCCAACAAAGGAGAAATCAATAAAACACCGTGTTTTGCAGGTTTAAAAATCACGGGATTCCCCATTATCAATGCAGGAATCAGCAACGAAAAAGTTTCATTCAAAGGATAATTATAAGGTCCCAAACACAAAACAACTCCAAGTGGGCCACGACGAATCATTGCATTGACTCCTTGACTTTTGGTGAAATGAGCACTATTTCGATCCAATTGTTTGTAATGTTCGATGGTATCATATATATATTCTACCGTTCTGTCAAATTCTTTTTCAGAATCACCCAATGATTTCCCAATTTCCCACATCAAAAGCTTGACTACTTCAGTTCGAGTAGTTTTCATTTGCACAACAAATTCATCCATGCACTTGATGCGATCGGCCACTTTCATGGTAGGCCACAATCCTTGTCCATTATTATAAGCCGCTGAAGCTGATTCTAGTACTTCCAATGCTTCTTTTTCGCCCATAAAAGGAATAGTTCCCAGCAAAGTTGGCTCGTATTTTTCAGTCGAAGAAATAGTGGAATAAACTGGTGTTGTTTCGCCTGTCCATTTTTTTAATTCACCATTAACCAAATAAGTGTCTTGATTAAGTAAGTTGTTAATTTGAAATTCTTGTGGTATTGTATTCATTATATATATGTTGTGCTTTCCTTTTAAAGCGTGAATAAAAAATGAAGATTTTACTTCATATAAATTGGGCTAGACTACTTCTCCATCCCATTCTAAAAAACCGCCTAGTAAATTATAGGTGTTTTCAAAACCGAGCTCGTTCATAACCTCGCAAGCTTTGGCACTTCGGGCTCCAGAACGACAATACACATAATAATTTTTTGATTTGTCCAAGTCTTCCAACTTGTCCATAAAAGCCTGACCTTCATAAATATCAATGTTTATGGCATTCGGAATCATGCCTTCATCGCACTCGGCTTCCGTTCTTACATCCAGTATTACGGCATTATCGTCGGCTTCAAATTGAGAAACCCAATCTTCTTGTGTTAAATTCATAAGTATTGTTTTTTGTAAAATTACGATGTTTTTGAGTAAAATGAATAAACTCAATTGTTAATTAGATAAAATTTCAAAGAAAACGTTTTCGAATAAGCGTAAAACAAGCCTGATTACGAATTTATCAAACAAACTGTAAAAAAAACACTTTTAAACAGATTCTAAATACAATTAAACGACTTATATTGATAATTATTCCAATTTCACACACCCATAATTTCATACAAAAATATCCTTTATATGTGTGAATCACCCCCAAATTAATTCAAATCAGCTCTTTTTCCTTGAACATTAATGAGTATTCTTTATAAAAAGAGCATTCAATAGTTATCCCAAGATTAAACCCAAAACATTTTTTTAACAAAAAAATAACGCAACATTTGTATATACAATTAAAAAATATGATACATTTGTACAAACAAATAACATACATACAAATATGAAAATTGAAGATGTTATAAAATCAACCGTACTGATGGAAGATTCCAAAAAAATTATTCTGAATATCATGTACACGCAAAATATTCTTGCGGAGAAGTTTAATGAAATTTTGAAGCCTTACGACATATCGGGAGAACAATATAATGTGCTCAGAATATTGAGAGGACAAAAAGGCAATCCCGCAAACATGTGCGTGATTCAAGAACGAATGTTGGCCAAAACAAGCAATACCACCAGATTAGTGGATAAATTATTGTTGAAAGAACTGGTAACCCGGGAAGTTTGCCCAGAAAACAGGCGTAAAATAGAGGTTTCGATTACTCAAAAAGGATTAGAAATTTTGAAAGAGCTCGATCCAAAAGTAACGCAACACGAAGAGTCTTTTTCGAAAAACTTGAATGAAGACGAAATAATTACACTAATCGAATTGTTGGAAAAATATAGAAATCAAAATTAAACACAAAACATACTATGAGTACTTTTTTAGACCATCAAAACTGGAGATACGCCACCAAAAAATTCGACTCCACAAAAAAAATCTCGACTGAAGATTTAAATACCTTGAAAGAAGCCATCCGCTTGAGTTCTTCTTCTTATGGATTGCAACTTTACAAAGTTTTTATCGTTGAAAATCCTGAATTACGAGCCAAAATTCAACCGGCAGCCTGGGGTCAATCCCAAATCGTGGACGCATCGCACCTTCTTGTTTTTGCAAATCAAACTACCGTAACTGACGAAGACATCGACGGTTATTTGAAAAATGTGGCAACAACCAGGAACATACCAGAAACAGCATTATCAGGATATGGCGATTTTATGAAAGGTGGAATTGGCGCTAAATCGGATGATGAAAAAGCAAATTGGACTTCAAAACAAACCTATTTGGCTCTCGCTAATTTATTGAATGCTGCTGCTGAATTAAAAATTGACGTCACTCCAATGGAAGGTTTTGTTCCTGCTCAAGTAAACGAAATATTAGGTTTCAACGAATTGGGATTGAATGCCTCATTGATAGCTCCTATCGGATACAGAAGCGAAGAAGACGCAACACAACACCAGAAAAAAGTTAGAAAATCAAACGAAGAATTATTTATCACACTTTAATTATTAAACCAAAAACAAATTTAACATTATGAAAAATTTAAAATCAATTGCATTAGCATTAGTAGTAGTTTTATCTACAGCAGCAGTATCTGCGCAAACAAAAAACATCAACACCACGGCAAGTACTATCGAATGGGTAGGAAAAAAAGTGACTGGACAGCACAATGGAACGGTTAACTTCAAAGACGGAGCTTTAGTTTTTAAAGCAAAAAAATTAAAAGGAGGAGTTTTCACGGTTGACATGTCTTCATTGACGGCTACTGACCTTTCTGGCGAATACCAAGGAAAATTAAACGGTCACTTGAAAGCAGACGACTTTTTTGGAACCGATAAATTCCCGACTGCCAAATTAGTTTTCAAAAAAATTGGAACAAAATCAGCCAATGTGTACAACGTAACTGCTGATTTAACCATCAAAGGAATCACTAAACCAGTTACTTTTGTCTTGACTGTAAACGGAAATACTGCCACTACGGCTTTCAATGTGGATCGTACGAAATACGACATCAAATACAACTCTAAATCTTTCTTCGAAAGCATTGGAGACAAAGCCATCTATGACGAATTCGAATTGAAAGTAGCCTTGAAATTCTAATTGAAAGCACCTAAATAATAACTGCAAACCCTGACAAGAAATTGTCGGGGTTTCTTTTTGGCACAAAACACCCAGTTAAAATCCCTTGTACAAACAAGGTCTTTTATAATGAACCACCAGCAAATGATTGATACTCTTTAAAAACTTTTGGCTTTATTCATAACCCAATGGTCACAAACAGATAACATACAGCAAATACATTTTCCTCTTTCTAATGGTAATTTTGAAAAAACTAAATCATCATTATGAAAAAAATATTTTTTGCCCCAATAATTTTTTTAATAACAATTACACCCATAAATGCCCAACAAACTAAAGGAATTACGGGCGAAAACAATTGGCTCAACTCCTGGACAAATTTCAAACCTGCCACGACAGAATACGACGAAGCCAATCAAATATTGACTGGAAACATAGAATCTGATATTAAACTCACAAAAAACAACACCTATCAATTAATTGGGACGGTCTACGTAACCAATAATGCCGTTTTGACAATAGAACCAGGAACCGTCATACGCGGAGATAAAGAAACTTGCGGTACGCTCGTGATTACCAGAGGTTCAAAAATCATGGCCGAGGGCTTGGCGACGGATCCCATTGTTTTTACTTCCAATAATAATGTTTCAGAAAGAAGACCTGGTGACTGGGGAGGAATTGTTGTTCTCGGAGAAGCTCCCATAAACAAAATCGGGGGAATCAGCTACCTCGATTTCAATTTTGATTCAACTCTTGGTCATTATGGTGGTCAAAATCCAAACAGCAATTCGGGCATATTGAAATACGTGCGGATTGAATATTCCGGCAGAAAAATTAATGCCCTCAAAGAACTCAATGGATTATCGCTTGCCGGTGTTGGAAAAAGCACTAAACTGGACTACATCCAAATTAGTTTTTCAAACGACGATTCCTTTGAATGTTATGGCGGCGAGGTCAACTTCAATAATCTAATATCCTTTCGCGCAACCGACGACGATTTTGATTTTACCCAAGGTGCCCAATGTGCTATATCAAACAGTTTAGCCATTCGAAATCCCTATTCTTCGGATATTTCAGGCTCAAGATGTTTCGAAATTGACTCTTATGACAAAATAGAGAATGCAGATCCAAATAAAAAATCAACCAAAATAATGGCCAATAACATCACGCTGCTAAATACGGAAGACAACAATCAAGGATTGGTCAGGGAAGCCGTTTACATCAAGGAAAAAAGCTGTTTCAGTTTAAGCAACAGCATTATTGACGGCTTTACCACTTGTATTTTGCTGGAGAATAAAATAGGGAGCATACCAACAAATCTTGCCAAAATAAACATCCAGAATTTGCAAATCAACCAATGCAATGGAGTTGTTCAAAGCGAAACCGACACAAACAACCCCGAATTGGTAAACTGGTACAACAGCGACACCTTTTCATTGGAATTTTCAAAATTGAAGAATGTCGAATTATTCATGCGTCCCGACTTCAAGAAAACACCCGACTTTAGAGCCCGAAACAACGGCGTGCTGGCAAGCAACAATTAATTTAACAAAATTAGAAAAAATAGTATTTTTTATTTAAACTGTTTGGATAATCAAATTTGATTTATATATTTGTGGAATGAAAACGATTTTAAAAAATACTTGGTGGTGGAACAATTTACGTCAATCGTCGTGAACAAAGCACCTGTAGTATAAACTATAAATATAAAAGGCTTGTCATCACGACAAGCCTTTTTTTTGTTCCCCACCCCAACCCTTCCCGAAGGGGAGGGAGACGAGATCAAAAATTAGTAACTAAAAAAAATATTAATTAAAACCCTATTTACCCCAATAGGCACTCCCCTCCTTCGGAGGGGCTGGGGGAGGAAATATGAAAACATTTATTTTAAATACAAATTACAAGCAAATCCTTGCCGACACGATTACTCCCGTAAGCGTGTATTTCAAAATTCGCGACAAATATCCAAACAGTCTGCTTTTGGAAAGTAGCGATTATCACGGCAACGACAACAGTTTTTCCTATATCTGTTGCAACCCGATTGCTTCCATAAAAATCGAAAACGAAACCATTTTCAAAACCTTTCCCGACGGAAGTTCTGAAACTATTTCAATAGACAAAAACATTGATATTCCGCAAGTAATCCAGGAATTTTCAGGACAGTTCCAATCCGAGAAAAACGATTTCAAATTCATCAACAACGGATTGTTTGGTTACATATCTTATGATGCCGTACGTTATTTCGAAAAAGTGACCATCGCCAAAAAAGACGAGGAAACCACCATTCCAGATGTATATTATGCGGTGTACCAAAACATCATTGCCATCAATCATTTCAAAAACGAAGCTTATATTTTCTGTCACAGCGTGGACGGAAAAAACAACATTTCGGAAATCGAACAATTGTTGCAATCCCGAAATATTGCCTCTTATAAATTTACCCGTGAAGGCGAAGGAAAATCCAACTTAACAGACGAAGAATTCAAACACAACGTTGCTTTAGCCAAAAAACATTGTCATAGAGGCGATGTGTTCCAATTGGTGTTGTCTAGAAGATTTACCCAAGGTTTCAAAGGCGATGAATTCAATGTGTACAGAGCCTTGAGAAGCATCAACCCTTCCCCTTACCTATTCTTTTTTGATTATGGCGATTTCAAGATATTCGGCTCTTCACCCGAAGCCCAAATCATTGTCAAAAACCGCAAAGCCGAAATTCATCCAATAGCTGGAACTTTCAGACGAACTGGAGACGATGAAAAAGATGCAGTTTTAGCCAAAAATCTATCCGAAGACAAAAAAGAAAACAGCGAACACGTGATGTTGGTCGATTTAGCTCGAAACGATTTAAGCCGTCACGGACACGGTGTGCAAGTGGAGAAATACAGAGAAGTTCAGTTTTTCTCCCACGTAATTCATTTAGTTTCCAAAGTGACGGGACATTTACACGAAAAAGCCACCACGATGCAAGTCGTTGCCGACACATTCCCGGCAGGAACTTTAAGCGGAGCACCAAAACACAGAGCAATGCAATTGATAGAAGATTACGAAAAAACAAATCGTAATTTTTACGGAGGTGCTATTGGTTTTATGGATTTTGAAGGCAACTTCAATCACGCCATCATGATTCGAACGTTCCTGAGCAAAAACCACCAATTGCATTCACAAGCCGGTGCTGGAATTGTGGCAGATTCAAATGAAGAGAGCGAAATGCAAGAGGTTTACAATAAATTATTGGCGCTGAACAAAGCGTTGGATTTGGCAGAGACAATATAAAAAAGTAATCAGTGTTCAGTGTTCAGTCACAACAGCAAGAACCTGAAGTTTTAAATAAAAAACAAAATGAAAAAAATACTAGTCATAGACAATTACGATAGCTTCACGTACAACTTGGTGCATTATCTGGAAGATTTAGATTGCGAAGTTACCGTTTACAGAAACGATGAATTTGATATCGACGAAATCTCGCATTTCGACAAAATATTACTTTCTCCGGGACCTGGAATTCCAGATGAAGCTGGTTTATTAAAAACGGTGATTGCCAAATACGCTCCAACGAAAAGTATTCTAGGAGTTTGCTTGGGTCAACAAGCCATCGGAGAAGTTTTTGGAGGAACACTTTCGAATTTAGATAAAGTATATCACGGCGTTTCTTCAATGGTAAAAACATCGGTTAACGATGAACTTTTATTCGAAGGCTTGGGAAATGAATTCGAAGTGGGACGCTACCATTCTTGGGTTGTCGATGCCGATTTACCTGATGTTCTGGAAGCTACTTCTTTCGACGAAAACGGGCAAGTAATGTCTTTGCGTCATAAAACGTTTGATGTTCGTGGTGTACAATTTCATCCTGAAAGTGTGTTGACACCAAACGGAAAGAAGATTTTGGAGAATTGGTTAAAATCGTAGAGACGTTCCACTGCAACGTCTCTACTGCAACGTCTCTACGCTGATAATAAAAAACAAAAACAATATGAAAACCATATTAAACAGACTGATCAATCACGAAATACTTTCCAAGGAAGAGGCCAAAAATGTATTGGTAAACATTTCCAACGGAAGTTACAATCCAAGCCAAATTGCTTCCTTTCTTACCGTTTATATGATGAGAAGCATCAGTATTGATGAACTTTCGGGCTTTCGCGAAGCCTTGTTGGATTTGTGTGTTCGGGTAGATTTATCCGCCTACAACACCATCGATTTATGCGGAACCGGTGGCGATGGCAAAGATACTTTCAATATCTCGACTTTGGCATCATTTGTGGCTGCTGGAGCAGGAATCAAAGTGGCGAAACACGGTAATTACGGTGTTTCATCCATTTCGGGTTCGAGTAATGTAATGGAAAAATTGGGCGTAAAATTCAGTAACGATAATGCTTTTCTGGAAAAGTGCATCGACCAAGCCGGTATTTGTATTTTGCACGCACCATTATTTCATCCAGCAATGAAAAACGTGGGACCAATTCGAAAAGAATTAGGAGCCAGAACCTTTTTTAATATGTTGGGACCAATGATAAACCCATCATTTCCTAAAAATCAATCAGTGGGTGTTTTCAACTTGGAACTGGCTAGAATGTACGGATATTTATACCAAAACACGGATATAAATTTCACTATTTTGCATTCATTGGAAGGATATGACGAAGTTTCGCTAACTTGTCCAACCAAATTTATTTCCAATACCAAAGAAGGTGTTCTAAATCCTGCTGATTTTGGCGTTCGACAATTGTTGCAAAGCGAAATCGAAGGCGGAAAAACCATCGAGGAATCGGCCGAAATGTTCATGAACATCATTTCTGGTCAAGGAAACGAAGCCCAAAACAACGTGGTTTGTGCCAATGCCGCAATGGCCATTGCAACGGTGAATGGAACTTCGCCTTTGGAAAGTTTTCAATTGGCAAAAGAAAGCCTGCTTTCTGGAAAAGCACTTTTGGCTTTGAATAAATTACAAGAATTAAGTAGATAAAACACATGAATATTTTAGATAGAATCATAGTTGACAAAAAAAGAGAAGTCATTCTCAAGAAATCCATCATTCCAGTTTCCCAATTGGAAGCTTCGGTTTTCTTTGGAAAAAAGACCATTTCTTTAAGCCAAAATTTAAAAAACAGCAACTCTGGAATCATCGCCGAACACAAACGCCGTTCGCCTTCCAAAGCCGAAATCAATTACAGTTTCACGGTCGAAGAAGTGGTAAAAGGATATGAAAGTGCCGGCGCTTGCGGAATTTCGGTTTTAACGGATGGCAAGTATTTTGGCGGTTCATTGGACGATTTACTTTTGGCCAGAGCTTCGGTAAACATTCCGTTATTGCGAAAAGAATTCATCGTGGACGAATACCAAATATTGGAAGCCAAAGCCCACGGAGCCGATTTGATTTTGCTAATTGCAGCGGTTTTGACAAGAGAAGAAATAAAATCATTATCAGAATTTGCCAAAGGTTTGGGATTGGAAGTGTTGTTGGAAGTACACAATTTGGAAGAATTGGAAAAATCCATAATGCCGACTTTGAACATGATTGGCGTGAACAACCGAAACCTGAAAACTTTCGAAGTGAGTCTGGATTTCAGCAAGCAATTGGCCAACCAAATCCCGAATGATTTCGTGAAAGTCTCCGAAAGCGGGATTTCATCCATCGAAGCCATCAACGAACTAAAACCTTATGGTTACAAAGGATTCTTGATTGGAGAAAACTTCATGAAAACAGACAATGCTGGAAAAGCAGCAACGGAATTTATTAAGCAATTAAATAAAGACACGAATTTCACAAATTAACACGAATTAATTTTTTGAAATCTGTGTTCAAACTTAAAATGAAAAAACAAATAGACCATCAAGATACTTCGGCTCCCTCCCCTTCGGGGAGGGCTGGGGTGGGGATTAAAATCTGCGGAATGAAATACCCCGAAAACATGCTCGAAGTAGGCGCACTCCTACCCGATTATATGGGCTTTATATTCTGGGAAAAATCGGCACGGTATTTTGACGGCATCATTCCCGAGTTGCCGAAATCAATCAAGAAAGTGGGAGTTTTTGTCAACGCCTCTTTGGAGGAAATTCTGGATAAAATTACAAAACACGATTTACAAGCCGTTCAACTTCACGGAGATGAATCGGTAGCGTTTTGCGAAAATTTAAAAAAAAATGCACCAAAAGCGATAGAAGTCATAAAAGTATTTTCAATTTTAGATACCTTTGACTTCGCAGCATTAAAACCATTCGAAAAGATGTGTGATTATTTTCTTTTTGATACCAAAGGAAAATTGCCCGGCGGAAACGGTACCACTTTCGATTGGAAAGTATTGGAAAATTATCCATCAACCAAACCTTTTTTCCTAAGTGGAGGAATCGGATTAGAAGAAATGGAGGCTGTTAATGAAATTTTGAAAACCAATTTACCCGTTTATGCCATTGACGTAAACAGTAAATTTGAAATAGAACCTGGATTAAAAAATATAAATCTTGTAAAGACAATTTTCGAATTGTCACAAAACATAAATAAATAAAAATGTCATACAACGTTAACGAAAAAGGCTATTACGGAGAATTTGGAGGAGCTTACATCCCCGAAATGTTATATCCAAATGTAGAGGAATTACGCCAAAAATATCTTGAAATCACAGCCCAACCCGATTTCAAAAAAGAATTCGACCAGCTGCTAAAAGATTATGTGGGTCGTCCGAGTCCTTTGTATTTTGCCAAAAGACTTTCAGAAAAATACAACACCAAAGTCTATCTCAAAAGAGAAGATTTAAACCATACAGGAGCACACAAAATCAACAACACTGTTGGACAAATATTGGTTGCTCAAAAACTAGGTAAAAAACGTATCATTGCCGAAACTGGAGCAGGACAACACGGAGTGGCAACAGCTACGGTTTGTGCCTTGATGGGATTGGAATGTATTGTTTATATGGGCGAAATCGACATCGAACGCCAAGCACCCAACGTGGCGCGTATGAAAATGTTGGGAGCCGAAGTTCGACCTGCACTTTCGGGTTCACGTACCTTGAAAGACGCCACCAACGAAGCCATCCGCGACTGGATTAATAATCCGGTTGATACGCATTATATCATTGGCTCTGCCATTGGCCCACATCCTTATCCTGATATGGTGACTCGTTTCCAGAGCATCATTTCCGAAGAAATAAAATGGCAATTACAGGAAAAAGAAGGACGTGAAAACCCTGATTATGTTGTAGCTTGCATCGGTGGAGGAAGTAATGCCGCAGGAACTTTTTACCATTTCCTAGACGAAGAAAAAGTAGGTATCATCGCCGTCGAAGCAGCTGGAAAAGGAGTGAATTCTGGACACAGTGCCGCCACGAGCAAACTCGGAAAAGTAGGTGTGATTCACGGTTGCAAAACCCTTTTGATGCAAACTCCCGATGGTCAAATTACCGAGCCTTATTCGATTTCGGCTGGACTCGATTACCCAGGTGTTGGACCAATGCACGCACACTTGGCTCAAACCGGACGTGCGGAGTTTTTCTCCGTAACCGATGATGATGCGATGCAATCCGGTCTTGAATTAAGCAAGCTCGAGGGCATCATTCCCGCCATCGAATCCTCGCACGCTTTGTCAGTCCTAAAAGAAAGAAAATTTAAACCAACCGATGTCGTGGTCATCAGCCTTTCGGGTCGTGGCGACAAAGATTTGAGTACTTATATAGATTATTTTAAATTATAATTGGGCGTTTTCGCTTTTTTCAATTGCCACGGGTTTAAACCCGTGGCAATTGAAAAAAGTCCACTAAAGCAAAACACAACAGGAGTCATTATTAATACCAGTAAAAAATGGAAAATTTATTTGCTTACGGAACATTAAAAGACAAAGAGATTCAAGAAAGAGTTTTTGGACGCGTGCTGAAAGGAACTCCCGACAAATTGATAGGCTATGCCGTAAAGGGAATCCCTATCGAAGAAGAATTTGGAATCATCCAATATCCCATCATCGCCGAAACCCAAAACCCGGAGGACAGCATCGACGGAATCTGCTACCAACTCAGCGAACGAGACCTGGAACTGGCCGACAAATACGAAGGAATGCATTACAAACGCATCCAAGTGCAATTGCATTCCAGCGAAACGGTTTGGGTTTATAGTGCTGCGCTATAATGAAATAAAAGCACAAATTTAAACAAACAAAAATCTGTGAAAATCTTTGAAATCCGTGGCAAAAAAAACCGACGCTTAGGTTCGAAAAAATAAACTATAAGAAATAAGAGCAGATTCAGAATCTGAAAAAATAAAAAAATGAACAGAATAAACCAAAAATTACAAGAAGACAAAAAAATACTTTCCATCTATTTTTCGGCGGGTTATCCCAGTTTGAATGATACTGTACAAATCATCCAAGACTTGGAAAAAAACGGTGTCGACATGATCGAAATCGGACTGCCGTTCAGCGATCCCTTGGCCGATGGCCCAACAATTCAAGCGAGTTCGACCCAAGCTTTGCACAACGGTATGACCACTCAGGTTTTGTTTGACCAACTGGCAGCTATTCGAAAAACGGTATCAATTCCGTTGGTAATTATGGGTTATTTCAACCCGATGTTGCAATATGGTGTTGAAGCTTTTTGCCAGAAATGTGCCGAAATCGGCATCGACGGCCTAATCATTCCAGACCTTCCCGTTGATGTATATGCCGACGAATACAAAGCCACTTTCGACAAATACGGACTCAAAAACATCTTCCTGATTACGCCACAAACCTCGGACGAGCGCATTCGTTTTATCGACAGCGTTTCGGATGGCTTTATTTACATGGTAAGTTCGGCAAGTGTTACGGGTTCACAATCCGGTTTTGGAAGCACACAGGAAGCTTATTTCAAACGCATCGCCGACATGAACCTGAAAAATCCACAAATCATCGGTTTTGGAATTAGTAATCAGGAAACTTTCAATCAAGCCACGCAATTTGCCAAAGGCGCGATTATAGGAAGTGCTTTTATCACGCACTTAAAAGAAAATGGTTCTGGAAAAATCGGGGAGTTTGTAAAAGGGATTCGATAAGTAGTTTCATAAATTTTTAAACCGCAAATTCGCAAATTATTAAGCATTGAAGGCTTGGTATAATTTGCGAATTTGCGGTTTATTTTTTAAGATTATTTTTATATATTTGGAAGAAGATAAATAATGATGTTTGTCAGACAAAGTAACCCAATTTAGGGGTGATAAGTTGGACATCGTCAGTCTTATTTATAAGTTAGTGGCTATTACAGAATAACAATATGAAAATAAACAACATAATAATTCATAATTTCAAGAGATTCACTGATCTTGAAATCAAAGACATTCCAGAGCAAACTAGATTAATTTTGCTTGTAGGTCCAAATGGATCTGGAAAATCGTCTCTACTAGAGGCTTTTAATCATTGGTATCGTTATAAAGGATTTACACAAACTGGCGAAAAAGATTATCTGGAAAAGAAGGGAGCCATCTCTGAAGGAAATTACTGGTATGATAACAAAGTGCAAATTGAATTTCACGATGTCGAAGAAATTACGAAAGACGAAATTAAAGGAAAGTTTTACTTTAGGACAGCATATAGGAACGAACCAGATTTTAAGATTAGTGAGCTTAAAAATCAAAACAATCCAACTGAAAATCCAAAACTTGCCAAATTAAATATTAACGACGTTACTGTATCAGAAAATTACCATAGATTAATTTCTCAAACACTTGAAGGAGTTTTTAATTATAAAAATGATTCCAAATCCGTTCAACAATTCCGAGATGAGATAATAGGCAATATTAGAAACTCTTTACAGCGTATTTTTGAGGATTTGAATCTTAGCTCTATTGGCGATCCTTTGTCAGACGGTAGTTTTTATTTTGAAAAAGGCAATGCAAAAGATTTTCACTATAAAAACTTGTCCGCTGGAGAAAAATCGGTTTTCGACTTAGTACTTGATTTAATTATAAAAACTAAATATTTTCCTGAGGCAATTTTTTGTATTGATGAACCAGAGGCACATATGCACACAAGATTACAAGCAAAATTGCTTAAAGAATTAGTTAGGCTTCTTCCCGAAAAATCTCAATTGTGGATAAGTACTCATTCGATCGGCATGCTAAATCAAGCGGAAGAAATTGAAAAAGAAAACCCAGGAAGCGTTGTATTTTTAAACTTTGACAATCTCGACTTTGATGTTTCACAAATCATTAAGCCCTCAAAAATAAATAAGTCAATCTGGGATAAATTTTTTGAGTTGGCATTAGCTGATTTTTCAAAACTTATTGCGCCTGAGACTTTAGTTTTTTGTGAGGGTTCCTCTCAAGGAAGAAAAATTAAAGACTTTGATGCACAAGTCTTCTCAAATATTTTTGAAGACAAATATCCTTTAACAAGATTTGTGTCAGTTGGTTCATGTAATGAGATTGAAAATATTGAAAACCAGTCTATCAATATTGTTTCATCAATTTTAAAGTCATCAAAAATTATTAAAGTTGTTGATCGAGATGGCAAAAGTAAAAGAGAAATTGAAGAGCTAGCAACTATGGACATCAAAACCCTTAAGCGAAGACACATTGAGAGCTATTTACTAGATGATGAAATTATTGAATTGCTTTGTGATTCAAACTGGGTAAATGAAAAGCTTGACGAATGTTTGCTAGCGAAGCAAACAGCAATCAAAGCAAGTGTAAAACGTAAAAACCCAAGTGACGACATTAAATCTGCTAGCGGAGACATTGTTGTAGCTCTAAAGAGAATTTTAGATATTAAAGACGGAGGTAATAACACAAACAGTTTTTTAAGAGATACAATGTGTCCACTCATAACAGAAAAAACCAAAACTTTTAAGGAGTTAGAATTAGAAATCTTTCATTAATAAGTAATAGAAACTAGCAGCGGCTGCTTGTTATTGCTGGTGTTAAGGTAAATAGAAACATTATTTTCACAAGTTTATCCCCCCCTCCCCGAAGTATTCCTTAAAAAATAAATATTCTTAACTATCGAGTGTGCTATACGAAGCATCCTAAGAAAAACGTTTCCTCCTTCGAGAATCTAAATTTGAGGTTGCGGAATAATCCCTTGAGGTCTTTTACTAATCCGTTGCGGTTGTAGAACCTCAAATTTGAGGTTGCGGAATAATCTGTTGAGGTCTTTTACTCCTCCGTTGGGGTTCGAGAATCTAAACTTGGGGTTGCGGAATAATCTGTTGAGGTCTTTTACTAGTCCATTGGGATTGGAGAACCTCAAATTTGGGGTCTTGAACTGGTCTGTTGGGGTCTTTTATAGATCAGTTGGGGTTCGAGAATCCTAGGTTGGGGTTGCGGAATAATCTGTTGGAGTGTTTTACTAGTCCGTTGGGGTTCTGGACTCAAATTTTGGGGTTCTGAACCCCATCGTTACGGTTGGTTAACCCCAAAATTGCGGTTGGAAACCCCAAAGTTGGGGTTACAGACCTCAAAGTTGGGGTTAGGAAACCACAACCGACCATTCTGGAACCCCGAGAAAGGGTTAATTTACTACTTCGGATCAGTAGAATTGACCTTGGCAGCGGTTTTCATAAAGAACTGTTTTAGGTCGTTCATCTTGGTTTCATAGCCATCGGCACCCGTACCTGCCATAAAATTAGCGTAAGCATAATCCGTAAGTGCGGCCTGATAATTGTCGTAATCGTGTAGGATTTTGGCATTATTCAGCTTGGTCACAATGCTTTCTAGCCTAGAGATAATATTCTCCATCACGAGACGACTGGAATAGTCTTTTTCAAACTCTGACCAGTCCACTTGTGTTGTTCCAAGCTGAGATTGGTTCTGATGATAATCATTGACTTTGTTTACAAAAAGCTTGTTTTGCTCATTGATACTACCATATTTCTGACGGTCTTCTGACGTCAGGGTTAAATTAATGGGTAACAGCGCAGTCTCTAACGCTGACAAAGCCTCTTTTGCAGTCGTAATTTCTGCTGCCGATAGATGCTGATTGTTTAGATTTGTAATTGCCATAAGTTTTTTTTTAAGATTAATAGCACATCAAATATAAATAAAATTTTGAGTTAACATATTAAAAATCAATATTTTTTAGACTTGTATTGTAAATATATGGCTTCAAATGAAGCTATAACAAAACACTTCTCAAAGCTACCTATAACTTGCAACCTACAGACAAAAAAAGAGGCATAAAAAGCCTCTTCCCCGCTTACGCGAACGTAATGTCATTAAGTTAAGTTTTATTTGTCATTCTGACGAAGGAGGAATCTCGTGTGAGTTGCTCACGTTTGTTGGGATTCTTCCTTCGTCAGAATGACAAAATCATCGATAAAATCCTTTAACTTAATGACATTGTACGCGAACGTCCCGCTCGTGAACGCCACAAATGCAAAACAACAAACCAAAAAAAATCATATTCAAACAGTTAGCCTCCATTTGAACCACTATTTTTTTTATGGCAACTAAAAACATTTTGTACCTTTATAAATCAAACTCTTTTTTTTATGAAAACGAAAGAAAAAAACACCGAACCAAAACAAGCAGCCGAAAAAAAGCAAACGCCAAAGATGTCCAAAACTTGGTTGGCTATGCTGAACAATAAAGGAGAAGGTAAAATATTGGATATGCTAGCCGTTTTAAAATAAAAATGAGTCGTTATTTATTGAATACCAACAATTGATTTTGATTTCTTCCGACCGAAAATTTGAAAAATACACTGACCAGAAATTAAATTTCTTGTTCAATAAAAGATAAAACTTGAGTCTGGTGAGTTCTTTTAACCATTCCATAATAAAATAATCCTGATTATGAGAGTTTTATTGTTTTTCATCCTGCTCTTGACCCTACAATCCTGTGCCACAAAAAAGTACACCAAGACGCGAATGCTGCCGGAAGGAATAAAATCGGCTACGGAAGAAACCTATGTGGTGGTGAATAACCAGAAAAAGCTTTTGCAGAAAAAGCAAATGGTCTTTACCGGAAATGGCCGCATCAAATACTCCAAAACGGTTGATTCACTGGGCAATCTATTGCAAGAAACCAAAAAGAAATTATGGTTTGTGCTGGAATCCTATCCCGACAAGGAACGGTATTACTGCAAAACACGCTGGAAACCCGATCAACGCGAACGCATCAGCTGCTACACCCAAAAACAATACAAACGAAACGAAGCCATTTACCATTATAACTCGGATGGAACCATCAATAAAATAGTGGATAATTTCACCACTTTCCATACGCAGTATTTTTATTATAAGAACAAGGAACTCACCAAAATTGTCACCAAGGACAAAAATGGCAACCTTGTTGACGAGGTTTTGGTAAACTGCGAAACCAAAGACGAAAAAGGCAGTTGTCTAAAAGAGACTAGAATTTCGACTAAAACAAACCATAAAGAAGAAATACTCTTCTCTCCGATTTAAGAATAATCATCCTATTTTGTCAACAGGATTTATTTAATAACCTGTATAGTTATTTCACGACAGGACATTTTCTGAATTTTGATAATCATTTATACAAATACATTTTCTGCTGAAATAGAACTAGGCTTTATCAAGCATTATAAAAAAATTTCTTATAAAAAGAATATTTTTTTTATAATAAAATACTTATTTTTACAGAAATTTAAAAATCATAAAATGAAAAAAACATTACTCTTAGCTTTCTTGACTACATTTAGCATCAATGCACAAACTATTACCGACTACGTAACTGGACAAGGGGTTCCTACAGGAATTGCATTTGATGGCTCAGGAAACTTATATGTTGCAGATTATAACGCCTATAAAGTAACTAAAATCACTCCATCCCTTACGCAAAGCAACTTTGCTGCAGTAAATGCTTCCCCACAACAGATTACTTTTGATGCCAGTGGAAATCTTTGGATAGCAGGATCCGGCAATTTTGGTAACGAAATTGCAAAAGTAACCCCAGCGGGAATTGTAACCTCTTATCCTGCAACAGGTAGTCCTTATGGAATTGCTATTGACGCAGCTGGAAATGTATATTATTCAGAAGCTAATTCTGGTGATATAAAAAAAAGAACGGTAGCCGGAACAACCTCAACCTTTGCTACTGGCTTTACAACACCAAACGGATTGGCTTTCGACAAAGCAGGTAATTTAATTGTAGCAGACAAAATTGATGGTGCAATTAAAAAAATAACTCCTTCAGGAGTTGTTAGTATAATGATTTCCGGAATGAATAGTCCTGCTAATCTTGTTTATGCTTCAAATGGAGATTTGTATATTTCAACTGGTTCACAAAATAGAATTTTTCGCTTCCCAGCTGGAGGTGTAGACGGTGATCAAACACTATTCTTTAGATTTAATGTTGATTATGATACTCCTTCCCAAATGGCGATTTATAATGGAGCTTTATATGTAAGCACAGGTTCCAGTACTCATAAAATAGTTAAAATAACAGATCCATTTTTAGGATTAGAAGATATAAATAATCCTGCAAATAATAAACTTGTAATTTACCCTAATCCTGCAACCAATTTTTTACATATCGAAAATGCGGTAAATCCTGAAATAATACAATTGTTTGATATTACAGGCAGACTGGTTAAAAGTTTCAAGTCCTCTGAAATTAAAGACAATCAAATTGTTTTACCAAATTTAACTTCAGGAACTTATGTTTTAAAAGTGGATGATGTATCTAAAAAGGTAATTATAAAATAAGAGATTCGTTTTTAACAAAAAAAGCCTCAAATCAATAGATTTTGAGGCTTTTTTTATATTTTAAATCTGAGTTGTTATTTACTCAAATACATTTCTTCTTCTAGAGTACAATATATAGAACTGGCGATATTTTCAAACAAATCACCAATAAACAAGATGCTTTCTCCCTGCTAACGAGCACATCCCGCTTGAACACCAACAAAAGTAAAGCGCTTTATTTAGACAACAACTGTTTAAGAAATACTTATAAAATCATTTTTAAATTTTATTTGTTTCATTTACCAATCGAATAGGCTTGTTGTAAATCAATTTCATGCACATCACTTCCAGGAATGATGTATATTTTTTCTCTCTGCATTCATACCACCAGATTGATTGGTATTGAATATTATTTTTTTCCATTTTATTATACCAAATTTTTTCATTTCCTATTAAAATCTCTTTCGATTCAGTGATGGTGTAGCCATTTCCAGTCCAACAAATTAGGGGTTTGTGTGATGGAGTTTTGATGTAAATAAGTTTATTTGGTGTTGAGATTTTAAATACTTCATCGTTAACCCACATACCATTTTTGACATTATATTTTGGATTCAGATTTTTCAATAAATCATTCTTTTGCAAACTTTTTACTTCCATACTAGTTAGAAATAGAACTCCAAAAGTCAAAATAATTGGAATTCTTTTGAATTGAAAATTGGTGACTTCAATTTCATTAATTTTCGGCTTAAAATAGCGTATAATGAATACCATTGGAAGAATTTGATACATTCCGAAACATAACAAACCAACCAAATGGTGTAATGTGTTTTCTTGCGTGCAACCTAAAATGACCAAAGTCACAATCCTAAAATAATTAGAAATGACATTCAATACAATCACAATAAAACAAAATGCAACAATCGGAATTATGCCGAAATATTTTTGTTGTTTCTTTTCTTCTAATGTCAATAAAATTGCCCCTGTCAACAAACCTGTTTTGAACATTGATAATCCCATACAAGCCGTATCAATTGTAATTTTGGCATTGTTGCTATAAAAATTGACTCCTTCTATCCTATCCAGAGCCATAAAATTTTTTAAAGTTAAAAAAACCGCATAACACAATCCTTGTTTAATTTCGGAAGTCAGATGCTCAAAAAATTTATTGAAGATGGTTGAAAACAACAAAATACAAATAAAGGCTACAAACGAAAATTTACCAGTAAAACTGTAAAAAATCAAACATAAAAATAGAATTAAGGATAGGAAATGCAATGATTGAGTATGCAACCTATAACTCACAAATTCAAAAATAAAAATCAATGCAATCAACAAATAATTGATTTTGAAATTCGTTTTTCTGCTTCCAAAAACAAATAGTAAAGCAGAAAAAACGATTCCAAAAAAGTCATTGTCTAAACCAAAAAGGATAACATTATAATTTATTGCAAAAAGGCAACAAATTGCAAGAATCCCTATTCCTATTTTATATTCAGAAAATAAATTATTCATTAATTTACCATTTTTTGTTTTCTATAATAAAGGAAAACAGTTGTTAGCCCAATGATAATTAGCAGCCATTCGTGTGGTTCCGGAACTGCTCCGTCATTATTTATAGAGGCATTCCCAAGTGTATTTACATTTTTTTCGATTCCATTATTCTTGTAATCTTCATCCGTTTCCAGAACAATCAGGGACGAAATTGGAGTTACAATATTGGCATCTTTTGCTAAATGCACAAATTTATTTTCTTTCAAAGAATCATTTTGCATCGCAACTTGTTCTTGTAAAACTTTTCCAAAAGCATACATTCTATAAATATGATTGGAACCATTATTTTGATTTTTTGAATCTATTTCCGTTTCCTGAATTGCCATATTTGCAGGCTCAACATTAATGGTGTTTTCTAGTGTTTTGAATTCCAAAAATTGATTTTCTTGAATTAACTTTAGACATTTATTCAAATCGATTTTTAAATAAGAAACTATTTTTTGCTCTTTTACGGTTTGCCAAAACGGATTCAAATTTTCTGAAATATTAATCACTTTTATATTTTTTTGCTGGGTTCTTTCTTTTAATTTTTTTAGATAATCGGATGTTTCTAATTCTTCAAAATTTGCAGAAATAGTACCACATTTAGTGATGACCAAACTATTTTCTTTCAGTCTATAAAGAGGCAATAACGAATAAGTCAAGTTTTCAAATTGAGCAAAAACAGTTTCATAGTTGGTGCTATTTATGGATTGCTTTTGATTGTTATTCCATACAAAAAAGTTTTTATTGGTTTGATTAACTATTCTTTCAATTTCGTTTTTTGTCCAGCTGCTATTCAAATCTAAAATAATTTCACTTGGTTTGAAAGTTATCTTTTGTTTCTGAATTTCGTTGATTTTATAGGCTTTATTTTTCCAGATAAAAGCAGTTGAAAATACGTTGTTGGTCATAGGCACTTCTGCTTCCCAAGCATCTAATCCTGTTGATTCATTTGTATAAAAACCTTTTTCAAATTCAAAATCCTTACTGGTTTCAAACTTTTCGTTACCTGCCATTTGAATCCTTGAAATAGTTTTGGCACCATTTATATTAGGTCCTTTGATATCTAAACTTAAATATTTCATCGTGTTGTTCTCCACTTTTAATGGTGTTGTAAAACCACATTTAAAAGTTCTTGGCAAATCATAACGTATCGGAAAAACACGAACAACTACTTTATTTCCCTCTCTCCATTGCATCAATGAAGGATCTCGTGATTCGACTCCCACAATTTGATTGTAGGCTTTTTTTGCTTTTTCTTTCGTAGTCAAAACTCCTTTCCGTTCCATTCCATTTACCCATAATGACAAGGAAGTTGCTACAGCACCTTCGGGAAGCTGAAACAAATATATAGCCTCTTTATCTCCCCATGTTTTTTCTGCACAGGCAATATCCATAGTAATTTCAGTATATGCCAAACGGTCTTTAGCATAAATTTTCACGTCTTCTTTGATGTTTTTGGTAAACAAATCTTTGCCATCCCACAATTGTTCTTCGGTCTCCAATCGCTTGTCAAAATTAGATTTTAGAATGTTTATTCTGTCGTCTGCACTTAAATCTAATCTTGACGTAAATAAATAAGCCAAATTTATAATTGGGTTATGTGTTTTTCGTTCATTGTACTGCTTGATATTTCCAAAAGAATCAAAATTTATAAACTGAAAAAAATCATCAGAAGCAATGAAAACAATATTCTTTTTGAGGAGAATTTCGTTAAAAAAATTAGGTTTTAGATTCTGTGAAATGGTAATATATTGAGGTAAATCTGTATTTACTTTCTCAAAAGAATTAGTAATGGTATTTTTTGAAATCTTCTGACTTTCTATATTTAATAATACTGCGAAAATTGCAAAACCAACACAAACTATTCCAATTCCTGTTCCAAAAGCAAATCCATTTTCTCTGTTTTCAATAAAGTTCTGAATCAAAATTACTGTATGACTTATAAGAACGATCATTGGTACGAGTCCATAAAAACCTAGCCCTAAAGCCAAAATACCTATGCAAGAAATTGGTGCAAATGGAATGAGATAAATTGCGTAATATAAAATGAGTAAATAAGAACATCCGTTTGTAAAATACAACGCTGTATTTAAATACTTATGTTTGAAGTTACTGTAAATTGCAAAATTTGATAAGCAAAACAAAAAAGTAACCACATAGACCCAAATCGGTAAATTTTCAAAAACATTAATAAAAACATTAGTGGAGAAGCAACCAATAAACCAATTAAGAAATAAAAATGGAATAAGATGTTGGTATTTTTCTTTGTTTTTTAGCACATTAAAAGCAACAATCACTCCAAAAAGGAATTCAATTATAATATTGAAAAAACATAAAAATTCGAATTTATCATAATCAAATTCACTTCCTACTAGTGAACTCACGAGCATTAAGGTGCTCAACAACGTAACTACAATACTACTTATCACACCAATTTTGTTGGTAAAGTCATTAATTTCTGTTTTAATTTTCATCATTATTTGTTTTTAAATTGAAAGTACTTTGAATTACAAAGTTAATTAAATAGTTGAATTACAATGTAACAATGTTGTTTATTTTAAAATAACATCTTTTTTAAATAATTAAATGACTAATAAACAGGATTGCGCGAAAGTTTATTTAACAAAAAAGAGGCCTAAAAAGCCTCTTCACAATTCCAATATGTTTTACAATCTATAACTCTCCGCCACAACCTCGGCATCAAATTCCATGGTGTCTTATGCTTCCACGGCATTTTCAGGTTTGGAAGCTTTCAGTGCATTGAACTTTTCAATTTGCTCCAATTCGTCTTCTTCGCCAGAGAAATAAGGAAAAACATCCATAATCGGGGATTCCGAAATGGCCGGAATAGTGTAATCCATACTCAACAAAAAGTTCCCTGAAAAATAAACGTACCTAAAAACAGGGATTACCGTGAAGCCTCCTAACTTCGTACCTGCTCAATTTTAAGTTTCCATCCAGCTTTCGAAAAAACTTTGGCTACCGCCAAGATACCAATCAGGCTGACCGAAAAATTAATTTTCTTTTAATGTTTAGTAATAATTGCGTTAAAGAGGTAAAGCAAAAAAGAATTAAATTATGAAAGTCTTTATAATTATTATGTAAAGTATTAGTTCAGGAAACTACTAAATTGCATTGTTCTTTTTGATGGTTTTCTGGAAAAAAAGACATAAACAATCTAACCTAATCCGAAACAAAATATGTGGTTTTCCAAATCAGCAGAAGCAGTTTTAAATGAACTAAATGTCGATTCTAATTATGGTCTTTCTGACAAAGATTCCTTAACCAGGATAGAGAAATACGGCATGAATAAATTGCTGTCTGAAAAAAAGAAAAGCCTATTCCTGATATTTATAGCCCAATTAAAAAACTGGTTGATTTATATCCTGCTGGGAGCAGTAATCATAACCATTTTTATGGGCGAGTACGTTGATGCCGTAATTATATTGCTTGTAATATGTATTAATGCCATTCTTGGTGTTGTACAGGAAGTAAAAGCCGGAAAAGCCATTGAAGCACTGCAGAAACTAACATTCCCAAAGGCATTGGTTCGCAGAGACGGAGTTGTTAAAGAGATTGATTCTGAAAAAATCGTTCCTGGGGACATCCTTGTCCTTGATGCAGGAAGAATCATCTCTGCAGATATTCGTCTGATTGAATCTATTAATTTACAAGTTGATGAATCATCATTAACAGGCGAATCAGTTCCATCAGAAAAAGATGCTTCCCTTATTTATGATGACCAGAAAACAGCCCTAGGAGACCGCCTAAACTTAGGTTTTATGTCAACCATTGTTACCAGCGGAAGAGGATTCGGGGTGGTCGTGGGAACAGGTATGAATACCGAAATTGGTAAAATCGCTTCCATCATTAACACAGAGGTCAAGTCAAGAACTCCATTGGAAATCCGTTTGGATAAACTGGGAAAAACCTTGGGTATCATTGCAATTGTAATTTGTGCACTAATTTTCATCATCGCAATGCTTCAGGGAAGAAATATATCCGAAATGTTTCTATTATCGGTTTCCCTGGCTGTAGCAGCCATACCCGAAGGTCTAGCCGCTATAGTGGCAGTAGTGCTGGCTATAGGCGTAACCAACCTGTCGAAAAAAAATGCCATTATTAAAAAATTATCCGCTGTTGAAACGCTAGGTTCCCTGAATATTATTTGCTCTGACAAAACAGGAACCTTGACACAAAATAAGATGACGGTTACCCAATGCTTCACACTTGAAGGTCTTTTTCTGATTGAATTGGATAACAATACTACTTCTGAGGAATTAAAATTCCTTGCAAAAGCGATGATTCTTGCCTCGGATGCAAGCTATGACAATGGCAAAGGAACCGGGGACCCAACCGAGATTGCTTTGCTCATAATGGCCGACAAGCTAGGGATAGACAGAAAATCAGTACAGCAAAGCAGCAAGCGTATCGATGAATCGGCATTTGATTCTGACCGAAAGTTAATGTCAACGTTAATTGAAGAAAACGGGAAATTTATGGTTTACACAAAAGGAGCTATCGGAAACCTTATCAATATCTGCACCCAGATTTCAGAGGAAGGAAAAACAATCCCCCTTACTGAGGCTCACAAAAAGAAATACCTTGATGCCGCCATTCTTATGTCTGACCAAGCCCTTCGAACCCTCGGCGTTGCTTATAAACCAGTAAACGAAAAAATTGATTCTTCTGAAATGGAGAAAAACTTGATTCTTGTTGGGCTGGTAGGAATGATTGACCCACCAAGGGCCGAAGTTAAGGACTCCATTTTTAAAGCAAAAATTGCCGGGATCACAACGCTCATGATTACCGGTGACCATAAAAACACCGCTTTCGCCATTGCCTTTCAGCTGGGTATTGCAGAAAAAATAGAGCAAACTATTACTGGTCAGGAAATCGATGAGTTGACCGACTTGGAATTCGCAGAGCAAATCGACAATTACTGCGTTTTTGCCCGCGTATCCCCCGAACATAAAGTAAAAATTGTGCGAGCCCTGAAATCCCAAGGCAACATCGTTTCAATGACGGGTGACGGGGTCAACGATGCTCCTTCTTTAAACACCGCCGATATTGGAGTTGCCATGGGCATTTCAGGGACCGATGTTGCCAAAGGCGCTTCGGATTTGATCCTAATTGATGATAATTTTTCAACTATTGTTTCGGCCATCGAGCAGGGAAGAAATATTTTTAATAACATCAAAAAGTCCGTAATTTTTCTTATTACCTGTAATCTGGGTGAAGTAATTACCATATTCGTGGCACTGATTATAGGATGGAAATCCCCATTGCTTGCTATTCAACTCCTGTGGATAAATCTGCTCACTGATTCACTCCCAGCAATAGCGCTGGGAATGGATCCTGGAAATCCTGATGTAATGAAAGAAAAGCCACGTCCCGCAAAAGAGAGCTTCTTTGCAAATGGTGCCGGCTTGCAAGTTTTGTTTGGGGGACTTTTAATCGGGGCATTAACAATCTTCGCTTATTTTTTTGGGTATTATGAACATGGATATACCCCTTTTGATAATCAGGTACCACAATCCACAATTGAATATGCCCGTACTATGGCATTTATGGTTCTGGTAGTTTGCCAATTATTTTACTCACTGGCTCTAAGAAATGAACGAAAATCCATTTTCAGCATTGGAATATTTTCAAATAAATATCTCATAGGAGCAATTCTTATAGGCTTGGCCCTTCAATTAGTTGTAGTTGGAATACCAGCAATAAGAAGTGCCTTTCATTTACAAATGCCTGACACTAGTGCTTGGGGAATTATTTTTGCATTAGGACTTACTCCTTTGTTTTTAAATGAGTTAATCAAACTATTTATCAGATTTTTTAATTTAAATATTGCAAAATAAAATAGGCTTGCTATAAACTATTGGTTCTACTGGAAATGCATAACGACCCCTCCTAGCTAGTGAATACCAACAAAGGTTAACAGCTATAAATTTCGCATACGACCCGAATATCTCATTTTCAAATGGTAAACACTTTTTGCACACAATACTTATGCTATATTTGTTGTCCAAAATTTACTCTGATTATTTTAGGTTGGGACAATGGACGAGACATAATGTATGGTTGTGATACCCCAAAATCATCAATAATCTTCATCAATAATTCGTGCGAAGAAAATAAAAAGTCATTAGAAGAAACGGAAGCAATCCTAAAAACAAGAGTAACAAATGGGATTGCTTCGTTCCTCACAATGACAAATTGAGACTTTTTTACCAACAAGGAATATTAATAACTCTCAGCCACAACCTCGGCATCAAATTCCATTGTGTCCTCTACTTCAGCAGTATTTTCAGGTTTAGAAGCTTTGAGCGCATTGAACTTTTCCATTTGTTCCAATTCATCTTCTTCACCACTGAAATAAGGAAAAACATCCATAATCGGGGATTCCGAAATGGCAGGAATGGTATAATCGCCCATCGTGCCTTTCATCACTTGGATGGTGTTGTCAAAAGCTTCTTTCACGTCGTTCGCCTGCAACAACACATACATGTTTGTCTTGCGTTCCTTGCCACTTTCTTCGTCATAAGCCAATAACGAAATTTTGGATTTAAACCAACGATCGGCATTTTCGAAAGGATGAATCTCGGCGTAATTGGCCACTTTTATATTCGTGATCTTGAATTCTTCACTGATATAAGCCTTCATTTCCTCGTTGATTCTGGACTCCGCTTCCGTATAAGATAACGCATCTACCAAGTAGGGCTCGGTAGTAACTTTTTGGTTTCCAATCTCGTCTGTTTTTCTATATTTTACTTTGCATTCGTACCACATTCCGCTCATACTATTTTTTTTTTAAGGGTGTCAAAGATAGATTTTAGGGAAGAAAAAAAGCATCATCTCAAAAATAGATATTCACAATTTTGGCGGGAATTTATAGAAATGGTCACACTCAAACAATTGCAAAATGAATGTCCTTAATTTTTAACAAAATCCCAATTCCTGTATAGAAAATCCCAATACACAAATTCCAATTCCTAAAATCTCTTTGCTTATCTTTGCAGCTTCAAAAAATAATTTATGGGAACTGTTTTAGAAAACGAATTACCGGTTGGAACTCAAGCCGCGGCCGAACAGGGCATCGCCAAACCAAAATGGTTGAGAGTAAAACTTCCAATCGGACAGAAATATACAGAACTTCGCGGATTAGTCGATAATTACAAACTCAACACCATTTGCACCTCGGGAAGTTGCCCGAACATGGGCGAATGCTGGGGCGAAGGAACGGCAACCTTCATGATTTTGGGAAATATCTGCACGCGTTCTTGTGGCTTTTGCGGCGTAAAAACCGGAAGACCCGAAACCGTGGATTGGGATGAACCGGAAAAAGTGGCACGTTCCATCAAATTGATGAACATCAAACATGCCGTAATCACAAGCGTGGACAGGGACGATTTGAAAGATGGCGGTTCCATTATTTGGATGGAAACCGTGAGAGCCATTCGCCGAATGAACCCCAACACGACTTTGGAAACACTAATCCCCGATTTTCAAGGCATCGAAAGAAACATCGACCGAATCGTGGAAGCCAATCCAGAAGTGGTGTCACACAATATGGAAACCGTTCGAAGATTGACTCGTGAAGTCCGCATTCAAGCCAAATACGACCGAAGCTTGGAAGTATTGAAATACTTGAAAGAACAAGGAATCAACAGGACCAAATCCGGAATTATGCTGGGGCTTGGCGAAACCGAAGAAGAAGTTTTTGACACCATGCGCGAATTATTCGCTGCCAAAGTAGATATCGTGACCATTGGACAATACTTGCAACCAAGCAAAAAACATTTGCCGGTAAAAGAATTCATAACACCGGAACAATTCGCCAAATATGAAAAATTTGGTCTGGAATTAGGCTTCCGTCACGTGGAAAGCGGCCCATTGGTGCGTTCTTCTTATAAAGCCCAAAAACATATATTGTAATAAAGTTTATTTGGTTATTCGGTTATTTGTTTAACGATTAACCAAATAACCGAATAACCAAATAAACAATCCCCTTGAAAACAAGAATTGCCATAAACGGTTTTGGAAGAATTGGACGAAATTTATTTCGCCTGCTTTTGAACCATCCCACCATTGAAGTTGTGGCCATCAACGACATTGCCGACACCAAAACAATGGCGCATTTGATAAAATACGACAGCATTCACGGTGTTTTGCCATTCGAAGTTTCGTCTGACGAAAAAGGAATTGTCGTTGATGGAAAACCTTTCCTGTTTTTCCACGAGAAAAGCATTTCCAACCTCGATTGGAAATCAGTAAACATTGACGTGGTGGTGGAATCGACCGGAAAATACAAAACTTTCGACGAAATCAACGCCCATATATTGGCTGGAGCCAAAAAAGTGATTCTCTCCGCTCCTTCCGAAGTGGATTCGATAAAAACGGTAGTATTGGGTGTCAACGAACATATTTTGGACGGAACCGAAACCATTATTTCGAACGCCAGTTGCACCACAAACAACGCCGCTCCGATGATGAAAGTCATCAACGAACTTTGCGGAATCGAACAAGCGTATATTACCACAATTCACTCCTATACCACAGACCAAAGCCTGCACGACCAGCCGCACAAAGATTTGCGTCGCGCTCGTGGAGCCAGTCAATCCATCGTTCCAACAACAACTGGTGCGGCCAAGGCATTGACCAAGATTTTCCCGGAGTTCGAAGGTAAAATTGGAGGTTGCGGCATTCGTGTTCCCGTTCCTGATGGCTCTTTGACGGACATTACTTTTAATGTAAAACGTGCCGTGACAATTGATGAAATTAACGCTGCTTTCAAGACAGCTTCCCTAACTAATTTGAAAGGAATTTTGGCCTATACCGAAGATCCTATCGTTTCCGTGGATATTATTGGCAACAGAAATTCTTGCTTGTTTGACGCACAACTAACCTCAGTGATTGATAAAATGGTGAAAGTAGTGGGCTGGTACGATAACGAGATTGGTTATTCTTCCAGAATTATTGATTTAATTATTTTGTCAACTTAACAAATAATTAATTATCTTTATTTTTTGTCAACAAGACCATCAATGAAATTCTATATACTATTTTTTATTTTAGTTAGTTGTCTTACATTTTCTCAAAAAAACAATACAATCGAGGAAGTGGACAGTGTTTCTTATTATAGTAATCTAGCCAATTCCAATGTAAGCGAAAACAAATACCGGAATGCGCTTTATTACACCCAAAAAGCCATTAATTATTCTAAGGCAAACCAAAAAACGGAAGCCCATTCTAACCAAAACTTCCGCTTGGGGAAACTGTATTTTGAAGTCAAAAAATATGATGACGCCATAAAAGCGTTCAATAAGAGCATATCCTTGTCCAATGTCTTGCAGCCCTCTTCCGAAAGTGCTTATTCCTATTATCATCTTGGTTTGTGTTACCTGAAAAAAAAGGATTTTTCAAAAGCAAAAATTAGTTTTGACAAAGCGCAATTATTATTTGACAACTTAAAAATCACCAATACTGTCGATTTAATAAATCTGCAAAGAGGAATTATCAACAAATCAACAGGGAATCTTGATTTGGCGGCTTCCATTTTTAACACAATCGTGGCCAAACCTGACAGTCCGGCTATTTTAGATACCAAAGCATCCGCTTTATACCAAGTGGGAACTATAGAAATGGCTCAAAACAGAAATAATTTGGCATTGAATTATTTCGAAAAAGCTTTGGACTTGAATGCCAAAAATAAAAACCTGGAACAAAAAGCGACTATTTTGCTTGCTTTAAGTACCGTTTATGAAAAAATGCTGGATAAAAACAATGCTTATACTTATTTGAAACAATATACCAATTTAAAGGAGAGTATATCGCTTTTGGACAATGAAAAACTGGGTATAGATGATTATGAAAAATTCAAGGAATCGGAACGATTGGCAGAAGTTGCAAGAACAAACAAAGAGAATATCCAAAAAGAAAAGACCAATAAATTTTCTAAACTAATCAGCATTCTTGCCATAGCCTTGATTTCGATTTTGTCCTTATTGAGTTTGTCCCTATACAAAAACAACATTATCAGAACTCGATCAAACCTATTGTTGAAAGGAAAAAACAAGGAATTAATCTTGGCCAAGGAAAAAGCGGAAAAAGCATCAAATGCCAGATCAGAATTCCTTTCGACGGTGAGCCACGAGCTACGAACACCACTAAATGCAATCAACGGAATTGCCCATCTATTGTTGGAAGAAAGACCAAAAAAATCGCAAATGCATTATTTGGAATCGCTTCAATTTTCGGGCAATTACCTCACCAACTTCATCAACGACATCCTGGAAATCAACAAAATAGATTCCAATAAGGCCCAGATAGAAAACACCACTTTTAATCTCAAAGTATTACTGGAGAAAACACAAAGTTCCTTGAAGGAATTGGCTTTGGAAAACAACAACAATTTTAGTTTCAAAATTGATTCTGGAATACCTGATTACTTGATTGGCGACCCCACAAAATTATCTCAAATCTTAATGAATTTGATTAATAACGCCTTAAAATTTACCCATGACGGGTACGTAATGGTGACTGCAAATCTAGTTTCATTGGAAGACAAAAAAGCACGCATATTCTTTGAAGTAAAAGATAACGGTATCGGAATTCCGGAAGACAAACTCGAAACCGTGTTCGACAGCTTCTCGCAAGGTTCAGTTGACATCAATCGAAAATATGGGGGAACCGGTTTGGGATTGACAATCGTAAAAAAATTAGTATCTATTTTAGGCGGGGAAATACAACTCGAAAGTATTGTAAAAGAAGGATCTACATTCACATTTGAATTGCCTTTTAAAGTATCCGAAAAACCATCAAAAGCGGATAGAAAACCCAAAAAAATCAACGACACAAACTTGATAGACAAAAAAATATTGGTGGTTGAGGACAATAAAATCAACCAAATGATTTCCAAAAAAATGTTGGAAAACAAAGGCATTCATTGCGAGATAATCGACAATGGAGAAGATGCCATAGAAGTTGTCAAAAACCATAAATTCGACATGATCTTGATGGACGTTCATCTACCGGGCATAAATGGAACCGTTGCCACGAAAAAAATCAGGGAATTTGACAAAACAACCCCAATTATAGCACTTACGGCCATTTCGTTAAACGAAAACCGAAAAATGCTTCTGTCCTACGGTATGAATGATGTCGTCACAAAACCTTTTATTCCAGAAGATTTTTACGCCACCATTTCCAAACACATCTAGAATCTAATATTCCAGTATTAATTCCTTGATCAGAATTCGCACTTTGGGTTCGGCACTTTTTGCCGCTTCCAATACTTCGTCATGCGAAATGGTTTCGATGCTGTCTTCATCTCCCATATCGGTAATCACGGACAATCCAAAAGTCTCCATTTCCATATGGCGTGCCACGATTACTTCGGGAACGGTTGACATTCCCACGCAATCAGCACCGATGTTTTTCACCATCTTGTATTCGGCAAGCGTTTCAAATGTTGGACCCTGTAATCCCAGATAAACGCCGTCTTTCACATCGATGTTTAATTTTTGGGCCAATTGCTTTGCTTTTATAATCATATTTTTCGAATAAGCCTCGCTCATATTAACGAATCTTGGACCAAAACGCTCGTCATTTTTTCCTCTCAAAGGATGTTCCGGCATCATGTTGACATGGTCTTTAATCAATACGACGTCACCCACATTATAATTCGGGTTTACTCCACCGGAAGCATTGGAAACAATCAATTTTTCGACACCCAAAAATTTCATCACGCGAACCGGAAAAGTAACTTCCTTCATGGAATAACCTTCATAGAAATGAAAACGACCTTGCATGGCTACCACTTTTTTGGTTCCAATGGTTCCAAAAACCAGGGCACCTTTATGGCCTTGAACCGTTGAAACCGGAAAATTGGGTATTTCAGTGTAAGGCAAGGTGAATTCAATTTGAATATCATCTGTAAAACTACCTAATCCTGAACCTAAAATCACGCCATATTCTGGAGTGAAATTGGTTTTAGCTTTTATGTAACTAACGGTTTCTTGTACTTGTTCCCACATAATTTGTAATGGTTTTATCAAAATTTTCACTCGCGTAAAGAAAAGAACTTCGTATAGGCAAATAGAAAAGCTGTTCTTTTGGAAGGCTTCCTTTCAGTCTCACGAAATCTTTTTCGGTGGTGATGATAATCTTGTTTTGTGATTTATTTTTTATTTCCAATAGGTCTTTTTCCGTAAAATGATGATGGTCTGGATAGGTCAAACATTCCTCATTTCCGTGTTGTAAATATCCGAAAAATGATTCGGGTTTTGCGATTCCTGCCAAAAGTAATTTATTAACATTCTTGATTTCGCTGACTTTCAAAATCTTGTCTTCCGAATAAACAGAATCATCATAATCGATGTAAGAAAAATACAACTCCTGATTTTTCACTTTGTCATTCCGACGAAGAAGGAATCTCTTGATTTTATTTTGTTCGTCAACCGAAAGATTGGCTGGACATTTGGTAACAACAATTATGTTGGCTCGTTTTGCCCCAATCCTGCTTTCGCGCAAATTTCCCGTAGGCAACATAAAATCATCCGAATACAAATCGCCATAGGAAGTCAGCAAAATATAAAAACCAGCCTTTACTTTCCGGTGTTGAAAAGCATCGTCCAGTAAAATTATGTCTGGTTTATTCGTTTGGAAAAGCAATTGTTCAATGCCGTTTTTCCTGTCGGCATCGACCGCTACTTGAATGTTTTTGAATTTTGAATAAAACTGGAAAGGTTCGTCACCTAGAATTTCGGCATTCGATGTGGAATCGGCCAAAACAAAACCTTTGGACTGACGTTTATAACCGCGACTCAAAGTGGCAACTTTGTAATTTGACGAAAGCAACCGAATTAAATATTCTATTTGAGGCGTTTTTCCAGTGCCGCCAACACTGAGGTTTCCGACGGCAATAATGGGAACGTCAAAAGAATAGGATTTCAGAATTCCTTTATCAAAAAGAAAATTCCGAATATTGGTAATGAATCCATACAAAATGGCAAAGGGAAAGAGTATTTTTCGAAGTAGATTTATCATTATTTATCAGAATAATGCCCCAACGCTGAGACTACATAAACGGTTACAATATCTTCTTCGACCCGATAAATTATTCTGTCTTTTTGATTAATTCTTCTTGACCATAATCCTGAATATTCATACTTTAGCGGTTCAGGATTTCCAAAAACTTCGTATGGATTTTCAGAAAGATCAACTAAAATTTTAGCAATATTTTTAATTGAAATCTTATTTCCTGATTTTTTATGTTTTTCAATATCTTGATTTGCGATCTTAGTTACTTCAACCCTAAACTTCCCCATATATCATCTGGATTAAGTGTTGTAGTTTCGCCATTTTTAATATTTTCTTCTGCTTTTTTTATTTTAGCAATAAACGCTTTGCTATAAATACCTTCCGTCTCAGCTTTTGTTTTTTCAGACTCCGACTCAATAATTTCTACATCCTTTTCATCATCAAAAAAAGTTTTTGCAAACTCAAGAAAAGCTTTGCCCTTTTTTGAACTCTCGTTAATTTTTATAGTTAGCGTTGTCATAATTATTGCTATTTTGAATTACAAATATACAAAATTCGTGCTATTTTTATTTGTTTAAAACCGAACCACTTTTAAACAGGAATTTTCGAAGTAAATGCAGAAAAAAGACTCCACTATAATTTGCTATTATAAAAAAGTTGCGTTATTAATTCCTTAACTTTGTTTATTCAAAAAAGTAAAAATGTTAATTAAAGAAATAATTTCCGTACTCGAAGAAATGGCACCACTCGCCTACGCCGAAGATTTTGACAATGTCGGTTTGTTGGTTGGAGACAAGAATTTGGAAGCCACGGGAGTTTTAGTTTGCCACGATGCCTTAGAAAGCGTGATTGACGAAGCTATTTCCAAAAAATGCAATTTGGTAGTTTGTTTTCATCCTATTTTATTTTCAGGATTGAAGAAAATCACGGGCAAAAACTATGTGGAACGCTCCATCATCAAAGCCATAAAAAACGACATTGCCATTTATGCCGTTCACACCGCCTTGGACAACCATCAAGAGGGCGTGAATAAAATTTTCTGTGATGCTTTGGGGTTGACCAATACCAAAATTCTGATTCCAAAATCCAATTTTATTCGAAAACTAGTCACTTATACCATCCCGGAAAATGCGGAAAAACTGAGAAATGCCTTGTTTGATGCCGGTTCCGGCAACATTGGCAACTATGAAAACTGCAGTTTCAATTCGAAAGGTATTGGAACATATATGGGCAACGAACACAGCAATCCCGAAATTGGCGAACGCTTTGAATTCGTGGAAAACGAGGAAATCAAAATCGAGGTGACATTCGAAAAACATTTGGAAAACAAAATCCTGAAAGCACTGTTCAAAAATCACGTTTACGAAGAAGTGGCTTATGAAATTTATGATTTACAGAACAAAAATCAAAATATTGGATTGGGAATGATTGGCGAAATGCCTGTTCCAATGGATGAAAAAGATTTCCTGGATTTAGTAAAAGACAAAATGCAGGCAGACGGAATTCGACACAGCTCATTGCTGGGCAAGTCGATAAAAAAGGTGGCCGTTCTTGGCGGTTCTGGAAGTTTTGCCATAAAAAACGCCATTCAGGCTGGAGCCGATGCTTTTTTGACGGCCGATTTAAAGTACCATCAGTTTTATGAAGCCGAAAATCAGATAATTTTAGCCGATATTGGTCATTTTGAAAGCGAACGCTATACAAAAAATTATATTGTTGATTTTCTTCGGAAAAAAATCCTTAATTTTGCAATCATTTTATCAGAAGAAAATACAAATCCAGTTAAGTACTTATAGACAATAGAATATGACGACTACAAAAGAATTGAGTGTTGAAGACAAATTAAGAGCAATTTACGATTTACAATTGATTGACTCTAGAATTGACGAAATTAGAAACGTGAGAGGTGAACTTCCTCTTGAAGTAGAAGATTTAGAAGATGAAGTTGCAGGATTAAGCACACGTTCAGAAAAATTGAAAAGCGAACTCGAAACTATCGAAGAACTGATCAAGACCAGAAAAAATTCTATTGATGAGCACAAAGAGGCTATCAAAAGATACACCAAACAACAAGAAACGGTTCGCAACAATAGAGAATTCAACTCATTGACTAAAGAGGTGGAATTTCAAGAATTGGAAATTCAATTGGCCGAGAAGCAAATCAAGGAAATGAAAGCTTCCATCGAACACAAGAAAGAAATCATTTCACAATCAAAAGAGCGATTAGAGACTAAATCGAATCACTTGAAACATAAAAAATCAGAATTGGACGCCATCATGTCTGAAACTGCCAAAGAAGAAGCCTTTTTATCTGAGAAATCTGCAGAATATCAAGCATTGATCGAAGAAAGATTATTGGCTGCTTATAACAGAATCAGATCTAGCGTTCGTAACGGATTGGCCGTTGTTTCCATCGAAAGAGGAGCATCTGCAGGATCATTCTTTACGATTCCACCACAAACTCAAGTGGAGATTGCTGCCAGAAAAAAAATCATCACCGATGAGCACTCTGGAAGAATCTTGGTTGACAGTGTATTGGCTGAAGAAGAGAAAGAAAAAATGGAACAGCTTTTTGCCAAGTTCTAAAAATATTTGAGTCCCGACACAGATCGGGACTTTTTTTTATATTATATTTAAGTCTGCTATGCAGGCTTTTATTTTTTGACATAACTGCGAAGCCCCCTATATCTTATGAAAAAAGCGTTTTATTTTTTGTTAACCAAAACGATTGGGTTTTATATCAACCTGATGAGCTTTGCATTTCCAGAAAAAGCAACTCAATTGGCCCACGGTTATTTTAGTGAACCAAGAAAAGGAAAACTCACCAAAGACAAACTTCCAAAAACACTGAAAGGTGCCCATCCAGAAACAATATTGCATAATGAAGACACTATTCAAACCTACATCTGGAAAGGAAACGAAACCATTGTTTTGTTGATTCACGGCTGGGAAAGCAATTCATCCAGATGGAAAAAAATGCTGCCTTATTTGAAAAAATCTGGCAGCACCATCATTGCCATTGATGGTCCAGCCCAAGGATTGTCCAGCGGCAAAGAGTTTACTGTTACCAAATATGCCGAGTTTATGGACATCGTGGTCAAAAAATACCAGCCTAATTACATTATTGGCCATTCTTTAGGAGGAAAAGCGAGTTTGTATTACCAATATAAATACCAAAATCCCGGCATCCAGAAGATGGTGATTTTGGGTGCTCCAAGTGATTTCAATATTATTCTCAACAATTTCGTTAGACTTTTGAGTCTAAACAACAAAGTTGCAAAAGCATTGAAAAACAAATATACGGTTATGTTAAATCACAATCTTGATCTATTCACCGCAAAAGAATTCGCTTCCAAAATTGATGTAAAAGGTTTTCTGGCACACGACATTGACGACATCGTGGTATTATTCAAGGAAGGCAAAAAAATAGCAGGCTCCTGGAAAAATGTCCAATTTATGGAGACGAAAGGTTTGGGACACAAACTACACGATGATGAATTGTATAATAAAGTGTATGTGTTTTTGTTTGAAAACCTTACCCCAACCCTCTCCAAAGGAGAGGGAGCCGAAAGTAAATAGTCCTTTCATCCTTATCCCATTTTATAACAAACCTTACTTTTCAAAACAAGCACAACCAACCGACAAAAAAAATTGATTACTTTTGCCTTATGGAAGAAAATCTAAAACGTCTCAATAAATTCATAGGAGAAACAGGCTTTTGCTCTCGCCGTGAAGCCGACAAAATCATCGAAGAAGGTCGTGTCACCATCAACGGAGTTGTTCCTGAATTGGGAACCAAAGTTTCGCCTGACGACGAAGTGCGCATTGACGGCAAATTGATTCGGGAGAAAAGGGAGAAACCAGTTTATTTGGCTTTCAACAAACCCGTGGGCATTGAATGCACCACCAACTTGGAAGTTCGCAACAATATCGTGGATTACATCAATTATCCTAAACGTATTTTTCCGATTGGACGATTGGACAAAGCCAGTGAAGGCTTGATCTTTATGACCAATGACGGCGATATTGTCAACAAGATTCTTCGTGCCCGAAACAACCACGAAAAAGAATATACCGTAACGGTCAACAAACTCATAACCGATCGTTTTATCGAAAAAATGAGCAATGGCGTTCCAATTTTGGACACTGTTACCCGAAAATGCAAGGTGGAAAAAATCAGTTCTACCACTTTTAAAATTATATTGACCCAAGGATTGAACCGCCAAATTCGTAGAATGTGTGAATACCTGGGTTATGAAGTCACGGCTTTGAAACGCATTCGAATCATCAATATTTCGCTAGATGTTCCCGTGGGAAGATTTCGTGACTTAACGGATGCAGAAATCAAAGAATTGAATGCTTTAATCGAACCTTCGAGCAAAACCGAAGAAGCGAGTTTACCAAAGCCCGAAAAAATTGAAACTCCAAGAAAAAGAACCGAATTCATCAAAAGAGATGATCCAAGGTTCAAGAAAAGAGGGGATTATTAAAATATCCATTATAAAAAACCAAGATAATCATTATACTCAATTAAACACTAAAAATCTTTTAGGACTTAATTGATAATAAAAAAGGAGTAGAAAAACTAGTTTTCTACTCCTTTTTAGGATAGTGTCTGTTTTATATATAGTTATACCTTATTGAATATTCTAAGTTCCTTTTCAAATATATAATAGATTGTTTGAGTTGCTGGATCAATTTCGTAAATTGGACGTATATTCTCAAAAATAATTTTGTCTAATTCAGAACCATTTTCTTTTTTTAATTTGACTAAAACTTTTTTATCGGTAGCTTCATCTTTAGCAAAAATATAAGAGAAATCACGATTTTGTTTCATAGCTTGATAACGTTGTCCAAACCTTTTAGAGATATCTCCTAAAACTGCCGCACCAGCCATTTGGTTAGCGGCGGCTCTCAACTGTTTCTCGTCTTTCGCTTTAACAACACTTGTAGATTCTTTTCCTGTTGCAGGATCTATGGTTGTCATTGTCCATTCTGCACCCATAACACTATTTACTACTGAAGAAATACCTAAACCTATAGATCCCGCAGTAGAAAGTGCTTGTCCCCAAGCTCTACCTCCATCACCAGGCTGTGTGTAAATTTTTTGATACAAAACTTTACCATCATTGCTAACTCCTAAAACCTCTGTAGGACCAGAAAGAGCAACACCCCAAGAAAACAATTCGATAGAATTTAGTTCTTTTTCTTTCTTAATATTTACTTTTGCGAAGGAGTCTGGTTTGTCTGTAACTTTGGTATTAAACTTAAAAAGTTCTTCATCATTATACACTAAAAAAGAATCATTTACTTCATCATAAACATTCAACAAAGGACGTTTTGGATTGAATTTTAAATTACCTCTCCACAATTTTTTACCCGATTTATAATCCACCATATTACCATAGGTCGCTGTTAGATACAAAACTTTATCATCTACCTTACCTAAAAAATTAATAGCATCTTCTTTATCATCAGAGATTTCAATAAAACTTTTCCACTTTTTTTGCCCATCTTTATCGATTAACATCATCTCATTTTCAGCAACATAAAGATAATCTCCATCAATTGGAATTACTTTTTTAAGTCCATCACCGCGAGCATCTTTTTTCCAAACTTTACTACCATCATTCAAATTAAAAAAATTGAATCCATTGGTATGTGCAACTAAAATTTTAGTTCCCCAATCTTCTAAATAAACAATATAGTTCGTTTTGATAGCATCCTCCCAAATTGGTTTTCCCGTTTCTGAATCTAATACATTCAAATACTGTTTAGCCGATAATAATCCTTTACTGTTAATTACAACCAAATTTTTGTTGTTTTGAGTTGGAAAAACCTTTGTATATTCAATTTCTCCTACCCATTTCAAAGTTCCTTTATTTCTATCAATAGCTGATAATTTTCCAAAATATAGGGAATAAATAGTACTGCCGCTTACTTCAGCTTCATTAGATGAATTGGCTTTAAAAGTAAACATTGATGAAAACATACTTTTCGCATCACCTTGTTCTGTTTTCCATTTAACATCTCCTGTATTTAAATCAATCAAAGAAGCTATGACCTTACCATTCTCTACTCCTTTTACCAAGTATTCATTTTGTTCATACAAAAATTGACTATTAAAAACTGTGTATTTATAATTACCTGAATTATAAACTACTTTACCATCCGTAGTATTTATTAATATTGTTTTATAATTTACTAAAGCCTCTACATATACACTTGCATCAATATTTTTTAATATTCTTTTACTTGCAAATAAATTATCCGTATCTACTTTACTCAATGTTTCCAAAGCAGAAACATCTCCAGCCGTTTTATTCGCATCGAAACTCCAAACTTCCGCTTTAGTTTCTGGGCTAATTCCTCTAACAAAATTCCCTTCTTTAATTACAATAATCCCTGTAATTGCATTTTGCGTTAAATCTTCAATTTTTGAATTCATCTTTAAGACCTCATTAGCAACTCTTTGGGAAAAACCACTATAGCCTAAGATTAAACAAAGCGTAATTATAATTTTTTTCATAGTTTTTTAGTTTTTTTTTAAGAGATTAATTGGGCTACCTATTGTAGCAAATATCCAATATTACAATTTAATACACAAGGTTTTTAGTAAAAAAAATCTTTCTAAAACTCCTTTTTAAACGAATATATTTTATTATGTTATTTGGGAAATCAGAATATAAACCATGACTAAAAACTTTTTTTATTACTATACTTAAATTCATTTTTCTAATAATTTAAAAAGGAAAATATTAGCATCTACTACAGGGCATTCGCTTTTAAAATTACCAGACTCGAATTGCACAAATTAACATGGATTTTATCGTTTATTAGAATTGGATTGTCACTGATTTTCACCGATTTTATGAATTTGTGGAATTTGTGTAAAACTTTTTTTAAAAGCGAATGCCCTATCTACTAGTAGTCTATATTAAAACAACTCGAATATTATAGATCAAAAATCCCTAAAACCATCTTTCGTTTGAGTAAAAACAAAAACAACAAATTTTATTTTTCTACCGATATGAAATCCCAAGTATAATAAGTACTAAAAATAAAATAGTTGATCCTAAAATCATTACTTCTTCTTCGTTTCGAAATTCTGGAATTTATACAATAACGAAAACATTGCATAACGTTTGAGTACCGTGTTTTCGTAATCGATAACAGCTGTTGGGGTGATGTATCTCGAAGCACTTTGGTTTTGATCGAGAACGTCATAGACTTTGACTTTGAAAGTCATGTCTTTTGTAAATTGATAGGACAAACTGATATTCCAGAGGTAAAAATCTTTTTTGAAACCCGGCGAAATATTAGAATTATAAGAATACCCAAAATCATTTCCTAAAATCCAATTCTTGGGCCATTTGTTGGTTATTTCAATTTTAGCATTATGAAATCTATTGGCTGTTGAAGTCAGGAAACTATTGTCATAAGTGGTACTGTTGTAATTAAAACTATAGGATGGTTTGATGCTCAACAATTCGCCATAATCATAAGACAATCTTAAAGTAGGCGATAAACCAACTGTTTTAGCTTCATAAAATTGAATGTTTGTAAAACCTTTGTCTAAATTATAATTGGCAAACAATCCTAAATCAAGTCTGAAAGAATGTGCCTCTTTTTTAAAGGTTTTATAAAAATTCCCACCAAAATAACTGGTATAAGTTCCTGCAATGTTAATATAAGTACTGACTTGACTTCCATTAGTATCATATATAGAAGTATTGACAATTTTATTATCATTGTAAGTTACACTAGAATACATATAATATCCCGAAAGAGTTTTATAATCATAATTTGAATAATTTAAGTTGAAATAATGTGATTTTCCTGCTTCTAAATTGGGATTTCCAGTAACTTTATATAAAGGACTATATATAACATCTACAGGCAAAAGTTGAAAATCTTTGGGAATTGTAAATCGACGGTCGTAGGTTACATAAAGACTTGACGTATTTGAAAATCGATAACTACCATTTACGGTGGCATCCGGAATAATATAATTCTTTTTCAAATCGGTGGAAGTGCCTGTGTATAAGGAATGATTATCGAGGGTAATCATATAAGTTCCTGTTGAAACTCTTAGATTGAATTTCTTTTTATTGATGCTAAATCCTGCTTTTGGAGCAATTTGAAATTTTGTGGAAGTGGTAAAATTACTGTACAATTCATTCAGATCACTGTATGTATTGGTAGCGTTATCTAGGTCGAAAGTTTTTTTGTCATCGGTTGTTTTTTCCCAATCCGAAAGCAGTTGAATGTTGATGTTCAACGAATCGGTTATGGGTTCCGAATATTGAAAATTACCAGAATATAAGGCTCTTTGATTTACCTTTTTTGCGTTTTGATCTCGAATGACATTTTTATCTGGTTCCAATTCAAATAAGTTGGTTTGATTAACAAACGAATTGGAATCAGAATTGGTATTATCATTCTTAAAATTACCCGTGAAATACCTTCCTCTTCTCTTCATAGTTTTAAAAACAGAAATGTCGTTTACAAAATTGGTTCTATCGGTTTCATCCGAGTTCCAACCATCGGTTTTATTGATCAATTGTTCCGCTTCATTCCAAGTTTTATTGTCGTATTCCGTGTAGGATTTACTCAATCCTTTCACTATTTTGGGTCTGACCATCAATTTGGTTTGGGGCAAAATTTCATACTCGAAATTAAAATCAAAATTATGATCGGTAGTTTCTCTTTTCGAATCGGAATTGGACTCGGAAAGATTGGAAGTATTGGGCAATAAATTCAACGATTTAGTCGTGTTTTTATTTTCAGACTCCATATTGGTATAATAATAATTCCCGTTGCTTTTGGATTTTTCAAACCATTCATCGGCATAATTCAATCCAATCAAATTCGACTTTATAATTCCACTACCACCACCTACTCTTGGTGCTGCTGAACCGTTATTTCGTCCGCCGCCCATATTGTCAAAAACTTCGTCCATAGAAAAACCTGTGGCATTGATGTTATTGGAAGAACCCAAAAAACTAATGCGTCTTTTGTCCTTGAAAGAACTCATCAGAGCACTGCTTTCGTAGCGTTCGTTAGTGCCGTAACCCGCCAACAATTTTCCAAAAAAACCTTTGTTTTTATCTTTTTCGATGGTCAAATTAATACTGGTATTATTCGAAGTTGATGCTTGCTTGGTAAACTTTTCTTCTTCGGTTTTGGTAGCCGAAACTTGTACTTTTTTGATTAATTCGGCCGGCAAATTTTGGAGTGCCACTTTGCCGTCTTCGCCAAAAAAAGATTTCCCGTTGACCAATATCTGGTTCACTTCCTTGCCGTTGACCGTTATTTTCTTGTCGGCATCGATGACGACGCCGGGCAATTGTTTCAGCAAGGCTTCCACATTGGCATCGGGACGCAACTTGAAGGAAGCTGCATTAAATTCTAAAGTGTCTTTCTTGACACGAACGGGCGGTGCCATTGCTTTTATCACCACTTCGTTGAGCGCATTTATTTTTTCCGACAAATAGAGCAAACCGAAATCCTTGCTTGCATTTATTTTTTCGATTTTCTGGCTAAACTCTTCATAACCTTCGCCAGCTATTTTCAAGATAACATTCTCGGCAATTTTCTTGGTTTCCAATTTGAAAACTCCATCTTTATCGGAAATGGTATAATCTACCACCGAAGAATCTTTGGAACGAATCAAATAAATTGTTGCCGATTCTATGGGTGATTGAGATTTTTCTTTTAAAATTTTGCCTTTTAAAGTTATTCCGGTTTGGGCAAAAGAAGAAAAACAGCATAGTAAAAGAAAAAGGAAACGGAAAGTTGTTTTCATGAAAATTTGACTTATGATTGATTGATTATAAAAAAAATAGATTATTGTTTTATATCCCTGCTATTTTGAACATTCGCTTATTTCATTTGCTCTGCTAGAATTTTTTTCAAGGCTTCGTTTGAATTATGTCCTAGTTTTGGATTCACGACTTCTCCTTTTTTGTTCACCAAAACATAATGTGGAATTCCAGAAATTTTAAACTTGTCTGATAAATAATTCCATTCGTCTTGAGTAACTCTATAATGCTCTCCTTTTATATTTGGAATGCTGTTATTCCAAGTTTTTTCGGGTGAAGATGGATTTGTAATATACAAAAAGACAACATTTTCATTTTTCATTTCTTCTTTTAAAGAGGCAATTTCTTTAATTCCTTGCATACAAGGCCCACACCAAGTTGCCCAAAAATCGACATAAATCACTTTTCCCTTAAACTTGGCTGTCATAGAATCAAAGAGTTCGTCTCCTTCTGTTTTTTTGACTGTATTAATTGCAAAACCTGATTTTGTTTTATTGGCTTCAATTTTGGCTTTAGTCCTATTGTTTTCGACAACAATATAATTGGATAAAAAAGGATGCTTGATTTTTCCTTGAATTGATTTTAGTTGATTGTCAGTATAAGGAGTGAAATTTCTTTCTAAATATCCTGATTTTTGTTGCAATGTCATTACATCAAAAACAAATGATTCTTTAATGCCAAATACAGTATTTAGTTTAGTATTCAACTTTTTAAATTCTTTTTCAGCTTCAATATCTTGAATATTTTCTTTGTACTTTTCATTGAATGCCTTTAAACTTTCGCCATAGGTATCGTAAAATTGTTTTTGGACAGCGATTTCCTCTTTGGTTAATTGAGTTAATTTAAAATCAGCAACTAATTCCATTTCTTCCGCTGTAAGAGACACTCCTTGAGCACTTAATGAAGCGGCTAATTCGGCAACTGTCACTTCAATCTTTGGCTTATCTTTTTGTAATATGTTGTAAGCCTCTTTATGATTTTGCTTGAACTTTTGAATTTTACCCTGATTTGCCACATAAAATTCGATCTGCTTAATACTGATTTTTTCAGATCTACTACTGGCTTCAACCATTTTCAATTCTTCATCAGATAGTGCAACACCTAATTTCTGGAGCTTTTCAGCTGTTTCAGAAGTCAAATTATAAGAATAGCTAACGGCATCCGGTCTCAAAATTTTCGCATACATCAAATAGTTAATAAAAAAACTATAGTTACTGGAAATCACTCCCAATTGATTATTCAAAATTGATGGAGTAATAAAATCATAATACGACGCCTCTAATTTATAATCTTGTGCTGTTTTATTTTCCGGTTGAGATTTGCTCATTTTAGCTGATTCTCTATACATTTCATAACTCAGCATTTGTTGATAAGCCATAAACTCAATATCCAACTTTTTTATTTGCAATGCTTTTTGGCTTATGAAATATTTTTCAGCCATAGCACTTAATGCTTGCATCTGTTTGTCTTTCATTTCCAAACAAGCTTTTTTATGTACCTCTGGACTTGTTTCTGAAATTGTATTTGTTAGGTTTCTATATTCTTCGTAAGAAGTGATTTTTTCAAAAGTTCTAAGATCTGTATTTATTCTGGCACAATCGCCCATAAACAAAGAGGCATCCCTATCTATAACTTGAAAGGTTTCTTTTCCGGGCTCAACAAAAACTAAAGCATTGGTTCCCGCCAAACGCACAAATACAGATTGAGGATGGTTTATTGGAAACTTCACCAAAAAACTGCCATCATCGGCAATTTTAACCAAATAAGAATCCTGATTTCCTGTATAAACATTATTTACATATATGGTTCCTGTTTTTGTACCTGCTCTAACAGTGTACCCTTTTATATACCCCGAATAAGTGGCAGAATCTGACTTGAAAACCATTTCAGAATACACTTCGTCATTAGCTAATCTATAGTTTGGATTTTCAACTTTTTCCGTGCCATAAGTTGCTAATTTTGTTTTATCCGCTCCTAACTTTACCGCTCCTTTTTTATCTATTTGAGCATAGATAGTTTTTTGGTTTCCGTTTCGTTCGAGAACTATTGTGTAATTATTTTTCTTCTTTTCGACTGTTTTGTATTTCCAAATGGCTTTATCGGCAACTGCCTGATTGGCATAAAATCCATAATCCCATTGATTGCTTCCATCGGCTTGAAACCAATTGCCATGCAGTTCTTTAGGCATCAGTGATTGTTCCTTTTGTCCATTAATTACAATATCATAAACCGCCCAACTACCGCCTTCATTGGCTTCACCAAAATCTACTTTGTTTACAGCAGCATTTAGTTTAGGAAAATAAATTTTATAGTTGACTTCTCCACTTTCGGGCATTGTATATTTTCCGCCCAAAGGAATACCTTCGGTTTTTGTTGCAAAATACTTTTCCCCGCCATTTACATCTTGTATAAAAGATTCCTTGGGAACAGAAATCCATTGTCCAGTTGGGTATTTAATATAAAAATGAATTATAGTTGCCGATTCTGTCAGTTCAATTTTAGTCAAACTCCCGGGAAGATTACTCAAACCATAGTCTGGTTTGTCTATTGTTTTCTGTGAAAATGTAGTGATCGTAAATAATAGTACGACAAGCGAAAAGAAGATTTTTTTCATGGTTTCAATGTTTTCAATGGTTGTTAATAACGGAAAAAAGGTTTTTCTTTGTAAGTTTTTTAGCTACTTCAAACTTAATCATAAGTTCAGAAAAAAATTACAATTAAATGTTAAAATTACACTTATGATTAATTTTGTGTATTATAAACCAAAACATTGAGATAACTTGATCTATCAACATCGAGATTTACTTTTGCATTCAAATTAAGTTTTACATCTGAATCGTTCTTCAGAGTTCCAGATATATTATTTACCCTGTTTTTTGATTTTACATCAAGATAAGTTTTATCGAGTTCAACCTCCATTGAATTTAGTTTTTGGCAATCAAAATTGGCACGAGAGTTTTTAGCTATTATTTTAATGTAATTTGAATTATTGTTTTGGCAAAACAACTCGGCATTATTCATCTTAACAAAAACGGAATCTACTTTATAATTACTAAAATTCGCATAAGAACGATCTTTGGCAACAAAATGCTTAACATTGTTACAAAAAACACTAACCAAGAAATGAGATTTGGGGAATTTGTTAGGATCATTTTTAGGAGGAAAAACAAAAAGAGTATCATTTCGAACTATAAATGGAGCAAATTTAGGTTGTGCTTCTTTAAAAGCACTTTGAAGAATTTTTGTTTCCGAACCGTTTTGCAATTGAATTTGTGCACTTGTCTCTGCAACTACTACCGAAAAAGGGGGAAGCGGTTTTTCTTGACTTACCCATTTAGAGGTATCATAATAGGATGTATAGTATTTAGAACCTAGATATAATGCAATAATCCCACTTAAAAGAAAAATTAAAAAAGAAATAAATATTTTGTTACTGGTTTTCATTGTCGTTATTTTTTATTACGGATAATAATTCGGTTAAATCGGTGCTGTTGAGTTGGAGCAATTTTACTTTAAGTAGAAAATCGGGCAAATCCTGACTGAAAAAATTGTCTTTTTCATTTGCCTGAATCAGCTCCAATGCTTTTTCGGAGACAAAAAAGCCGATGCCCCGCTTGTTGTCAAAAATGCCGGATTCCTGCAAATTGGTATAGGCGCGCATCACCGTGTTGTGATTCACCTCAAATTCGGCAGCCAAATCCCGCACCGATGCTACCCTATCGCCGGTCTGCAATTGTCCTTCCAAAATTTGCCGGCAGAGATTATCCACTATTTGCAGATAAATCCCTTTGGTTGATTTAAAATCCATATTAAGCCTCCTTTTCTTTTAATTTGAAATATGCTATAGCCAGAAAGAACATCCAAGAAAGTAGCGATAGCACTAAAAAGAATAATTCAAGACTTGATAAATGTTCTGTGACGGCAAATTCATTCAATTTAGTATTAAAACCGTGGGTTTCTTCAGGATAAAAAATATGAGATAATGTAACCGAAAATGACATTGAAATTAGTAGAATAACTACCGATGCAATCACTGTTTTGACTAAAGCATACCTTTTAAAATATGTTGCACCTGCAAGAAGATAAATCCCATAAGAAAACAATCCAAAAATCAAGAATACGATTTGCCAAGTTTCCCAAATTTTATGATTCGTATTGGTTATGAGTAAAACATAATCAAAATAAGGAATTACAGCAGGGTCTAATCCTGATTCTCCAGGAAGTAAAGAAGCTTTTGCCAATCTAATGACAATCCAAAATATAACTAAAGCAATAGGAACAAAAAACCCAATTCGTATCAAAAACTGAAGCATCACTTTTTCTAAAGTCGAACCAGGATTCAGTAAATAATTACTAGTTTTGATTTTATCGGACAAATCGGGAAAGGCTGTACCAATAATAACTCCAACTGCCATCATATATATAGCAAAACATATTCCATAAGTGCCATATATGTTACTTTCATTTCTAATCATATTATCTTTAGAAACATTAAGAAACCAATAGGTCAACAGATACGTTATTAGTCCTAATCCAAGAATACCTAGAAGATATTTTGTTTTATTGATTAACAAATCTTGTTGCAATAAAAGAGTAAATCGTTTCAAATTAAAATAGTTGTTAAACGGCATGGATTTCGGATTTTAGGGTTACTTTATGGATGATGGCGTTAAAGAGCAGTTCAATATCTATTTCGGTTTCTTCAATTGAGTCAGCTGGTACTATTATTCGATGTCCGCCCAGACATTTTTCTTGATAAATTGGTTTTTTTATTCCCGATAAACTGGCCACCGTCTTGAATTGCCATTGCTGGCTGATGTCCAAAACAGTTTCATTATAAACGATTTTCCCTTGGTCGAGTACAACAATTTTGTCAATTATAGTTTCAATGTCTTTTACTTGATGGGTCGAAATAAGCACCAATTGCTCCTCGGAAACGGAACTGACCAATATTTTTCGGAACAAACTTTTGGAAGGAATATCCAAACCATTCGTTGGTTCGTCCAGAATCAACAAACTGCAATTGGTGGACAAGGCAAAAGCGATTAGAAACTTTTTGCGCTGTCCGTGTGAAAGTCCATTCAGATTTTTTTTAGGATCCAATTCAAATTCCCGCAAAATATCGCCCATTTTTACGTAATCGAATTTTGGATACAAAGGAGCAGTCGCCTTGATGTAAACCCCAATGGTTATTGAAGGAAACGAAAACTCTTCGGAAACCATATAAATGTCTGCCAAAAAATCGGGCAATCGATCAAAGGGTTTAAAACCATTAATGTCTAATTCGCCCATTTGTGGTCGCAACAAACCCGAAATCAATTGAAGCAAGGTGGATTTTCCTGCGCCATTTTTGCCAAGCAAGCCTACAATGCTTCCATTTTCCTGTTGAAAAGATAAATCGGTAAACAAAGCCTCCTGCTTTTTGTACCGAAAAGTTAAGTTTTGAATGGTTATCATAATATATTTTATTAGTGTACTAGGTTAGTAGTACACAAAGAAATAAAATTATAATGTAACAACCAAATAAATTTAGAAAAATTCTTGCATTTATTTCTCTAACTGATGCAGAACCAAGCTATACAAGGAAAAACAGAAGAAATTAACACCAATTGTTTTTAATGGTTAACAGTATTTATTCTTGCTATTTATCCCGCTGGAAGCGTCTATATTAAGTTGCTCTCACGCGTTGAGACGCTTCCAGCGGGACAATTGGAGTACTACTTGTTGGTCATATACCTTTTTACTTTTGATTTTACTGGAATATAAAGCTCCGTCTCTTCGAGTGATTTTGAATAGTAATGCGACAGCTTTACAATTCAAAATTGTATCGAGAAGTCAATAACAACCACGTTCTCGATACATTTTCTTCAAAAAAAGCTATAGCATTTTTAAAGAAAACACTCCAACAGACGAACAGCCTGATTCAATACAAAATACATTTACATAAAATCAGCACACAAAAAAAGCCCTAAACTTTCGTTTAAGGCTTCTATATAAAGAATGAAACTCTTTTATTTCCTGCTTCTAATTTTTCTTGCCAACAAAGTGTTTTTCAACAACATCGCGATCGTCATTGGTCCTACTCCACCCGGAACTGGCGTGATGAAAGAAGACTTTGGACTTACACTTGCAAAATCAACATCACCGGTAATGACATATCCTTTTGGGTGCGAAGCGTCTTCGACCCTGGTAATACCCACGTCAATAACTACCACTCCGTCTTTTACCATATCAGCTTTCAAATAATTAGGAACTCCAAGTGCGGTGATGATAATATCTGCATTTTTGGTGTATTCTTCAATGTTTTTGGTTCTACTGTGAGTCAGTGTCACTGTTGAATCTCCAGGATATCCTTTGCGACTCATCAAGATGCTCATTGGTCTTCCCACAATATGGCTGCGTCCAATAACTACAGTATGTTTACCTGATGTTTCCACTTTGTAACGTTCCAACAATTCCATTATTCCATAAGGAGTTGCTGGTAAAAATGTTTCCATTTCCAAAGCCATTTTTCCAAAATTGGCAGGATGAAAACCATCCACGTCTTTGTCTGGATCAATAGCCATCAGGATTTTTTGTTCGTCGATGTGTTTTGGCAAAGGCAATTGAACGATGTAGCCGTCCAAATCATCGTCTTCATTCAATTCCTTGATTTTTTCCAACAATTCGTTTTCAGTAATCGTTTCCGGCAAGGCTACTAAAGTGGAGTCAAAACCAATTTGTTGACATGATTTTACTTTGCTTCCCACATAAGTCAAACTGGCTCCGTTGCTACCAACGATTACAGCTGCCAAATGAGGCACTTTTTGACCGTCTGCTTTCATTCTTTGTACTTCGGCAGCAATCTCGTTTTTAATGTCTTCTGATGTTTTTTTTCCGTCTAGTAGTTGCATTTATTCTTGTTTAAAAGTTTAAAGTTCCAAGTTTCAGGTTTCAGGTTTCACAACTTGAAACCCGAAACTTTAAACAAATATTTTATCTCATTCCGCCATGTGGCATTCCGCCTTTCATGTTCCCCATCATTTTCATCATGTTTTTACCGCCAGGACCTTGCATCATCTTCATCATTTTGCTCATTTGGTCAAACTGTTTCATCAACTGGTTCACCTGTTCTATTTTTGTACCGGAACCTTTGGCAATTCTGGCTTTTCTTTTCACGTCGATTAAGGCTGGTTTGCTTCTTTCGATTGGAGTCATCGAATGAATGATGGCCTCGATATGTTTGAAAGCATCGTCTTCAATCTCCACGTCTTTCATGGCTTTTGAAGCTCCCGGAATCATTCCTACCAAGTCTTTCATGTTACCCATTTTCTTCACTTGCTGAATTTGGGACAAGAAATCATCAAAACCAAATTCATTTTTGGCGATTTTCTTTTGGATTTTTCGAGCCTCTTCTTCGTCAAATTGTTCTTGCGCTCTTTCTACCAACGACACAACGTCTCCCATCCCGAGGATACGTTCCGCCATACGATCGGGATAGAACACGTCGATCGCTTCCATTTTCTCGCCAGTTCCCACAAACTTGATTGGTTTGTTGACAACTGATTTAATAGAAATGGCAGCTCCACCACGAGTATCACCGTCTAATTTGGTCAAGATTACACCATCAAAATTCAACCTATCGTTGAACGCTTTGGCCGTATTCACGGCATCTTGCCCTGTCATCGAATCGACTACAAACAAGGTTTCGTGAGGCTGAATGGCTTTATGAACATTGGATATTTCGGTCATCATCGCTTCATCCACAGCCAAACGACCTGCTGTATCAACAATCACGACATTAAATCCATTGGCTTTGGCGTGTTTGATTGCGTTTTGGGCAATTTCGACAGGATTTTTATTTTCAGGTTCTGAATATACTTCAACAGCTATGGAATCTCCAACAACGTATAATTGCTGGATTGCCGCTGGACGATAAATATCACAGGCCACCAAAAGTGGTTTTTTTCCTTTTTTAGTTTGAAGATAATTGGCCAATTTTCCGGAAAAAGTAGTTTTTCCAGAACCTTGTAAACCTGACATTAATATAACGGTTGGATTTCCGGAAAGATTGATTCCCGCAACATCGCCACCCATTAATTCGGTTAGTTCGTCTTTGACCAACTTTACCAATAATTGTCCCGGTTGCAGCGTGGTCAAAACGTTTTGTCCTATCGCTTTTTCTTTTACTTTGGTGGTAAAATCTTTGGCAATCTTGAAGTTGACGTCGGCATCCAATAAAGCACGACGTACTTCTTTCAGGGTTTCGGCTACGTTAACTTCGGTTATTTTTCCGTGACCTTTAAGTATATGAAAGGCTTTGTCTAATTTATCGCTTAAATTATCGAACATAATTGTGTTTCTCTTAAATTAAGGCGCAAATTTAATGATTTGATATCGAAGTTTAAATAGTATTAGAAATAAAAAACAATTGTTTTAAAATACCTGGGTGTAAAACAACGAATTAAAATGATTTTATTGACCTAAATCAACGTTTTGGAACTTAAACAGCTTTAGATTTGCCTTTCAATATTACAGAAAAAACATTTCTGTAAATAATTAAAAAGCAAGACAAAAATGATCATTACGGCATTACATCCATTGGAAAAATTTGGAATCACCAGTCACGATCGAGTTGAAAACGCATTGAAACAATTGCAAAACGGCAAAGGAATTATATTGACTGATGATAAAAACAGGGAAAATGAAGGTGATTTAATTTTTGCTGCACAAAACATGACGGTCAAAGACATGGCTTTGATGATTAGGGAATGCAGCGGCATCGTTTGTCTTTGCCTTACCAATGACAAAGCTGATGAGTTAAATCTTCCTTATATGGTCAAGGAAAACACAAGCAGTTTCCAAACACCCTTTACAATTTCCATCGAAGCAAAAGAAGGGGTCACAACGGGAGTTTCGGCAACAGACCGCTTGAAAACAATCCAAACGGCTAGCGCAATAAGCGCATCTTCTTCAGATTTGGCCAGGCCTGGACATGTTTTTCCGTTACGGGCAAAAGACAACGGCGTTTTGGAAAGAGACGGACATACCGAAGGCAGTGTAGATTTGATGAAATTGGCAGGATTAAAACCCCAAGCTGTTTTGTGCGAGTTGATGAATATTGACGGAAGTATGGCTAAACTGGACGAAATCATTAATTTTGCAGGACAGAACAATCTTGTGGTGGTATCCATAGGAGACCTTATTCACTACCGAAAATTTATCAGGGACTATAAATCATGATTTACGAACAACTTGGTCATTACATAAAGAAAAATATTGAAGTTTCTGATGAAGATTTAAATACTATCATTTCTTATTTCAAACCTTTAAAACATAACAAAACTGATCTATTGCTTTCGCAGGGTCAAACCAGTCAATATACTTATTATGTGGGAAAAGGTTGTTTGAGAATATATTTTATCAATGAAGAAGGAAAAGATGTTACCAGATATATTGCTTTTGAAAACCAACTAGCAACAGCATTAGTAAGTTGTATTACTGGATTTCCTTCTACAGAATACATACAAGTGATTGAAAAATCGGAACTTTTGTGTATTAGCCACAAAGATTTTAATCATTTGATAAATATTATTCCGCAATGGCGAGAATTCTATTGCAAGTATCTCGAAAAAGCATACGTAAATAACACAAACAGATTGATGTCTTTTACAACTTTGAATGCTTTAGAACGATATAATTTATTACTTAAAATAAATCCGAAGATTGTAAAAAGGCTTCCCAATAAGATTGTTGCGTCTTACATTAATATTTCACAAGAAACTTTAAGCCGATTAAAATCTAAAGTTTAATGGCAAAAAAATTCCCTAACAAAGTTTAACTTTTTAGGAACAATTCAATTTTATATCCTATAAACAAGAGATTATTGTTTTTTAAATTTCCAACTCTTTAATCACATTCTCACCAAAAACATTTATTTCAAATAATTGAAAAACCACACAATGGTATTGTCCACTATTTTGAAAAGTTGGACACTTATGTTTTTTGTCCAAACCTTATATTCCAAAAATGGAAATAACTGGATCAAACAAATTGTATCTCCTAACAAAATCATCCGAAAACATATCTAATATCAGATTTCATATTCACACCATTCAAAACTTGTTTTTCAAGTCATCAAATTAATAATTCAGTCTATTTTTACGCTATTAGCATTAATTTTAATTAAAGGTTTTTGTTTGCTTTATAGTTTGTGCAAAGAGGTTTTTAAAACGATGTTCAAATGTTAAAATATTATCATTATCACAATTTAAAACCTATTAAAAAGACTGTTTTTGAACTATATTTAAAAAAACACTTTGTTTAATATGAAATTAATAATAAAATATTTTTGTAGTTTCAAAAATAGATGTACATTTACACTATTAAAAAATCAAAAAAAATTTCAATAAAAAACATTATAAAATAAAAAAATCATGAAAACAATTATCACCTTCGCTCTATGCTTCTGTTTCTTTACAGCATCCTATTCACAAGACAAAAAACCAGAAACTTTAAAAATTGAAAAATTACCCGAAGTAGTAATTTCACCAGCCAAAAAAGATTTGTCAAAATACACTCCGGACAACAATCCTGATGCAGCTGTCAGAAACATTCAAAACGAATTCCTTTCCTATAAAGTGGATGATGAATGCAAAAATTTCGACGAATACTTGGTGACTTTAGAAAACAAAAAGGGTTCCTTGGTAGCAACTTACAATGAAAAAGGGATGCTAAAGTTTGTTTCCGAAAAATATGTAAATGTAGAATTGCCGAGAGAAATTATCAATTCTGTTTATATTTCATATCCCGAGTGGAAAATTACAAAAAGCAAATTTGAATATTCCCAACAAAAAGGGCAAATATTGAAAAAAGCATACTATTTAAAACTTGAAAAAGATAATCAAATTCAAAATATATTGATTACTTCAATTGGTGAAATCACTAAAATAACCAAAACATTGGCAATGAATTAAAAATTGCTTCACCATTAATTTAGGTTAAAATTAATTTAAAAAAGAGGCTGTCTAAATTTTTAGACAGCCTCTTTTTTTTAAATTATTTTCAAAAAAATTACATCCTTTCCGGAACATCTATTCCCAATAATCGAAAGGCCAATGCAATGGTGTCGGCCACCTTTTTCGAAAGTTGCACTCGGAATATTTTTTTATTCAAATCTTCCTCTCCCAAAATGGAAACGGCTTGATAAAACGAGTTGTACTCACGAACCAAATCATACGTATAATTCGCAATCAAGGCAGGACTGTGATTTTGCGCCGCATTTTGGATTACTTCAGGAAACAATTCGAGTTGTTTGACCAATTCTTTTTCCTTTTCGTGCAACACCTCAACTCCACTTGGAGACACAAAATCGAAATTGGCTTTGCGAATAATCGACTGGATTCTGGCATACGTATATTGAATAAACGAACCCGTGTTTCCAGCAAAATCAACCGATTCAGCGGGATCGAAAAGAATTCGTTTTTTGGGATCTACTTTCAAAATATAATATTTCAAGGCACCCAATCCAATGGTTTTGTACAATTTGGATTTTTCTTCGGCTGAATATTCGTCTAGTTTTCCTAAATCTTCGGCAATTTTTTGGGCGGTATCGGTCATTTCCTGCATCAAATCATCGGCATCGACAACGGTTCCTTCCCTGGATTTCATTTTTCCGGATGGCAAATCGACCATTCCATAAGACAAATGATAGAGATTTTTCGACCATTCGAAACCTAATTTTTTCAAGATCAAAAACAACACTTTGAAGTGGTAATCCTGCTCGTTTCCAACAGTATAAACCATTCCGCCAACATCAGGAAAATCTTTCACGCGCTGAATGGCGGTTCCAATGTCTTGGGTCATGTAAACCGCAGTTCCGTCGGAGCGCAAGACGATTTTTCTGTCCAGTCCTTCGTCGGTCAAGTCAATCCAAACCGAACCATCTGGATCTTTTTCGAAAATGCCTTTTTCCAATCCAATTTGAACCACGTCTTTTCCTAGCAAATAGGTATTGCTTTCGTAATAATATGTATCGAAATCGACTCCCAAATTTTTGTAAGTTTCGGCAAAACCATCATAAACCCATTGGTTCATCATTTTCCAAAGTGTGATTACTTCTTCATCGCCAGCTTCCCATTTCAAAAGCATTTCTTGGGCTTCAAGAATAATTGGAGCTTGCTTTTTGGCTTCGTCTTCTGTTTTTCCTTGGGCAATTAATTGGTTTATTTCTTCTTTATAGGCTTTGTCGAAAGCCACATAATAATTCCCTACTAATTTATCTCCTTTTAAGCCTGTTGATTCCGGAGTTTCTCCGTTTCCGAATTTTTGCCAAGCCAACATCGACTTGCAAATATGAATTCCACGGTCGTTGATGATTTGTGTTTTATAGACTTTTTTGCCTGAAGCCTTGATGATTTCGGCAACGGAATACCCTAGAAGATTGTTGCGAACGTGACCTAAATGCAAAGGTTTATTGGTGTTTGGCGAAGAATATTCGACCATAATCGCCTTGTCTTCGGGATTTGGAGTCACGAAACCAAATTTTTCGTTTTTCCGGATTTCGTTGAAAAAATTCAAATAATATTCGTCTGAAATAACGATATTCAAGAAACCTGAAACCACGTTGAAACGGCTCACTTCGGCTACATTTTCGACTAAATAGGTTCCTATTTTATTTCCTAATTCTACCGGATTGCTTTTGATGACTTTCAATAATGGAAAAATTACCATCGTGATGTCGCCTTCAAACTCTTTTCGAGTGCTTTGAAATTCAACTTTGTCTATGGTAACATCAAATAAAGTTTGTACCGCTTTTTCTATGGAGGGCGTAAGAATCTGTGATAAGGTCATTTTTGTACTAATTTTAAGTGTGCAAATATAGGGTTTTAAGAGAGATAATTGTTTTAGAATAATATGAAATAATCAGCAGTTTTTATACTTTAGTTTGATACTTCATGTCAACTAATTTCGAAACCTGTTTTAAAATTATTTTTAGGTTTTTATAAAAATCGTAACTTGCATTACATCGGTGAAATTTAGCTTTCAATCGATTTATTTGTATTTTTACCCCAAATCTGTTTCTTTATGAAAAAAAGCCTGTCTCTCATCATTTCATTCTTTTGGATAGGATGTTTTTCTCAGGCTATTAGCGTGGACACAAATACTTATACCGTTCCGGAACTGGTTACCGATGTTTTGGTCAACAAAACTTGTGTTCCGGTAAGCAACATTACTTGGAGAACAGGAAACTCAAATGGATTTGGTTCGTCAAACGGAATTGGGTATTTTTCCAATACAAATCCTGCGTTCCCTTTGTCAAGCGGTGTTATTTTGAGCACCGGAAATGTGGCAAACGCGGCTGGGCCAAACACCAGTCAACTCAACGACGGCAATGCTTCTTGGACTGGCGACTCCGATTTGGAAGCCACGCTTCTGGCTGCCGGAATCACGATGAATTCGACCAATGCCACGGTTCTGGAATTTGACTTTGTGCCTTTTTCGTCCAACTTCGACTTCAATTTTTTATTCGCTTCTGAAGAATACGGCAATTTTCAATGCCAATTTTCCGATGCTTTTGCGTTTTTGCTCACCAATACAGCGACTGGAGTTACAACCAATTTGGCAGTTATACCCAATACCACAACTCCAATTTCTGTCGTTACCATCAGGAATTCATTGTACAATTCCTCTTGTTCTTCACAAAACCCGGCTTATTTTGGAACGTTTAATGGAGGTTCAAACGCTGCGGGTTCGGCAACAAATTTTAATGGACAAACCGTTTCTATGAGCGCTTCGTCAACTACTTTAGTTCCAAATACAACCTATCACATAAAACTTGTAATTGCCGACAGGCAGGATAATCAAGCCGATTCTGCCATATTTTTGGGAGCAAACAGTTTCAATGTGGGTCAAGATGTTTTGGGTCCAGACTTGACCGTGGCAGGCAATACGGCAATTTGTGACAATGGCCCACACACTCTTGTTTCGGGCTTGAATCCGGCTATTTATTCTTTTGCATGGACATTTAACGGAAATTCCATTGGTGGAAACACCCCTGATTTGACGATAACCCAACCCGGAACTTATGGACTTACTTATACCATTATAGCAACAAATTGTCCCGTTACCACTGATTTTATAAACGTTGAATACAATGCCCCGATAACCACTCCCGATCCTGCGGATTTATTTCAATGCAATTCGGGATTAGCTAGTTTTACTTATGATTTGGCTTTCAATACCCCAATTGTCAATGTGCCCGGAACCCAAATCAGCTATCACTCCTCTTTGGCGGATGCCGCCTTGGATAATAATCCGTTGCCGAACAATTATACCATTGCCATTGGCAGTTTACCGGCCACGATTTGGACTAGAATTAGAAATACAACGACAAATTGTGTAATCACCAAGACATTTCAATTAGATCTTGCGCCACCACCTGTTGCCAATAATCCCGGTGATTTGACTTTATGCGAAACATCCGCAGGCACAAATACTGCCAATTTTAATCTTGCTTCACAAACCGCCACAATTTTGGGAGGACAATCAACTGCAATATATGATGTTTCTTATTATGGAAATTCAGCCGATGCCAGTGCGGGAATTAATCGAATAGATTCCACGGTTCCCTATACTTCAGGCAATACGCCGATATTTGCAAGAATCCAGACCACGACCAATCCCGGCTGTTTCAACACGACTAGTTTTAATCTAATCGTTATTCCAAGACCAACTTTAGACCAACTTTCCAATCAGTATGTTTGCAACAGTTACACTTTGCCTGCACTTGTCAATCCCGGAAACTATTATTCGGGGCCCAATCAAGGTTTGCCAATGCTGAATGCCGGCGATGTAATTACAACGGATCAAACCGTATACGTTTACAGTACAACGGCTGGAACTCCAAGTTGTCCGTTTGAGAGCAATTTCAATATAAGAATAATTACACCATTGGATGTAAAACCAACCGACATAACCGTTTGTGACCAATATCAATTACCTGCGACCTTTTTTGGGTTGCGCTATTTTACTTTACCCGGTGGACCAAGTGGCGGTGGAACCGAACTTTCTGGCGGAACTACCCTAACAACTCCCGGAACGACAACAATTTACACCTATTTTTCATCGTCAGATCTTGCCAATCCTTGTATTCTTGAAAGTCAATTCAATATTACGATAAACGTTACGCCCACGATTGCCCCAATTGCAAATGCTTTTGATTGCACTTCCTATAATTTGCCCCCATTGGCCGTCGGCGATTATTACACTTTTGATGCCGTAACTGGAATATACACTCCAGCCGTTTCGCCCATAACCACTACGACAACGCTTTATGTTTTCGCAATTAATAATGGGTGTAGAACGCCTGATACCGTCTTCACGGTTTACATCAACACCTTGGACTTGACTGACATAAACCGTTGCATATCGTATAATCTTCCGCCGGCACCAGTTGGCGAATACCGCGATGCCCCTAATGGTGGCGGAAACATAATACCGCCGGGAGTCATTTCGCAAACCACCACGGTATATACTTATGTTCCCGGAGCAGGAACACCGAATTGTACGGATGATGATTTTTTCAAAATCACGATAAATGCACCTTTTCTAAATGCTCCCGTAAATGCAACAGCTTGCGCCAGTTTCCTGTTGCCTGTTCAAGTGGATGGCGGCGAATATTATACTATGCCCGGAGGACCAACAACTCCCGGAAATATCAAATTAATCCCAAATGTTGACAGCATAACTACCACGACAACGGTATATATTTACAAACCATCGGCAACAACTGCGGGCTGCTACAATGAAAAAACTTGGCTGATTACCATTAATCAAAAACCCGTGATAGATTCGAGAGCCAATGTAGAACAATGTACTTCCTATGTTTTGACTCCGCTATCCAATGGAAATTATTACGACAATCCAAATGGCTTGGATCCATTGGCTGCGGGAAGTGTCATCAGTGCCAACAACAGGATTTACATTTATGCGGCACATCCCAACGACCCTTTTTGTTATTCGGAAAACTTTTTCGACATTTCCATTAATGGCGTTGAGGCCGATCCAATTCCGACGCAATTGACTTATTGCAACAGTTTTACTTTCCCGCCATTGCCAACTGCAAACAATTTTTATTATGACGCACCCGGAGGTCCTTTGGGCGGTGGAAACATAATTCCGCCCGGCACCACGGTAACTCCAGCAACAGTTTTGCCCACGTATTATATTTATTACGAAACCGGCGACCGATTGAATTGCAGCGACGAAAATCCATTCAGTATTACCATTGCTCCAAAACCTATTGCCAACCCTGTCAATAATTTAGAAACCTGTGATACTTTTGGCGCAAACGACGGTATTTTCCAATTTGATTTGACCGCTTTATCCATTAGAAACCAAGCATTAAACGGACAAACGCCCGATGCCAACTTTACGCTGACATTTTATAATGATGCGGCTGCAGCCAATGACATCAACGCGGTTCCTATTGCAAATCCAGCCACATACCAAAACGACAATCCATTTACAGACAGTGTTTGGATTCGAGTGGCCAACAATACGATACCAAATTCTTGCTTTGACGTTGTCGAATTAAAATTAATCGTGAATCCGTTACCCAATCCTCAATTAGATTCGGAATATTTCATTTGTGAAGATTATCAAACTGGCACTTTATTGAACCCTGCAACAATTGACACGGGAATTTCAGGAGCCAATTATTTATTTGAATGGACATTGGACGGGAATCCTTTTGGTGGCAACACGGCATCGATTACCACCAGCCAAATTGGTGATTATGCCGTTACAATAACAAACACGACCACAACTTGCGTCAATACAGCTGCAACCAAAGTCTCCAAATATGCACCCTACCTTGAAATTACGTACAGTGATGCCTTTGAAAATCCAACTTTTATCTTGGTAAATGTTTTGGGTGTCGGCTCCGGGAATTATGAATACAAACTGGACGATTTTCCGTATCAAGACAGCAATCAATATACGAATGTAAGACCGGGCGAACATATTATTTCGGTTAGGGACAAGAACGGACATTGTGATCCAGCCTCCATAAATGCCGTAATCATCAATTACCCCAAATTTTTCACTCCAAATGGTGACGGCTTTAATGAAACCTGGAATATTCGCCATCTGTTGTCCACGAATCCCAATGCGCCGATATTCATTTTTGACCGCTACGGAAAATTACTCAAGGAAATATCGCCTGCAACGGGAGGTTGGAACGGAATGTACAACGGACAACCTTTGCCCTCCACCGATTATTGGTTCACGGTAAATTATGACGAAAAAGAAACTTCAAAAGTCTTCAAATCGCATTTTAGTTTGAAAAGATAGTAAGGTAAAAACAACAGAAATCCCATTTTATCTTCTAGATTTAAAATAATTGGCTAAATTTTCGCAGCCTGATAAATCAGATTTGAATTCGGGAAATTGAGCAGCAACTCTTTTCGAATCACTATATTCATTTTTTTGTACATAATCCATCAATCGCAAGCAGAGTGCTTTGAATTTGGCTGTCTTGGCATTTTGATAAGCCAATTTATAATAAGTAACAGCCTTAATTTTATTTCTGTATTCAATCTCGTCAATATAGGATTCATTTTCATATTCTTGTCCATAATAAGACGAACTGCTCGAATAACGACGCATCATCCACGAATTGCCGTAATCCGACATATTGTAATAGCAATTTGCCAAAAGAAAATAGTAATAATCTCGGTCTTTGGTCTTCGAATTGTATGCTAGATTGATGTATTTTATCAAATGTTCGGTCACGGAAAGTTTGGTCACGATGAATTTTTCTTTATGCTCTATAAATCCTTCGGTGTATTTAAAATCGTAGAATGGATTTTCGTCAAAAGTATAATCATCACCATAATTCCCTCTTTCCCAGGCATTGTAATTATCCTCCCAATAGTTTTTGTCCAATGATTTAAAAGTGATTATAGCCTTATCCAATTGATTTTCTCGAATGTATTTGGTTCCTAATAAATCGGTCAAATAATCTTTGTCTTTTAGCAATTTTGCGTAAATAGTTTTTTCGAAATCTGTGGCAAAACCTGATTTTAACTTACCTACAATAGCTTGCAAATCCTTGGCAGAATACACAAAATCCAAATAATCGAAATAAGTATAAAACACTTGAAAATTCCCCGAAGTTTGAAGACGATTGCCTTGCCATTCTACATCATCTAGCCCATAAGAATAGTCGTCTTCCAACAACGAAATCAAAGCAATTCCATCGGTTATATTTCCTTTAAACTCTAATTCTCTTCCTAAGGCAAAAATAAAACGTTCATCGTTTTTGAATTTTAAAATTGTATTTTGAATTTCGGGTTTTATCACAGCTTTTCCGTTTTCTTGATTCGCTGTAATACAAAGTGCTTTTATTTTCTCGATTTCTTCTGAAACTTTTTCAGATTTATGCAACTTCTCAAACGAGGCAATTTGCTGTAAACAATCGTCATATTTACGGGTGATAAATTGCAAATTGATTTGAGCCGCTTCCCAAACCAAAGGATTTTGAGTCGTCTTCGAATCTATTGATTGTATAAAATCCAAAACTTCCTGCGCATACAGTCGGTCGTTTTCAGAACGAGTTCTAAGCGTTTCGGTGGTGGTTTTATCACTATTATCAGTCCAAGGATCATATACCGTTGATGGCAAATAATTGGTGTAATAAGGTGTATAAACCCAATCCTCTATTTTATTGATTTCCCGCAACAACAAAAATCCTAGAATTTCAGCTTTTGGATTATTTTTATAAATCTCTTTCAAATATTCTAAATTTTTATCCACTTTTTGGATAGAAGCATAAGCATATACATTGGCAATTTCGACTTTGTTTTTGGCTTGTTGCAAAGCTTCTTCTATTTTAAATCCTTCGTGAAAATAATAATAACTAGCATATGTTTTTTCGGGACAATTTGCCATCAAATTAGCAACATCAATCATCGCATCGGCATTTGATTTTGTAAAAGCGCGAAAAAACAAACTCCAATTGTAGAGGTAATCTTTTGGTCCAAAATTAAAATTAGCACCAAAAACAGCTTTAATAATATCCTTTTCTCCAGCATAATACGCCAATCGAATCGTCAAAAAAGCATACTTCCGTTTGAAATAAACATTTTTTTCTTTTTCTGTGATTTGAACTAATTTATTTAACAAAACAGATCTATCATTGGTATTGGCAACCTCATTTCGTTCCCAAGTATCATCCTCAATCACATTGTTTACGGCTTCGCAATTCTTGGCCATTTTCAAATATTCAATCGCAGCTGTTTTCTTGTTTTGATACAAATAGTGGATAAATTCATTCTTGCTTTTGGGATGAATATCCGTAAGTGTCAAATTATTATTAAAATCCTCAATACTTTCAATACTTACCTTTTTATTGGTAAAATTGTACCAATCCAAAATATTAGCATCAATATTCATTTTGTAATTATTAGGATTTTGATCGTAATCAAATCCCCATAAATTGGCATTATAATAAAACGCTTTGTAGTGAGAATAGCTGAAATATTCAGCCTTGAACAAGCAATACCGAACATCCTCACCATAAGGCGAATAGCCACAAGCCAGACTTTTGAAACTACTTACTAAAAGAACTGTAAAAACTAGAAATTTCTTCATTGCTGTATTTTTTGAAAGTGCTATCGTCTAAATGAAATAAGGAAATGGTCGTGTTTTTGTCTAATTCGACGTTCTTTTTAATGATTGAAATCGCTTCGTTGATAGTTGCAACCGAAACTTCTTCGCATTTGATTTGGTTTCCTTTTTTGAAATAGGAATTGTAATTATAAGTAGTGTCTTTCGTTACTTCATACCACATTGGTTTGACTTCCTTTGTAAACCCAGCAATATCCGCCGAATTGATATTCAACAATCCCGAAAATCGATTGTTTTGATACCATTGTGTCCAATAAAAAACCGGTAAAGCCACATCCAAATGCAGGGGATAACTGCGTCTTTCATTCAAATAGGATTTTAATTCAGCTAGGTCTAAAATAGAATTTTTGTCTTTGTTGGACAATGGTTTTATCAAATTATAACACATCAACATTGCTTTATCTACAGGTGGAACGCCCATAATATCGGGATATTTGTACGGATACAAACGAAGCGTGCAACTGATTTCTTTCTTGGAGAATTCCTTAATTTTTTTCAACAAATAGAAATATTTATCCTTAGTCGATTTTGTCCAATCACAATCAATCTGGATTTCGGATTGATCACTCCCTTTATAGTATTTGTCTACCAGAAAAACAATATTGTCGGCCAATTTATCCAATGATTTTTCGGTATTGTATTGAAAAATTTCATTCTTTATAAAAACCGTTGGTACAATGGTCAACGAATCCAAATCACGAAAATCATACTCACTGGGTTTGTTTTTTTCATAAGGAAAATTGCCCATCGTTTCGATGTAATCCACTTCAAAAAGCTTAAAGTATATTTTTTTTACTTTCGCTTTACTGATTTGAGCACTTATTAGGCTACCATAATTATCATTGCTTTTCCAGTAATAAAAAGCTTTTTCCACATTTTCAACCTTGTTTTCTTTTTTGGAACAAGATAAAAACAAACAAAAAACAAAGACAAACAAAACGATTTTTTTCATTGGAAATGGGTGTTTTATTGAAGTGTAAAACCTTGTTAAAATTATATATTTTTGGAATACAAAATCAAAATAAATCCGATTTATAATAAAAATAAAAAACCTCGAAGTGGATTTCTTCGAGGCTGCCATTTTATGCTTTCATCTATTTTACCACCTAATAATAACGCTTCCCCAAGTAAATCCACTGCCAAAAGCGGCCAAAACCACTAGGTCGCCCGACTTGATTTTCCCTTGCTCCCAAGCTTCGGTCAAGGCAATCGGAATCGAGGCTGCGGTCGTGTTTCCATATTTTTGGATGTTGCTAAAAACTTGGTCGTCATTCAAGCCGAATTTCTTTTGAATGAATTGGGAAATCCTCAAATTAGCCTGATGTGGAATCAACATATTGATATCCGAAACCTCTAAATTATTGGCTTCCAAGCCTTCGTTGATAACTTCGGCAAAACGAACTACGGCATTTTTGAACACAAATTGACCGTTCATATAGGGAAAATAACTTTCGTCATCCGGATTATGGTCTGACAGAATATCGGTAACCCAGCGCCCTCCCATTCCGGGTGCTTTTACAATTAATTCTTCGGCGTGTTGCCCTTCGGAATGCAAATGTGTGGACAAAATTCCTTTCGATTCGTCTTCTTCCCTGCTCAAAACGGCTGCTCCAGCTCCATCACCAAAAATCACCGAAACACTGCGACCACGATCGGTCATGTCCAATCCCGTCGATTGCACTTCGGAACCAATGACCAAAATATTTTTGTACATTCCCGTTTTGATGTATTGGTCGGCAACCGAAATCGCATACACAAAACCGGAACATTGATTCCGGATATCTAATGCTCCAACGGTTCTAAGACCCAAATCTCGTTGTACCAAAACTCCTGGCCCAGGAAAATAATAATCGGGACTCAATGTGGCAAAAATGATGAAATCGATGTCTTCTTTGGCAACACCAGAACGTTCAATGGCTATTTTAGCCGCTTTCACTCCCATTGTTGTCGTGGTGTCTTCGCCCGGTCTGATGTGTCTTCGCTCCTGTATTCCGGTTCTTTCCTGAATCCATTCGTCATTGGTATCCATTATTTTGGACAAATCGTCATTGGTGACAATATTTGAAGGAACGTAATATCCTAATCCCGCTATTTTTGAATGAAACATATTTTGTTGTTTTTATTAAAATCGACTGACATTTAAAATCAAGTCTAATGTAATGATTATTTTGATAGTGACCGTTTTTTGAATCAATATTCCTAGCGACAACTTTCATTTTAAAAACTTACTTTTGACCAAATGAAAAAAGCAATCCTGTTTTTCCTGCTTTGTATTACCTCAACTTACAGTCAAATTTCGGGCTGTACGGATTCGCTTGCCAAAAATTTCACCCCAAATGCAACTGAAAACAATGGAAGTTGTGTCTATGCTTCCGCCAGAATCAAAGCGGCAACTTCCCAGAAATTAAGCGATTCTTTAGTGGAAACTTCAGGTTTGATGGCTTTCGACAATCTATTGTGGACACACAACGACGACCACGACACCACGATTTATGGATTGGATTCGAACGGAAAAATTCAAAAAAAAATCAAACTCGAAAAAGTAAAAAACAACGACTGGGAAGAAATTTCGCAAGACAGCAGTTACATTTATATTGGCGATTTTGGGAATAATTTTCAAGGCAACCGAAACGATTTGCATATTCTGAGAATCGAAAAAAAATCTTTCTTGTTGAACAATCCCGTGATAGACACCATTTCCTTTTCGTATTCCAATCAAACGGATTTTAGCATACAAAAATCAAATTCGACCAATTTTGACTGCGAGGCTTTTGTCGTTTCCCAAGACAGCATTTATTTGTTTAGCAAACAATGGAGCCAAAACAAAACCACTGTTTATGTGTTGCCCAAAACTCCTGGAAGCCATATTGCCCAACAAAAAGCAACCCTGAATGTGCAAGGATTAATTACTGGCGCAACGGCATTCGATTCTGGAAAAGCAATTTTTCTTTGTGGTTATACCAAAACCTTGCATCCGTTTTTATACTTAATATCCGATTTGAAAAACTTCAATTTCTCGATGGCCAACCAACGAAGAATCAAGCTTTCAATGCCTTTTCATCAAACAGAAGGAATCGCAACCAAAGATGGAAAGCTGTTTTATTTGACCAATGAATCTTTCGTTAGAAAACCCATTGCCAATACTCCACAACAAATACATACGTTTGATTTGAGTTCTTATTTGAAACCTTAAATTCAAAACCAGTTTCAAAATATCCCATAGAAATTTGCATCTCCAGTTAGAAATATCGCACTAAAGAACTTATACCAAAATGATTGGACTAAACTATATTAACTAATGGTATTACACTCCAATTGATTTACTTTTTTGAATAGGCTAACTGGTTATACCTTCAAAACTAATGGAAATAGACGGTATTGAAAGTGCCAAAAAATTACTTTCCCAAAGGATACCTTTGATGGATTTTTTTCTTCCAATGATACAGCAGCCATTAGTACCTTGCAATATTTAAAAGAAGAAGGCATCAAAATCCCTGAAGACATCGCTATTATTGGGTTTAGCAATGAACCCATTTCTTCGTTATTGAACCTTCGTTGACAACTATTGACCAACCTGGTTTTGAAATGGGAAAAATAGCGACAAATTTATTGCTGGCACAAATAACAACAAATCAAACACAATTGTAGCCGAAACCATCCTATTGAAACCTGTACTTATACAACGAAATTCTTCAAAAAAATTATCTTAATAATTGAATGATCAATTCTTGAAAATCCCTGCAACACACTAACAAGCACACTATTAGTTACAGGATTAATTATTTAGCATTCATCATAATTGCTTTAAAAAAATTCAATAAAATTAAAGTTTAAATCACTTCATTTTTTATCTGGTAGGGTCTAGTATGATTGTGTGTATGTATTTATTTATTTTTGTTTTTTTTAAATAATATTTAAAAATATATAATATATTTATGAAATTCAATTTTAAAATAGTAATCGCTTTATTGGGACTTTTAATTTTGCTATCTAGTTTTGCTGTTAAAACCCCTTTCACAAAAAAAGTGATTGTAGAAAATAAGCTTCAGTTTGAAAGGAAAGAAATTGTAAGTATCCTTTTAAATCAACATAAAGGCCTTTCTAAAATTAGTAAACATAATGAGTTATTTGTAAAAGATCAAAGCGGGAAATTATTGGTGACCCAATTAATGGATAATAATTCAGATGGCGCACCCGATGAATTGTTGTTTCAAGCTATTGTTCCTGCCAATTCTAAAGTGACTTATACTCTTTTTTTAGATTCAAAATCTGATCAAAAAAATCCAGAAATAAATGCTGTTAAAACCTATGCTCGATTTGTTCCAGAAAGAATAGATGATTTTGCTTGGGAAAATGACAAAGTAGCTTTCCGTACTTATGGCCCCAAAGCGCAACAATTAACAGAAGAAGGTCGTTCGGGGGGCACATTATCTAGTGGTATTGATATTTGGTTAAAAAAAGTCAATTATTCTATTATTGATTCTTGGTATGCAAAGAATGCTAAAACGGCAGGATATTATCATATCGATCACGGAGAGGGATATGATCCGTATCATGTAGGAATGAGTAGAGGTGCAGGTGGTACAGGAATCTGGGAAAATGATAGTTTGTACATTTCTAAAAACTATATTAATTACAGACTAATTGCAACAGGGCCTCTGCGTACTATTTTTGAATTGAATTACGCCCCTTGGAGTAAATACGGGGTCAGTGAAACCAAACGAATTTCTATTGATTTGGGTTCTAATTTTTCAAAATTTGAAAATAGAATCAGTTCATCAAACGCATTGCCAAACTATACTTTGGGAATTACACTGCATAAAGAAAAAGGAACTGTAAAAATTGACAAGGATAAAGGAACGTTTCGTCATTGGGAGCCTATAGACGACTCCTTTGTTGGTGAAGGTATTGTAATTAATCCAAAAGAGGTTAAAAGGGCAATACATCATCATTCGGATGTGGCAGACCAAAGCCATATTTTAGTAGTCACAGCGCCAAAGAAAGACATTTTAGTATATTATGTTGGTTTTGCTTGGACAAAAAGTGGTCAAGTTCAATCTGTTAAAGATTGGGATATTATGTTAGAAAATCAAGCTCAAGTGATAGAAAATCCATTAGTTGTTAAAGTTTTTAATAAATAAATTACAGGCAAATCGGTTACTGAATTTACTAGTAATGTTTAGCTCTAGATTCAAGAAAATAAAGACGATTACTCCAATAAAAAATAAATTAATCTAAATAATTATGAATTTTAAACACTCTTTTTTTATCCTGATGACTATTTTTTCTTTAGGAATTGTTAGTTGTAAAAGTGTAGTTGCAAAGCAGGAAACACCAATCAAGCAGTCTAAAGCTGAAATAATTGCTATTATTGATAAAGTAAACAGTCGTTGGCAGGATACACATCCTGAACTGGGTAATGCTTTTTGGAACGTAGCCGCATATCATACCGGAAATATGGAAGCCTACAAAGTGACCCAAAACAAAAAATACTTGGATTATTCTATGGCTTGGGCAGAAAAAAATCAATGGATGGGAGCTAAATCGAATAATAAACTCGAATGGAAATACAATTATGGAGAAACCGACAAGCATGTGTTGTTTGGAGATTGGCAAATTTGTTTTCAAACCTATATTGATCTATACAATTTTACAGGTAAAAATGATCTTCAAAAAATTGCTCGTGCTCGTGAAGTAATGGAGTATGAAATGAGTACCGAAACCAATGATTATTGGTGGTGGGCAGATGGTTTGTATATGGTAATGCCTGTTATGACCAAGTTGTATAAGATAACAGGAAATGAAATGTATTTAGAAAAACTGCACACTTATTTAACTCATGCCGATAGTATTATGTATGACGATGAAACAAAACTGTATTTTCGAGATGCTAAATATGTCTATCCCAAACACAAAAGTGCCAATGGAAAAAAAGACTTTTGGGCTAGAGGTGATGGGTGGATTTTTGCAGGCTACGCCAAAATTATTCAAGATTTACCCAATTCTGCCAAACATAAAAAAGAATACATTAACCGTTTTAAGGAGATGGCAAAAACTTTGGCTAGCAATCAACAGAAAGAAGGCTACTGGACAAGAAGTATTTTGGATCCTGAACATGCTCCAGGGCCAGAAACCAGCGGAACGGCCTTTTTCACTTATGGATTTATATGGGGTATCAATAATGGAATCTTGGATAAAGAAACCTATTTACCTGTAGTTCAAAAATCATGGAATTACCTCACCGAATTTGCTCTTCAAGCAGATGGAACCGTTGGATATGTACAGCCTATTGGCGAAAAAGCTATTCCAGGACAAGTTGTGGATAAAAATTCTACCGCCGATTTTGGTGTAGGTGCATTTTTATTGGCAGCATCAGAAATGAGTCGTTTTGTGAAATGAAGTTGAATTTATTTATGAATAGTATCCAACCTATTTATTGATTCTAAAAAATATATTTATAGGATGTGTTATAAACGGGATCGTCATTCGTATTACGGAAAATGAAAAGCAAGCATTAATTAACAAGTGGAAAAAATAAAATTAGAAATCGAAAAAACAATCTCAGTTTGATCGCAATATATTTGTTTAGCCTACTTTTTTGCCGATGAAAATTATAAAATAAAAGATGAAAAAAATAAAATACTTAGTGCTATTGTCCATTATGGCGGGACAATCTTTGTTTGCTCAGGAAACCAACAATACTGTTTTTAGAGTCGAAAATCCAAATTACGAATTAAGTCCATATACAGGAATGACCAAGCAGCACTGGAAAGAGGCTGCTCTTTATATGTTGAAAGGGGCCTTTGGTTACATTCATACCTTAGATGACCCGATGAAGTTTCCAAAACAACCGGGAAAAAGTTATCCTCTGGATGAAAAAAGAGTACCAACAGAGAAATTGGAAGGGTTGAGCAGGACTTTGTTTATTGCCTCTCCACTTCTAAAAGAAAATCCTGATTTGGTGATTAATAATATTAAGGTAGCCGATTATTACAGACATCAATTCAGTAAATTAATTGACCCCAACAGTCCTTCTTATATCGTTCCCCGCGCCAAAAATGGAGGGCCGAACCAGAATTTGGTCGAATATGGAGCCATCGCAATGTCAATGATGACCAATCCTGAGGTGCTTTGGAAGCCATTGCCTCAAGATCAAAAAGACGCATTGGCCAAATCCATGCTGAGTTATGGAGATGGCCCTACGGTATCTTCCAATTGGAAGTTTTTCAACATTTTTGTGTTGAGTTTTTTCAAAGAGCAAGGCTATCCCGTCAACGAGAAATTGTTGGTGGAGTATTTGCAAAAATCCTTGGAGGATTATAGAGGTGACGGTTGGTACAATGATAATCCAGCCTACGATTATTATAGCATGTGGGGATATCAATTGTATGGAGCCTTGTGGTCTGAATATTTTGGCAATAAATATTATCCGGAATATGCCTCAAAGTTTAGAAGCAATTTTAAAGATCTCAATTCCAATTATCCATTGATGTTTAGTCGTAACGGGAAGATGATTATGTTTGGACGTAGCATCAGTTATCGAATAGCTTCTATAGCTGCATTTCCTTTTATGGGATTAGAAAATGATCCCACAATTAATAATGGTTGGTTACGAAGAATATCATCTGGAGTTTTAAAACAATTTATGGAGCATCCAGAATTTATGAAAGACAATGTGCCCACACTTGGTTTTTACGGTGCATTTGAACCCGCCGTGCAAGTGTATAGTTGTAGGGGAAGTGTGTATTGGATGGGGAAAGCTTTTCTAGGGCTTTTATTGCCAGACGATAATCCTTTTTGGACGGCCAAAGAAAATGAAGGAGACTGGGAAACCAAATTCAAAAAAGATCAGGTTTACAATACATTTCAAGAAGGTTCACAAATTTTGATTACAGATTATCCCGCAATTGGGGCTTCAGAAATTAGGGCTTGGTGTAACGCCAAGAAAAAAGACGATTGGCAAGGATTCCGATCAACAGAAAATTATAATCGATTGTCTTACAACAGTGCTTTCCCTTGGCAGGCTGATGGTGAGAACGGAGAAGTGGCGATGAACTATGTTTTCAAAAATAAAAACCAAAAATGGGAACCTTTCCGATTGTTTACTTTTAAAAAGTTTGAAAACGGTGTTTATTATCGGGATGCAGTTTTAGAAACAAATGAGAATATAAAAATGAGTTTGGCCGATATTCCTTTAGTAAACGGAATTTTAAGAGTGGACCTAAATACTAGTAAAGAAGCGATTTCTATGCGTTTAGGGCATTATGCTTTGCCTAAATTGGATAAAGAAATCAGTACTACCAAAACAAAAATAAAAGGATACGAGGTTACCATTATCGATAACGGAAAATACCAATTAGCGATGATTCCAGTTTTAGGATGGGAGAAAACCGAGGTTATATCAGCCAAAGGCTTGCATCCAGAAAGTAATGAAAGTACCGTGATTGATGTAAGTAGTAATTTTACAGCAAAAAATGATAAAACAAGTCTATACGTAACCCTGATGTTATGGAAAAAATCAGGTGAAAAATGGAAGAAAAGTGATTTGATTCCTATAAAAAAACTTGAGCAAACAAATACGAGTATTACAATTCAATTTAAAAACGGAACAAAAAAAGATATTGATTTAAACAAAAAGTAGTTATTATGGACATAGCAAGTGAATTACTAAAAACTCAATGTAAAAGATAGCAAATTGCTATCTTTTTTTGTTTGGCTCAAATACCTATCTTTGCAATGTTTGTATTTGTATCCTCTTCATCAATAGAGACCCAATTAGAGACCTCTTTGATTTTAAAAACATAAAAGCCCTGTTTTAGGCGCATCAGCACAATGAATTACTTATCAGTCGAAAATATCTCAAAATCTTTTGGAGAGCGCACGCTTTTTAAAGACATATCCTTCGGAATCAACAAAGACCAAAAAATTGCCTTTATTGCCAAAAACGGTTCTGGAAAAACCACCATCATGAACATCATCAATGGTTTTGACGAACCCGACACAGGCCAAGTCGTGCTTCGCAAAAGCATCCGAATGGCTTTTCTTTCGCAAGACAATAAATTGCAGGACGAATTGACGATTGAGGAAAGTATTTTCGCTTCGGATAATGAGACTTTGAAAGTGATTGAAGCTTACGAAAAAGCATTGGAAAACCCAGAAGACGAAGAAGCCTACCAAAAAGCTTTCGACGGAATGGACCAACACAATGCTTGGGATTTCGAAACCCAATTCAAGCAAATTTTGTTCAAATTGAAGTTGGAAGATTTCAAACTGAAAGTAAAAAATCTTTCGGGTGGACAGAAAAAACGCCTTTCGTTGGCTATTATTTTGATTAACCGTCCGGATTTATTAATTCTGGATGAGCCAACGAATCACTTGGATTTGGAGATGATCGAATGGCTCGAAAGTTATTTTGCCAAAGAAAATATCACGTTGTTCATGGTGACGCACGACCGTTTCTTTTTGGAACGTGTTTGCAACGAAATCATCGAATTGGACAATGGAAAAATATACCAATACAAAGGAAATTACTCTTACTATTTAGAGAAAAAAGAAGAGCGAATCGCTTCCGAAAATTCGAGTGTGGACAAAGCCCAAAACCTTTTCGTCAAAGAACTGGAATGGATGCGTCGCCAACCAAAAGCAAGAACGACCAAATCGAAATCGCGTCAGGATGATTTTTATGTGATTAAAGAAAAAGCGCAAAGTCGCCGTCGCGAAAACAAGGTCGAACTCGAAATCAATATGGAACGAATGGGAAGCAAGATTATCGAGCTTCACAAAATTTCCAAGAAATTCAAGGATCACGTGATTTTGGATAATTTCAGTTTTGATTTTCAACGTGGCGAACGCATTGGAATCATCGGAAAAAATGGAACTGGAAAATCGACTTTCTTGAACCTTTTGACAGGAACTATTCCATTGGATTCCGGAAAAGTGGTCGTTGGCGAAACCATCAAAATTGGCTATTACACCCAAAGCGGAATCAACCCAAAACCGGGACAGCGCGTGATTGACGTCATCAAGGAATACGGCGAATTTATTCCGTTGACAAAAGGCAGATTGATTTCGGCTTCGCAATTGTTGGAGCGTTTTCTTTTTGACTCCAAAAAACAATACGATTATGTCGAAAAACTGAGCGGTGGCGAGTTGAAACGACTGTATTTGTGTACCGTTTTAATCCAAAACCCAAACTTCCTGATTCTGGATGAGCCTACGAATGATTTGGATATCGTGACTTTGAATGTACTCGAAAGTTTCTTGATGGATTATCCGGGTTGTTTGCTGGTAGTGTCGCACGACCGTTATTTTATGGACAAAATCGTGGATCAATTATTTGTTTTCAGGGGTCAAGGCGAAATCGAAACTTTCCCTGGCAACTACTCCGATTTCAGGTCTTATGAAGACAGTGCCGACGTTGCCCAAAAAGAAGACAACAAAGCCGAAAAGAAAGACTGGAAACAAAACAATCCAACCGGAAACCTGACTTTCAACGAGCAAAAAGAATTCCAAAAAATAGAAAGAGAAATCAAGGATTTGGAAATAGACAAAGCCAAAATCGAGCAATTATTTTCCGAAGGAAAAGTAGCCGATGTGGACATTGAGAAAAAAGCCAAAGAACTGGAAAACATCATTAAAAAAATAGAAGAAAAAGAGGAACGATGGTTTGAGCTGAGTGCGAAGATAGAAGGGTAAATTAGTGTTCAGTATTCAGTTTTAGTATTCATATAAAAACCACAATGGAATTTAATTCTGTTGTGGTTTTTGTTTTTTAGATAAAAAAGTGGTTCGTTCCATTTTGGAACATACCACTCAACACGGACACTAAATCCTCTTAATATTCTCACTCAAAACTCTACGATAACTCCATAGTGTTGACGGCAGGTACTCTGGTGAGCCTGCCCAGAGTTTATCGAAGGGTTCAACACGAGTTTCATTGTTGGCTCTGCGAGCCCAACGAAACTCTAACTGTTAGCAGTAGCTTTTTTTATTTAGTATATTCGTTAATTGATATTTTTAAGTATTCTAATTCTTTAAATTCACAATTTTTGGCTAGTCTATAAATAAATGTAGATAAGTTGCTTTGTGAGAATTTAAAAATCTTTTTTAATTTAATGTTTAATATATTTAAAATATATTTTCCAGGAACATATATTAATCCTTTATAGACATCTTTAAAATGAACTTTTAGCTTATTTATTTGAGCTGAATATTTTAATCTTGGTTTTTTTTCTTTTAATCTAGCTTCTATTTTTTGATAGAATGGTGTTACTACTGATTCTTTTAAGCATATAGGATTCAAATTACAATCTCTGTGCGGTTCAATTTTTAAATAATCGATTCCTAATTCATATTTTTGAATTAATAATAAGTTACTTGATAGTTCACTTAAAATATTGAAGCATTCATTATAAAATAGCTTTAAATCAAATTTTTGGTTAACTTCTGAAGTCTTTATTTTAGGATTTTCTTCTTTTACCAATTCAATTATAGCGTTTTTGTCTACTAAATAGTTTTCTATACTATATTTCTCTAAATAAAAAATATTATCACAAAGTTCCTTTTTATTCAAAATTTCATCAAAATCCAAATCTAAAATAAAAACTTTTTTCTTGTTTTTTAATGACCTTTTTGCTTTTTTTATTACGGGGTCTTTTCCGCCTAAAGGGAAAATCTTACTTATTTTAATATTTGGAAATAAATTTTTTAATATTTGAAGATAAAAATTTTCTTGATATAGGTCTTCTACATAGAAATTCACATCATTAAATTGAGACCAAACAACATCTTGACCTTTTAAATAGTTGGCTCTTTTTCTAGGGAAACTTTCCTCAATAGTTATCATGTTAATTGTTATAAGGTAATAAAACTGTGCAAAAATCTTCTTTATCTCCAATTACTTCTGGTGAATGTGTAGCAATAATTAATTGTGATTCATTTGGCATTAATTTTTCTACTGCGTCTAGAAATTCTCCTTGCCATTTAGGGTGAAGAGATAATTCGGGTTCATCAATAATGAATACATTCAAGTTTCTATTATATTTGATATATGTAAGTAAAATCAATATTTGTTTTTCTCCAGATGATAAATTTTTAATATCTCTGTCATCATCAATTTTAATTCCTTCTCTATTCAATATATTGAACTTAACTTCTGAATTTTCTTTGTCAAAATAAAGTTGTTTTGCAGAATCTTTAAAGAAACTATTTATTGTGTCTAAAAATTCTTTTAGTGGAAAGTATAGTTGCTGTGTGTCTATTTCAAACTTCTTAAATTCGATGATTAAATCATTGATTTTTTTAAACTGGCTTATGTTAGTTATATAAAGTAAATCATATTCGTTATCATTATCTTGAGATTCTTTGAGAATTAATTTCAATGTGTCAAAATAAGTATTCACTTTTTTTATCGATAATTCAATGTTTTTTCTTTTTTTTGATTGGTATTTTAAGTTTTGATTTTCTCTCAAAAAATTTACAACTTGTTCTTTTAAAACTTCAATTGTATTTACTGACGGTTTTGGTTCTTTTAACAATGAAGCAATATTCGTTTTTGTAAATATCTTGTCAAATGCCGAAAGCATAATTTTTTCATTTAAAGAACTGTATAACTCAAGAACATTATTTCTGTAAATATTATGTTCTTTGCTTAACAATGATTTTACTTTTTCTAAAGGAGAAAAAATATTAGATTTATTTCTGCGTGCTATACGCTTATTTTCAACGATGCTGTATTCAGTTTGTATTCTTATCTCTTCTCCTTCCTCCGTAAATAAATTTCGATCTAATCCAATAACTATTGGTTTAGGTATGTCATTAAATAAAAAAGACCAAGTTTCTTTTTCATGTTCTTCGGGGCCTAAATCTTCATAAACTCCCTGTAAAGATTCTTTAAGTGATTCGTTTTTTGTTAATTTATTCGGATGTACTTTAAAAGTTGCTTGTATTTGAGTGTATTTTTTAGCTTTTGTAATATTTTCTAAATCAACAGTTATTTCGACTTTATTTTGATTACATATTATTATGTATTTATCATCTTTAAATTTAAAATAAAGTGAAATTTGTTCAAATTCTATAAGACATAATTCAGAAAGATTTGGTTTTAAAAGCCAGTTTATAATATTTAAAACACTTGTTTTTCCAGAACCATTTATTCCGACTAAAATCGATATTTTATTATTAAATTCGATTTCTTTATCAATAAAGCCATAAAGCTTTTTTATAATTATTTTTTCTATGTACATTCTTATTTTTTTTTAAAGTTACTGCTAACTTGTATATACACGCTACAAACCTTCGTATATACACCCAAAATTGGGTAGATTGGCGAAAGTTTTGTATCGCTTTATTATTTCTCAAATATATAAAATAATCTCAAGTAACAGGCAATCTTTCTTACAATAGTTACGCCCCGCCCAGATATACACAATAGTCCTTGCGGGTGGTGCATGCTATGATAAAAAACAACTGCTTTATTAAAATCCATTTTCAAATCGGTATTAAAAAAAGAAAACTGGTTTTTATAAAAGAATCATTTGCTGTCCGAAAGAGATAAAATAGTCAAAAAAGAACGCTAGAGGTGCTCAGAAGCTCAAATAATGCCCTGAAACGGTCATCTGAGAGCCTGAAACGGTCATCTGAATGCTTGAAATAGTCATCTGAATGCTTGAAACGATTATCTGAGTTCTTGAAACAGTCATCTGAAGGCCTGAAATAGTCTTCGGGAGGCTTGCTACTTACTTCGGAAGGCCTGAAATGGTTTGCTAAGGGAGAAATACTGTGCTATTTTCTAAAAATAAAAGCTCATTTGTTTTTCGATTTGTTTGTAATTAACTAGTTTTGATATTATTAACATTAAAAACCAGAAATTATGAAGAAAAAAGAAGCCGTAAGAGCCTACAATTTTTCGGACGGAAAATTAGTAACCACTGTCAACGAAAAAATTGCTTTTATCAGACGAGATGCAGCAGAATTTAACGGATTTGGAATTACATCGGCTATGGTTGATGCGCTAGAAAGTCAAACCAATCTATTTAGTAATACCGCTACCGATATAGAATTGGCAGGCAATCAAACGGAAGCTACTGCCACAAAAGAGGCTCTTGCCGAGCAACTCCAAGGGGCTATCAGGGCTATAATGAGTAGAGTGGTTTTGAAATATGGGGAACAGACGGCTAAATATAAGAAATAGGGCACCGAAGCATTGTCGCAACAATCGGATGCACAGTTGCTAGTAATTGCCTCCAGGCTGGCGCTAGCCTCACGCTTATGTTTATAAACAAAAATATCAAATCCGATTGGTAATCAATCTGGAAACAAGACGATATAAACAAAATCATTTACTTGGATCGAACCGGATCACATTCGGATTTATTTAAATGACGAAAATCCCTGTCGGTTTTTGTTATCTTCTTACTTCAAACTACAACTATAAGCAATTAACCAGGGCATTCACTTTTAAAAGTTTTCACCACAAATTCCACAAATTTTCACAAATTCAAAGTCTGTTTTTGGTATGTTTGAGTTAATTATGCTTTTGTTGGTATGTCTCATTTTTGCGGAAATTTGTGTAATTTGTGGTTAAAGAGAATTCTGCTTTTTAAAAGCGAATGCCGTGGCAATTAATGCACACCAATTTAATTCAGTGCAGTTTTTTGTATCTTTTTAACTCTTTTTAAATCTAAAACAAGAAATTATGACTTTGATATTGGATAGCACATCTGCCAAAAAAATTTCCTTATTAAAGGAACTTGCCTTGCAATTGGGCGTAAAAGTCACTGAGACTCCAACGAAAACAAGAACTAAGTCAAAATCAAAAACGCCAAACGAAACTACTTTGAAATCAATGGCGAAGACAGACAAAGGCATTGGTCTAACAAAAGCCGACAGTGCGAAAGACATGATGCAAAAGATTTTTTCTAAATGAGTTATAGTTTAGAATATTCCGGTCAATTCAAAAAAGATGCAAAATTTTGTAAAAAAAGAAATTGGAATCTGGAATTATTGGAAAATATAGTGACCCTTTGATTCAAAACGGTGAACTTCCTCCCAAAAACAAACCACACATTCTTAATGGCAATTATTCAGGATTTTGGGAATGTCATATCAAACCCGATTGGCTCCTCATCTGGAAACAAGACGATATAAACAAAATCATTTACTTGGATCGAACCGGATCACATTCGGATTTATTTAAATGACGAAAATCCCTATCGGTTTTTGTTATATTTGCGCACCTAAAAAAAACACATTTCCATGAAACATTTATTAGCGACCCTGGTGGTCTTGACACTTTTTATTTCCTGTAAAAACAAAGAAGAGGAAAAAGTGGAACCTGCAAAAGAAGAAACTGTTGATTATGTTGCCAAAAACGACAAGGAAATCAACGATTACATAGCCAAAAATAATCTGAAGGCACAAAAAACCGAATCTGGTTTGTATTATGTAATTAATGAGCCTGGAACGGGAACTCAGCCTACTGCAACATCAAACGTGACCGTGGCTTACAAAGGTTCTTTTCTCGACGGAACTGTTTTTGACCAAAGCGGTCCTGAAGGAATTTCTTTTGGCTTGGACCAAGTGGTAAAAGGCTGGACAGAGGGAATTCCCCTTCTCAAAACCGGAGGCAGCGGCATCCTTTTGATACCTTCCCAATTGGGTTATGGAAACGACACTATGGGACCTATTCCCGGAGGTTCAGCACTTATTTTTGAAGTAAAATTAATTTCGGTCAATTAAAAAAAAACTTTCCCATCAATAAAAAACCACAATGGAATAAATTCTGTTGTGGTTTTTGTTTTTCAATTGCGATTTGTATCAAAATCAAACCATAAAAAAAATCGCCCAAGACATACATCTCAGGCGATTTTTTCAATTAAAACCCTTTTTTCGGATTATTTTCTATACAATGGATCGGCTCCGATGGTCCCCACCAAACTGTCTATGTATTCTGGAGCGCTGGCCGTTGCCAACATCTCTTTTACATTTTGCAAGCGTGTTTCCAAATTCATTTCGGCAACCAACAAGTTGTTTTCGGCATTGGAAATAAAACGCTCCAAATAACTGATTTGATTGGTGTAGAAATTGATGTCTTTCAGCTGTTTCAATTTCAATCGCTCTTGGTACCAATCGCTGTTGATTACGTAATCTCTTTCGAAATAACTTCTCAATTCTGGATCGCTCATTTCTTTGCCTTCATAAGTGCCGTAAGCCATCATGTGCAACAATATTTTCAATGGCGGAATGGCAGACTCGATGCTTCCGTCTTCAAAATAACTCAAGGCCACTTTTTGTTGGGCTTCGACAATATTGGCAATTCCGTCCACGTAATCTTCGATTCCTTGCAGTTCCGGTTTCAACATTTTTTCGTTGAAAACGGCATTTGGTTCATCAAACAAACGGTTCAAACACAACAAAGAGAAAGTACTCGTGATGCGATACCCCAATCTACTGGCCAAGACTTTTTTGCCTTGGTATTCGAAATCTTCCAGTTTTTCCAAGGAACCATTGGCAATCAACACTTTTGGATCGCGGTCTTTGGCATTCAAACGTGCCCAAATTTCCGGTATCAAAAGACTGATGTCGTGATCCACTTTGTTTTCGCCACCCACATAACCCGCGGCCGTGCTAAACGCATTGGATTCCGTCAAAATGTGTGACAACAAGGCGTTGTTCAAATCGGTTGTTGGCGTCAACATATTGAAAGGGCCTTTGGTCAAGGCTCCTTCAGAACCCGCTCCCGTTGTGGAAGGTGATTTTCCGGTAAGGCTGCAAATAAAATCCATGAACAATTCAGGTGTTTCCTGATAATGGATTGGGTTGTAAACCGCTAGCGGACGAATTCCCGCTTTCTTGTCGATCGGGTTGTTTCTTCTTCCCGGCAAAACGGCATTCACCACATTGATAACCGGATCTTCTGATTTTATTTTTCTGGCCAAACGAACGCCAACTTCGCCCAAATAACTGGCTTCGGTTTCGTTGATGAAAATATTCGGCTCCAAATAACGAGGGTTTTTGGTTGGCTCTCCATCCACGATTCGGGTGTGGGAAGGCAACGAAAAATATTCCTCTTCGTTTGGACTGTTTACGATACTGATGATTAAATCCTTTACAGGCTGTGTATATTTATCGAAATTGATGGTGTCTTCGAAAATTTCGATGGCATCTTTTTTCTTTAAAAGTTCATAATTGGTCAAGTAAACGTTGTCGCTTACAATATCCTTTTCTGCGCCTTTGTCGTAGCCTCTTATGATGGCTTCATCGGGTCTTTGAAACAAATGCGATTCGCAGTTGGCCACCACTTTCAAACTTTGGTTGGTGTATTCTGGATTCAGGTTTTTGAACTGTGCTCTTGGCAAAGTAATGGAAGCCGAAATATCGTCCTCCATCTGGATTTTTTGACATGCAGAAAAATCCGATCTCAATTTATTCAACAACCACACGCCTTTTTGGTTGAAACCAATTCGAACATAACTACCCACAACTGGTGTGTTGTTGTATTGCAAACCTGTTCCGTTTTTGCCGTTGATAATTTCAACCGACATGCAATCTTTCCAATTCAAGGCACCGTGGTCTTGTCTGTACAATCGTTTTACGAACAACACCAATGATCTGATGTGAACAGGAATGTTTTTAATAAATTCGTTGAATTCATCACTATTTTCCTCTGAAGGTGTCAGCAATTTTACTGCCGAACCCAAAGTTCTTCGTTTGTCCAAGAATGTTCTTGAAGGCGGCAAGGATGGATCACGTTTTTTCCATCTGTTGGAATAATTGTATTCGATGATTTCGTCCGCTTTTTTAAAATCTTCGTCAATGTCCAAAATGTTGAATGCGCTGTACGTAATGGCATTTTGCATCGATTTGGAAATCTCGGATTTTCCTCCACCCGAAACCGTGCAGGGTTTATGGCAAAAAACACCTTCTGGCGAAGTGTTCACGATTCTCCACAAAGCAATCGCGTTGTGTTTTTCTAGTTTGAATTTATTCCCCGTTGGATGAACGTAGGTTTTATTTGGCGATAAAATTAATTTTTGTTCTTCATTTTTGTAAGTCCATGTAATGCTGTTGGCATTGGTATTGATATAAGCATTCTCTGGAATATAAACGATGTTCGGATATTTTTTGTCAATCGCATAATTGGCTGGCTTCACTTCTATTCTATCACCTAGAAAAGATTTTACGCCTTCAAAACTATATTGACTTCCAAACTTTTCAGAAAAAGTGCTTCCATCAACAATATCTCCCATTACACCTCTTGGGTAAGCAATGGCTCCTCCGGAATGTTCTTCCTCTACCAAACCAAATAAATTGGCGGAATAACTGATTTGGGTTTTAATTTCTTTTTTGGAATAACCATAATAGTTGTCGGCAATAATAGTCACCACAACTCCTCTATCGTCTCTACAGGTTACTTTAAAAGCGCCTCCGTTATTATAGAGTTCATTCTCGTCTTTCCAGCACATTCCCTCACTTTTTTGACGCTCTGTGGCTTCGTTGAAATGAGGCAAGCCAATATCTTTTTTCTTCAACGAACGCAATTGGGGTGCAAGAATAACACAACCCGTGTGACCTGTCCAATGTTCCGTATCCAAAGCCGCATCATTTTGGGCTAGATAAGGATCGCCGGCGTTGCCGAAAATTGCTTCCACAAAATCCAGGTTGCTCACCAAACTTCCGGGTGTAAAAAAGCGCACTTCCATCGTCTTTTTCGAGATAACTCCTTTCACTTCTGGACAAACCATTGGTCGCATCAACAAGGAAACCATTAGTTTAGCTTTGTCTTCTTGATTGGAAGTAAAAGGCAATATTTTCAGGTTGTCCGAAGGGTTAAATGCGGCATTCAAAAAATGTGCAAAAGCAATCTTGGGCACTTCTTTTTTATCCAATGGAACAGGCAAATTGCCTTCCACGATATGAAAAGTACCAATTGTAGTTCTTTTATCATTTGTCGGATTATTCAAAATCCCTTGTTTGATTCTATACGAAGTAACATCTTCACCAACAAAAGTAGTCCCGTTAGGCGGCAAACTCAATTCTCTTGCGTGTCCGCTTTGGGTCAATACCAAGGTGTCGTTTGGCAAAACATAAGGCTTGTTGAACGGAACATCTTTAAGATAATCGTTCAGGAAGTTTTGGATTCTGGTGTCGGCCGGCGAAAGATGATTGGACAACAATCGAGATTTTTCACGAAAACTCTTGATTAATCCATTGGTTAGCACTTGAAATTTGGGATTGCAAAATTGCTCTGCCGAATTTTCGTCGTCTTGATAAATAGGTTGTCCTAGCGAGGCTAGTTGCAGATTGATGTATTGAACGGTGTCTTTTCTGCTTTGCTTGATTGGGGTTTGATTGGCTTTAATTTCTGTACTCATTTATAAAAAATTAATAAGGATATGTTTTATGATTTGTTTATGCCTGAAAAAAAAATGACGTGAAAAATATTCTCCTTACAAAGATGAATAAAACTGACTGATAATTAAAGAAAAAAAGGCATTAATTTTCAAAGAAATTCAAAATTATCAAAATCGCATAAATCTAACAAAATCAAACACTGTGTACGCAAACGAGGTAGTAAAAAAAAGAGCAAATAAAACCTTGCAATTCTATCTCTTTTTGCCCAAATATTTTTTGTGCTTCAAGGAAAATACTGTTGATAAAATCCTGTCCAATTTTACTATATTTGCTTTTCAAAAAAAATCAATACCCTATGAAACACCTCTTATCTGCATTAGTTGCCTTGACACTTTTCATTTCTTGCTCCAAAGACAATGAGACACCGGATTATGTTGCCCAAAATGAAAAAGACATTAGCGAATTTATAACCAACAATAAATTAACCGCCCAAAGAAGTGATTCTGGCTTGTACTACGTGATTACCGATCCCGGAACTGGAGCACAACCCACTGCCACTTCCAATGTGACTGTTGCTTACAAAGGAACTTTTATCAATGGAAAAATATTTGATGCCAGCACTGATGCCGGTATTACCATAGGTTTGAATCAAGTGATAAAAGGCTGGACGGAAGGCATTCAATATTTCAAGGCAGGAGGCAGCGGCATGCTTTTGATACCGGCTCATTTAGGCTATGGAAATTACAATTACAATGGCATTCCCGGAGGTTCAGTGCTAATTTTTGAAGTTAAATTAATTTCGGTCAAATAAAAGCAATTACCCGATGTCTTGAATTTTCAGCATTTTCCAATAAAGTCAAACGAGAAAAACCCACGAAAGAATGAATTCTGTCGTGGGTTTTTCCTTTTAGAATCTTGCAATTTTTACCAAGAAATCGGCCTGTAATCTTTCAAAAACTTTCCGCACCAGTGTTTCCCTGTATTGATTCCGTCAAACAAAGGATCCATAACCCGGGCAGCGCCATCGACAATATCCAATGGTGGTTGAAAATCTTGTTCTTCCTGTTTAAGTTTTGCCAATTCCGCTGGATCTTCGTCGGTAACCCAGCCCGTGTCAACGGCATTCATGAAAATTCCGTCTTTGGCCAAAGTCCCTGCGGCAGTGTGCGTCAACATATTCAAGGCGGCTTTAGCCATATTGGTATGCGGATGACGGTCTTCCTTGAAATCACGGTAAAACTTCCCTTCCATCGCCGAAACATTGATGATGTGTTTTTTGCCCGTGTGGTCTTTCTTCATCACTTCCGAAAGACGGTTGCACAACACGAAAGGCGCCACCGAATTGACCAATTGCACTTCAATCATTTCCGTGGTTTCGATTTGGCCCAATTTCAATCGCCAGCTGTTTACTTTTCGCAAATCGACTTGTTGCAAATCGGCATCGAGTTCCCCTTCCGGAAAAACTTCTTGGGCAACCAAGGCATTATCAAAACTATACGGAATCTGGGATAATTTGGCGGAAGCCCGCAAACCAATTCCGGGTTCCGGACCATGCCAAGTCACCGGCATATTTTCATTCGACGAAAATCCTGTTGTCAAAACTTTCAATTCATCCAAACAATTGGCGTGATCCAACAATAATTCTTGAGCTTGTTGAGGCAAAGAGCCTATTGGACGTTCTTCATTTTCCATCAAATGCGTATAAAAACCCGCTGGTCTTCGCACGGTTTGTGCCGCATTATTGATCAAGATATCCAATCGACCGTATTTTTGTTCGATGAAATTGCAGAAAATCTCCACACTCGGAATATGTCGCAAATCCAATCCGTGAATCTTCAAGCGATGTCCCCATTCCATAAAATCATCTTCCTTGGCAAATCGCAATGCCGAATCCACCGGAAAACGAGTCGTTGCAACAACGGTTGCTCCTCCACGCAAAAGCATCAGGGCAATATGATAACCAATCTTCAATCGAGAACCCGTAATCACGGCAATTTGCCCCTTTACATCGGCTGTTTGAAAACGCTTGGCATAATTAAAATCGCCACAATCGGTACACATCGTATCGTAAAAATGGTGCATTTTGGTAAAGTCAGTTTTGCACACATAGCATTGTCTAGGCATTTCCAGTTCCAATTGTTCTTTGTGTTCCAAATCGTGCGAAGCCAATAATTTTGGAGCAACAAAAACACTCGCCTCCCGAGCCGAACGAATTCCGGTTTCCTTGCGGGCGGTTCGGTCTTTCTTCTCCTGTTTGCGTTTGGCTACGGCTTTCCCGTCCTTTTTTCTTTTGGCAAATTCCTCTCTATCGGGACGCGAAAATTGTCCAGCTGCCTTGATTAAAGCGATTCTCTGTTCTTTTGGAATCTCGAATATTTGGTCCGTATCTATATTCAATTGTGCCAAAACAGCAATACATCTATCAATTTCTTCGGAAGTTATCGTGGTTTTATTTTCTATTGCAGCTGTTTTCATCGTAAAAAATCAAAATTATTCTTGGCTTCAATTCCAAGGGCGCAAATATAGTGTTTAAAGTGAAAAGTGTTCTTTTTTAACGCTTTTCAATTGCCTCCAGCTTTAGCTGGAGGAATCAAGAAATAAAAAATCGCTTTATTAAAGGAAACAATATTGCTCTTTTATCTTTGTATCTTCGCATTCATTTTTGAAACTTTTTATGCTATTCCAAATCAAATCCTGTCTCAAATTCCTCTGGAACTCCAAAAACGAACACGCCGTGCATTCACCATTTGTGTTCAATTTGATAACCAAATGTTTTTATGACAAGAAACCAAAACCCGAATATGAAGTTTTAAAAAACTACCGAAACTCGCTTTTGGCAAATAAAAACACGATTGAAGTAACCGATTTTGGTGCGGGTTCCAAAGTTTTCAAATCGAATACCAGACAAATTGCCAAAATTGCCAAAACTGCCGGAATCATTCCAAAACGCGCCGAATTATTGTTTCGAATCACGAATTATTTTCAGCCAGCTACGATTTTGGAAATTGGCACTTCATTAGGATTGGCTACTTCTGCCCTGGCCTTGGCAAATCCAAAAGCATCTATTATAACATTGGAAGGTTGTCCAAATACAAGGACAATTGCAAAAAATCAATTGCAATTATTCAATTGTGACAATGTAAATTGTGTTGAAACCGATTTTTTGAGTTATTTACAAAACTGCCAACTGAAAACTGCCAACTGCCAACTGATTTATTTCGACGGAAATCATTCCAAAACCGCCACTTTAGACTATTTCGAACTTTTATTGCCAACTATTACAAACGACACAGTGTGGATTTTCGACGACATTCATTGGTCGCCCGAAATGGAAAAAGCTTGGGAAATTATCAAACAACATCCTAAAGTGACCGTTACTATTGATACGTTTCAATGGGGATTGGTTTTCTTTAGAAGAGAACAACCAAAAGAGCATTTTGTGATTAGAACCTAGATTTGTACCTTTAAAAAATTCAAAACGACAGTATGGATATCAAAAAAATATTTGAGAACAACCGAAATTGGATTGTCAAACAACTCAAAATAGACCCAAATTATTTCAAAAAATTGTCAAAAGGACAATCGCCCGAGTTTCTGTACATTGGTTGTTCCGACAGCCGTGTTTCAGCCGAAGAGCTTATGGGCCTGGAACCTGGAGACGTTTTCGTGCATCGCAATATTGCCAACATGGTTCCCAATACCGACCTCAACTCGATGTCGGTAATCAATTATGCCGTGGTGCATTTGAAAGTAAACCACATTATCGTTTGCGGACACTATGGCTGCGGAGGTGTGCATGCCGCGATGCAACAATCGGATTTGGGTATCTTGAATCCTTGGTTGAGAAACATTCGCGACGTGTACCGAATTCATCGAAAAGTACTCGACACCATCACCAATGAGGAGGAAAAATATAAAAAATTAATCGAATTGAATGTTCAGGAACAGTGCATCAACATTATTAAAACTGCCGAAGTCCAGAAAGCCAACAACGAACGTGAATTGAAAGTATATGGATGGATTTTTGACATTCACAGCGGCAAATTAATAGACCTGAACATCAACTTTGCAGAAATATTGAAGGACATCACCAAGATTTACAAAATATCGGACTAAATCATGTCGATAAAAAAAACGACAACCATTTCTGACTGTCGTTTTCCCGAATTAATAACTAACCATTTATTTAATAACCGCTACACTATTCTTTCGCTTCCTTCATTTCTTCCGATTTTGCTCCTATTCTATTGACTTTCATCATTGGAGCAAATTTGAATTTTAAAGCGGCAATTTTTCTGTTGTCTTCTTTTGAAAGACCTTCTTTTTCAACAGTATTTTTTCTGCTGTCCAATGCCTCGTACATCAACTTGATTTCGTCCCAGTCTTCACGGGAATAGCTGTCTTTGTTGTCTTCGGCAGTATGGATAAAAGTTTGGTAAACACCGTGAATATTGCCTGCATTTACCCAGTCAAAACTCATGTCGTCCCCAATTTTTCCTTCACCAAACAAGGCGTTTCTCAATTGTTGTTTAGAACTAGGAATAGAAACAGGAGTATTAACTACCATTTTGGTTCGTATAACTTCATACTTGCCTTTACTCGCAATGATTCTTTCTTTTGCTTTTATGCTGTCTTTCAAATTGGCCAAATTAGCTTCTGCTTCGTTCATCCTCAATTGATAAACGGCATCAATTCCTTCCCAATTTTTTTGGGCTTCTTCATTAGAAACTTTTTCCACTGAATCTACATAAACAACATAAGTGTCAACCGCTTTCTCGGCCTGGGCTTCTTTCTCGTCTTTACAAGATGTAAATCCCAAAGCGATTAACGCAACTCCTAATAACCATTTTGTACTTTTCATAATTTTTGTTTTTTTTAACATTATCCAACAAATCTATATCGAATTGCATTATATCCAATATAAAACCAAAAATTATGAAACTAATTGAAAAAATTATGATAACACCTTGAAAAACAAGTGAATTATATAAAACACAATCCTAATTATATAAGTACTAAAAACCTGTTTTTGCGTATTCAAAAGTTCGAAATGAATCGAATTTAAATTAAAAAAAAATGTAACTAATTTAAAAAAAAGACTACTTATCAATAATTCAAAAGTCTTTTGTACTTTTAAACCAAACTTTAATGTCACGCTAAGGCTGATAAAGCACTAAATCTTGTATAAAAATGTCAAAACCATTAATAAAAATAACCAATATCAAAAGAGATTTTGTTCTTGGAAACGAAATCGTGTATGTACTCAAAGGCATCGATTTAGAAATTAAAAAAGGGGAATACGTGGCACTTATGGGACCTTCGGGTTCCGGAAAATCAACCTTGATGAATCTTTTGGGATGTCTGGACACGCCTACTTCGGGAACTTATATCCTCAACGGAAAAGACGTGAGCCAAATGCACGATGATGAATTGGCCGAAATCCGCAACAAAGAAATAGGTTTTGTATTCCAAACGTTCAATCTTTTGCCAAGAACAACGGCATTGGACAACGTGGCCTTGCCAATGATTTATGCTGGATATTCCAAATCCGAAAGAAGAGCCCGAGCTACCAAAGTTTTGGAACAAGTCAATTTGGCCGACAGAATGGACCATCAACCCAACCAACTTTCGGGAGGACAAAGACAAAGAGTTGCCATTGCAAGAGCCTTGGTCAACAAACCTTCCATCATTCTTGCCGATGAACCCACCGGAAATTTGGACAGTAAAACATCCGAGGAAATCATGAATCTTTTGGAAGAAATTCATGCCAATGGCAATACCATTATCGTCGTAACCCACGAAGAAGAAATCGCTGCCCACGCAAAGAGAATTATTCGTTTGCGAGATGGAATGATTGAAAGCGACACTTCAAAATAGTTTGTTTGGTTAGTCGGTTATACGGTTAACCGATTAAAACATTTAACCGATTAAACAACAAAAATGAAAATCTACACAAAAACCGGCGATAAAGGAACCACGGCACTTTTTGGCGGAACGCGAGTTCCAAAAGACCACATCCGCATAGAAAGTTACGGCACGGTTGACGAATTGAATTCCCATATTGGACTAATTCGGGATCAAGAAATAAATCCGCATTACAAAAAAATCCTGATTGAAATTCAGGATCGATTGTTTACCGTGGGTGCTATTCTCGCCACTCCGCCCGAAAAAGAAGTGAAGAAAAATGGCGAATTGCGACTGCAAAAACTCGGAATTGTGGAAAGCGACATCGAATTGCTCGAAAAGGAAATTGACACAATGGAAGAAGCACTTCCGCCAATGACCCATTTCGTTTTACCCGGCGGACACACTACCGTGTCATATTGTCATATTGCCCGCTGCGTTTGCCGTCGTGCAGAACGTTTGGCCGTGCATTTAGACCACAATGAAGCCGTAGCCGAAATCGTTATTATGTACTTAAACCGACTTTCTGACTACCTTTTTGTATTGGCACGAAAGTTGTCGAACGATTTGAACGCCGAGGAAGTAAAATGGATTCCGAGAAAATAGCCTTGAGTTTTCAGTCGCAATTTCAGGTTCAAAACTTGAAACATTAAACCTTAAACTTGAAACAAACAACACGTTCTTAACTTTAATTAAAAATAAATGAATTTTTACTTGTCTTTTTCAGTAAAAAATTTATTTTTGCACAAACCTAAAATAGACAAAAGATGTATTGGACATTAGAATTAGCATCCTACCTAAGCGATGCACCGTGGCCTGCTAACAAAGATGAACTTATCGACTACGCTATTAGAGCTGGAGCACCATTAGAAGTAGTGGAAAACTTACAGTCAATAGAGGATGAAGGGGAGATATATGAATCGATGGAAGAAATTTGGCCGGATTATCCTACTGACGAAGATTATCTTTGGAACGAGGACGAATATTAAAAAAATATCTCAAGAAAAAAGTCTCGAAAGAGGCTTTTTTTTTGTTTAAATTTACACACATTTATAAATAAAACACAAACATATCATGAGTTTCATAAATAGCATTATCAAAGCCTTCGTGGGTGATAAATCGCAGAAAGATGTCAAGGCTTTACAACCTTATTTAACCAAAATCAAGACTTTCGAAAGTGGATTGGCCGCATTGTCCAATGACGAGCTAAGAGCCAGAACGGTCTTCTTCAAAGAAAAAATAAAACAAGACCGCTCTGAAAAAGATGCTAAAATTGCTTCACTCAAACTGGAAGCGGAAAACGTTGAAGACATTGACAAACGTGAAGACATTTACGTAGCCATCGATGCCTTGGAAAAAGAAGCTTACGAAATCTCGGAAAAAACCTTGATGGAAATCTTGCCGGAAGCTTTTGCCGTAGTAAAAGAAACCGCCAGAAGATTCAAGGAAAACACCCAAATACAAGTAACCGCAACGGCCAAAGACCGCGAACTTTCGGCTACGAAAACTTATATTACATTGGACGGTGACAATGCCATTTGGTCCAATTCATGGAGTGCTGCCGGTAAAGCCATTACTTGGGACATGATTCATTATGACGTCCAATTAATTGGTGGAATGGTCTTGCACGAAGGTAAAATTGCCGAAATGCAAACTGGGGAAGGAAAAACATTGGTGGCCACCTTGCCGCTGTACTTGAATGCCTTGACCGGAAACGGAGTGCATTTGGTAACAGTGAATGATTACTTGGCCAAACGTGACAGTACTTGGAAAGCGCCTTTATTCGAATTTCACGGTTTGACCGTGGATTGTATCGACAATCACCAACCCAATTCCGAAGGTAGAAAAAAAGCCTACGATGCCGACATCACTTACGGAACAAACAACGAGTTTGGTTTTGATTATTTGAGAGACAACATGGCGCATTCTCCAAATGATTTGGTACAACGCAAACACAATTATGCCATTGTCGACGAGGTCGATTCGGTATTGATTGATGATGCCCGTACACCCTTGATTATTTCTGGGCCGGTTCCGGAAGGAGATCGTCATGAATTCAATGAATTGAAACCAAAAATCGAAAACTTGGTGGCGTTGCAAAGACAATTGGCCAATGGTTTCCTGTCGGAAGCCAAGAAATTAATCAAGGAAGGCAATACAAAAGACGGAGGTTTTCTATTATTGAGAGCGCACAGAAGTTTACCAAAAAACAAAGCGTTAATCAAATATTTGAGTGAAGAAGGAATCAAACAATTGCTTCAAAAAACCGAAAACGCCTATATGGAGAACAACAACAAGGAAATGCCGAAAGTGGATGAAGCCTTGTATTTTGTAATCGAAGAAAAAAACAACCAAGTAGAATTGACCGACAACGGAATTAAATTCCTTTCGGGAGATACCGACAGCGACTTTTTTGTGCTTCCAGACATTGGAACCGAAATTGCCGCCATCGAAAAGAAAAACTTGGATAAAGACGCCGAAGCCGAAGAAAAGGAAAAATTATTCCAGGATTTCGGAGTGAAAAGCGAACGTATCCATACTTTGACACAACTTTTAAAAGCCTATTCGCTTTTCGAAAAAGACGTGGAATACGTGATCATGGACAACAAAATCATGATTGTCGATGAGCAAACCGGTCGTATCATGGACGGTCGTCGTTATTCTGACGGTTTGCACCAAGCCATTGAAGCCAAGGAAAACGTAAAAATCGAGGACGCAACCCAAACATTTGCAACGGTAACCTTGCAAAACTATTTCAGGATGTACAGCAAATTGGGCGGTATGACTGGAACAGCCGTTACGGAAGCTGGCGAGTTGTGGCAAATATACAAATTGGACGTGGTAGAAATTCCTACCAACAGACCAATGATGCGAAAAGACAAGGAAGATTTTATCTATAAAACTACCCGTGAAAAATTCAATGCCGTAATCGAGGACGTAACCGAATTATCGAAAGCCGGAAGACCGGTTTTGATTGGAACAACATCCGTGGAAATTTCGGAATTGTTGAGCCGAATGTTGAAAATGAGAGGTATCGAACACAACGTCTTGAATGCAAAAATGCACAAACAAGAGGCGCAAATCGTGGAAGAAGCAGGAAAACCAGGAGTGGTAACCATAGCCACCAATATGGCGGGTCGTGGAACGGATATTAAACTGTCTGCCGAGGTGAAAGCTGCCGGTGGTTTGGCCATCGTGGGTACGGAACGTCACGATTCACGTCGTGTGGACCGTCAGTTGCGTGGTCGTGCCGGTCGTCAAGGAGATCCGGGAAGTTCCCAGTTTTATGTTTCGCTCGAAGACAACTTAATGCGTCTATTTGGTTCCGAAAGAGTAGCCAAAGTAATGGACAGAATGGGATTGCAAGAAGGTGAAGTGATCCAACATTCGATGATGACCAAATCTATCGAAAGAGCCCAGAAAAAAGTGGAAGAAAACAACTTTGGTGTTCGTAAGCGTTTGTTGGAATACGATGACGTGATGAATGCCCAACGTGAAGTGGTTTACAAACGCCGTCGTCACGCTTTGCATGGAGAACGTTTGAAACTCGATATCGCCAATATGTTGTATGACACCTGCGATTTAATTGTAAGCGACAACAAACCGACCAACGATTTCAAAAACTTCGAATTCGAATTGATTCGTTATTTCTCCATCACTTCCCCGGTTTCTGAAAGCGATTTCAGCAGATTGACGGATATAGAATTGACCGGAAAAGTGTACAAAGCGGCTTTGGCATTTTATACCGAAAAAACAGAACGCAGCGCGAGAGAAGCATTCCCTATCATCAGCAATGTGTATGAAGACAAAAACAACCAATTCGAGCGCATCATCGTTCCCTTTACGGATGGAATCAAATCCTTGAACGTGGTCACCGATTTGAAAAAAGCCTACGAAACCAAAGGAAACCAATTGGTTGCCGATTTTGAAAAAAACATCACTTTGGCCATTGTCGATGAAGCCTGGAAAAAACATTTACGCAAAATGGACGAGTTGAAACAATCGGTTCAATTGGCGGTTCACGAACAAAAAGATCCTTTGCTTATCTACAAATTCGAAGCTTTCAAATTGTTTAGTTCCATGCTGAACGGCATCAACAAAGAAGTTATTTCGTTCTTGTTCAAAGGGGATTTGCCGCAACAAGTGGCTGCTCCTGCAATTCAAGAAGCCAAAGAAGTGCGTCAGAAAGAAGACTATACTACCAGTAAAGACGAAATTGTTTCCAGCGAAAGCGCCAATCGCGAAGCAGGACAAACGCAACAACGTCATGTTACGGAAACCATTGTTCGCGACCAACCAAAAATCAATCGCAACGACAACGTAACCATCAAACAAGTGGCTACCGGAAAAACCGAAACGATGAAGTTCAAAAAAGCCGAAACTTTATTGGCTTCAGGAGAATGGGTCATCGTTCACGAATAAAGTTCCGAATAATTCAATCCCAAAATAATTCAATCCCCAATTGCAAAAGTAGTTGGGGATTTTTTTACATTTGATTTTTAACTAACCATTTAACCAGCTTCTAAAATGAAACTAAAAAATCTTGCAATACTCTGCCTTTTTTTATCAACTATCACTGCTTTCAGCCAAAATTTTGAAGGCAAAATAAGCTACGCCAACGCATTCAAAAGCAAAAACGCACAAATTACGGACCAACAATGGGCAGCAATGCTGGGCACAACCCAAGAATATAGTATAAAAGGAGGCGATTACAAGTCTATCACGAATGGAACTTTTGTGCAATGGCAACAATACAGCAATAAAGACAACAAACTTTATATCAAAATGGCCAATTCTGAAATCCTCCTCTGGAATGACGGAAGCATACAAGGCGACGAAGTTTTAAAAGTGGAACTAAACAAAAAAGTAACGGAAATTTTGGGTTACAAATGCGACGAATTGATTTTGACCTGCAAAAGTGGCGTACAAAAATATTATTTCAACTCAAAACTTTCGGTGGATGCAAAACTGTTTGCCAACCACAAATTCGGCAACTGGTTTGACTATTTGTCCAAATCCAATTCATTGCCCTTAAAATCAATTATCGACACCGCTCAATTTACCATGGAAAGCATTGCAACGGAAGTAAAACCAATGAAATTGGAAGCCGCAATGTTTGAACTTCCAGCAGGAGTCAAGACGGAAAAAAGTCCATTTTAAAACAAAAAATCCCCTCAACATTTATCTGCTGGGGGGATTTCTTTATAAATGAGTTTTTTTGCAAGTACTAAAAGAACAAACTAAGCACGTAATAAACAAAGGCAGCCAACAATCCCGAAACAGGAATCGTCAATACCCAAGCCCATAGTAAACTTACAGTCACGCCCCAACGAACGGCCGAAACACGTTTGGTCAAACCAACTCCGATAATAGAACCTGTAATAGTATGTGTGGTACTTACCGGCACTTTAAAATGTTCCGTAAAGTAAAGCGTCAAAGCTCCCGCAGTTTCGGCGGCAACCCCTTCAAATGAGGTTACTTTCGTGATTTTGGAACCCATAGTTTTTACGATTTTCCATCCACCACTCAAGGTTCCAATGGCAATGGCTGAATAACAAGCCAAAGGAATCCATTCCGGCATTGCACCTTTTATCCCTTTATCGTCATCCGGAAGCACTACTTGCAACCAATCTGGAAGATTCATAAGATCACTATGGCTGGTTTTGATATAAACCGCAACTGCAGCCGCAATGATACCCATTACTTTTTGCGAATCGTTTCCACCGTGTCCCAAACTAAAGGCAGCGGATGACAACAATTGCATTTTTTTCAAAACGGCATCGGCTTTGTTCATGTTCAAACTGCTAAATACTAAAGCGAAAGTTGAAATAGACAGGATGATAAAAGCAACCAAAAACCATTTGATATTGTGCGATTCAAATACGACACTCCAAAAAACGGACGATTCGAAACGAGGTTTCTCGATTTTGTCAAACGGGATCATTTGGCTATAAACAAACCAAACTGATGCTATCATCAATGCGATGGTAAACAACTTGGGCAAAATGCTTTTCTTGGAAGCATTCAACAACCAAATAGAAATCAAATACGAAATTAAGGCTCCCAACAAGGGCGCCAAAACGATAAACACAATGATGATGACAACTCCTGAAGGCATTCCACCATCTTTTCCAGCTTTGTACCAACTTACAATATTATACCAATGCCTGGTTTCTGGCACGTTATCTACCATAATAGTATAATCCGAAAATCCATGCATGGCGATTGCATGGGCTATGGCTGCACCCGCAAAACCTCCAATTAAAGTATGTGACGAACTCGAAGGAATTCCTTGCCACCAAGTGATTAAATTCCAAATAATGGCAGCAACGACTCCCGCAAGAATCACGGTTAAATTAATCTCGCTTGCATTGGCTGTTTTGGCGACCGTGTTGGCCACTCCCAAACCAAAAACCCAGTAGGCCAGAAAATTAAAAAAAGCTGCCCAAAGTACCGCTTGAAAAGGCGTCAGCACCTTTGTGGCGACAACCGTGGCAATGGCATTGGCGGCATCATGAAAACCATTAATGTAATCAAAAATCAAGGCCAATACTATAATAACTATAAGTAAAGTAAACATAATTTGAATGGATAGATTGAAAAATTCCCGAAATTATTACGAATGTTTTACAGTAATAGATTCTAAAACACTCGCTACTCTTTTACATTTATCGGTGGCTGTTTCCAATACAGACAATACTTCTTTGTATTTGATAATGTTCTTGGCGTCAGTTTCGTTTTCAAAAAGATCGGCCACGGCTTTATCATAAACATTATCCGATTTAGCCTCTAGTTTGCTGATTTTGGCACAAGCAGAAGTGATGTTCTTCATCTTTTTCAAATCTCGCAACTCTTGAACGGCAATATCAATATGCTGGCAGGCCTCAAGATTAATCTCGGTCAATTTTCTAATGGATTTCGTAATCTTGTCCACTTGGTACAAACGCATTCTACTGGCGGCACCATGAAGATTGTCGGCTACATAATCTATTGAAGTAATCAAGGAGTGAATGTCTTCCCGGTCGAACGGTGTAATGAAGTTTTTGCTCAACTCAAGATTGGTTTGACGCGTGATGTCCTCTCCTCTTTGCTCTAATTCGTCTATTTTTAAAAAAAGTTCGTTTCTTTCTTTCAATGGAAGATTGACTGCTTCGTGCAAAATGGAAGCCAATTGAACTAAGTTTGCTGATGCTTCCTCAAAAAGGGGAAAGAATTTTTTGTCCTTTGGGACCAAAAATTGAAAAATACTATTTATTGACATTTTATATTTTTTTTTATGGAGCAAAATTACTGCTTTATTTTACGCCAATGTTAAGTAATTGTTAACAAATCGTCTTCGATTTCAAAACTATTCAAAAAAGTAATTGTTTTCTCAATATCGTAATGCAGGATTCGATCTTCTTTCACCAAAGACACTTCCTCGCGATAGGCTTTTAAAAACATTTCGATAAAATCGCCCGACTCCAATGGCCTTCTGTATTCAATGGCTTGAGAAGCACTTAGCAATTCGATGGCCAAAATACGCTCCAGGTTTTCCATCACTTTCAAGGCTTTAGTCGCTCCATTGGCCCCCATGCTCACGTGGTCTTCCTGACCGTTGCTCGACACGATGCTGTCCACGCTGGAGGGCGTTGCCAATTGCTTGTTCTGGCTGACAAT